>JBCCSC010000019.1:0-109961 GCA_039200705.1 Chloroflexota bacterium
ATAATCTCAAATACTCTATAAATAAACCTTACAAAAACTACTAAATGTGTATGCAAGGGTTCTGCAAGGTTATTAGATATAGTTCATAAGAGGTCTTAAAGTTTATTTAGTTGTTTTAAAAGCTGAAATATATAGTTCTTAAGAGGAACTTGCTACACTATTATCTGAACAAAATCCTGACAAAATGCGTCAGTGAATTTTGGTTCTATGGAGCTAATTAATTTGTTGTAATATTTATTGCAAGAGTGGGGATGATTTACCATACATACTCTATCACTCTATCGCATAAAGTTCATAATTTGTTACTACACCTTACAATAAGAAAGTTTCATTAGCAATAGCTGATAGTTAATTTTAAATTAAGATTTGTTCAGGAAACAAAAGGATTGCTAAGTAACAATCCTTTCGCTATTTAAAATAGGCAAGCTGATAAGCCGCATTCTGTACCTATAAAGGTGGGAATCATCTATCTGGGATGCCTGTTACCAGACACCTCGTGCAACCTACCCGATACTTTTTGCGAAGCGGGCAACTTCAATGTATCTGCATGGTCTTGCTCCTGATGGGGTTTACCTAGCCATCAATTGTCGCCATTAATGCTGGTGCGCTCTTACCACACCGTTTCACCCTCACATCTTGTGATGCAATCTCATCTCTGTGGCACTTTTCCGTCAGCTTTCACTGCCTGACCGTTAGTCAGCATCATTGCCCTGTGGAGTGCGGACTTTCCTCAGTTGAGGCATACTCAACCGCGATTCCCTAGCTTACCTAAAATAGCATTATACGCCACTTAACTATGCCTTCTCAATCCTAACCTTGGTGATTAGAATGCGTCCCATCGAATCCTAGAGCATAGTGTCTCATGATGAAAAATCAGAATTTAATCAATTGGCTAGCTATTAGTGGCACATTGATACTAATTGGACTGAGCCGTTTCATTCTGCTACCAGACCTTTATTTTGACCAAGATGAAATATGGTCTACCTGGCAAGCATCAGGAACTTTTCGTGAAGTGTTTACGCGCAACCCATTTGATTTTCCTGCTGGATTCTATCTACTGCTTTATGGATGGCATATCTTCGTTGGCATATCACCATTTGTCATGCGCGTATTTTTGATATTAATTTTCTTAATCAATGTTAGTTTTGTGTTTGTCCTAGCACAACGTCTGTTTCAAAAATCATATGCAGGTTATTTCGCTACTCTAGCATATGCTGCATTGGGATATATCGTTTACTTGAGCGTCCTACTGCGCCCATATACCCTTGTGATGCTCACTTTTTCAATGACCTTTTATCTCATATTACGATACTTTGATAAGCCTAACTGGAAGAATGGAGCAATTGTTGGGCTTGCAATGGCAAGCATGTGGTATTCGGCACTAACAGCTTTTTTTGCTTATGCAGTAATCGGTTTGTACACATTCACGCGCGGAATCAGAAATTTACGCTTATGGGTTCTTCCAGGTTTTGTTGCATTGGTGATTGCTTTTCCTGAAATTTGGAGCAAATTAAGCGTTGTCCTAGAACGAACATCACAAGTGTTTGAAACTGCAGCTTTACCATCGTTGCACGTCGCAATTTATCAAAGATTGGTAGATTACTTCGGCACAATGGACGTAGCTTGGTTTGTGTTGGTCATCTTAGCAGTCATAATCAGCTTATCGCAAAAACGTACCAACAAACGCTATCTCATATTCTTTATTATCTGGTTGCTTGGCGGGATTTGCAGTCTTTACGTATCACACTCGCGCACGAATTTCTTCCAATTTGCTCGATATGGATGGTGGTTAGCACCTGCCATCGCATTATTGATTACACAAGCCATAGTAGTCTTGCCACAGCGTATGCGATATGTTGCTGGTATCGGTTTAATCGTCCTGCTTTTTATACCTCAGTCGATTTCCTCGTACAAAGAACCTATTGCAGATTTTGAGTCAACATTTCAGTGGTGGCAAGACCATTACTCAGCAGGGGATGTCATCATCATTGACGCAAATTGTGATTGCCAACGGGCTGATGTCTGGGCGTACTATGAAAGGGTATATTTTCCATCAGGTTTAGAAATTGTGAACGAGATTCAAGGGCATCATCGACGAGTATGGTATGTGCGTACAATTGATAACGAAGATTCCTTAATTCAATCTGCTGTGACGAATAATCGTATTCCAGCAAGGTTTTTTGGAAGCCCTAGATTTTTCTTGCAATTGTATGTTGCTCCGCCTGACCCTAACGGAATTATATTTGAGAATGGACTACGTTTTCATGGCTACGAAGTCTTAACAGAGCAGTCTCAGCAAATAGAAAGTACAATGATTTATCGCCCAGAGGGAGCAGAACTATCATTGCGCTTATGGTGGTCAATCGATGAACCACTAACACAAGATTATAGTGTTGGTGTTCAAATCTTTAACGATAGGTGGGGTTTATACGCACAGGATGACCAATCGCCACATCCTATCTACTTGCAACCAAATATCTACGATTATGATGCGCCACTTGGTACAATGTCTACTTGGGTACCTAATACATACTATGTTGAAGAGCGCGTTATTTTCTTGCCTTACGAAACGCGGTTGCGACGTACCCAATTCACAGTCTATATGACAGTCTATCAATGGTGGGATGGTGTTCGTCTTTCAGCAGAAACTACAAATGATGATAATCTACTTCCTCTTTTTGATTTCACGATTATGGCTTGGTAAAGAGTCTCAAATTTGTAATATCTTCGCTTAACAATAGGGCAATCGTTGATTAGGCAATGGTTGCCTCGAACCAAATGCAAGACTACAATGCCTATGAGTTACACATAATCAATAGCCTCCCACAAAGGATACAATGAGTACCTTTCAGCGACCACAAACATCAACACAACAGAATCAATCTAATTGGGCGAGCGAATTATGGCAAACATACATTGCATCGGGTGATGTGACAGCCCTTTTAATCTCAATAGTCTTATTGCTGATGCCTGCCTTCGCACTCCGCGCAGCCGATTGGCCTATCAGCCTTAACTTCACAGTGCCAGTTGTCATCATTAGTTTGCTATTTGGTTATTTTTTATCGCGTAGTCGCTATAACGAATTTTATGCACTAATTGTCAGTGGTTTATATGGTGTTATCACTGTTATTCTGCTGGCAGCCTTCTCGAATTCGCTCAATCCTGTTCGAGGTATTGAAGTTGTTATTATCCGCACATTAGAGTGGATTATTGATGCTGCAACAGGGGGTATCAATCAAGATACACTTGTCTTCTCGATGGTGGTATCGGTTCTTTTTTGGTTCTTTGGCTATAACACTGCTTGGCATATTTTCCGCATTGACCGCGTTTGGCGGGTGATCATCCCACCAGGATTAATACTAGTCGTCAATATGGTCGTCTATGCAGGTGAGGCAAACCTTGACTGGTACTTGATGGCATTTGCCTTGATGTCACTGCTATTGATTGTCAGGAGTAATCTAGATGCGCGTGAGTGGGATTGGTATGTCAACGGTGTGCGTGTTCCACAACGCTTGCGCCGACAATTCCTAGCTGTGGGGACAGGTATTTCACTTTTAGCTCTCGTCTTTGCATGGGGGATACCATCAGGCAACCTACAAGAGCGTTTGAATAATTTCCAGCAATTCCTCGCATCTGACCCCATTCGGCAAATGGCAGAATTTTGGAATCGACTAGTTGAACCCATCGAAAGTGAAGGTCCTGCAACATTTGATTATTACGGTGGCGATTCACTCAATTTAGGGGGGGCAATTCAACTCGGTGACCAAGTCATCATGCTCATTGATGCCCCAACAGATAATCGCCTTTATTGGCGTTCTCGCGTTTTTGAGCGATACAACAATGGTCGTTGGATGCCATCTGCGACACGGCGTGTAGCTGATTTCAATTTGCCACTCGATATTATCGCTCCAGCAGGCACAGACTTAGGACGGTTGACAATTCAGCAAACAGTTACCATGAGCAATCCAACACGCCTCATTTATGCTGCGCCACAACCTGTTTCTGTTGATGTGACAGGGCGTATTGATTTATTGCGTACCAATGGCGACCAAGATGACGCTAATTCACCGATGAATGTCAGCGTAATTCGTCCAGAGCGTGTCATACAACGTGGTGAATCATATACCGTATTGAGTGCTATTAGTGTCGCATCTGCTGATGATTTGCGTAATGCAGGAACAAACTATCCTGATTGGGTTGCCAGCCCGAATGCTAGCGGGGTCGGTGTCAGTGGGCGTATTGCCGATTTAGCGCGTCAGATTGTCACAGATGCCAATGCAACAAATCCTTACGACCAAGCTAAAGCCATTGAAACTTATCTTCGCACGAACATCACATATAATGAACAGATTCCAGCACCGCCTGATGGGGTTGACCCAATGGAATGGTTCTTGTTCACACAACGTGAAGGCTATTGTACTTATTATGCCACGTCTATGGTCGCCATGTTACGCAGTTTAGGTGTTCCTGCACGCATGGCAGCAGGCTTTGCCGAAGGTGAATTTGACTCACAATTAGGGCAGTATGTTGTCCGTGAGCGTGATGCTCATACATGGGTTGAAGTATTTTTCCCTGGATATGGTTGGGTCGAATTTGAACCAACCTCAGCACAAGCACCGATTAATCGTGATGGTGATGATGTAAGTCCCGAAAATAATGAGCCAACAGGTGCGCCAACAACTGAGCCAACTGCCACACCGACCTTGTTACCAACCTCAACACCTCAGCCGACGGCGACATACAGCGATACGGATGCTCAAGCCTTAGATGCGCCACCGACGATTACGGTAACACCGAGTCCAACACCGACAGCAACGCCTGTCATTGTGCCAACAGTCGCGCCACCTGTTGCACCACCTGACCCACCAAATACAAGTTTCTTGAGCTTTTTGCTCCCTGCAATTGGCTTTGCATTCCTGTTATTCTTATCAATTCTACTAATTGTGGCGATTCTGTTAACACTTTGGTGGTGGTGGGAATGGCGTGGGATGGGTGGTTTATCACCTGTTAGTCGGGCTTATGCTCGTTTGTTACGCTATTTAGGGTTGATTGGTATCCGTAGCACAGACGATAAAACACCAGAAGAACGGCGCAAACAAGTTGTTCGCCAAATTCCTAATGCAGAACGGTCAGTTTCAGCGATTACGCGCAATTATATCAAGGAGCGTTACAGCCAACCGCGTGATGGCTCTCCTGAGCAAATCCGTAATAACGACATTGCCGATCGTGCATGGTCAGATGCGAGGCGCAATATTCTCGTGCGCTGGGTAAAACGATTCATCCCATTCCTGAAAGACTAGGGTAGTAGATAGCCCTTCTCTGATGAGGGGCTATTTTTGTAATTACAAGTGTCTAAGCACCTAATTTTTCGAGGGATTCACTTGCCATCTGTGCGACCCAAGCATGGGCTTCGGGGTCATCTATCACTGCTTGTAAAATATCGATAGCACGCTCATCGCCTAAAGCCCCAAGTGCGTGAGCCGCATAATAGCGCACAATGGGCAGGGCATCTGTATTTTGTAGTGTATACACTAACGGTTCAAAACACTGCTCTGTACCAATCCGTCCCAGCGATTCGGTTGCAAAGGTTTGTGTTTCTTTATCGCTATCTGTCTCCATGATTTGTACTAAGTCTGGCACACAACGCTCATCACCTAACCAGCCTAAAGCAACAATCACTTGCTGACGAATTTTCAGATTTGTTTCAGCATGTAAGGCTGTGATTAAGGTGTCGAAGGCTTTATCACCTCCTGTTTTACCGAGAGCAAAGGCAGCACGCGCACGGACTTCTGGATGATGTGTACTATTGAGAATACGAATAACTGCATCAGAAGCATCCGTATGACCAATGTCTGCTAATATTTGCAAGAGTAACACACGGAAAACGTCACCAATATCTGTTTCAAGGAGATTAAGTAAATGACTGACAACTTGTTGCCCACCAATTTCACTCAGCCGACTCGCTGCAAGGGGCAAGAGTAAATCATTTTCATCTTGCAATAGATACTCTATCAAGGTGTTGATAGTCATCTCATCTGTTTTTGCACCGAGTGCTTGCATTTTCTCAATCGCTTGTTGACGCATTTCTTCTCGTTCACTTAATTGCTCCTGGGCAACTACTTTGAGTTGTTCGAGTAGATTGCGACGCATAGCATCATCCATACTATTTTCCTCTGTGAATTCGTGATTTCTCTCAAAGTATACTTTAAATCTAGCGATGGAATCTCATAATCTAGTGACAGTCTACTAACAAAAAAGGAGCAGTTGAGACAACCACTCCCTTAAAAGATTTGCGATGCTATCAATTTAGATTTCGTTGACGACGCTAAATACCATCGGACGACGACGAGTTTCGTTGTACAGCAATTCTGAAACTTTATCTTCAACCACTGACACACGACGACCATTCGCACTTTGATTTTTATTGAGGACATCAATCACAGTATTCTCGACGGAATTCATCAGGTCATCTGCATCACGTAAGTAGACAAATCCACGCGAGATAATTTCTGGGCGACCGACAACCTGACCTGTATTACTATTGAGATTCACTGTCACGATTAAGAAACCATCACGCGCTAAAATCTCACGGTCACGAATCACGGCGCGTCCAACATCACCAACGCCACTACCATCAACAAAGACATAACCACCAGGGACTCGTTCACCCTTACGGATATAGTGTTTATCGACTTCAATGATTGTGCCATTTTCGGAGACAATCACATTGCTTTCTGGTATGCCTGCTTCAACAGCGAGGCGGGCATGGCTATGTAAATGACGCACCTGACCATGAATCGGCATCAAGAAGGTTGGTTGGATGAGATTAATCATTAACTTCATCTCTTCTTGTGACCCATGACCCGATACGTGAACATTTTCAATTGGTTCATAGATGACATTTGCGCCACGTTCAATCAAGCGGTCAATGGTGCGGTAAACAGATTCTTCGTTACCAGGGATAGGATGCGATGATAAAACAATCGTATCATCTTTTTGCACATCCAAATACCGATGGCGACCTGTTGATAATTTACCCAAGACAGCCGATGGTTCACCTTGTGACCCTGTCACCATCAGCACCACACGATGTGGTTCAATGCTGTCTAGCTTACTCACATCTACAATCATGTCATCAGGAATATCCAAATAGCCGATTTTACGTGCCAATTTGACATATTCGCGCATGGTAAACCCTGTAATCACCATTTTGCGATTATGACGTTTAGCAACATTTGCCACTTGTTGCACACGACTAATCAGTGATGCGAAGGTCGCAATCATGATGCGCCCTTTAGCATTTTTGAACACTTTTTCAAAGGCAAGTTCAATCAATGATTCAGATTGTGTCCAGCCAGCACGATCGGCATTGGTGCTATCTGCCATGAGTAGCTTCACACCACGTTCTGCAAAACTTGCCATGCGTGCATAATCTGGACGTTTACCATCAACAGGATTGTTGTCGAACTTGTAATCACCTGTGTGGACAATCAGACCATGAGGTGTATCAATCGCATAACCTACACAATCAGGGATACTATGTGTCACACGGAATGGTTCAAGTGTGAACGGTCCAATCGGAATTTTATCTCCAGGTTGAATCACTTTCACCTCTGGCATCTTGGATGGTGCAGCAGGGTCGTTGAAGCGTGCGCTGTTGTGCGCTTTGACTTCAATGAGTCCTGCGGTTAATTTTGTCGCATAGAGTGTTGCCTTCGGAAAAGCCTCAATGACGTGATTAACTGCGCCAATGTGGTCTTCATGTCCATGTGTGTAGAAAATTGCATGAATGTTGAGGTCAGTACGTTCGGTGAGGTAGTTAAAATCAGGGATGATATAATCAACACCGTGCATATCATTTGCAGGGAACATGATACCTGTATCAATGATAAACGCATCATTACCGTATTCAAAAACCGTCATGTTCTTGCCAATTTCCCCAAGTCCACCGAGGGGAATAATTCTCACTTTATGTTTTGCCATGTATTTCTCCAATACAAAATAGCCGATTGCTCATCTGTTAAGCATCGGTTCGTTATCAATTGAGTTTAGCGTTCTGCCAAATCACCTAGTAAAAAGTTATTAAGTATGGAATGGGAGGTATTTATTGATTGTCCCGATACTAACGAGTTTATACTGCGCGTCACAGTCTGCTAATTCATTAATGTCATGTTACACGAAAGCATCAACTGTGGGTAGGGTACGCTTATTACCACTGACAACAGTGTACCATGTAATCATAAGTCAGTGGTGTTAGGGTTCGATTATATTTACCAGTCCGTGAAGTCATACAAGGCTTGGATGATTTCAAATTGCTCTTCTTCACTGAGTTCAAAGTAAAACGGCAATCGTAGCAGACGGTCACTAATATCTTCCGTCACGGGACAATCGCCAACTCTGCCCCCATAGTGTTGTCGCCCCATGTCGGATGTGTTCAACGGTAAATAGTGGAAAACCGCCCAAATCCCTTTATCTTTGAGATAATCAATCAATTGAGTACGCACCTCAAATGAAGGCAGGAGTATATAAAACATATGATAAACCTGTTCCACATGCTCTGGCACTATCGGGAGTCGTACACGATGTTCCTCAGCCCAATCTTCAAGCTGTTGGTAATATGTTTCCCATATTTGTTGACGTTTGCTCTGGATACGGTCACGTTCCTCTAGTTGACCGTAAAGGAATGCACCTAACATGTCTGACGGCAGGTAACTTGAGCCAATATCGACCCATGTATATTTATCGACTTGCCCCCGAAAAAAACGACTGCGATTTGTACCTTTTTCACGGATAATTTCGGCACGTTCAACTAAAGCAGGGTCATTAATGAGTAATGCACCACCTTCACCACAGTGGAAGTTCTTGGTTTCATGAAAACTCTGTGTCGCCATTTTGCCAAATGTGCCAAGATATTTGCCTTTATATTTCGCAAACAAGGCGTGAGCATTATCTTCCACGACAGCAATACCATGACGATTTGCTATCTCCATAATAGTATCCATCTCACAAGCTACCCCTGCATAATGCACAGGGACAATCGCTCTGGTCTTATCTGTGATGAGTGATTCTAGCTTTGTTTCATCCATGTTGAGGGTATCAGGGCGAACATCGCAAAAGACAGGCACAGCACCGCGTAGCACAAAGGCGTTAATCGTACTTACGAACGTAAATGAGGGTACGATGACTTCATCACCTTCTTGAATACCTAGCAAAATAGCAGACATTTCAAGGGCATGAGTGCAAGATGTTGTCAATAATATTTTGGGAACACTGAGTAAGTCTTGCAAGAGGGTATGCACTTTTTTGGTGAAGATACCATCACCTGATACTTTACCAGAAGCTAATGCCTGTTGCACGTAATCAAGTTCTTTGCCAACGGTGGCTGGTTTATTAAACGGAATCCGAACTGTCATGAGAGTATTCACTCGCCGTGTGTTGTATGTTTATCGCTAATCATCACATCACAGTAGCATAGCTCAAATTGAGAACATAGTGGCAGTTAGAACCATTTGTGAAGTGTATAATATCCGTGATTCATTTCAAAACCGAGACGTGCCCAGACTTTCTGAACGGCAATATTCGTAATCTGAGTAGAAACAAGCATCCGTGACAAGCCCTGTTGCTTGCACCAACGCATACCGTGTATCATCATCGTGCGATAAATACCTTGTCCTTGTGCATGAGGCGCAACACCAAAGAGTACCCCTTCACCATCAGCCTCAGATAATTGACGCATTGTAGCGAAACCATTTAATTGACCATCATTTTCTACGATGAGTACGGCATCAGTAATCTCGCGTGAGCGAACCGATTTTTCTGCCCAATCAATGTAGACCTCATCACACTTATCATTGGGTAAGCGTGGGTCAGCATGATAATGTCCAAAATAACCTTTGAAACTCGCTGTCGCAATATCGACAACGGACTCCGCGTCATTTGCTTGTGCTGGTCGGATATAATGGTCATTTGTATCGTCAGGAATCACTTTTTTATTGAATTTAAAAGCATAATAGACCAATGTATCCATCAGACGATAGCCAATGTCTTCTAGCTTTTGAATAACTTGCAAGTCGGTCGTAGCCACTCGTGTGATGCACATCTCAACATGATTATCGATGCAAAAATGTTCAGTTGCTTCTATATCATCCATAGCTATATCTTGTGCGATAGCAACTGTGATGCCAAAGCGTTTTTTATCAATATCTGAGAGACTAATTTTCATCAAACGTCCTTGCAGTCTGTTCTAAATGCACCGAATTGACGGGCTGAGTGTGCATCGTAGTGGTGTCTTGGGCGATTGTGTAGGCTGGTTTATCCATCAGCCGAAAGTGCATCCGCGCTAAATACTCACCAATAATTCCAATCGTGAACATCTGTGTTCCAGAAAAGATCGAAATCATAGATGCCAAGAATGTAAATCCTGGCACGCCTGACTGATTGAGAATCAACAATCGAATAGGGACGATGTAGATGAATAGAATAATCCCAAAGATAGTCAGCCCAAAACCGAGATAACTCGCCAAACGTAATGGAATCACGCTGAATCCTGTTAACATCGTGATAGCAAGACTTGCTAATTTGATGAATGTATAACCTGATTCACCAACTTTTCTCGGCTCATGACGCACATAAGTATGAGCAAAACGATTTGTTCCCCAACTCAATAGAACATCAATCGATACATAAGGACTTGAATAATTACTGAAAGCATCACGGAGATGTGTGCGGAATGCCCGAAATGCACTCGCATACCGTGCCACGTTAACACCCATTGCATTCGCTAATGCTAAGCGAACCAACGATGAGCCAAGATTACGTCCACTTTCATGTTGCTTTGCCTCAGGTGTGCCGTAGACGACATCATAGCCTTCAGCGAGTTTAGTAAGCAATTTTTTGATTTCAGATGCGGGATGTTGCATATCATCGTCCATAGTGACGACAATCTCGTACTCAGCAAGCCGAATACCACACAGCAAAGCAGCATGTTGACCTGAATTTCGCATGAGTTTAACACCGCGCAAGAATTCATACTCTGCGGATAATGTTTCAATGACATCCCAACTGTTATCACCGCCGTCATCCTCGACCAGAAGCACTTCATAATCATCAGCTATCATTGGCAATTCTTCCGCCAAGGATGCAACTAATTCACTGATTGTTAGTGCGCCCCGATACACAGGAATCACAACAGATAGAGAAACCATTTTTCACCTTTGAGAGTTACGTTGCTGTATTATGTGGATGCCGTGCAGAGATTACAAGTGGAAAGGAGATTCTTCGCTAGAATCCCCTAGGATGATTTATGCGTAGCGTTTCAATAAGGCTTCATGAACACGGTTAGATACGCGCAAAACTGCTTCGGGATGATGCTCACCTAATGTACCACCTTCTGCAATGAAAGCATCACGGAGGATATTTCCCCAATTACCTGTACCACGACGTGTGGGGTCGGCAATGTATTCTTCTGGTGTTGAGGCAATACGTCCACTCGGTGGGTCAATCATGCGATTGATGCTCATATAAACATCATCAATATCACTTGCCTGAATATTAGGCACATCAATCAAGTGTCTGTGCATGAATTTACGCTTCATCTCGTAAAATTCAGGGAGCGTCATTTGCTTACCTGTAGCTGTCTCAAGTGTAAAATCAATCCCATCACGGTCAGAAGCATCTTGTTGTGCGTCAAATTGTGCGGATGAGAGTGGACCAATAATTGCTAGTAATTCTTCATCATCAAGCAAGGGTTGTAAATCCATCCCATGCTTACGGAAATAATTTTCGATGAGAACGTGAGTGAATTCAAAATCTGATAAGACAGCCGCTTGGCGTGCAGCACTAATATTAACGGGCATACCTGTGCTTTCGATAGTGCAGATACGTTTCGACATGCCCAAATCAGGACGTACACGCCCAATCGGATTGTGCATCGCAGAAATCAGTTGTGTCTCAACACTAGCACCTAGTAATGCCCGCGCAGGAGCATTTGCTCGCTCCGAATGTAGTAACCAACCATATTGCTCAAGTCCGTTTTCTGATAGATGAGGCGTAATCGGCAATTCCACAGGATGTCCTGTTATGGTTGTTCGGCGTAAATACTCGCGCACACACGTATACTCAGGGTCACAAGTGCCATTCACAAAAGGACCACCTTTTAAGAGGGCAGCATTAGCAATAGCTGTTGCGCTTCTGAGCATGGTATAAAATGTCAGCAAACCGAGTGCTTCACTTCGCCCTGCAATATCAAGGTGAATATGGCATCCTTGTATGCGGAAAATCTGAACAACATTGGCATCAGGGCGCATATTGTAACGTTCACGAGCCGTCTGCATCCGTCCTTCGTACTCAGGGAATTGTGCGTTAATTTCACACATCACGTCAACAGCAGTATGCACTTTAGGATGGTCAGTTAGCTGGAAATCGGTCTTAATCGGATAAGCTGACATCATAGCGGTATATAAGCCTGTAGCACGGGATGCCGAAACCAGTGATTTCATGATGCCTTCAATGGATAAACGAGTGCGATGATAGCCAATCCCAGGCGCAACATGCACCTCTACTTGATATGCACAGGCTTCACGGTCAACGTTCGGCGTAATACCGAGCATCTTAGCACTATTACGATAATGCTCCGAAAATTTCACCACCTCTTGCTCGGAAGGGACTGTCCCATCTGCATGGTACAAGCCGAGTTCTAATTCTGCGCCCAAAGCACGCATTTCAGTTGTTGGATTATGACTTTCTGCCAAGTTTGTATGGTTGACGCTGGGATTAAAATTATAGGGGACAATGCTCTCAAGCAAGGTTTTACCATGACGATAACGTTTGCTAACGAAACTTCCAAGCATGTATTGACTACCATTAACATGCCCCAAGAGAACATTGCCTTTGTCACTATCAGGGTAAAGAGTTGAAATTGGGATGCCTGCCGCATCAGCTAAATCCTCAAGAGGTAAGTCATCATCAGTAGAGGCTTTTGCGAGTTCTTTTAATTTATCATTGAAGCGACGCTTCTGCTTTTCTATTTCTTCCCAAGATACTGCTTCGCTGTAGGCTTCAATAACATCGTTGGTTGGCAGGGGGTCAATCATACGCTAATCCAGTATTATTCATGATTGTTATCGTCATTGTTAAGTACTGGTGAATGATGTACAAGTGGTAATTTGCACAGTTTCACTAAGTAAGATTATACGAAGATTAGCGAATATTGCTAAGAATTGATGTAAATGGATGACAATTACTTGCCATCCACTGTGGAAGAGTTTATTGCGAGATTTCAAAAATCGTTGTTGTACCACTCACTTCGTTAGTCACAACAAGCAAATCAGTTCCTGTTGGGCTATCCATCGCAGGGATGAAAACGCTTGATTCAGGTCCGAGGTCACCAGCCGTGCCTTCTTCCGCATTACCACTGAAATCACGGTTATTGGTGTAGTTGATGAATGTCGGTGCAGTTGGGTCTGTGATGTCATAAACCATGATACCGCCAACACGTTCTAAGACGATGAAAGCGTAGGTTACATCACCGATAACGCCGATGGTCACGCCTTCTGGTTCTGGACCTTTGTTGTCGCTACGACCATCAAAATCGCCGTTTTTGTCGTTGGTGCTGTTGAAGTCATCTGGTAGTGCTTCCGCAGTGATTTCTTCAAATTGTGCACCACTATCCCAAACGAGTGTGCCGTCACTTGCCCAAATTGAGAATGAGCGTGCGCCTGGAATATAGATTTCGTCAAGGTCACCATCACCATCGGTGTCGCCATCTGCTTCAGTCAAGCCCAAGCCGAGAATTGCTTCTTCGGTAGTTAAGGTTTCAAAGTCAGGGAAGTCAGGGTCGATTGCTGATTCGCCAATTTCGCCTTCTTCACTGTACCCATCATAATCGCGGGTATCACCTTCATTCGCAGTGACAATATAAACTTCACCATCAACTTCATAGGTTGCGATACCATCAGGCTGATACAAGCCAAAGACAGACCAATTGGTGATATTAATTGTACCGTCATCTGTCCCTGCATCTAGTTCATTACCTTCCAGGCTGTGGTCTTTCACACCTAATGGCACAATCGCTGATACACTCGCGCTTGCGATGTCAATCACACCAAGTGCATTGTTTTCTTGCAATGCGACAAATGCTGTTGCACCATCTGGTGAGATAGCGATAAATTCTGGTTCGAGGTCTTGTGCTGGGGTAGCATTAGGACCAAAGATACGAACACCTTCAGGAATTTCAACGTCTTCAAAAGTCACAATCGTAACAGTCGCATTTTCAACACCATCAGCTAAATCAATGATGCTCACACTGCCAAGTGGGTCAACAGTGTATTCATCGTTTGGCTCACCTTCATCAGCCGTGAGGACCTTGCTACCATCAGGAGTGAAAGTCAACATATCAGGCAATACACCAACTTGAACACTGTTGAGGAAATTACCGTCAGTATCGAGGAAGACGACTGTGCCAGCACCATCAACTTCTTCTGCATCAACGGCTGCTGCAACCAGTCCATCAAAGACACTTACACTTTGAATACCATCACCGTATTCGGTCAAATCAATTTGAGCAAACAAGGTGATATTGGCTGGGTCGCTGATGTCGAGAATGTCAAGCGCATCAACTTCGCTGTTGGTGACAAAGAGACGCTGTGTGAAAGCATCATATGCAGCAATTTCAGACGCGCTTTCATCAAAACCACCATGAGAATATGTCCCGAGTGGGGTCATGGTGAAGCTATCTTGTGCGCTAAATGGCACAGCAAGCGATAGCACAAGCAACAATGCGACAATACGAATTGTTTTAATCATGTATCCTCCAAATTTGGATTGTTTGTATATTAATATAGAGACGGGTCAATCTCCGTATGGAGGATTATCATTGTAGAATGTTAAGCAACCTTTGCTGATGCTTTAGGCATTTCGCCTAAGAGATTAAGGTCGCTTAACAAAGCGCATTATTGATATTGTTCAGCTTGCGCTGTATAGAGTCGCTTATATTCACCATTTTTTGCAAGTAAATCATCATGTGTGCCATATTCGATGATGTGTCCATCTTTCATGACAGCAATGACATCTGCCATCCGAATTGTGCTAAAACGACTTGAAATCAGTAGGGCAGTCTTGTTGCCTTTATTGGCAATAAATTGCTCATAAAGTTGGCGCTCTGCAATTGGGTCAAGGTCAGCAGTCGGCTCGTCTAAAATGATGAAATTAGCATCGCGCATGTGAACTCGTGCCAACGCGATTTTTTGCCACTCACCCCCCGATACATCCATACCATGTGCATCATTATCCAAAACATGCTTGCTCAGTATCGTTTGTTCGTGTTGTGGTAACTCATGAATTGTATCTAACACGCCTGCATTATCAGCAGATGCTTCAATTGAGTTGACATCATCAATCTGTTTGATGTTGCCAGAAGCAATATTTTCTCGCACAGATAAATCAAATTTCGCAAAATCTTGGAACAGAGGCGCAATATGTTCACGCAATGCCGACGTATTGAACTCACGAATGTCGATGTCATCCCATAGAATTTGCCCATCTTGCGGGTCATAGAGGCGGGTCAACAATTTGACGAGTGTACTTTTGCCTGAGCCGTTTTCGCCAACAAGTGCTATTGTCTTGCCAGCAGGGATTGTCAGTGATACATTGTCTAGAGCAGGAGGCAACGTTTCTTGATAGCGGAAAGTGATATTACTCAGGGTGATACCGCGCTGTAATTGTGGCACACGCTTAGGATTATTTGCCATCTGTAAATCATTTGGCAATGCTTTTAGCTCTTTATAGCGATTAAAGTAAAGTGTGTAGCCATTCAATGCACTGATATGGTCAGCAATCCCATTCAGCGAATTCATGACATTCACCAACGCTGAGAAGTAGAAAGTGACATCCCCAACAGAAATTAATCTCTGTGTTGCTTGTCGAACAACCAATGCAAATGTACCACTGGCGACTGTCCCAACAAGAATGTTAAGCCCACTCTTCATCCATAATTGCTTGAGTTGATTCGCACGATTGATGTCATGCACGCCGTAGGATTCTTCTAGGAATTGGTCAAATAGATAGCCTGAAAGATTATAAGCACGGACATCTGCCATCACATGCGGACGCGATAAAATTGTCGAGAGATAGTTACGACGACGCTCTTTAGGTTGCCGACGATGATAGGTTTCAAAACTCATGCGACTCATCCACAAACGTCCAATCAATTGTGGCACACCTGCCAACACAACTAGTAAGGCTAATAGTGGACTGAGAACAATCAGGATACCCACAAAGCTCAGTAAGGTCACAATTTTCTGGAATAACTCGGTTAATTGGTAGATTGTATGCAATGTTCCATACGATAAACCAAGTGATGCAGCATTAATCGTTGTGTAAAACTCGCCACGCTCAAAGTAGCTCACACCCTCCAAACGATTAATCTCGTCAAAAATCATCGTGCGATTGACAATATTCAGTTGCCGTGACAATTCTTCTCGTAGGTAGCCTTGTAGGTCAATGAGGAATTTACCTGATGTAATCACAATACCCTGTAGGATGATTAAAAACCACATATTTTCAATCAAAGCTGCGAGAACATCCCCTTGCAAATTCGATGAAAGCACATCCACAAGGCGTTTGATGACCCACGCTGAAATCACAGGACGTAAGCCCATCAAAATTTGGATGCCAATCAGCGAGAATAGCAGGAAGGGATTCGTGCGATAAGAAATACTTGCAATCTCAAGAACGTTAGCAATGAATTGACGGATATTTTTGAATAATGTGAGCATAAACGATATCCAGTGAATACTATTTGTAACAGCATATCATCTTTTACCACATAATGGGTAACGAATTGGTGAGCAGTGGTTCATCGTTGATTATGAGCATTTGTGGTCAAGATACCTGATTGTGCTATAATTCACGCACACTTATGAGTAAGACATTAGTACACACAAAGGAGATACTGATTTATGGCTTACGAAAAAATTGTTATACCCGAAACAGGTGAGAAGATTACCTTCACCGATGGCAAGATGAATGTTCCGAATAATCCTATCTTGCTATTTATTGAGGGCGATGGCATTGGGTATGACATCATGACTGCTAGCAAGCGCATTTGGGATGCTGCTGTTGAAAAAGCCTATGGTGGTCAAAAGAAAATTACATGGATGGAAATTTATTCAGGTGAAAAAGCAGCCGACACTTACGATGGCGATTATATGCCAGAAGAAACCTTCCAAGCCTTACGTGATTATAAAGTCGGCATCAAAGGTCCATTGACGACTCCTGTTGGTGGTGGCTTCCGTAGTCTGAATGTGACCTTGCGCCAAGTGCTTGATTTATACAGTTGTATTCGTCCTGTGCGCTGGTTTCAAGGTGTGCCAAGTCCACTCAAAGAACCACAAGATGTCGATGTTGTCATCTTCCGTGAAAATACCGAAGACATCTACGCAGGAATCGAATTTGAAGCAGGTACGGAAGAAAATGAAAAATTAGCAAAATTCTTGCGCGAAGAAATGGGCGCAACAGGTTTCTTTGAAGGGGCAGGCTTGGGCATCAAACCAGTCAGTGAATTTGGTAGTAAACGTCTAATTCGTGCTGCCATCAAATATGCTATTGAGCGTGGGCGCGGTAGTGTCACCCTCGTTCATAAAGGCAACATTCAAAAATTCACTGAGGGTGCATTCCAACGCTGGGGTTATGAACTCGCCAAAGAAGAATTCCCAGAAGAAACCATTAGTTGGGAAGAAGTTGCAGCAAATCACGGTGGTAAAGTACCAGACGGTAAAATTCTCATTCAGGATACTATCGCTGACATTATGTTCCAAAAGATGCTCTTACGTCCGCGCGAACATGATGTGATTGCAACCACCAATCTCAATGGCGATTACCTCAGTGATGCGCTGGCTGCTGAAGTCGGTGGTGTTGGGATTGCTCCTGGTGCGAATATCGGTGACGAAATTGCTCTCTTTGAAGCAACACACGGCACAGCACCGAAGTACACCAACCTTGATAAAGTCAATCCTGGCTCATTGTTGTTCAGTGGTGTGATGATGCTGGAACACATCGGTTGGTTTGAAGCAGCAGAACTTATCACTAAAGCCTATGAAGCAACCATCGCAGATAAGATTGTCACCTACGACTTCGCCCGTCAAATGCCTGATGCAAAAGAAGTCAAAACAAGTGAATTTGCAACAGCTATCATTGACCGTATGAACCAATTTCTAATTGGCTAAGATAATAGCAGTCAGCAATTAGCTTTTAGCAATCAGCGGGTATGGCAGAGATGTCATACCCGTTTTTAAGTATGTCAGTACAGAATAGAAAAAGACCAGTTTTGGGCTGGTCTTTGACTTACTTAAACTCCAGGTGCTATCTAATATTCAGAGCTTGGTTCTGCAAAAGTTATAGTTTGATAAATATTGAATACAACCAATGTCACCATGATGACGGCAATGATTGCTGTGAACTGTGTCGCTGTTAAAACCGTTACAAGTAATCCTATACCAACAATCACAATCGCGATCACAAGATAGATAATGACTCGTTTAATCTGGCTATGAGGGGTGAGCTTATCATCCAGACCATAATTAATCATTGCCAATGCCAGCAAGAAAACGCCAATTGCAACCGTTAATAACAGTCGATACTCATCTGTGACTATCTTATCCGAATAGCTGATTGTTTCTGCGAATAGTTTTTTCAGTGCTACACCAAACGCCACTAGTGATGTTGCTAGAAATAAATGACCATACGACCAGCTACTAATTTTTATATTGGATGACACATCGAACAGTCGATCGGCGGCATCGGAGAAATACAGCCACCATAGCGTGTATAAAATAACTAATCCAATGACCCCAAATAAGACTTGCTCGATACCTAATGCTGTCCCCTGTGCGTCATCTAAAACTTTAACAAAGGCTTCCCCAAGAACAATGATGGTAAAAATGCCAAATCGTTCCAACATGTGATGAGCGTCGGCACCCCATTCTTCAACTTCATCAACCATAACAGGACGCGCCCACCAAAGAGCTTCAAAAGCAATAGCAACCAACCAAGCTACCCAATGTAATTCTGCAGGTATCACAATCACAGTTAACCAAATAGCAATACCACCTGCAAAGCCTATAATATAGCGCATAGCGAATGAGCGACTTTCAGGATGTGAAAAATAGGTTCGCACATACATTAAGATAGTCATTGCACGAACTAGCACGTAACCAATTGTGAATTGTATGTATAAGTCACCAAATGCTGCACTCACGCTGAGTCCCATCGTAGCAACACCAAAAATTTGTATGAAGACGAGTAGTCTGTGCCATATATCATCCGCCACATACCTATTCTGATATAAGGTTTCTCCGCCCCAAGACCACCAGACAACAAACATCATGATTAGAAACTGACCAAAACCCAGCAGTGTGAGATTGTCACTGAGAAAATTACCAATCTGAATTAGAGTTGCAACATAAACAAGGTCATAGAAGAGTTCCAACCATCCGATAGTGCGGTCTGTGTGCTTGTGAAACGTAACATCTCGAAAGTACTTAGGGGGAGTAAATAACTCTGACATCTTTTGTTTGTTCCTATCTTATTCATACATTATTGAAATAAAGCAAGATACTTATAGTGAGAACTTCAGCACATGGGATACCATCCATAGTCTGTTTGAATCAGATGAAGTCTAGGCATTCAATTGCGTGAATCCTCATATTGATACAGGCTAACGAAGCGTCCAATTAGAATCGCGATATAAAGCGTACCGATAGATGCTTCCAATGCAGAAAGCGACTGTGTAATAGAAGCAACTGGGACAATATCGCCATAACCAAGTGTGGAAATTGTTACGAGACTAAAGTAGGTCAAGCGTTGCCATGTAATTTCAGACCCACTAGATGATACAAATGATCCTGGGGCAATACTTTCTATCGTGGTGTATATTGCAGCAAAGAATGCTCCGACAATGAAGTAGATTGCAACCGCCGCAAATAAAACTTCAAGACTCACCGTCTCTGACTGAATGATAAATGTCACTAACAATGTGATTATCAATAATAACTGCATGAGCACAGAAGCATTCCATGCTAATTGAATCCACAATGGTGCAGTGAAATCACTAACAACGGTTATTCCGCTAGTTACAGCAATTGCGACTGCCAACAATACAGCCCCAATCAATAAGCGACGGTCACTACTAACGAGGTAGATAGAACTGCCTGTTAAGATGAGATAAAACCCGACAAACAGCAATGCAGCAGTAGTTCCCATTTCGCTGAACGGATATGTAATACTTAGCAAGATAATAGACACAAGTAGAAATGCAATTTTATTGCCTCCAGCTAAACTATTGATAGCATCCTTCACGATTACAATTCACTTTCACCCAAAATCAATCAATAAATAACGAATTCAACTCTGAAAATAGTGTATGGTGGGATAAGTCAGGATGCACTAGCACACCGCGCCAAAATACTTGCAAATTACGCCAAAGTGTACGTTCTAGCTAGCAAACACCCTTGTAGACAGCTAATTACGCTATAGGATTCAACGAAGTAAATGAGGCTCAATTCTGATTTGAAGAGGGTTCTATGCGTTTGTTTTCATATTTGATACTTGTTTTCCTGAGTGGATGTTTAGTTCAAACACAGTCAATAGCACCTGACGATACATCAGCCACAACTATTGATGATTGGGAGTTTGTCACAGATGGTCTTGAAAACGACTTAATTCGTGTGGATGCAGTTTTGTTCCAAGCAACACGTATTGACCCAACTTATTATGATTTTCGTGCTCATTACCGCCCCAATTCCCCCCTCACTATTCAAGAATGGCGCGAGGAACTCCCCGATGCCCATGTCATTATTAATGCTAATTTCTTTGATGTCGATCACAATGTCTTAGGTTTGCTAGTGAGCGATGGCAATCGTTTCGGCATACCTTATCGAGAACGAGGTGGCACATTCTGGGTATCAGATGACGGTATTGCTATCAGTAATAATCGAGAGATTAATGAAAGTCCAACAGGGGCTACACAAGCGATACAAGCCTTCCCAATGTTGGTGCAAGATAGTCAACCTACATACAACAACACCAATGATACAGCTATCTCTCGTCGTACTATCATCGCACAAGATAGCCAAGGACACATCATTCTAATGGTGACAGCAGGGTTCGGACTCAGCTTATATGACTTAAGCCAATACTTACCACATGCAGGTCTTGAGATTGTGTCGGCTCTTAACCTTGATGGCGGTGGCTCAACTATGATGTACATTGCACCCAGTCAAACCACTATTGTATCGCTAGACCCTGTGCCAGCAGTCTTGGCTGTTTATCCCAAAAATCCTGACTAACTCGCTAAACCCCAACAATCTTTTCAAATGTGAGTTTTCTCATTTGCCGTGGATTTGTGTCCCTAAGTGATATAATGACCTCATCAAATATATCAGGGGAAAATAATGCCACATAGCCATACATGGTTGAGCGAAAACCAAGTCGTTTACGTTGTCTTTTCAGGCATCATGTTGAGTGACGATGTTGGGGAAGCGTTTCACGAGTCAGCCAAATATGTTATCGAATCGTCTGAAGCGCCTGTTCATTTTTTACACAATTGGCAATCCTTAGAGAGTTTCCCAACAAGTTTGAGCCAAGTGGTGAAAGTATCACAAAATACGAAAGCACCACTCAAAAAAGTCGGTTGGGTTGTTGCCTACGGAAAACATAGTCGCTCGTTTGAATTTATGGGCAACATTTTCTTTCAATTGTTCAATGTACGCTTCAAACTTGTCAAAACGCTAGATGATGCCCTCACTTTTTTGTGTTTGCATGATCAGCGACTCGATAAAGACGTGCTAAAAACTACCCATCAAAACCTCATCACACATCATCAAAATACATTAGATACTGTGCAGACTAGTGATTAAATCTAATCCCTGTCAAATTATGCTTTGCTTTCACAGGGATTAGTAAATTTCATTAAGCATCCAAATCATGTGATTCTAAAGCAAGGTCGTGGAGCTTTAAAACGGCTAACTCCAAATCACGCTCATCAACAACAAAACTGATGCTACATTCAGATGAACCTTGTGCAATTGCCAGTACATTCACACGATTATCGCCCATCCGTGTGAAGACACTGCCAGCGACCCCAGGTTTATGACGCATACCTGCACCCACAACTGTGATAATCACTACATTTCCCAAAACATCAATGCCATCAACATCACGATGGGCAATTTCATCAGCCAGTTCAGTCTCGACCATCGCTTTTACATCATTAGCTTGAGAATCAACGACGGTAAAACAGAAACTCTGCTCAGAAGAAGATTGCGAAATCATCAAAATACTTGCGCCTGCTTGTGCTGTCGCCGAGAATGTCCGTCCTGCAATCCCTGGTACACCCAACATCCCCTTGCCACTGACTGTCAACATACTGACTTGTTTAATAGCAGTCACAGCCTTGATGATGCCATTACTCGCGCGTGACTCCGCGCCGATTAATGTTCCTGGGTGTTCAACATTGAATGTATTTCGCACACGCAACGGAATTTCACGGGTGATAATCGGTTGAACTGTTTTAGGATGCAGAACTTTTGCGCCATAGTAGGCTAATTCGCCGACTTCGGTGTAAGAAACATACGGCAATACTTTGGCACGTTTATCTAAACGTGGGTCAGTTGTCATGACTCCATCCACATCTGTCCAAATAATCAGTTCATCACTATCGAGATACGCTGCGAAGACGGCTGCACTAAAGTCACTCCCACCACGTCCTAATGTCGTGATGACACCATCTTGTGTTGCACCAACAAAGCCTGTAATGACAGGCACGACACCATCCTCAATTTGAGGACGTAATATTGTTGCGATATTGTGCTTGGTAAGCTCCCAGATGGGGTCAGCATCTTGATGAATATCATTTGTGATGAGAAATTGACCTGCATCAAACTGCTGAGCCTTAATACCACGCTCTTGTAAAACACTTGCAATCAAACGACTACTCAACCGTTCCCCAAACGAAACGACTGCATCACGGATGCGAGGCGTTGCTTCGCCAAGGATATTCATCGCATCACAAAGTTGCACATAATGCTCCAGCATCGAATTGAGTTCTTGAGTAATTTGCTCGCGTTTTTCGCCAACACTCAATAATTCCGCGATAGCTTCTTCGTGCTTATCCCGAATATCATTTGAAATGGACAGGTAACCCCATTTATCCGCTTGAATCGCTAAATCGATAGAACGAATCAACATATCTGTGACACCACTCATCGCAGAAACAATCACAGCAACCTGTGAGTCAGTTTTAAGTTGCTCAGTGATAATCATTACGGCTTGCTCAATAGCGTCTGCACTGCCAACAGATGTCCCACCAAATTTCATTGTAATCATGTTGTAAGTGTTCCTTCTCTCGTTGTGACCACTCAATAAAAAAGGCGCGTAGGGTTTCGCCCTACACGCCTGTTGCATCAAAATTCGCACAATCTTATGGCAAGCGAAACTCTCCATCCCTTATGTGGGTGGTCATCATCATAGTTGTCATAGTAGTGATGATGAAATTGCTAAACATCGTTGCAAGAAATTTCGCTTATTTTTAAGATGCAAAAACAATACCGTGTTTGAGTGAGACTGTCAAGCAATGAACCAGATTTTTGCAAGATTTAACGTTACAATACGACAAAAAGGGCAACACCTATGACGATGATTTCAGTTGAAAATGTGTCGAAGCAATACGTCCTTAAAGATAAGGAAATAGTACAAGCCGTTGATGATGTCTCGCTCAAAGTCAGTGAAGGGGGCAAAATTGCGCTTATTGGTCCATCAGGATGTGGCAAAACAACACTCCTGCGGATGATTGCAGGCTTAGAAGACCCTGATAGTGGACGAGTGCTATACAATGATGAGCCAATCAAGCAACTCAAGCCTGAACATCGTGGCATTGGTATGGTATTCCAGAATTATGCTCTGATTCCACAATGGGACTCAAAAGCTAACATTGGTTTTTTCCTGCGTTTAAGGCAACGTGAAGAAGAAGTTCCTGAGCGCGTGCAACAAATTGCAAAGATTACAGGCTTTGGTATCGAACGCATCTTAGGAAAATTCCCTAAGCAATTATCAGGTGGAGAAAAACAACGGGTCGCGATTGCACGTGCCTTTGCGCGTGACCTCAAATTACTCTTATTTGATGAACCATTTGCTAATTTGGATGCCAAGCTGAGACAGACTGCGCGTGTCGAAGCCCGTAAGTTATTGTCTAAATATCCAGTGACTCTAATCTACGTAACACATGACCAGCAAGAAGCGTCTTTGATGGCAGACCGCTTGATTTTGATGAACAATGGATGCATTGAGCAGGTTGGTAGTTATCAAAGTTTGTATGATGCCCCTGCAAATATCTTCGTCGCAGAATTCATTGGCACGCCAACGATGAATTTATTTCAAGGGGAAGTGCGTGATGGTCGTTGGTATGGTGCAGATTTTGGTGGCTATCCTGTGCCTGTCGATATTGCTGATGGCACACTGACCACACTAGGGATACGCCCTGAACATATTGTGCGTGCTGACGACCTCCAAGTGATAGTCAAGCAAACAACACCTTATTTCGCTGAACGATTTCTATTAGTGGATGTCACCACGCCTAATCAAATGTGGCAAGTGCAACTTCCACTTGAGACACAATTGACCGTAGGCGATACACTGACGGTGAGCTTTGATTTAACGAAATGTCATTTTTTCGATACGCAAACGGGTGAGCGTTTTGTCTAATCAAACGAGATAAGAGGTTCAAGTGTCTCTAAAGTGGCTTCGCCGATACCAGATACCTCATCTAAATCATCCAATGATGTGAACGCACCATTTTCTGTACGATAATCGATAATCGCTTGTGCTGTCGCTTCACCAATGCCTGGGAGTGTCTGTAATTCTTCGATTGTTGCTGTATTAATATAGATGACATCTCCACCTGATGGCGTAGGAAGCGCATTATCTGCTATATTCTCATTAGGACTCAGGGAGGGTACATGAATTTGGTCGCCATCACGGACAATACCAGCCAGATTGACCAAATCAAGATTCGCATCCTCAGTGAATCCACCTACTTGTTCAATGACATCACGAACGCGACTGTCAAACGGTACTATCACTGTTGTCTGAGCTTGATTCACTGCGCCTGTCACATAAACTGCGATAGGTTCAGGTGTGGATGTTGGCACGGATGTCGCAGTGGGTTCAGGCGGATTAATCGTGATAACGGCTGGTTCAGGGCGTGATAAAAAGACAAAAACACCTGCCACAATAATGCCAACCACAAGCAAGATAAATACAATCAATGTCACAATAGGAGAGGGCTGATTCGAATCCATGTGTATAATGTCACCTAGCTATGAATAATGCCTAGATTGTACCTTACGATAAGTGTCTCGCAACTAAAGATTTTCTACGAGATTTTAAATTGGACTATCTCTTGAACGCTGGCACACCTCCGATTATAGTTACAGCTTATGTCGTTCTGTAATAAATTGGAGCTTGCACGTTTGAGACAATCATACAACAGCCTAGCAATGGATTGGGCAACTGATTGGAATACCTTGTTTGGTGCAGAGCGTCCAATTATTGTTGAGATTGGTTTTGGAAATGGCGATTATCTTATTGCACTCGCCAAAGCCTATCCCGACCATCATGTGATTGGCTTTGAGATTAGCACCGCATCGCTCGAAAAAGCTGAGAAAAAAATTGCGCGTCATAAACTCGATAATGCAATTGCGATTCATTCACGAGGCGAGACCGCCATCAATCATCTATTTGAGCCACAAAGTATCAGCCAAATTCACATCAATTATCCTGATCCGTGGTTCAAATCACGCCATGCAGGGCGACGCATCATGCAACGAGATATGCTGGATGCAATTGTCAGTCGTCTCAAAATCGGTGGGCTATTTTATCTCGCAACAGACATCGTAGAATATGCCGAAATGAGCCATGATTTACTCGTTGAAACAAATGGTTTAACCAACGAACTCGATGCTGATTGGGTCAATGCCTTTCCTGAGCGTCTCATCACCACGAAATATGAAGAAAAAGGCTATCGAGAAGGGCGCGTTGGTAATTACTTTAAATATCGTCGTAACCAAAATCCGATACCGCAAGTCCCTGTAATGGAGGAATGGTCTGTGCCACACGTTGTTCTCAAAACACCGATGACACCACAAGAAATTGCATCAGCCGTTGAAAAAACCGCTTTTCATAAAGGGGATAGCATTCATGTCGCTGTTTTCAATGGTTTCTGGAATATCAATTTCAACTCGGTACTATTCGAGATAAATATCGAAGAACCAACCATTGAACAACACATTGCGCTTTCACTGCGTCATCGAGAAGAAAATGATGATTATATTCTGCGTTATGCCACCTTCGGGATGCCACGTCCGACAGAGGGACTACACTTTGCAACGTCAACACTAGCGCAGTGGATAGTTGATTTACATCCTGATGCAGAAATTGTGGCAGATCGAACTCGGAAGGATTAATCTGTTAATCCTACCAATGAAAATATTAAAAAAGGAACTACTCGTGCAGTTCCTTCATAAATCAATCTAGTTCTTTTTCTTACCTTGTTTGTTTTTCTTCTTACGACCACCCTTATTCTGAACTTTTTTCCATTGGTCGCGCAGAGTAACAGTGCGGTTGAAAACTAATTTTTCGTCGGTAGAATCAGGGTCAACAGCATAGTAGGCGAGGCGTTCAAATTGCACTACATCTCCAACATTTGCATTCTTGATGTGGGGTTCAATATATATAGGGTCAACCACAGTCATTGAGTTCGGATTCAAAAATTCAGTGAATTCTTTATCAGCGTCGCTATCAGGTTCTTCTACAGTGAATAGATAATCATACTGACGTGCCTCTGCTTGCACTGCATGGTCAACTGAGACCCAATGCAATGTCGCTTTCACCCGACGACCATCAGGCGCGAAGCCACCTTTGGTTTCAGGGTCATAGGTGCAATGAATCTCGACAATATTACCTTCATCATCTTTGATGACATCCGTACAGGTCACGTAATAACCCCAACGCAAGCGCACTTCACGACCAGGTGCGAGGCGATAGAATTTCTTGGGTGGGTCTTCCATGAAGTCATCTTGTTCGATGTAGAGTACCTTCGAGAATGGCACAGTCCGTTTACCAGCCGATTCATCTTCAGGGTTATTGACAGCATCCATCCACTCCACTTGCTCATCAGGATAATTGGTGATGACCAATTTTAGAGGATTAATCACTGCCATAATGCGATTTGCTACCTTATTGAGGTGTTGGCGCACATGATATTCCAATTGCTGAATCTCAACGATACCATTTTTCTTGCTCACACCAATATCTTCACTGAAATTGTTGATTGCTTCTGGGGTATAACCTCGACGGCGCATCCCCGAAATTGTGGGCATCCGAGGGTCATCCCATCCACTAACATGACCCTCTTGCACCAAGCGAATCAACTTGCGCTTACTCAGTACAGTGTATGTCAAGTTCAAACGAGCAAATTCAATTTGTTGTGGATGATAAATTTCAATATGGTTGAGATACCAATCATACAATGGACGATGGTCTTCGTATTCCAAAGTACAAATCGAATGGGTGATTTTTTCAATAGAATCCGATTGTCCATGTGCGAAATCATACATGGGGTAAATTTTCCATGTATCGCCTGTCCGTGGATGTTCAGCATCCAAAATACGATACATCACAGGGTCACGCATGTTGATGTTGCCTGATGTCATATCAATCTTAGCCCGTAAAACCGCTTGACCCTCTTCAAATTCGCCATTTTTCATCTTCTCGAATAAGGCGAGGTTTTCTTCTGCACTACGGTCACGATAAGGGCTATCTTTACCTGCTTTGGTCAATGTCCCACGATATTCTCGCATTTCTTCTGGGGATAGTTCATCCACATAAGCTTTACCTTCTTTGATGAGTTGTACTGCCATCTCGTATAACTCATCAAAGTAATCTGATGCGTAGAATAGGCGGTCTCCCCAATCATAGCCGAGCCATTTCACATCTTTGATAATGGCATCAATATATTCTTGCTCTTCTTTGGCAGGGTTCGTGTCATCAAAGCGCAAATTACACAAACCACCGTAACGCTCTGCGAGTGAAAAATTGATATAAATGGATTTAGCATGTCCAATGTGTAAAAAACCATTGGGTTCAGGAGGGAAGCGCGTGTGAACTTGCTGTTCAAAACGCCCACTCTCATTGTGCTCGTCAATAATATCAGTGATGAAGTTACCCTTAGGGGTTTCGTTATCTGTCATAAACTCTCTCTTCAATACAAAGACGCACATTAGTACGTCTATTAGTGTCACTATCAGTTGTGACATGATAACGGATGAGCAAATCGCATTCAAGTTGTGGTCATTGTTTGCGTGTGCGTGGGTCAAGAATATCGCGTAAACCATCACCAATGAAGTTAAATGCCATCACAACACTTGCAATCGCAATCCCAGGGAAAAGCCACATCCACCATTGGTCAAAGAAATCAATCCCAATCGATACCATCCGTCCCCATTCAGGTGACGAAGGCTCAGGACCTAATCCGAGAAAACTCAAACCAGCGAAGAGCAAAATCGCGTTCCCAATATCAAGCGTCCCATAGACGACGGCAGGGGCGATCGTATTGGGCAGTAAGGTTTTTCGTAGAATATAGAAGTGATTCGCACCAAGACTACGCGCGGCTTCAACATAATCTTCATTTTTAACATCCAAAATCAGCCCGCGTGTTAGACGTGCATAATTAGGCCATCGCACAATCGCCAACGCGATGACAGCATTCCGTAAATCAGGTCCTAAAGCTGCCGTAATTGCCATCGCAAGGATAATCGTCGGAAATGCCATGAAGAGTTCGGTGATACGCATCATGGTTTCATCCCACAAACCGCCTGCATAACCTGCTAATGCACCAATAATAGTGCCGATGATGGCATCAATGACAACTACAGCCAGTGCAGCAGGGAGTGTTAAGCGTCCTCCATACATTACGCGCGTCAAAATATCACGTCCTAATTCATCGCTACCCAGTAAATATCCTTCTTCGCCAGGGGCAGATAATCGAGCACCGACATCTTGTGCTAATGGGTCACTTGGGGCAATGAAAGGAGCAAGTGCTGAAATGATGATCCAGAATACAATAACAATGATACCAATCAGTACCACAGGATTCTTTGCCAAAACACGAATCACTGTATTAACACCACTATCGGATTGTTGCGTGCTATTCAAACCAGATATTTGAGGAGAAATTGCCATAATTAACTCGCACGGATTCTAGGGTCAAGGAAAAAGTAGAGAATATCAACGATGAAATTGACCACCACATAAATCAGTGCAATGAGCATACTCACGCCCATAATCGCAGGGAAATCTTGTGATGTTGAGGCTTGGAAGGCATACCGTCCGATGCCAGGCCACGCAAAGATACTTTCGGTCAGAACAGCCCCAGCTAATAGATTGCCATATAACAAGCCAATAATCGTGACAACAGGAATCAGGGCATTTGCTAGTCCATGCTTTAGAATCACAACATTATCACGCAAACCCTTAGACCGCGCAGTACGGATATAATCCGCACTCAATTGTTCAAGTAAGGATGACCGTGTGATACGGGCAATAATCCCTGATACATAACTTCCAAGCACGAAACTCGGCAAAATTAAATGAGCAACGGATTCTCGAAATGTCTCAAAATTACCAGCCAATAAGCTATCAATTGTAAACCAGCCTGTTATGTTGGGTGGATCGCGTGTGAGGAATCCGAGACGACCAGGTCCTTCTGCCCAACCTAATTGAGCATGGAAGACCGTCAATGCAACAAGTGCTAACAAAAAGACAGGAAAACTCACCCCAATTAAGGCAAAAACACGCACAAAATAATCAATAATCGAATTACGCCAAACAGCAGAAATAACACCAAACACAATACCCATACCTAAACCAACAATGATAGAGTAAGTCGCTAATTCCATTGTTGCAGGTAAAAATTGCCGAATATCTTCAACCACAGGATTTTTGGTCTTGATAGAGACACCCATATCACCTTGGAGCAAATTACCTAAATAGACGAAATATTGCTCAACTGGCGAACGGTCTAAACCCCATTTAGCACGAAACGCTGCAATCAACTCTTCGTCATTGAGCGCATTCTGAGGCAAATTCGCTGTGATTGGGTCAGCAGGGATAGCATTGGCAATCAAGAATGATACAACAGTAATCCCTAGTACAAGAGGAATTGCAAATAGCAAGCGACGTAGAATGTATTGATAAATAGGCATGAGATTACAATTTCAATTCAACTAATTATCAAAAGGGAGAGCATGATAAGACACTCTCCCTTTAGTGTACTCTATAGATTTTTTACTCTTATTCGGAACGACTCAAAAGTGTAATATCGAGTGTCCAGCTTGGATGCCAGATATAACCCTGAATATCAGACCCAACGGCTGTTTGGATTGCTGGTACATTGAAGGGAGCATATGCACCATTTTCTTGTGACCATGCTTGCAATTGATTGAATACATCAAGGCGAACATCAGGGTCGGATTCAGTTTTTGCTTGCTCAATCAATGCTAAAATATCCTCTGGCAAGCTATCAGGTGTCCAATTGGTGCGTTCTTCTGCAACTTTACCTGTCGGCAAGAAAGAAATGAAATCAATTGGGTCAAGAATGTCAGGTCCCCAGAACCAGTAAGCAAAGCCTTGTTCACCATTACGATATTCCTCTAGTGAAACTTGTACTTCACCAGGGCGTAAGGATACAACAATACCGATTTCGGCGAGGTCAGCCTGAATCTTTTGAGCATTCGTACTCAGATTCACACCACTGAATGTGAAATCAGGGTAGCTAAGTTCAATTTCAAAACCATCAGGGTAACCAGCTTCTGCCAACAACTCACGAGCACGGTCAAGGTCGCGGGTCACAGCTTGGTCAGCACCATATGCCCCTTGAATACCAACCCACATATTCGTACCAGGGGTCACACTACCTGTCCATAATTCTGTATAGCCTTCATAATCCAATGCGAGACGAATAGCTTGTGCGACGAGTGGGTCAGCCACAGGACCACCGATTTCAGGGTCACGATTCATCAGCAAGAAATGTGTCCAACGGTCTAGCGCACGGTAGATAGTGATGTCTCCATCGCCTTCCATTGTGTCAACTTGGTCAGGTGTCAAGTCCGTTGCAATGTCGATGTCACCTGATTCAAGAGCTACTTTTTGTGTCGCTGCTTCTGGAATATTGACGATAATCACACGGTCAAAGTAAGGTGCTTCACCCCAATAATTTGCATTGCGGACGAGTACCGTTTCTTCTGACGGTGTCCAGCTTTCAAGGATATAAGGACCTGTTCCTGCTGAATTCTGGTCGAAGAAGTCACGTGCAGTATCCGTTTCGGCAGCATCGTCTGCCATTGTGCCACCTGCATCCATGACTTCTGTGTCATTCGCTACTGAGAACGCAGAATTAACCAACTCAGATAAAAACGATGGACGTGGCTCTGCCAGTGTAATCACAACTGTTGTAGCATCTGTTGCTTCGATACCAACAATAGGGTCTGCGAGAAAAGAAGGATTACTCATCACATTTGCAAGGCGTGTAAACGAGAAAACTACATCATCGGCGGTTAATGGGTCGCCATTGGCAAATGTAACATCATCGCGCAAAGTGAATGTGTAAGTCAGACCATCTTCAGAAATTGTCCATTCGCTTGCGAGGGCAGGTTCAATTGAACTTGCATCCTCATCAGGGAATGTGACAAGCGTATCATAGGTTGCGCGGTGGACGATACCACTGGTGGGATTGAAAGCATGTGCGAGGTCATAGGAGTCCGTGACTTCTGTATGACCAATCACAAGTACTTGTTCATCTTGTGCAATTGTCAACCCACTCATGATGAGTAAAGCAAATACTGCAACAAGCAAAGTCATACGTGATAGCGTAATTTTCATAAAAAATTGCCTTTACTAATACGAACAAAAATTACTACATATTGTGTTCACGCAGATTGTAATCTGTTTCAGCGCGTGTCGCAAATTCTAATGGTATGGATTGGATGTGAAATATGACGTGAGATTAGCTATATTTCATAGATAATTTATTTCAGTCGGAGTGAGAGAATTATGGATTACACACAACGCATTCAATCGTTTCAAGAAAAATTAGCTAATCGTGCTGATGTCGCTTACTTTCCCGTTGCATCATCTGACTTGCAATATTTAGCAGGTGTCCCACGCGATGTTCCAACATTCGGGGCAGTAATGCACCCAGGCGCATGGTTAGAAGGTGCATGGTTAACTGCATCACATCAACCGATTCTAGCCTTACCACGTATGTCGGCAGAATTTGGTGGCTTAGAAAATGTAGAAGGAATAGATTTACGTGTGCTGGGTGATTGGGACGACCCTGCTCAAATGGTAGCGGACATTTTGCAAAATTTTGACTTACCAGCTAAGTCCCGTATTGCCATCAGTGATTGGTCACATGGTGAAACTGTTTCTGCCTTGCATCGTCTTTACCCTGATGCAATATTTGTCTCTGCAACGGATATTTTAAGAGAATTACGAGTCATCAAGTCCGAAGACGAAATTGGGATGATGCGTCAAGCAGGTGCAATCACCGAGGCTGCCTTCGCAGATGTGCTATCGAATCTCAAACATGGAATGACTGAACTCGAGATTATCTCAGAAGTTGATTATCAACTCCGCAAACATGGCTCGTTAGGACCATCTTTTCCTACGTCACTCTATAACTCAGGACCGAATCATCCATTATTGTTTGGTCAAAGAGAAGCAACTTGGAAACGGGTATTAACACCCCCTGTGAGCATTTTGTTTGACTTTGGTGCAGCGTATCAAGGTTTCTGCTACGATTTTGGACGGACAGTATTTTTTGGTGAGCCTGACGCTGAATACACAAAGGTTTATGAATTGGTGATGGCATCACAAGCAGCAGGGGTAGAAGCGATGAAATCAAGTCAAGTGACCACTACTCAAGTTGATGCAGTTGCTCGTCAAGTCATTGTTGAGGGTGGCTATGGTGATGAATTTCGTCATCGCCTCGGACATGGTATCGGTATGGATGTCCATGAACCACCATTCTTGACTACAGGCGATGAAACCTTGCTACAGAATGGTATGCTCTTCACTGTTGAACCGAGTATCACGCAATTTAATACCTTCTCTGCTCGTGTCGAAGATGTTGTCGTTGCGCGACCTGACGGTGGTGAAAAATTGACCAATGGATTCCAAGATATGCTTGTCATTGACTAATCTGTAATGTGAGGTGTTTATCTGGCGAAGATCATATCTAACTGGGTAACACAATTAAGGCACTTTTGAATTATAATGAAGCCATTAATCATTAGTTGATATGGAACAACTCACACATGATGCCTTTGGATGAGTTTGATAATCGCTACGAAACCCTGGATGAAATTGGTGAAGGGGGGATGGGTAAGGTCTATAAAGCATTTGACCGCTTAACAGGGGATATTGTTGCACTCAAGTCTGTATTAGCAAGACAGATTTTAACAATTGACCCGAATGACTCTGCATCCTTAGCTAACTCTAAATTCAAGTTAGCAGAAGAATTTAGAGTATTAGCAACGTTACGACATCCAAACATCATCAGTGTGCTTGACTTTGGCTTCGATTTTCGCCAACAACCTTACTACACTATGACTTATCTTGAAGGGTCACGCACGATTGTCGATTATGCTAGAGACCTACCAACGGTCGAAGCAAAATTGAACCTCATCATTCAGATGATGGAAGCGCTAGATTATCTTCATCGGCGAGGTATCGTTCATCGTGATATTAAGCCTGAGAATATCCTCGTTGATAGCAATGGTCAAGTAAAGCTACTAGATTTTGGTGTTGCGATACCGCAGTATGAAACCTTCGATGAACCAAATGATAAAATTGCTGGTACGATAGCATATTTGCCTCCTGAGCTTTTATTTGGGGGTGATTTCGACATTTTACGCGATGGTAGAGCTGCTGATATTTATGCGGCTGGTCTAATCACATACGAAGTTTTACTAGAGTCTTTTCCTTTTGATACCAATAATATCAATACATTGCTTGAAAGTATTCAATATCAAACGCCTGACGTAACCCCCATTCAATTACTTGATACAAATCTAGATGCAGAAGTTCTCACGGAAATTGTTGAGAAGATGATTGAAAGAGAACCGTCAAAGCGTTACTCTGCGAACGAAGCCCTAATTGTGTTACGTACTTTAACTAACGATACTGTTGGCACGACTATCGAAGTACGTGAAGGCTTGTTACAAAGTGTGCGGATGATGGGACGCAACGACGAAATTACAACTTTAGACACTGAATTTAAAGAAAGTCTCAAAGAAGAAGGTTGTGTCTGGCTAGTTGGTGGCGAAGCAGGAACGGGTAAATCTCGGCTCGTTGATGAATTACGTATTCGAGCACTAGTGCGCGGTGCATTGGTAATGCGTGGTCAAACTATTACGGAAGCTAGCCAACCTTTTCAACTTTGGCGTGATGTGATTAGTCGTCTTATTTTAGAAGTTGACCTTGACCCACTCGAAGCAAGTGTATTGAAGCCAATAGTCGATAATATTGAACGTCTTGCAAAGATGGAAACTGTCGATGATGCACCAACAATCGGTGCGGTGACAACATACAACCGTCTGCTAGAAGTCGTTTCCGATATTTTGAAACGTATCACACGCCCAATATTGATTATCCTAGAAGATATTCATTTAGCGCGTGAAAGTCTCGACTTATTACGACAAGTTGTTCCTCTTACAGATAACAAGGCTCTCATGATTGTTTGTACCTATCGTACTAACGAAGCACCGCAATTGCTTGATGAATTATCTGATATGAACTATCTGGATCTCCAGCCTCTTACTGCGTCGGCAATTAAAGCCTACATGGATGCAATCTTAACAAATAAGACAAACCTACACGCAATTGTCGAGCTACTCCAGCATGAAACCGATGGCAATATCATGTTTATCATCGAATTCCTGCGTGCCATTATTGAAGATTTTGGGACACTTGATGACCTCAATCACATAGATGATATTCCAGATACAATGCTTGGTAAGCGGATTGAAAAAGTTATTCGTCACCGTATGCGCTATGTGCCTCAACACTACTGTGAGATGCTAGAAATGGCAGCCGTTCTTGGGCGAGTTGTTAACATTGATGTGATGAATGAACTATTTGGTACAGAGCAAATTGCTGAATGGTTGCAGTTCGGTGAAGAAATGATGTTACTCCGTATCCGTAGCGATCAATGGCGTATTTCTAATAATGCAATTCGTCGGACTATTCTTGATGATATTCCAGATGAGAAACTAACAAATCTCCATATGCAAGCAGCCTCAGCAATTGAAAAATTATATGGCGAAGAGAAAGGTGCTGTTCGGCTTGCCTATCATTGGACAGAAGCAGGTGATGTTGTCAAAGAAGCCTATTATAAAGTCATCGCTGCACAAACATCCTTTGATGGTGGTGCATTTGAAGAAGCATCAATTTACTTTGAGCGTATCATAGCCTTACATGAATCTTATCCAGAAATTTCATATGATGCGGTTCAGTTAGCGCAATTCTATCGTAAATTAGCTGCGTGTTACGTCAGAATGGGCTATATCGACGACGCTATTGAACAATTTTCTGTAGCTATAGGAGAAGTGCGTACACCTGTTCCACAGGACGGCATGATGCTCAGAGCACACACACTTGGTCAGATAGTGCGTCAAATTGTACATCGTCTAAAGCCACCGAAACCAACACAACCTTCTAATCCAAAATTTGCGAGACTTAACGAAGCTACTCAAGCAATGACCCAACTCGGCGAAGTATTGCTTGCATATCGTCAAAAGCCGACTTTGAGTTTTTATGCGAGTATGCGTGCGCTCAATCTAGCAGAGCGTCTAGGGGTAGGACACTCGCTTGCTTATTCATCGGCTGGTGTGTCAGTGATTGCAGCCGCATCTGGTATTCGCTCATTGACAGAAACTTATGTAAACACTTCAAGTGAGGTACTCAAACATAATAACATTTCTGAGGTTTGGCGAGCAGCATCGCTCTTTCCACTGGCGATTGTCCATACAGGTTGGGGTGAATGGGAAAAAGCACAATCACTGCTTGATGAATGTTTAAATTTAGCGAATAAGGTGGGCGATTGGAAAACTTGGCGTGATGGTTCGGGATTAGTTGGTGATATTCATCACTATCGTGGCGACTATCAAACAGCTATTGAACGATACATTGATGCCTATAATTCATCAGAACGGATGCACAATGAATCACAAATGGCGATTCAGCTAGCAATTCGTGCACGGTCACTCTTCTACTATGGATACTATGATGAAGCACAAGTCTGTGCAGAAACAGCACTAGGCTATGATGATGCACCAATGGTTACATTAAACGCGCTGGCAGCACTCGTTTTAAATGCGCTACGTTGTGAAAATTGGACATTGTTTGACCAACGATTGCAATCTCTTGATGAACACATTGCTAAAAACCCATTCAAAATTTACGTGCAACTCGATGGTTACTCAGCCTCAGTAGAGGCACATCTCGCGCGATTAGCAAAATCGAATACATCCATCAATGCAAACAATGCACGTCAGGCATGTCGTGAATTAACATCCTACGGTAAGACATTCTCCATCGGTGAAGCACGCGCTAAACTCATGGAAGCACAGTATTTATCTCTAACAGGGGAAGCAGAAAAAGCTATATCCCTAGCGAAAACTGGCTTGAAAATCGCCCAGCAATATCAAATGCAATATGACATTGGCTTAGGGCATATGATTTTAGGCAAACTGCAAGCAAGCCATGAACATCTAACTCAAGCACGTTCTACTTTCGAGGCAATCAATAATCAATGGGGTGTGTATCAGCTAGAGACCATGAATCTATAACATAGGTGAGGGTATCGTCAAAGTACCCTCATTTAAATTACAGCGCGTACATATTCCCATTTGGATACCAGCGACCATGAAAACCAAATGGAATCCGAATAAGTAAATCTGCTGTTGCTTGCACATTGAATGTTTGACCATCTAATAACAGCAAATATGATTTGTCAGTCTCCGAATTATAGACAGTAGACATAACAAGCCCGTCATCTTCAGCAGTTGCATTAGGACGTGGCGCAAAAACAGGCTCACTCGGATAATGCCCCTCTACATGCCAGCGTTTATCAGTCATGGCGTGGTCTACATCAATCTTGACAATCTCGTTGACGAAATCACGTTTATTACCTGCGGTACTTAGCCCATAGGCATAGCGATAAGGTTTTGTATTGTAATGATTGTAGTTGATACGAGGTAACATGATGCGGTCATCTGTCGTCAAATCATAACCAACTGAGGCAAGTGCACTATAGCTTTGCATATCAATCGTGTAGCGACGAAATTCGGCTGTCATAGTCGAATATTCAACGTCAGATTTCATCGTATCAACATAAAGCCCTTGAATCACACTTCCATCCGCGTAAGCTGATATATCAACAATCACTGAATCCCCTTGTTCAAAGGCATTGATGTGATGAAAGCTAAAGCACGCATCCGCCTGAACTTGTTTGACAATATTGCCAGTCTTACGGTCAATGATGACGATATTTGTCCCATCTTGCGGTCGCCAAGAAAAATTGTCGAGATACGGGGTGTCTGTCCACAAAAATTGGAATGTCCCAAGCAAACTGATGCGGAGTGGGTATTCGGTCAACACAATGTAGTTTTCTGTCATACTAAAGCTGTGCATATAAGACGGCGCACGAACAGGAATACGTCCTAGCAAAGTATAACGTCGGTCTTTGAGTGTATATAACTCATAAGCACTGCTGAGACCAAAACTGAGCATCAAATTGTATTTGATACGTGTTGCAGGGTCGTAGTGTGTATGGGCTGTTTGTGTATTGTTATTTGCGCTTTTGTCGTACCGAAACATTCCCTTAGTTTCGAGTGTGTCTAAGTCAAAAACGTAAGCCTCTTGACGTTCTGTGAGGGCAACGTACTCACCAGCAAGTTCCATCGTATGAATATTTGTATTGTCTGTGAAGGCCATGCGCCCAAATGTTGCTAAAAATTTATCCCACCCACTTCGCTTGGGGTCTGTTGCAGACATACGAAAGTTGAGCTTACCTGTCTCTCGGTCTTTTTTATAGGTTTCTGTTCTCAAATAACGATTCGCAAAGCCAACAGTACCATTCTCAAATTTATAACGATGAGGCATCGCAAGCCCATCAAACCAGTGCCAATAGCGTCCGAATGGATCACGCTTGTCATCGCCTAAATCAAACTGTCCAGGTCCATTACGGACATAAGTCCCTACCAACCAATCAGGGATATTCCCTTGCACAGTAAGCGATGGTTCATAAACTTCTTGATGCTGTGTTTCAAACCCATTACGAAAGGCAGTTTCATTGATTGGCATGAGTGAGTCCAATTAAGTAATTAACGTTTCCATGATGATTATAGAATGCTTGTCACATTCCGCCAACAAAATTACATAGATTCTGCTCTTTTTAGATGAGACAAAAAGATATCTCGAAATTGTTCAGTTTGCTCATCATGGATCGGATGTCCTGAATCAAACATTTCAATTTTGCCATCAACAACATCTTTCATGAATACTTCCGCATAGGCTTTTGGATTCAAACGGTCTTTTTCGCCCAGCATCATCAATACAGGCATTGTCATATGTTTGGCGAGGCTAACAGCAACATCACCCCCTGAATCAACCAATTGCACCATAGCACGCACCCATTCTGCTGCAAATTTATCGGCATCAGGTATTTCGTGCATCTCAATTTCATCTTCTGTAATCCACTGACTCCCTGGACGATAGCCCATCACAATCGCACGAATATCAGGTCCCTGATAGCCAATCGACCCAATTGTGGCTACACTTGTAAATCGCTCTGGAGCAAGTCCCGCGCTTGATAACGCGACTTCACCGCCATCGCTATATCCTAAAATATGACATTTTGAGATATTAAGTGCTTCTAAAAATGCAATCACATCTTGTGCATCGCGTCTATAAAATTGATAAGGAAAACGCCTTGGCTTCGGTGTCGATTGACCGTAACCTCTTAACGTTGGCGCAATCACTTGATACCCTTCGTCTGCAAGCCAATCCAACACATGACCGAGGTCTTTACGTCCAGTCCCCAATAAGCCATGAATCACAACGATAGGAATACTATCGGCATTAGCATTCAGATGTTCATAGTGTAAGTTTGCACCCGTGGATATTTCTGCAAAAGGCATAAGACTACGGTATCCTTAATAAGTTGAATGAATATTGGAATTATAACAACGATTATTGAGGAGCAAAACGGATGCAACTACGAGCAATCCACTTCGGGAAAATTCAAACGCATCATCATAATGGTAACGAATGGCAATCTGCTTATAAGAAATTGCCTGTTGATGGAACAGTCCATGTGGGGAAATTGAATGTTGAAGGTGACGAACAATTCCACACGAAATTTCATGGGGGTGAACATCGCGCTGTGCTGATGTATTCAGCCGAGCATTATGAACGATGGTCTGCTGAGCTAGACGAACAATTACCATATGGTTCATTTGCAGAAAATTTCACTGTTTCAGGTTTGGATGAAGACACTGTTTGCATTGGTGATGTATATCAAATAGGAGATTCTGTCCGCGTACAAGTCGCGCAACCTCGGCAACCGTGCAATCAAATCTACAAAGCACTCGGTATTCGTGGCATTGTCAACAAAATCAAGATGACCTATCGCTCAGGATGGTATTGTCGTGTTTTACAAGAGGGCAGTGTGCAAGCTGGTATGACCATCACTTTGCTTGAACGTCTGCATCCCGATTGGACAATCATTCGCGCCCATCAAACTATGACCAATCGCAAAGATGATCCTGAATCTGCACATGTCTTAGCCATGATAGAAGAATTAGAACCCAACTGGCGTAAAAAATTGTCAAGAGCATGAGTCTTGGTGATAGATAAGTTTTTGGTGTGTTTGTGATAATTCTCACACAAATTAAATAGTTGCCTGTTATTGTAGCTATCTGAATAGCTAAATTTAATAACACGGAGAACACATGAACGGCAAAGTTGTTATTGTGACAGGTGCAACCAACGGTATCGGTGAAGTCACAGCACTGGAATTGGCACAACAAGGCGCAACAGTGGTAGCAGTTAGTCGTAGTGAAGAAAAACTACAAAATACTGTCAAAAGAATAATTGCCAAAACAGGTAATGAAAATGTCTCATATATTCAGGCAGATTTGTCATCACTAGAGCAAATTGTTGGTGTCGCCGATGAATTCTTGAATCGTTTTAATCGTTTGGATGTTCTTGTGAACAACGCAGGTGGATACTTTTCAGACCGTCGTGAAACTGTTGATGGTAATGAAATGACTCTTGCTCTCAATCATCTGAACTATTTCTTGTTAACTAATCGTTTGATGGATGTGCTGAAGCAAACCGCCTCTGAACAAGGCGAAGCACGCATTGTCAACGTATCATCGATGGCGCACAATGGTGCAAATATCAATTTTGATGATATTCAAGCGACAAATTATAGCGGATTCCGTCGCTATGGTGAGTCAAAGCTCATGAATGTGATGTTCACTTATGCCTTAGATCGTCGCCTCGAAGGAACAAATGTGACGACCAATGTCCTACACCCAGGATTCGTTAACACAGGCTTTGGCATGAACAATAAAGGACTTGTAACTAAGTTCCTCAGTATCTTGCAAAATATCATGGCAGTGTCACCTGAGAAAGGGGCAGAAACCAACATTTATCTCGCCTCATCACCAGAAGTGAAGAGCATTAGTGGTAAATATTGGGTCGATAAAAAGCAAAAGAACTCGAATGATGCGTCACACAACATTGCCAATCAAGACCGTTTGTGGCAAGTCAGTGAAGAACTCGTCGCCGAGTATTTGCCTGTCATTGCATAAACAACATCGAATATAAAGCAAAAGAGCGCAAACTGCGCTCTTTTTTGTTATGAATCTATAGAATTGTGCTGAGCTACTCACTTTGCACTTCTTCAACCAATTCAGCAACAACATTATCTGAACTAAATTCGCGTAGTTCATGTTCTAACTTCTCTAGTTCGTCACCACCTGACATCATGCGAATCATCTCTTCGCGTGAAATCTCTTGCTTGGTGAATGTGCCGAGTGTCTTACCACGCTTGAGAATTGTAAATTTATCACCAATTGGATAAGCATGATGCGGATTATGCGTGATGAAGATGACCGCGATGCCTCTTGCCCGTGCTTGTGCGATGTATCGCAATACTGTTCCTGCTTGCTTAACACCAAGTGCTGATGTCGGCTCATCTAAAATCAAGACTTTCGCGCCAAAGTAAACGGCACGGGCAATCGCTACGGATTGTCGCTCACCACCAGATAACGTCCCTACAGGTTGGTCTGGGTCGCGGATGTCGATGCCCATTTTGGACATTTCTTCACGGACAATAGTATTCGCTTTATCAACATCCATCACACTGATAGGACCATAATTTTTAGTGGGTTCACTACCAAGAAAGAAATTACGTGTGATGCTCATCAGTGGAATCATCGCTAAATCTTGATAAACTGTTGCAATACCCATATTGAGCGCGTCACGTGGCGAATTAAAATCGACTGCTTGACCTTCAACTCTGTATTGACCTTTACTAGGCTTATGCACACCAGATAGCGTCTTAATCAATGTTGATTTACCAGCACCATTATCACCCAATAAGCACATCACCTCGCCAGAATTGAGCGACATACTGACATCATTCAATGCAATGACGCTACCAAAATACTTATAAACATTCTGTACTTCGAGAATAGGAGTCGCCATGTTATTTTGCCCTCAATGCTTGTTGACGGACGAAATTGTTAATTAGAACAGCTACAATCAGCATAACCCCTAAGAAAACCTCAAACCAATCAGAATCGACCCCTGTAAGAACTGTCCCCTGCTTCACCATGCCGAAAATCACCGCACCGAGAACTGCCCCTAATGCTGACCCGTAGCCACCCGTCAATAATGTGCCACCGATGACGGCTGCAATGATAGCGAAAAATTCCTGCTGGAAACCACGCACTGTATCTGCTGAGAACGCTTCAAAAATTTGAACATGCGCGACTAACCATGCGCTGAAAGCAGTCAGCATGAACAAGCCAATTTTTACACGATTAACGGGTACACCTGTGTTGCGAGCAGCGTTTTCATCCCCACCAACACTATAAATCCAGTTTCCGACAGGGGTGCGTAATAAAACAAAGGTTGCTATCAACGCAAAGCCTAACCACCACAAAATCGATAGTTCAAAGTTAATATCCACAAAAGTCTGTACAACTTCACCGCGTACAAGACGTTCGCGAGTCTCTGTAATCGTCAAAAATGAGCCATGAAAGAGCCATTGTGCATTCAAAAAGGATGGGGCTTGGTCAAGTTGACCAACGACAGTGACATTCGTGATGAGGCGCGTTAGACCAAGTGTTGCACCTTTAATCACGAATAAAGTGCCTAAGGTAATAATAAAAGAGGGGAGTTTTGTCCGAATGACCATCAGCCCGTTAATTGCACCAATCGCCAATGCAGATGTTAGCGAAATGACAAGTGCAATCCAAACATTGATTTCATAGTGACCAACGAGAACAGCCGTAATCATCCCCGATGCACCAATCATTGACCCAACTGATAAATCAAACTCACCGCCAATCATCAGCATCGTCACGGCAACGGCTAAGATACCTAGCTCAGATGACACTTCGAGAAAGTTAGCTGTGGTTGAAGGGGTTATCCAACGAGTCGCTGTAAAAGCAAAGAATAGCCACACCAAAATTGCCCCTGCGACTGAGCCTAATTCGGGGCGACGCAGTAACTTGGTTACGCGACTCGTCTGAGCTAATCGCTCATCCCCCACTTTGGGTTTTGCTGACGATTGAGACATAAATACTCCTGACAATAATACTAAGTGCTTACTACACAGAAATAGAGTAAAAGCGTTTTTGAATTGATCTAATGTTATGTAAATTGAAAAAGAGGGAGCGAACTCCCTCCCATATTGCTTAATTGATAATGCTATGGTTTAGCGTGTACCTGCTGCACTGAGGTCGATAACGGTTGCTGCCGTATCAGCAGTTACAAAACCAGGACCTGTTTGAACAACAATGCTACCTGGGGTGTTCAAGTTAGCGAGGTAGAGATACATATACACAACACCAAGGTAACCTTGAGTGTATTGTTGTTGGTCAATCGCAAAGAGGACATCACCAGCATCAATCGCTTCGAGAACTTCTGGTGAAAGGTCGAATGTGCCCATTTGGATGACACCAGCGAGACCTTCATCACGCAATACTTGCAATGCTGGGGCTGCTGCTGTTGGACCAAGTGTGAAGATACCATCGAGAGTTTCATCTTCTGCCAACGCTGCGGAGATAGATGCTGCTGTACCTGTTGGGTCTGCAAGAACTACTGGCAAGATTGATACTGTACCGCCAGCTTCTGCCATTGCATCAGAGAAACCTTGGCAACGGAGGTCAAGTGCAACATTACCAACTTCTTGGTTCACACAAATGGCATTGGTAACGCCTGCTTCTGCCATACGTTGACCACCACCAAAACCAGCTTCGTATTCTGTTTGACCAACATGTGCGATAACGCCGATTTCTTCTGCTACATCACTACCAGAGTTAATGCTGATGACAGGAATACCAGCTTCGATTGCAGCACTAATGCTACCTTCGAGTGCAGATGGATCTGGATTGGATACAATCAAACCATCTGGATTACTTGCAACAGCCGCATCAATCAATTGTGACATAGCAACCATGTCAAATGTACCAGGTGCTTGGTATTCGGTTTCAACACAGTCAAACTCTGCATCAGCGTCTGCAACGCCATTCGCTACAACTGACCAGAACGGGTCACTTGCTTGACCATGGACAACGACGACAATGCGGTAGGTAGTTTCGCAATCTTGGGCTTGGGTGCCAGCCACTGCAAACATCGCAACGAGGAAGCCCAAAACAAGGGCTAAGCGGAAAACTTTTTTCATTGGGTAAATCTCCTAAAGTAAAAATATCTGAAAAATCACTCATCAGTATGTGACATCACTGAACAACATTATTATCAGATGAGTGCTGATGAGATAATTAACATATCTTATTGGTATTGTCAAACTAATATCGTGAAATGCAAACTAATATTCTTAACTTGACAATAGAATCGAAATAACAATAATAGATATTGTACTATATTTCACAAGTTAAATATTTCCATTTTTTTTGGTCTTGTACATTAAATTTACCCAAAGGTTGACCAACAATGGAAACACGTTACTTTGTCAAATTCATTGGCGATAAACATGTAACACTCGCAGTAGCGAGCAATACCCAAGAAGCAGAAACACTCAAGCACAACAAATTTGAAGAAACCACCCAACATTTTTACCAATGGGTGCAAAGCCAAACACGAAAAATCAGCTAACAGATAAACAGTTCAAGTAACACAAAACGCCTCTCATACCATGAAGGGGCGTTTTCATTTTGTGGACACAACCATGATTTATCTGTCGATAGGGTTTATTGTGCAAACTATATACAATTAATGAAGAAATGATAAGTGGCACTAGTTTAAGATATAAATCAATGTAAAAAAGATTAAAATTTGTATAAATTGCAATACATTTACAAGTCTTTACTATGTATTTTGCATAATTAGTCTATACTGAAGGTCATAACGTTTATTAAGTTACTGGAGTGAGTTATGAATAACTTCGACCACGACTATACTGCAATGTCTATCCATAAATCACGCGAACAAGAGCTACTCTCCCGCGCTGAAGAGAATCGCAAAGCGAAATCGCTACGCGAACAAATCACCTACCGTGTGCGTCGTGCGATTCGTATCAACAACGATCCTGTACGCTAAATATATAGAATTACGCAGTATGAAAAGTCGTTATCTGATTGACAGGTAGCGACTTTTTTGTTTTCCAAATGCGTGGTCTAAAACTGCCAATTGTGAACAATAGAGGTCAGATACATCAGGTAGTCAGTCACTTTAGGATTATCTTCTTTCGGTGCCCATGATGCAAATTGTTTATGTGTTTTTTCGTCATAAGGACCTTGGATAATTTCCATCACAGCAGATGCTTCAAGCGGAATCAGGGAATGATAAGTACGAGGAGCAATATCAACAATTCGATTGATACCATTAGCATCAAGTGTCACAACCACTTCAATTTCTCCTGTTTCGTTGAATTGCAAGACGGCAATGCGCCCTTTTAAAATGTTAAACAACTCAACTTTATCAGGGTTCTCGTGTTTGTGCGGTGGAATATAAGTGCCTGGCACAAGTGCATTAACCATTCTCTGCACAGGTTCATGATGCTCGTGCAAGCGGAAAATTTGTCGCTTGCGTGTATTGTTCTGTGCTCGTCGAATGAGGTTATCAATATCAAATCGTGTGACTGACCGAAGTCCCATCATATGCCCTTCGCAAACTGTGCCTATTTAATTATAAGACATCTCATTGCGAAATTGGCAATGACAAAAGTGCTAAAAACCTGTCATTGCAAAACCAAGCGAACTTGCTGCGAGCATGATAATTGAGACAACAATCATCATTGTTGCTTTCGCCTTAATATACTGACCTTGTATCCGATATTGTTTAGAAACTAAGCCAAAGAAGAGACCTACCGCAACAAGTACCCACATGAACAAAACAACAATTCCTGCAAATGGAGCATAAATGTGATACAACATTTGCGATTTCATAATCATCAATAAAATACAAGTGAGTGTGATTGCAAAAACGATTTGCGCTAGGTAGAGTGGTAATTTAGATGTGGCTTGACGTTTACGTTTATGAGTCATCTTTTCACCTCAATCAACAAACCTAATTTATGTCATAATAACATGGCTCATAGTTTACAAAATATTCTTCACAAAGACTTAACATCATCTACTGCAACTATTCTGAACACGGTAAGGGATGAAATAGTCATCACATCTAGGCAATTGTGTCCTCACTAAACAAGGTAGCCCATGTCCACATCCATCGTCATCGAAAAAACAAAGCGCAATCCTGATAATATCAGTCTCAAAGGTACATTGTTGGTCGCTAGCACCTTAACCGTCATGGCTGGTGCGACAATTTCACCTGCATTGCCATCGCTCAGTGTTGCTTTTGCCGATGTGCCTAATATTGATTTTCTGGTTCGCCTCATCTTGACTGTTCCTGCACTTTTCATTGCATTGGGTGCGCCACTAGCTGGCTACATAGTTGATCGCTTCGGACGCAAACCACTCTTGATTGCTAGTGCAATTTTGTATGGCTTTGCAGGCGCATCAGGTTATCTGGTGGATAATATTTGGTTGCTCTTAGCTGGACGTGCCTTACTGGGGCTTGCCGTAGCAGGTATCATGACAACGATTACAACACTGATTGCAGATTACTATCAGGGCACAGAACGCTCTTCTTTCTTAGGAGTGCAAGCAGCCTTTTCAGGGATGGGCGGTGTGGTTTTTCTATCACTCGGTGGCATTTTGGCAGATATTGGCTGGCGTATACCATTCTTAATTTATCTGTTCTCCTTTTTGATTTTGCCATTCATTGTCACACAACTATATGAACCAATCATCACCAAAGCAAAAAACCAGACGGCTAATGTTACTCCACCAAAACTTCCTCTGGGTTTGTTTGCATTTTGCTATATCACGATGACAGTCAGTCAGATTATTTTTTACTCCGTGCCTGTGCAACTGCCATTCTACCTTGAGCGATTATTAGGCGCGACAGCCTTTCAGTCTGGATTAGCAATTGCCTTGCTCAGTCTCAACTTTTCGATAGCGAGTGCGCTCTTTGGCTGGTTTTACAAACGCTTAGGTAATCATCCTGCCATGTTACTAGGTTTGACTATCACGGGCACTGGATTCATCCTTATCACACTTGCAAACGAATGGCTTCTATTGGGTCTTGGGCTAGCGATGGGTGGTTTTGGTCTAGGTCTTGTTGTTCCAAATATCATCACATGGGTTGCCAGTGGTGTTCCCGAAGCCTTGCGTGGTCGCGCGATGGGTGGTGTCACAACATCACTATTTTTAGGGCAATTTATCTCACCCTTTGTGGTGACACCGATTACGACTCTTGTTGGGGATGGCTTTATTTATGCAACCCTCGGCATATTTCTACTCATCGTTGTCGCAATTGAATTTGTTCTGCGAAGACAAATAATCAAACTTACGACGCTATCAGAAGAATAAGAGTGTTGTCCCTGCCACAGCGACGATTGTTCCAAACATCGCTTGGGGTGTGACTTTATCACCGAAAACAAAATAACTCACTGGAATCAAGAAAATAGGTGTCAACGAACTCAGTGTTGTCGCAATCCCAATAGGTGCATTTTGAATAGCTACCAGCGAAAGCCACACACCAACAATAGGACCGACAAGAGCAGCCACAATTAACATGCCCACCGCGCGAGGATTTGCTCGAAGTTTGACAAAACTGTTTCGGACTTGTCTCTGAGCGATTGTCAGCACCCAGATTGCAATGGTGGCAGCAATCAGACGAATCAGTAACGCAGAAAATGTTGGAAAATCATTCGCAAGTCCTGCTTTTGCCAAAACTTGCCCACCTGCTTGTCCTGCTGCGCCACCTAACGCAAAGAGCAATCCTAAAACATAAGTTCGCGTAGTCAGATTAGGTGCGTCGTTTTTTGGCTTTTCGCTACGTTCGGTAACAACAAGTGCAATCCCTGCTAAAGTGATGGAAACACCAAGAAAATCAAATAAATCAAGTGTCTCACCAAAGAATACCCAACCAAGAATCGCAGCAATAATCGGATTTGTTGAGAAGATAAGCATCGACAATCTGGGACCAAGCAAGACAAAGGCTTGAAATAGTAAGCCATCACCAATTGCTAATCCCACAAAGCCCGATACACTCAACCAAAACCAAGGCTGATACCCTGCATCTTGTGGTAATGCTTCCCCAAACCACAACAAATGAACAATCAGTACACCGACTAAAGCAATCACCAAGCGTGTTCGATTAACCAATGGCGACCCTAATATACGTCCCGATAATGTGAAGAGTGTCGAGCCAAATGCGAACGCAATAGATGTGCCGATGCCAGCTAATTCACCGATGTATTGTGCAAAAATCATAAATTCCTCAAGCATAGAAAAAGGAGCGATAATCATTAATCGCTCCACCATAATCAAAGTCTATAAACATATTACGCGATTGTATTGAACCAATGCAGTCCGATTCTTGCGGATTTAAGTTACAGATGCTTCGATATTAGTTGACTGAATACGCTTAACAAGCAATACTGCAGGCAACAAGATAACAGCACTAATGCTCATAGCAATACGCAAATTCGTTTGAATGCCCACATACCCAACAGGTGGTCCACCAACAATTTGCCCGATAGCGTTGGCTTGTGACGATAATGACAATACTGTAGCACGCACTTCACTATCAATATGGGTATTAATCAGTCCTTGATAAATGGGATAGCTGATACTTGCCATCGCGCCCATTCCCCAAAAACCAATTAAGGCTAAGACTAAATTACCTGCCCAAGAAAAAACCAAGACTGAAACAACCATCAAGCTATAGCTTACCAATAAGCCAGTTGATAACTCTCGATGCGTTGTTAACTTCCGACTTTCCAGCCATGAATTCCCCACAAATGCTAGCAATGACCCAACACTGCCGATAACACCAAACAGAATCAATGTCGAATAAGATGTCATTGGGTCAGGTAAACCAAAGTTTTCAAGCAAATGTGCGAATTTTAATCTGTCCCATCCCTCGCTGAACAAGCCTAAGAATAGGGTTGAAGCAATAATCAAGCCTAGAATCCGTCGTACACGGATGAGTGACAGTCCTTGTCGTAATGTTTTGAATAAATCTTGCCAGCGTGTTCGTTCTTCTTTAGGGACCTGTTTAAAACCTTCTTCTGGCATCACAAATATTAGAAGTACACTTAGAGCAATTAAAGTACCTCCCCCAATGAGATGAGGTAAATTGAGTGCAAGTGTTCCTAAACCAATGCTAGTCCATAGAGCAACAAATCCCATAATGATAGATAAGCGTTCGGCACGCACAAAGGCTTGTTTGGCACGGTCTTCACCAATTTCATCAACAATCCACGCATCGCTTGCACCACTGATAAATGCATAGCCCAATCCCCAGATGACTTGCGCTAAAAGCACTGTTGCAAACATTGGAATTGCTTCGATAATGAATCCGACACCAATGATGGCATAGCCGATAATTACCGAAAGTCGCCGACTGTAAACATCAGCTAAAACACCTGTTGGAATCTCAAAGATGAACGCAGCCAGTTCAAGCGTTGTTCCAACTAGCACAAGTTGTAGTGGATTTAAACCAACCATCGCAACCTGATATACAAGATTGACACCAAAAGTGACACCAAAGCCAAAAGCTGCAACAGCCCGTATGATTAGACAAGTTTGATAAGCATCCCATTTTTTATTCAAGGTCATTGTCTACTCAAATGTCCCGTGTCTAAAAATGTTGCAAGCTCAAATGTGCGTTGTGCGAGAATCGCCTCAACCTTGCCCACAATGTAAGGATTTTGTTGATTGGATACTACCCAATACATGCTGGCAACTTGCCGTCCTGCAATGAGTGTTTCAAGTAAATTACGATGTTGTCCTGTCAGAGGACGAATGCTGGTGTAACCTTGCCATAGAGCATCTTCTAACTGTGGATAACGTGCTTGTGGCTTCAATTGCCATAATAGTGGTGTTAGGTCGTAGAGATAATATCCCCAGCCACAATATTCAAAATCAAGTGCATGAATATCATCATTATGAAACAAAATGTTTTTGAGCAATAAATCGCCATGAATTAGCCCAAACTCGTTATCACCTTGCCTCAACTCATCCATTGCGATTTGGACTTTTTCAGTAACGCGCTCAATGATAGATAATTGCTCATTTGTGAAAACAGTCATATGCTCATCGGTTGGATGATACACACCTGATTTAGCATATAGACCGTTCCAGTCAAGTCGTTTGATTGGTGAGTCTAGCATGTTCGTATCGACTTGATGGAAGTTTGCAAGGAAACTGCCAATATTTTGGATTTGCTCAGTTGAAACCAGTTGAGCATCAATCGTATCACCAGTAACAAATGACAACAGCATCGCAACTGACTCAGTTATTTCGATAAGTTTTAAAGGGTGTGCAACATTCGATAAAACCTTCAAAATGTCATGTTCAGATTTTAGTTGTGACCCATGTTGAATACTGGCAATTTTAAGGATAAAAACTTCACCGTCGGCAAATACTTTAAAAACCGCATGATGACTATATGAGATAAATTCTAATCTGGCATCCGTAAGTGCCAACCGATTGCAAGCGATGGCGGCTTGCTCTCGCCACCATGCTTTTTGCTCATCAACCGTCATTTGCTCGAATATATCGCTCATACACTCAACCCACTAATCACGGTCATCTGCTATTTCGTAATCATCAAAACTGACCGCTTCCATGATATTAAACATCACAATTTCTGGGTCAGCCGCTTCTGTGCCATAGGCTTGCCACAATTGCTCAGTGATAACTCCTGCATCAACTTGTAAACCCATACTCTGGAAGTATTCACAAACACGCTCAATATCACGCGCAAGGATTTTCTGTGCATGGCGATTATTTTCGATATTCACAACTTGTGGGAAGTCAATCAAGACGATACCACCGTCCCAATAGAGGATATTGTAAGCGGATAAATCACCATGAATGATGCCATGTTGTAGCATGATGTCGATATTCCGCATTACTTCTCTGAAGAGTGGTTCAACTTCTTCTGGTGCGATGCTCACTTCACTCAATGTTGGGGCAGGTCCGTATTCATCACCAATATAATCCATGAGAATTGCATTTTCGCTGACCCCTAATGGCTCAGGAACAGATGCCCCTGCGTTATACAAATCACGCAATGTTTTATTTTCATACATAAGCCATGATGTATGCGACATCGCTTGACCACGTTGACCGCCTTTGTTCATTGCTTTGAGTGCACGCCAATCTTTTGAATTGAGTTCTTTACCACTCGCATCAATTGCGGTGCGTCCTTCACGATACATGCCATCGTTGCGTAAATTACGGAACATGCGCGGACGATAGACTTTAGCAGCTAGCCATTGTTTGTTCGTGGATTGATGCGCTTGGCAACGATACACACTAGCTTCCTTGCCACCTTTAACCATTGATAATACATCGTCTAGTAAATCTTGATAGAAGAATGCAATCAATGATTCTTTCAACCATTGGTTCTCGTGATGGTCATTATCACCAGGGCTATAGGTCATCTCAAAATCGCCGATAGTACTCGTATCATCTGCTAATTCTGCGATAATTTCGGCTTCTGTTTTTTTCGGTTGATGATTTTGCTTCTTCTTTCGTCTACGTCGGCTCTGACGGTCTTCAAAAAACTCCTCTTCAAGGTCGTTCAGGTAATCTTCATCCCAGTTGCTATGCTTAGGCATTGTGGGTAATCTCCAATTGATTTGATGCTGATTCAGAATGTTAGATAAATTGGGGCTGAATCAAAAACAGCCTGCGAGGGTGCAAAGCTGTTGAGTCCAAACAGCCATAGCACACAGTCAAACATGAGCAAATCCATGTAGAACAGCGTGTACCAATGGCTACGAGAGGTTAAATTGAGTAGGAGTAATGTTTAGGTCTACTAAAACCTATGCAACCGTTGGCACAGTATCCAAGGATGTGATGAAATTCTCGACTTGCATATTGCGCCTCCATTAATCGTGTGATCTATCTTTACAATTGCTAAAACTCTATCATGGGTCATAAGAGGTGTCAAGCAGTTGATATTAAAAATGATTAAAGAATTTGCTATAGCTTATCAATCACACTTTGTTATAGTCCCTGAGCAAATGATAAAATCCACAGGAGATATTCATTCTATGTCTGCACCGCTAACCTTATACATTATCCGTCACGGTGAAGTTCACAATCCTGACCACATTTTGTACGGTCAGATGCCCAATTTTTACTTGAGTGAAGTTGGTCGCCAACAAGCCCAAGCTGCTGGTAAGGCTCTCGCTGATAAATCCCTTGTTGCTATTTATTGTAGTCCGATGGAACGCACACAAGAAACATCTAAAATCATTGCAGCAGAATTGTCTCAATCATTAACACCACAAATTGACCAACGTCTCATTGAAACGTATACCCCTCATGATGGTACACCCCATGCCGAATTAGAAAAAATCAACTTTGATATTTACACAGGTAATGAACCCCCCTACGAACATCCACGAGATATACGCGAACGCTTACTCGCCTTCATCAATGAAAAGCGCGAACAACATGCGAACCAAGCAATTGTTGCTGTTACACATGGCGACATAGTCGTGAGTGCATTTATGCACGCCAAAGAGCAACCAGCCAACGATATTGGACGCACCCGTACTCAAGCTAATCGCATTCAATCACTTGGATTACCAGAGGTTTATCCTGCAACTGCCTCAATTTCGACGTTGATATTTAGCACAGATGACTCTGATGAGATTCCATCTTATCAATATCATCGCCCTTATGAATTGTCGTAAACTAATTATCGTTTACATATGCGTGATATATGTCACACAGACGACAGTACCTTTGTTTTCCAAACCCCTCGTATCATATAGATAACTAAAGTTAAGCTATGTATGGAGGGTCAGATGTTTGAGAATGTCAAAGTCCGTGATTTTATGACTGAAACTGTTATCACAACACAACCCAATACACCCATTAGTCATGCCCATCAGGTCATGCGAGAAAATAACATTCGTCGCTTACCTGTCGTCGATAATCAAAGATTAGTTGGCTTGGTAACCATTGGTGATGTGCGTGAAGCGAGTCCATCTGATGCAACCACATTGAGTATTTGGGAACTGAATTATTTATGGTCTCAATTGGTTGTTGAAAAAGTGATGACTCGCAATGTGTACACTGTCACGCCAGAAACATCTATTTTAGATGTAGCAGAATTGATGCTAGAGCATAAAATCAGTGGCTTGCCTGTCGTCGATAGTCAAGACAATCTTGTCGGCATGATTACTGAGAGCGATGTTTTCAGAATGTTAGTTCGCTCTAAGGCGAACACAGGTACTTTATAGCAAGTACAAGTGACATACAGCAATACACTATCTTTACAATAAATTCTGAAAGGAGTGGAGTGGTCAACCAATGACCACTCTATATGTGTATGAACGTCGTAGACATCATGACAGCCAATCCAATCACTGTCTATGCTGATAAATCGCTGAGAACAGCATTACAAGTGATGGATGAACATGAAATCAAACACCTACCTGTCATTAGCCAACAAGGGCATCTACTGGGTGTAATTAGTGACCGTGATTGTCGTCATGCGTTAAACTCTCCCTACATCTTGAGAGAACGCTGGCAAGATGAGGAATTAGCAACACGCCTCAAAATTCGTCATGTGATGACCCCTGCGCCAATTGTGATAGAACCTGATACCTCAGCAGAAGAGTTAGCACGGTTGATGCTGAGTCATAGGATTGGGTGCTTGCCTGTGATGCGTGCGGAAACACTCATTGGTATCGTCACGCGCTCAGATTTACTAGTGGCATTCATGAATATTCATCGTCACTACGAGCAAATCATGATGCAAATGCCTGAACTATCTATCCCATTATCACCTGACCCTAAGACACCATAAAATCAGAATCTCATGTTCTAACTGTTTCATGAGGAATTGCTTGTCTGTATTGAACTTTTAATATTTTCCCCACATCATGAAGATATAAAACTTTATGGTGATTTTTGCGTATAAATCCCCAGACTGAAACGATAAAAAAAGAATCATTGGATAATTTTATGACACGCTCTGTCATTGATGTGCAAAATGTAACTAAAGAACTGAAACTCGGACAACATACTGTCCATGCTCTGCGAGGAGTCAATCTCTCTATTCAATCTGGCGAGATGGTGGGTATCGTCGGACCTTCTGGCAGTGGTAAAAGTACCTTGCTTGGTATTATCGGTGGCTTAGATACACCAACCAATGGACAAGTGCTGATTGATGGAATTGATATTTCCAACATGAATGAAGATAAGTTGACGGAAATTCGTAATGAGAAAATCGGCTTCATCTTCCAATTCTTTAATCTAATTCCGACCCTAACAGCAGTCGAAAATGTTGCATTACCCATCCAATTTGCACGTCGAACTGAGTTTAGACCAAATCGTCGAGCCAAAGAGTTACTGTCTCTGTTAGGTTTGAGAGACCGCATGAATCATTTGCCTTCCCAATTGTCTGGTGGTCAACAACAACGGGTCGCAATCGCGCGTGCTTTGGCAAATAATCCACCTTTATTGCTCGCGGATGAGCCAACGGGTAATCTTGACTCAGAATCTAGTGCAACGGTCTTACAAGCTCTCGATGACATTCAAGCAAACATGAACACAACCGTTGTCATTGTTACTCACGATCTCAAATTAGCTAATCGGATGAATCGTACAGTTGTCCTCAAAGATGGTCTAATTGTTGAACAAAGTGCAGAATTAGCGAGTGAGCATAGCATCGCCTACGCTACTTAAGACTAAAATCGCTTGGTGATTTTTTATCACTACGATACAGGTTGTTTCCCCGTCTCACAGCATAGTATGTTAAAATACTAAGCAGTTTACTAAATGTTGTAGGGGATTGAGTGATGCGGGCTGATTTCTCGTTAGACTATAATGTGTTGACGGTTGAACAACCTCAAAAGTTATACTTGATGGCACGCTTTGAGGCAGGTACAAGCCCTGATGAAGCCTTGCGCCGTCCTCTCAATCTAAGTTTAGTGATTGACCGCAGTGGGTCAATGGCAGGCGATAAAATCGACTATACACGTCAAGCTGCACAATTTTTAGTGCAACACCTCGGCGCAAATGATCTTTTCTCAATTGTTCTCTATAACGATAAAGTTGAAACTTTACTCCCCCCTGAGCAAGTCAGCAATAAAGACTCAATTTCCCAATTGCTAGACCGTATTCATGTTCGTGGTACAACCAACCTGAGTGGTGGCTGGCTCGAAGGGTGTATGCACGTTACCAATCATTTGTCATCATCATCTATGAACCGTGTCATTTTGATGACCGATGGACTAGCCAATCGTGGCGTAACCGATACCAATATGCTTGTCACGATGGCAAAGCAAAAATATGGTGAGGGTGTCTCCACAACTGCAATGGGACTGGGTAAAGACTTCAACGAAGATTTGATGATGGAAATGGCAAACGCAGGAGGTGGGGCATTCTATTTTGTTGAAAGTCCTGAGGTAACGCCCGAAATTTTCAAAGAAGAACTGACAGGCTTGCTTAGCGTTGTCGGGCAAAACTTGACAATTTCGATTACGCCACACGGCAATGAAATTTCATCACTGCGCCAACTCAATGCTTACCCTGTAGATATACAAGGACAACAAACTCAATTTCGCCTTGGTGATATTTTCGCTAATGAAGTTAAAACGCTTGTCCTTGAATTATCAATTCCTGCACTCAAAACATTAGGGCAAATTTCAATCGCAACACTCCGTTTTGAATATGATGAAATTATAGGTGAAACAACAAAGCATCATAGCGAAGATTTCGACGTTAAAATCAACATCAAAGAAGCAGTTGAATCACCAGATCTTAATGTAGAAGTTCAAGAATCTGTGTTATTGCTACAAGCGGCTAATGCCCGCCGAGACGCTGTCCGCGAAGCTGATAAAGGTAATTATCAAGAAGCATCACAAATTTTGAGAGCAGTCGCACAATCCATTGACGATTCGCAAGTGATGAACTCTCAACTAAAAGAAGAAAAAGATGCACTCATCGCACAGGCGAATAAACTAGAAAAAGGGGCAGATGCCTACACGGACTACAATCGTAAAACGATGTCTACACAAGCCCTCTACACAATGACCAATCGGCATGATGATACGGTTATGTTGCGCTCACGCGAATTAAAGCGCGATAAACCTTCACAAGTACGCATTACATCCGAACAAATGATGGCTGGTCAGACGACCAATGCAACAGCCATTGTTCGACAAAGTGGTGTGCCACCAAAAGTTGTACAATACAAAGAAAATTATATTCCTATTGACCGTAACATTATTCGGATTGGACGCTCTTCGCACAACGAGCTAATCATTGACCAAAAAGGTGTTTCGCGCTTTCATGGTCAACTACGTATCGAAGATGGTAAAGTTTACTTTGAAGACCTCGGTAGTACTAATGGTAGTACGATTAATGGGCAAAATGTCACCGAGCCATATGAACTCAGTGTAGGCGATATTGTTATGGTTTGCGACGAAAGCCTAATTTTTCATAACGACAACAAAAAATAAGCTGAAATCAACAAGTAATATCGTGAAGGGTTAATTGTCATTCCCTTACCTATATTTCTGCATCGACGAAGGAGACAATATGGCAGATTACGAAACTTATTCTATAGAAATTGCAGGTGTTCATCGTGAACTACGCAAATTTGAAATCAAACCAGGTGTCAAAATCGCTATTCTCAATATCTTAGGTGACACTGAATTAGTCAATGCGGCGGCAATTGACCTCGCAAAATTGCTAAGTGAGCGCGAACCAGATGTACTCATCACTGCTGAAGCAAAATCTATCCCACTTGCACATGCTCTCAGCACAGAAATGAACAACCTGCCGTATGTCGTACTCCGAAAATCACATAAGCCATATATGGGCGATGCACTCAAGTCAGAAACATTGAGTATCACGACAGGCGCACCACAAACACTCTACCTTGATGAAAAAGACCGTGAGCTTATTGATGGTAAACGAGTCGTTATCTTAGATGATGTGATTTCAACGGGTAGTACACTACAAGGGATGCGTCTTATCATGCAAAAAGCAGGTGCGATTATCGTCGCTGAAAGTGCTATTTTGACGGAAGGTGACCGCGCAAAATGGCATGATATTGTCGCACTCGGACATTTGCCTGTTTGGGTCGATGATTAAACATCATCACGTTGAATAGTCTTTTTCAGTTGCTCAAAACTAATCCCGAAACGCGCTGCTAACTCAATAGCATAACTTTTACTATTGGGAGGCGCAGGGATAATCTGATAAGTACGTTTGACTTTGCCATTATCATCAATGGTCTGCACTTGCGATACCACACTGATAATCCGACTATCTCCTGCTGTTTCAGCATTCATATTATCAGAATCAGCAGCTAAGTCGTGTAAATGGGTTGCGAAGATTGCGCGAACACCCAACAAACGAAATGCCCTGACAACATCACGCGCAAGGAATAAACTTTCTGTTGCACTCGTACTGGCGAGCGATTCGTTTAGCAATACGAGGCTATGTTGTGAGGCTGATTCAAAAATTTCGTTCAGACGACGGGCTTCTTCGCCGAGGCGACCCGCTTCTAAATTCGGGCGTTCTTCTTTTGCAAAATGGGTATAAATTGCATCAACAGGACTCACACGAGCATCTGTTGCTGGAACAGGTAAGCCTGCTTGAGCCATCACTTGCACTAAACCCACAGCCGTAGTGTAAGTCGTTTTACCACCTTGATTCGGTCCTGTGAGGATGAAAATACGGCCATCCGTGCCGAAGTGAACATCATTACCAATAATTTCCGTTTTATCTTTTGTCTTATTCAATTGTTGGAACAAAAGGTTGATGTTGTACATGCCTTCGATGTGCATCTCACGAGCTTCTACTGCTAAGATGTCGGGCTGGGTCATCGGCAAGTTTGCCTCACGCACACGCTGAATCGCTTGAACTACCCCTAAATAAAAGGCAATATCCATCTTAAGTGAGACGAGCATCTGGCTATGAATTTGTGTGTATTTTTTGAGTGCACGCACAATCGGGCGACTTGTATCATCCATCAATTCCGATAAATCTCGAAATAGAGGAGGCATCAACGGACTTTTACGGTCATTGAGTTCAATCTGAAAATCTTGTAACCCTGCGACATAACGGGCATTGTGCGTGGGATTTGGGCTTTTTATGCCTTCTTTTTTGCCAATGCCCAATAATCGTGTGACCATCGTTTCATTGATGAACGGTTCATGATGCGTGTCAAGTAAGGTCGCTGAAAGTGGACGCATATCCAAGTCAAGGTTGATACCCACTGTAACACTACGAATATGACGAATTTTGGGTAACAACGTCGGCAATTCAGTTTTCAAATGTTGGAAAGTTTCATCCGCGACAACATGCTCTAGCATCTCACTTAATCGTTTTAATCCATCTGATTGTAAACTGTCATTAGTGTTACTCAGAACATGAGTCAATTTATCAATCGTATCAACATAACGTTGCAATTCACTTAATCGCCATGCTACTTGACGGAGTACATTTTCCTTCCACTGTGGTTGAGTAAGATACCCCTCTAATGCCAGAATTTCTTCTAGTACGCTATGCAATTGCTCGACAAGTGTAGGATTATTCAGCAGGTCATTGATAATGGCTTGTCTGTAGCGAATAACTTCAACGTCTTGAGTTAGGGTAGTCAGAATATTGCTGACGTAAGTTTCATATTGAGGACTAAGCGCAATTGACCGAACCAAGCGACGCAGATTCAGGTCAGCAAATAAGTGTGGATTTGGATTACTTTTAAACGCAGGGCTTGCATCAGGATACAATAAACTAAATTGAGCAAAATCAGACATAATATCACTTTTCTATATGGTCGTGATAATACTACTGACTTTGCCCATCAGTTTCAATTACGCTTCTGATATGACTTTAAAACCTTCAGCTAGGAATATGTCTCGTACCGTTGCAACATCATCTTCAAAGTAAACAGCAAGCCCTACCTTACGAACGCTAAGATTTAATTTCTCAATTAACTGAGGAACATTGTGGTGGAAGCACTCAACAATTTCGTTCACAGCTTGCTGAAATGGTTTGCCACCATTTCCTGCACCGAAAACAGGGAATAATATGCTTTCAATAGGATAAAATGTTTCTTGACTAGGAACAATCGTGTCGTCCTCTGCAAATTTAACTTCACCTTGATTAAGTTCAATCTGCTCAACTTTATTGATACAGTTACTGATAAAACGATCAATTGTGTTGATAGGTTGAGTTGCTTCATTAGTGATGTCATATCTCACAGAGGCAACATGAAATACATAACGATAATTAGTGAATTTTTGTAATTCGCTCAGAGGATGCCCCGCACTTGTTACCAACACACGTCCATCACGTACAGGTAAACCACCATTTGCTTTTGCATTGCGGTAAAGTTCATCTTGGATGGTATCCTCAATTAAGATGACCCCATCTTCAAAATAAGCTCCCTTTTTGCGAATATCATAAGATAATGTTGAGGTTTCATAGAATCGTGCCATTTGCATGTAGTTATTTTCAGTGTTCACAAGCACATCATACGTTTTCATTTGACTTGCATCACCACAAGCGATATAAAATTGTATATCCTCTGCTTCTGGATGACTAAAGGCGAGTCGGCGAGGAATATCTTTTCCAACTTTCTTTTTTGGCAATTCTGCCTGACGACGTTCTCGCCAACTCTCATAAAGAGTTGATTGGCTCACCAATGTTTCTTGGGCTAAAGGTTCAATGACATCAATAACTTCCTGTAAGGCTTTTTGTTGAGTGCTCAGTGTGTAATGCACATATTGGATACTACCTAAGTCAAATTTTCGGAGAGCATCCTGAATTTGCTCATTTTGGATATTGCCATAAATTAAAGGTAAAATGGAAATTCCAAGTGCATTTGCCATATCGATTTCACGCTGTACCCAATGAGACCCACCTGTAGCTTGTTCCAAGAGAACAACAACCACATCACTCCCAATTAAATTACTAACAATGACGTTTTGCCATTTATCACCAGCTTTGATATTTTCATCAATGAAGACATCATACTGTGCTTGTTTGAGTAATTTTTCTAGTTCGCCACCTATATAATTACTATCACCCTCATTTTTATGGCTAATAAAGATTTTTCTTGGCATATTTAAATTGTCCCCACAATTTGTAAACTCATTTTATAAGCGCATTGTGGCATAAAATGACCATTCGCGCAAAACATATGATATAGCTATAATGAGAGCATTAGTGGTCATGATGGAGATGCCTTAAATGGATAAACCAAGCAAAGTCGAAATTATTGAAGAAGTACAAGACTACAAAAAAGCGATTTTCACTGTAACTAAGGCAAAACTACGCCATGAGAACTTTGATGGCACAATGACCCCTGAGATGACACGTCTGAATCTTGAGCGTGGCGATGCTGTAGCTGCGATTATGCACAACCCACAAGACGATACGATTATGTTCGTTGAGCAATTCCGCTATCCGACTTATCATAAAAGCAATGATGGTTGGATACTTGAACTACCAGCAGGTATTGTTGAAGCTGGTGAAGACCCTGAAACAACCATGCACCGTGAAATCGAAGAAGAAACAGGTTATGCTGTCGAAGCCCTTCACCATATCTATACTTTTTTCCTAAGTCCAGGCGGCTCATCGGAGCGCATCTTCTTATACTACGGCAAACTTGATAGCGATAAAAAAGTTAGCAGTGGTGGTGGTTTATTGCGTGAACACGAGTATATCCGTACTCATACAATCACTGTATCTGATGCACTAAAACGGATGCGAGCAAAAGAATTTGTTGATGCGAAGACGATTATTGCCCTACAATGGCTAGATGTTAATCGCCTCCGCCTGAGTCAGTTCTAGCTTGATAATGCAGATTGAACCAGCGCAATCGTGATACTGTGTTCAATAATCGCAGCGATCAATAATCCAGGTAAAATGATACCAACGTATACTTTGACTGCTCCACCAAAAGCAGTCAACCATGCGCGTCCCACTGTCTGATTTATCGGTGGTCTGGTGATGCTTGCCCCGACATAAAGCATCGCAGCCGTTGCAATCACAATGATGGGAATTTCGACAAGACCATGAGGCACAATCCCAATTAAAAAGAGAGACCCATACCCAGCCGAAAAGAGTTGAATGCCAATATAACCTAGCACAATAAAAACCAGTGGAATGATAATATAACCACCGACCCCCAATGTTAAAACAGAGAGCCCGAATCCAATCGCTAGCACACGTACATTATTGGTAAAAATCCACCAAATACTCAAGCTATCTTGAGCATTACTAACACTCGCTGTTGAGACCGACTCCAGCGCGAGTGTGTCATTGTCCAATGGAATTTGAAATGCGGGCAATGTCCCAACCCACATACCAATCACGGTATAGACAATAAAAACACCAATCGTAATCAGAATAGGTGTCCGTAATTTGCGAAATGTATAGGGAATGGATTTGGTATACCAATCAATCAGGTTTGTAGCGACATCATCTTGCTCATTATACGTTCGCATATAGAGCCAGATTTTGCTGGCGACACTTTTTAGATTAATACTGTCAATCATACGCCCTAGCAACTCTTCTCGATTGAAAATACTATTCCCTACTCGTAAGAGCAATATCATCACCACGACCATCGCTACAGCAATACCCCACAAAGCGCGAATCCCAAAGGGAGATTGTGTATCAGGGGCAATGAAAATAATCACCGCTTCTGCGTTAATTATTAGTGTCATCGGAATGATGATAAAACTCGCTAACAAATTAGCAGAGCGTGTCGTTGTTGCTTGACTCGATACTACTACCGCTCCTGTGACCATCACAAGTGCCTGAACGAGTGTCAGAATATACATCTGGACAATCACCATCAATGGTGGAATATCACTCGGATTGACGAAACTCAAATTGATGAGGTAGACAGTCATTCCTACAAAAGCAGCAACTAATGGCGGTAACATCGAAGCGAGTGCTTTGCCAATATACAACTCAGTATTGGTTAAGGGGGTACTGAGCAAAGGTTCAAGACTCAAACGTTCTTTTTCACCGACAAAGGTTTCGAGAGCAATCACTAAACTAATCGAAATTGGGAAAAATCCGACAATCATCAAAAAGAGTGGGATAAATTGTCCACCGACAAATTCTGCTCCATACTGTGATAAAAATCCTGATAACCATGTGGCGGCGAGTTGTGCTAAAAATGGGAAGAAAATTGTCAAAGTGATAATTGGAGCGATAATACGCCAATCACGCAAGCTATCACGCACTTCACGGCGGGTAATAATCAGCGCATTGTTGAGAGTTGTCTGCCATGTTCGCTCATTACTTGGAATATTTATCGCTGTCATTGTAATGCCCCTGTCTGCATCCCTTTTTCATCTTCTTCGACCACTTGCAGATAAATATCTTCAAGTGTTTTGGTGACCTGTGATAGGGTGATAACGTCTACGCCAAGGTCAACGCATTTTGCTAGAATATTAGGGTTCGTTTGACTGGGCTGTGGTGAGCGAAACTGTACCCAATCCGTGCCGTAATTTTCAATCGTGACTATCTCACTCAAATCCTTATGTAGACCGTTGACCTCGCCATTAACACGCAATTCCATAATAGGATGTCCTACAAATTGTTCAGCGAGTTCATCAATTGTACCTTTAGCAATGATGCGCCCATGCCGAATGATAGCTATTCGATTCGCAAGCATTTGAGCTTCAGTCAGATTATGTGTTGTAATCAAAAAAGTACGCTCGTCGCGCTGTAAATCTAAGATAGCATCGCGGACTTGTTTAGCACTCTGTGGGTCCATAGCTGAGGTTGGCTCATCTAGCAATAAGACAGGAGGATTGTGCAACATCGCTCGCACCAAAGCTAACTTTTGCTTCATACCCTTGCTGTATTCGCCTAATCGTTTATCTAGTGCGTTTGATAATCCAAAGCGCTCCATCAATTCGAGTGCGCGCTTCTTACGATTTTGCTTTGGAATATGATAAATTTCCGCGAAAAAGCTCAGATAGTCCACCCCTTTCATGCGTCCATATAGCCCATGTTGCTCCGTCAGAACGCCGACATTCGCGCGGACAGTCTCTGGATGTTGTGTCACATCGTAGCCAGCGATTTTTGCCCAGCCTGATGTGGGGGGCAGAATACTGGTCATCATACGAACGGTGGTTGTTTTGCCCGCACCATTCGGACCAAGCATCGCCAAAACTTCGCCAGCGTCTACTTTCAGCGTTACATCTTGCACTGCTTGGAAATCGCCAAAAGTTTTTGTTAATTGATATGTCTCTAACATAAATTGTCGTTTATCCTCTCATCACGATATTCATTATGGCACAATTATTGACTCATGTTCTTAATGAATGGATAAATGAGATGAAATTCTAATAAGCGATAGATTTATCGACAAACGAAATCGAAATTTGTAGAATTTGCTTGGTCATTTTTTATAGATATTCATAGCTTGCGAAAGAGGATAAATAGTGCAGAACTTGCCTTGTTCTTGGCTTTCACCCAAATTAGAAAGTCGCAAATTATCGGAAAAAGGTGGACATGGTGTCTTTGCGCTTAAACCGATTCCGAAAGATACACTTATCGCTATGTTCGGTGGCACAATTGTCACAGGAGAGCAGTTAGTGACTCTAACTGAAACACTGCAAAGTTTGAGCATTCAAGTCCATGATGATTTGTTTCTTGTCTCAACAATCATTGGTGCTGGTGATCATATTAATCATTCTTGCAATCCAAATTGTGGTATTCAAGGACAAATCGCTATTGTAGCCATGCGTGATATAAATGCTGGTGAGGAAGCCACATTTGATTATGCAATGTGCGATACAGCACCTTATGATGAATTCAGTTGTGAGTGTTGTCGTAAATCTATAAAAGCTGATGATTGGCAATCTCATGATTTATGGGAGCAATATCAAGGCTATTTTTCTTACTACATTCAGCAAAAGATAGATGAAATTCTCAAACAAGAACGACAGACCTGATTGCTTACCAAAAATAAAGCGACCTACTATATGTAAGTCGCTTCTGTGCATAAAAGTCAAAATATTTGACGTGTTATCTTATGCCTCTGCAACGGCTTCTGCAGTACCACTGCTGGGTGCATTAGGTACAGGCACAGTTGCTTCGTATGAATCGGCATTGCCTCCACGTCGCATGAAGAATACACCAATCGCTATGAAGAAGACAACAGCAGCCAACACTTGCGATGTGTTCACACCAAACGCAATTGCTTGGTCAATGCGGATAAATTCCAAGAAAAAGCGGATAAATGAATATTGCGCCAAGTAGAGTAAGAAGAAATCACCTGCTTTGAAGTTATCTCGATTGCGCGTGTACAAGTTAAACAGCACCAAAAACGCAATGAAATTCCAAATAGATTCGTACAAGAACAGTGGATGGAAATTCCCACTGTATTCAGCAACAGTAAATTCGCCGATGCGCTTACCAGCAGGTATCGAAATCCCCCATGGTAAATCAGTCGGTGTGCCATATAACTCTTGATTGATGAAATTCGCCCAACGACCAATCGCCTGTGCCAATGCCAATACGACACCAGCAATATCTAGCCAAGGACGCATAGACATACCTTCACTTGGGAAAGTAGTTTCAAACTTTGGAATGCTAAATGGTGTCACTTCACGGTCACCGATACGTTGCAACATCGCAGTGAAGAGCCAAATGATGAAGTCAAAAACAATCGCAATTGGCAAGAAAATATAATGAAAAAAGCGTGCGACGCGATTATGGAGTGGTCCAAAATACAACCATAAACCGAGCAAACCACCAATCACAGCACCATAGATGTGTAAGCCACCACTCCAAACAGCAATTGCACCATCAGTTGTATTGAAGAAATTACTGTAGAAATAAGCAGCATCTTTACAAACGGCTGTCACACTGGCAATCGCCTCACCACAATTTGCTGTTTGGGATAACGGCGGAAAGGTGATGTACCACAAACGCGCAAAGATAATACCTGGGAAAATCGCCCACGTCAGAGCACCCCAGATATGGTCGGGGTCACGCCCTGTGCGTTCTGCCAAGCGTGATGCAATCCACGCAGCAATCAACATTGCAGTTACAATGATGATGCCGTAGTAGCGAATTTGCACCACATTACCGAACATCATCAATTCAATAAATTCTCTATTTTCAAACATTGTTTATTCGCCTCTATTATTCAAAGTTTGATATACATACCATATGCGTTGCATCGCCGTAATATTCGTACCAATAGCGAGCAACCATATCCCAATTGTCAATAAGACAGGGAAAAATGACATTAATAAAATGACCGCAAGCCGTTCCATACGAGTGAACCAACCGACTTTACAATCAACACCTAATCCTTCAGCACGAGCACGCGCATAACTTACAAGGAATGACCCGATGAGAGCAATTTGTGCCACTACGAACAAGTCAAATTGTGCTTGCACCGCAAAATAATAGCTGAAAGCCACAAAAATAAAACCGTCAGCATAACGATCAAGTGTTGAATCTAACATTGCTCCAAATTGACTAGTTCTCTGCATCGCGCGCGCGACAGCACCATCTAAAGCATCAAACGGTAATGCGAGCATATACCAGATAGCACCGATGAGAAATTCTCCCTGTGCAATGAAGACTGAGCCAACAATCACCAGACCCCAACCCATAAATGTCACAACATCAGGATGAAAACCGATTTTGTGTAATGCTATTCCCATCGCTGAGGTAATCCCGTTCATCCGTTGACGCATCAAATCAGATAAAGTAATACCTTGTTGTTCTGTTGGTGAACGGTTCAAATCGCTAGCCCTAGTTACTCGAAGTCATATCGTCATAGTTTTACACGACATCGGCACAACTCTCAAGTGAGGACTAAAAGATAATGAGAACTTCTCATCTGGAATTTGATTTCTGATAAGTTGCTAGGGTTAGAGGGATAAGCATGTTTTTATGCAAATTGCTGGCGAATTGCGACATTTCGCACTACACTTATGCTATTCAGTAAAAACACAATACTGCACAGTCTGGAGCAGGTCAAAATGGTAGACACAATCGAAACAATTTGGAATTTACCACGTATCGAATTGCGTGAACTCTCAACAATCCAAGAAACACGTCGGGCAGCCGTCCTAACAGGGAATAGAGCATGGGCAGCCGTTGGCTCATTGCTCAAATTGCCAACTGTCGTCCAAGCAGAACCGTACACAGCACGTCTCGATGTCTTAGATGACCTCGCCGATAACTTGCCTGAACAAGTGGAGGTCGTTTATGGTGTTGGTGGTGGCTTAGTCTCTGATGTAGCGAAATACGTCGCATGGAAAAATGGTTTACCGTCGGTCATCGTGCCGACAACTCTGAGTGTGGATGGTTTCTTCACGTCACTTGTTGCCGTGCGCCAAAATAATACAGTTGCCTATGCTAACACAGGACCTGCGACTAAAGTTATAATCGACATTGATGTAGTAGCGAGTGCGCCTAAACACATTCGTGGGACAGGTATCGTCGAAATCTTGAGTATGACAACAGGTTTACTCGACTGGAAATACGCTGCTGAGAAGAAGAAAAACACTTATCAAGAACGTTTCCAACCTTGGGCAGCAGGTATTGCAGCAGGCATCGCACAGCAAGCCTATAAAATTGCCAAAGGTGTCGGTGAAGGTCGCCCAGAAGCCTTGCGTAATTTGCTTGATTTAATCTGTGTTGAAGTCCAATTAACCAACCAACTAGGGCATAATCGACCACAAGAAGGTAGCGAACAATATTTTGCATATGCCATCGAACCAAAAGCTGCGCGTGGAACAGGCATCCCTTACGCTGATTTAGTCGGACCTGGTATCCTGATTGCAGCCGCTCTCCACAAACAAAACATCGGTCCTATTCGTGATACTTTGTTGGATGCTGGAGTACGTCTAGGGCAACTCAAACGGGACGACATCATCGAAACGCTAGAAATGCTCCCTGATTATGTCAAAGAGCACGATTTACCGTATAGCATTGTACATGATATGGATCTAACAGATTCAGAAGTGCGTGATTTGATTGCAACAACAGGTCTCGACCTGAGTGACGAACGTCCTCTGTGAAATAACCTAACCAATTAAGTTGATCTGCTATCTGTGGGTCTTAGTCCGATAGACAGCAGGTCACCTCATTACATTTATGAAGTATCATCTTCGTTATTTTTTATGTGAAAAGAGATGACAAATTTCCATCCCATTGCCAGTTCCTGCCGTTGTTGCTCATTAGCCCTACGATATACTTCAATAATCTCGGATAACTCATCGGGAATATCAATATCGTAGCCAGCCGCAACTAATAGTTCCAAGACAGTCCAATCTAACACATCGGCTAACTTTTTAGCATGTTCAGGGTTATTTAACAATGATACAGGCTTATTATTTGTCCAACCTGTAATTGTTGCCCGAACACGTTTAATATCTTTTTCTTCAAGAGCTTTTTGAAGGTCATTATGAGTGTATCCAAGTTCTCTGAGTCGCTTTTTAAGCCAAGTCATAATAGTCTAACATTCACATAAAATACTCTATTAGTAAAATTGTCATCTTACTCAATCATTAAGATTAACTTCATTATGTAACGAAGATTGTTACGCACATTGGTTAGGGATGCAAGTTATGTACCCTGAATTGATAAGTTTCTGTGATAAACCACTTATTTCTTAAAGTTTTCCGATATAATTCGTAAATGAAATTTACCTATTAACTAATATAAAGGAATCTACATGATTAGTTTTGGTACTGATGGTTGGCGTGCCGTGATTGCTGACACATTCACATTTGCTAACTTGCGTCTCGTTTCACAAGCTGTAGCAGATTCAATTAATGAATCACATCTAGGTAATGATAAACCATCTGTAGTTATTGGCTTTGATACACGCTTTCTATCAGATCGTTTTGCAACTGAAACTGCTCGCGTGATGGCAGCTAATGGTATCGTAGCATGGCTTTCTCGTGCAGATGCACCCACGCCATCTATCTCCTACAACGTAAAAGAAAAAGGGGCAAATGCGGGCATTGTTATTACTGCTAGTCATAATCCACCTCGTTATAGTGGTTTTAAATTAAAAGCAGATTATGGCGGTAGTGCAACCCCAGAACAATCCCAACGAGTCGAGCAACATCTGCGCCGAATGGAACTTGATGGACGCGGACCCAACATGATGGATTATCAAACAGCAGTGGATGCTGATATGATTCGTCGCTTTGACCCTGCATGGGTATATTATCAGCATCTCAGCGAACTGGTTGACTTTGATAAAATTAGTGAACGTGAACTAAAAATCGTCACTGATTCAATGTATGGCTCAGGACGTGGCTCCCTTGCAACCGTTTTATCACGCACGCGCACGCGTGTCACCGAAATTCGTGGTGAGATGAACCCAGGCTTTGGTGGTATCCATCCTGAACCTATCCTCAGATATTTGACTGAATTGACCGCAGCAATTCAACGTGAACACGCAGATGTTGGTCTAGCAACCGATGGTGATGCAGACCGTATTGGTGCAGTCGATGCACTCGGCAATTTTGTTGACCCACATCAAATCTTTTCACTCGTGTTACGCCACCTCGTTGAAAATAAAAATTTATCGGGTGATGTCGTCAAAACAATCTCGACGACCTTTATGATTGATAATATGGTCGAAGCATATGGTCTCAATCTACACGAAACACCTGTCGGATTTAATCATATTGGTGACCTCATGATGACGCATGATGTGCTAATTGGTGGTGAAGAGAGTGGCGGTATTAGCATCAAAGGACATATCCCAGAAGGTGATGGTATTTTGATGGGTTTGCTCTTACTAGAGGTGATGGCATATGCTGATGCACCTCTGCACGAAATTATTGCTGACCTACAACAACAATTTGGTCCTTCAGTCTATGGACGTAATGATTTCCGCTTGACCAAACAATTACGTAAAAAAGAAGTCGTTAGCGCACTCGAAGCAAATGCCCCCGCGACATTGATTGGTGAACCTGTGATGCGAGTCAATACAATGGATGGCATTAAGTTCTATCTCAAAGATAATAGCTGGTTACTGATTCGCCCAAGTGGTACAGAACCCGTGTTACGGATTTATGCTGAGGCACGCTCACAAGATGCGATGGAAGGTTTATTAGCTGAAGGTAGTGAACTCGGTCAGTCACTTATCAAGTAATTTTTGATAGATGGGGAGTTTTGCACTCCCCTTACATCTATCCTCGAACTTGTCGTAATACATTAAACCAGAAGGGTGCTCCTTGCCCTACAGCAACCATAGTCGCCAGAAGACCTATTATTTTCCAGCTAATTAGCCAGATAATATTTGGATTATTATTGCCAGGAATAAAATTCCACATATACCGCGAGTCTGTTAATCGAGGGTCATTCTCATTTAAATCAGAAAGGTTGGCGAAATCCCACCCCATAGGAATCCGTGTGTCCTGTAATAATTCAACAGTTTGTAGTGCCGCAATTGCAGATGTGCTCAAGTCATCAAACGTTGTGGGATTCTCTGAATTAATCTGCTCATTGGCGGTGTCAACTTGCGTTTGTAACTCATCCACATCCACATTTGCTGCAACTTCAGCGAGAGTTGAACGCAGAACAGGGTCGTTCCAAAGCTCTAACGAGATATACATCGTATCCACATTGAGCAGAATAGCGATAATCAATCCAATAAGGTATGAATACCACTTCATATCGCGTGCGAAGAGTTCCGTTGCTTTGCTGTTGGTATTGTTGAACCAATTGGTAATTTTTGTTTCAACTTCATCAATCGTCTTTGATGTTTCAAGAATAGTAATGATTGCATTCTTGAGATATTGGTCTTTGATGTACTGCACACCAGCCATTAAACCGACGTTAATATCTGATTTTAAGCCTTTATCGCCAATTTCTTTGCTGATGTCACGTAAGCGTTCGACCAAGGCTTTTTTGTGTGCGCTGGGAGGCAGTGCGTTGATGGTACTGATGAGGTCATCAATGCCTTCGCCAGTTTCTGTGACAGCATTGATTTTGTTACGCACCAATCGCCTATCTTGTCCTGCTTCCATTTCCTGAGCAATATCATCTAATACGATGAATAACTGACGGTCTTCCTTGACTTTGATTAAACTCAATAATACACTACTGAAAGTTTTATCCTCAATCCATTCAATACCATTCAATGTTCCTTGCAGAATTTGTTTAGCCTGCTCATCGGTCAATTTCTGGTTAGGCAACAGATGATCCCAATTTTCCATTCCAGGCACATCTTTAAAATCAATCATCTTGATGAGTGGGTGGGTTACAAAACGAGCAAGGATTTCGGGGTCGTGTATGATGTCTTTCACAGCATTGAACAGATATTGTGCGCGTAATCGCAACATTTGGGCAACAATTGCATTGATTTGAGTGACAAGAATACTCAAAAGACTAAAAATGAATATTAAGCCGATCAAGACCTCTAAAATGGGTGACATGATGGACTCCACTTGAATTGGCTAAGTAAGTATTCTAATTTTAGTTGATGCTGTGAATTGTGCAACAAACCAACAAAATTAAAATGGATACACTAGTTGTGTACCCATGGTGTCAGTGATTATTGTAATTCGACTACTTTGAGACGTGCACCAATAGCTTCGAGCTTATCTGATAAATGAGCATAACCGCGCTCCATGTAGTGGGTATTGCTCAACACAGTTTCACCATCGGCGACTAAACCCGCAATCAGGTAAGAAAATCCTGCTCGTAAATCAGGGATTTCAACCTCAATACCGTGCAACGGTGTTTTACCCCGAATTATCGCACTGTGCATGTGGTCACGGTCTTTATAACGACATACTTTACTACCTAAGCACGCCGAAGTCAGGTCAATGGTCGCACCCATTTGGCAAAGGGCTGCGGTATAGCCAAAACGGTTTTCATAGACTGTCTCATGAATAATAGAAACACCTTCCGCTTGCGTTAACATCACTACAAAAGGCTGTTGCCAATCGGTCATGTAACCAGGGTGAACATCAGTCTCAATATGGATTGGGCTTAATGTGTCTCGATTTCGGAAAAAGGCAATGCCCTCATCAGTAACTTTGAAGCCACCACCAACTTTTTGTAAAGCATTGAGGAACGTGATCATATGTTGTTGCTGAGCATTACGAATCGTGATGTTGCCATCCGTTGCGAGGGCAAGAGCAGCATAAGAGGCTGCTTCAATGCGGTCAGCAATCGGACGGTGACGCGCACCGTGTAATTTTTTAACCCCTTCAATGATGATTTTACGGTCTACATCTACACGAATCTGTGCGCCCATCTTCTGCAAAAAGAGAATCGTATCAATAATTTCAGGCTCAATCGCTGCGTTCTTGATAACTGTTGTGCCTTTAGCAAGTGTCGCTGTCAAAATAACATTTTCAGTCGCACCAACACTCGGATAAGGCAACTCAATCATCGTACCGACAATTTGTCCTGATCGTGCCGTGTAACTATCATCATCACTGATGATTTCAACACCCATACTCTTAAGTGCTGATGTGTGAAAGTTCACAGGGCGCGACCCAATATCATCACCACCGACTACTGGCACAGTCACACTTCCTGCGCGATGCACTAAAGGACCAAGCATCAAGATTGGGATACGATTGAACCCTGAATATTCTAGTGGTACAACATCGCCTTCAATATCAGGCGTTTGCACAAGTAGGGTACTATCATCTAACCATTCATACGATGTGCCGAGTTCACCCAGCATCCCCAAAACACCATCAACTTCAGTAATACGTGGTACATTTTCAAGGATGCAGGGTTCATTGGTGAGAACAGAAGCAACCAACTGTTTACTGATTGCATTTTTAGCAGATTGAATGGCAATTGTACCTTCAAGGCGTTGACCACCTTCAACAATATAACGGGTTTGTGACATGCGTCTCTCCTGTGATTGCGAAAGAATAGTGAGCGAATGATGGCTTACAAAGCAGGTATCGTCAACCCACCGTCAACAACGAAGGTTTCGCCCGTCGCAAAGGTTGAATAATCACTCGCTAACCACAACGCAATTGACGCAATATCATCAGGTTGACCAATTCGACGCATTGGTGTGCGTTGTTCAACTTGCTTGAGTAGTGCGTCATTTTCCCACAATACTTGCGCGAATTTGGTCTTGATGAGTCCAGGTGCAATCGCATTGACACGAATTCCGAATTGACCGAGTTCCATCGCTAGTGTCTGTGTGATACTGATGACACCTGCTTTAGTCATGCTGTATACGCCTTGTCCCGTTCCTGGGCGCAGACCGTTCACAGAAGCAACGTTGATGATGCTTCCACCACCATTTTCACGCATCATTGGCACAACATTCTGGCAAAGCCACACGTTACCCATCAGATTGACTTCAATGGTTTTCATCCACATGCTATCTTCAGCCTCAAGCATTGCTCCAAAATGTGGATTTGTCGCAGCGTTATTGACTAGAATATCCACTTTGCCATAGGTTTCAACAGTCTTATCAACGAGTTCTTTGAGTGTCTCTTTTTTGCCTGTGTGAGCAGCAATCGCGAGTGCATCACCACCACTATCTTTGATTTTGGTTGCCACTTCATCAAGTGATTCTTGCTTGCGACTTGCTAGAACAACTTTTGCACCAGCTTCAGCGTACCATTCAGCAATACTCTGACCAATCCCACGCGATGCACCTGTAACAATCGCAACTTTGCCAGTTAAATCCAGTTTGTTAGACATAATTTTCTCCAAAAGCAATAATTAAATGTGAGTTTAATTATAAACAAAAAAGACAGGTTGTCCCTGCCTTTGACGATAATTACTTTGCTTATCTATTTATTCATCATCGACTTCACGCTGTAGGATGACAAAACCCCAGACCATTTCTGCGCCTGTGCCACCACCCGATGTCTTGATTTCCCAACCTTCATTGACAAGACGGGCTAACTCTTCTTCACCTTGTTCGCGTCCTTCACGGTCATTGATGAAGGTCACAATTTTGATTTGCTTTGCCATATATTTACTCTCACACTATCCATAACAGACAAATGATTCAGAGTAATTGTACTCATGGTTTAGTTTTGCGCTATTTGCTTAATCAAAAAAGCGGCAGGATTATCCCACCGCTTTAATCTTACAACTCGTTTTACTTCTTAGCTTTGTGGTGCAACAAAGACGGCTGTTGTCCAAGCGGGGACATTCAGTGTACCTGTTTCCGCATCAAAGCTAGCCCCTTGTACAACACTATCAAAACTGTTTTGTTGCACAGGATGCAATTCAAGTCCAGCATCAACTAGTGCATCAACACTGTAGCTGATGTCATTAGGTGTCGCATTGAAGACAACGACAATCAAGTCAGCGTTCGGGTCAAGGTCATCACCGACAGTATCCGAGAGGCTCATCACAATCAGCCCTGCAATTTGCTCTTCACCTGTATTGTGGAATACAAGACGCTCTTGAACTTGTTCTGCTGTTTCTAGTCGGAACAAAGGTGAACTGTAGCGAATCTGCAACATCTCTTGGAAAACATTGCTATTGAGAGCAATATCTTCGGCAGTAGGGATGAGTGCCTCATTTTCCAAAATAGGACTCATCACACCCCATTGACTGCTATTATCGATTGATGGAGGTAGACCAACACCAAAGTTATTGTTTTGTCCTGTCCAATCAATGCGGTTGAACCAGTCACCACTATTGTAACTGTTACGATCCATTGATTTACTACGGAGCAAATCGCTACCCGCATGGAAGAATGGTACACCTTGTGCGTACATCACGTAACTGAGGCTCAAATTTTGTAAACGAGCAACATCGGATGCTACTAAGCCTTCTGGCAGACGATAGATGATATTGTCATAGAGTGTTTCGTTGTCATGTTTGCTGACATAGATGACATTTTCTTGTGGGTCGAGCGTGTAACCTGCTGGACTGCCGTTGTAATCTATATCTAAACCAGTCGCTTCCATTCCTGTAAAGTCGATGAAGGTGTAGTTTTGTAGATTACCTGCAAGACCAATTCGGGTTAAATCAGCAAATTGACGTGCACGCACCATATCTTCATTGACAGGGTTGAGACCGTTTGGCAAAACTCCGACACCATTGCCGACACCTTGTTCATCGCGTCCACCGAAGGGGCTACCACCACGAACAGCATCACGCAAACGGTCATTGAATGTGCCAATACCTGTTCCCGCAGTGTTGAATTGGGTTGCATTAACACCGCGTATGCCATTTTCAACTTCGCCAAAGTTCCAGCCTTCGCCGTAAACGTAGATTTCGGATCCATCGACACCATGTTCTTCGAGTGTTAGCGCATCCAATGCGTCACGCACTTCTAGCATATCGCTCAGCATATGATGTCCCATCAAGTCAAAACGGAAACCATCAACTTTATAGTAGATTGCATTTAACACAAGCGTGTCAATCATTAGACGACGCATCATGTTATGTTCAGTCGCCGTATTCTGACAGCATGTTGAGGTCGTCACATTGCCAACTGCATCGAGGCGATGATAGTAACCAGGCACAATTTTATCGAATACACTGCGGAAATTTTGACCACTCGCATTGGTATGATTAAACACAACATCTTGTACAAAGCGTAAGCCGATGTTATTCACAGACTGTACCATCTGACGATATTCGATGATACGGGTTGGACCATCAGCATTGGTCGCATAACTGCCTTCCTGTGCCAAGAAGTGGAAGGGGTCATAGCCCCAATTGAAACCATCTAAATCGCGCAGTTGATTGATTTCTGCTTGTGGCGTTTCACTATTGGGTTCAATATCCGCAAACTCATCATAGTCAGGCTCAAAATGACGATTGCGATTTTCATTGATGGTTGCAATGTCAAATGTCGGGAGCAAATGAAGATGCGTTAAGCCTGCTTCTGACAAGTCAGTGAGATGTTGCATCCCGTTGCTGTCTGTCACTGTGAAAGCAAGGTATGTACCACGCAGTTCTTCAGGCACACTTTCGTCGAAAACACTAAAATCACGCAAATGCAATTCATAAACTGTAATGTCTTCAAAAGCACCGCCATAATCAGGTTTTTCGATGTCTGACCAACCTTCAGGCATGAAGTCTGGGTCAGCAATATCAACGATTAGTGTACGAACACTATTTTGCGAGAGACCCACACTATAAGGGTCTGTCACTTCGTTGAGGACAATTTCCTGCTCTGTTGGAGCAAAAACTTCTACGTTGAAGGTATAGTATTGCAAGTACCAATCTGCTTCACCTGTGACTGACCATGTACCTGTTGTATCATCGCGTGTCATCTCAATGAGAGTTGGTTCAGTATCTGCACCTGCATCAGCATACAAATTCAGTGATACATCACGCGCAGTTGGTGACCAAACAGTGATGGTTGGTGTACCATCTTCAGCAAAAGTCAAACCGAGGTCACCATCATAAGTGTAGAGGTCATCTAATACACCTGGGATTTGTAAGCCCGCGATACCAGTAACATTCTCACCAGTGTATTCTGCGATGGCGAATTGTCCTGTCAAAATCTCTGGTACACGCTCAAGGGTATCATCACCCAAGGTGAAGGCTTGTTGACCACTTAAATGCGGGAATTTTGCGAAAATATCGTCGTTTGGTGTCTCTGCATCAACACTGAGGTCAAAAATTTCGTAATTACCTTCTAAGCCTAATGCACCAACGCGCAAACTTGCATCTGCACTATAAATCAATTTATAGTCACGGTCTTCATTAATTTCTCGATTCCAGAGGAGTGTATCCTCTGTTACCCAATACGCACTGCGCTGACGTAAATCTGTTCCCGTCACGAGTGACCCCCCAATTGTGACGACTAAAATATTACTCGCTGAATCATATGCGAATGATACTTGTTCACCATCTGAATTGACTGTAAATGGAATATTTGCACCATCGAATTCACCATTTGCACCGTAGTTAACATCCCATGAGCGACCAATTGCAGCTTTTACTTCATAGTCACCAGCAGGAATTGCCGATGTCTCGAATGTATAAACGCCATCGCCATCAACATCTTGTAACCATGAAAGTAAACATTCAGGTGCCCATTCATTTGCACAACCAATATCATCTTGGAAACTACCTGCGGCTGTCACAATGTCATAGCGGACATCATCCATAATCCAATTGGTCTTATCATCATACAAGAATGTGATTGGTGTATCTTCTTCAACATTCAGAGCGATATTTGCACCACCTGGGTCGGCAAAACCACCATAGTTAACATCCCAAGAACCATTGATTGCAACTTTGTATTCATAGCTGCCTGCTGGTAAGTTCTCAAAGGTACGTCCCCATATATCATATTCAGGGAAATATTCGAGGAATGTGGCTTCACAGTCAGGTGCCCATTCGCCATCACAGCCTAATTCTGGTTGAATATTTCCTGGTACGTTGACAATTTCAGGTATATCTTGTGCAATGACAGTGAATACACCCAAAAGTCCTAATAGAATTGCCAGAGCAATCCCTATCACACGGTTCGGAATTTTTCCCATTCAACAAAACTCCTAAAACAATCTAATTTATTAATGCACAATGAGTGTGCAAGTTCAATGTAACCAATCAGATTGTGTTTTGCTAGTGAAAAATGTCTGTAACCGCTCTCAGGTTTGGTATTTTATTTTTTAGGAATACTTGCGAGGACACTTAGCCCTTGTGCTTCGAGTTCATCACGATAGCGTAATGTATGGTCAAAATATTCAACTAGACCAGCTAGTACAATGCCAGCAAAAATTGCGACACCTAATTGTAAAATTGGTTCAAAACGGTCTGTGACAGGAGGCTGTGCAAAAGTGACAGGCGGTTGATTCAGAATTGTAACTTCGGCAGGGGTATCACCTAAGTGTGGGAAATAAGTTTGGTTGCGTGTTTGTAAGACTGTAATCGCAGCATCACGCAAGGTTGCGAGTGCATCTTGTTCAGGATGACTCATATAGATGACCCCAATACTACGATTGTTATCTGCAACGATATTCAATCCATCCAAAAGTGAGGCATCACCCGTAACATCAGCTAATTCTGTACGGAACGATGTACTTGTTGACCAATCCGTGAACGCATTGACGACGAACTCTGATGCTAGCCAGACATCTTGATAATCACCTTCGCGGACATCAAGATTACTAGTTTCTTGTGCTGCACTATAGCTAAATTCAGTACGGAAGCCACCTGTCGTGCCCGTTTCATTATTGAGCAAGTCAGGGAAGACCAATATTGCCACGACCACAACAGGAATCAACATCAGCCACCAACGTCGTCGTAAAAATCGCATCAATATGATGAGTTCCATGAATAATTTCTCCTAGTGTATGGTGCAAGCATAGCGAAAGGTCAATTACTTGAACAGAGATTATTTAACAGCGTAGCGTTCACGAAACTCCTCGATAGTCATCCCATAGTACAAACGGTCATGAAATGTGCCCCAAGCATAAATTGCTCGTCGGATTTGCCCTTCTAGTGTGAAGCCAAGTGTCTCGTGTAAGCGTTGTGACCCATCATTCCAACTATGTACTTCGACAGTACATTTTTGATAACGCAATTCATCAAAGAAATAACGCATCAATAGTAAAATTGCTTCTTTAGCATAGCCTTGTCGCTGAAAGTCAGGGCGAATGGCAACACCATACATAAATGTTCCGTTGCGTCTATCCGTATGGTGGGATGCGATTACACCAATGATCTCGCCTGAGTCTACGAGTTCAATCTGCATGTGGTAATTATCCCCATTAGGGCGTTTCTGAGAGGCATTTTCTGCCCATTGTTTGGCATGAGTTTGACTATTCGGGAAATGTAATTCATCCAGATTACGCATCATATCGCTATCCCTATCCCACTGGAACGTGATTTTCCAGTCGTCAGGCTCTACGCCACGCAATCGAATCCGCTCAGTTTCCCAGAAATACTTACTCATGCTTCAATACCCATCAGCTTATCAATCAGTGATTTGTTGTTATAAAGCACAGTTGATAATTCATCTTTAGTAAACCAATGTGGCTCTTTAATACCATAGATTGGATGATGTTCGGCTTGCATATCACCACCTGTAATTTTACCGAGAAACGTTAAGCCTACTCGCTGATAAGGAACTTCAAGTTGTATTAGTTCACTCAAGTCAATTAGTTCCCTCGCAACACCGATGTAGCCTGTCTCTTCTCTCAGCTCGCGTTCGGCTGCTTGACGTGTTGTTTCGCCAAATTCAACGCCACCACCTGGGATGTGCCACATCGTCGGCTCATTATCTCTAGGATGAGGTGTCATCAAGATTTTATCATCTTGAATAATAGCAATACTTGCCCGAACCCGAATGCAAGGTGGATTTTCAATCATGGTATAGTCCTATGGGGTCATGCCATTTGAAATCCTGATTATTTTGTTTAGCATCCCATGCTTGCTCAATAAAACTATCTATCTGTTGCAGAAAATTTTGAGTATCGAATGTCAAAGCATGATGTCTGATACGTTCGGAATCATATTGGTTTACATCGAAATTTATCATCACATCTGCAAGGCTATCCACAGTCTGCTCAGCAAAAAATTCGCCTGAGACACCCTCAATGACTGTATCTAATGCACCACCGCCTTCATAAGCAATGACAGGTCGTCCTGTAGCTTGGGCTTGAACAGGGGTAATGCCAAAATCTTCTAATCCTGGAAAAATAAACGCTTTTGCTCTTGCCATTAAATTAGGTAAATCTTCATCAGGAATATAACCTAGAAATTCAACAGTATCACCAGCCATCGCTTGTAAACGTTCCATATCACGCCCCTTACCCCCAACTTTGAGTGGTAAATTGAGGCGTGTTGCTGCCTGTACTGCGAGATCAATCCGCTTATACGGAATCAGACGTGACACAACGAGAAAATAATCCTCGACTTGGTCTTGAGATACAGGCTGGAATCGCTCTGTTTCGACAGGGGGGTAGATGATGACACTATCTCGGTTATAGTATGTGTGGATGCGCTCTTGAATTTCGGTGCTAATCGCAATGAAGTGACTCACTCTCTGTGCTGACTGATAATCCCAGTTTTTGAGCATTGCTATCAAGGGACGTAAACCCATTTCAGCAATTGCGCCTAATCCTTCACGTTTGATATATCCATCCAATTGCCAGACGTAGCGTGTTGGGGCAAGACAATAACAGATGTGAAGACTCTTACTGCTATCAAATTGTAAGCCATGACAAAATCCACTTTTGTTGCTGAGGATGACATCGTAATCGCTTAAATCAAGTCCCTGCCATGCAAAAGGATACAAGGGCAAATAAGGTTGATGATGTCGGTAAATCGCAGGAAGATTATCCATCCATAAGGTGCGAATATCCCACGATTGATAAAAATTGGGCATGACATCAGTTGCGTAGATGCTGGTATAGATAGGACTTTGTGGATACTGTTCAACCAATGTGGCGAGAACATCTTCTGCTCCACCAATTTGATTGAGCCAATCATGGACAAGTGCAAGTTGCAAAATTATTCCTCTAGGATTGTGATAACCAACGCGTTAAAAAGTCTTCATAAATCTGGGGTCGTTCAAGAAACGGTAAATGTCCACTGCCAGCAATCCATCTCAATTCGCTATTAGGCAACAGATTATGGATATGATAAGCATGTTGGGGAATGACAGTGTGGTCTTCATCGCCATGCAAGATAAGAGTTGGGATTCGCATTTCAGGTAACCAATGGCTAATGTCGCAATGAAATAAGTGTCGAAAGTAGGGATAAATATCACGCAGTTTTCCATCGCGGACAGTTTCCCAATTAGAGCCAACAACATCTGCCATGTTTGGATGATTTTCCATTCGGTTGAGGTCACTCCCGATGACATTATATCCAAAGCGAGTCAACATCTTACCAGGCGTGTTGAGCATACCATAGGGATGTAAAATGGCGTTGGCTAATCCTGATAACTGCCCACCTAATTGACTAATGCGTAAACCTTTACTCCATACACCATCGGCGAATCCTTCAAGTAAGAGCAAACGTTCAATTAAATGTGGGGCATGATGTGCAATACACAACCCTGCATACGCGCCTGTGGAATACCCAATAAGCCAAGTTGGAATCCCACCTGTGAGTTCTTTAATTACTTCTGCTAATAATTCGCCCATAAGGTAGGGAGTTAACTGATTCGTTTTGAAATTTTCTGGTAACCGTGCTGGATAATGCCCTGGTAAACTCACAGAAAACCAGTGAAAATCTTTACGAATCGCTTGTATCTGCACTTGTTCCCATAAGTACACAGAGTTGAAAATACCATGGATAAAAATCAGAACTGGCGTATCTAGGTGTTGATTATATTCTAACGCCACGAGTTGGTGGTCATTGATTGTGAATGTATGTTGCTGAATCATAATATCCGTTTGCGATGAAAATACCTGTCTCTTTGCCGATGAGGATACCACCATCTTGTGCAATCAGTCGATTGAGAGTATCACGAATCTCATCTTCTTTAGCTGATAAGATTGCCATGCCATCAATCGCCATCATAGATGCAATGTAATCTAAGATAGGCTGAGCTTCTGTTACCCATAAATCATTTTGGAAGCGATGAATACGTATATCAGGGAAAAATGGCAATAACTGTGCTGTGCCATTCTGTAAGCTAAATTTGTCAGTCACAATACTACTGAAATCATCACCTTCATTAATCGCTTGTGCTAAGACGAAAAGACGCTTCATATGATTTTTACCGTTTGTCGCAGTGAAAAGTGTTCCTGTTGGCTTGAGAACACGTCGAATTTCTGCTAGGGCTTGCTCACGATTTGGCACATGATAGAGCATATAATTGGCAATCACGATGTCAAAGCTGTTATCGTCAAATGGGATGTTTTCAGCATTGACGACCTCATAGCGAATACGATTGATGAGCGGTTCTCCAATGTGCGCTTGATTATCTTGCAACATACCTGCTGACATATCCGTTAGCGTTATGTCCCAATCCTCAGGTACACGATGAGCATTTTCTTTCCAGAGGTCACCTCGTCCGCTACCAACACCGAGAACTTTAGCATTAGCTGGCGCATAATCTATGATGAAGTTGAATATAGTTCCTGTGATGGGTTCTTTGGCTGTATTAAATAACTGATGTAAGCGAATTCGTGCTGCGAGGTTGGTAGACGATTGATACTGGTCATTTTTTAAGTAGTCTTGATTGATGAAGCGGTCAGACTTATCCATTTGCTTGCGTCCTAAATTATTTGAACAGATGAGCCAGCATCATAGTGACAATCATTTTAGATAGATGTATAGAAGAAATAGTCGTAGGCGAAGCGTCAGATGTTAAGAAATTATTTTTGATGGGCATTTTGCACAGGTGCGTAATTCATCCGATGAATTGCACAAGGACCGTATGTTTGTAAAGCACGTTTGTGAGCCGAGGTGATATACCCTTTGTGCTTCTCAAAACCATAATCAGGATACTCTTTGGCATAAGCAATCATTTTTTGGTCACGATAGACTTTCGCTAGTACGCTTGCAGCAGCAATACTCAACGAAACACTTTCTCCACGCACCAGCGATTCTTGAATCGTGTCTTCGTAATCTGGCAATCTTAGGTAATCCACTAACAAGACATCAGGTTTTGTGATTGTGTCTGTAAAAGCATTTTTCAATGCACGTTGCATCGCAATATAAGTAACTTTTGTCATATTGTTGATTTTAGGCATTTCCAATGCTGCGACTTCGCCAATTCCCCAAGCTAATGCTGTTTCTTGAATAACGGTGAACACTTTTTCACGCTGATTACGTGTCATATTCTTGCTATCTTTGACACCCTTGAGTGTTGTCATTAGAGATTCTGTATCGTCCAATGGCAAGCAGACAGCCGCTGCAACTAATGGACCAGCCATCGGACCACGCCCTGCTTCATCTAATCCAAAGATATAGCGATGACCTTGCTCAAAGTATTCACGTTCACGCATAGGACTTGTTGTCTTGTCCTTGCGAGCCTGTTTGTCGCTCATAGATACCTCGTCGCCAATTGCGTCGAATTTCCCATATTTCAATCAAAATGTGTAATGAGTCTTGGAACAATCGCATACGACTATCCGCATCGAAATACCATGTGATTGGCACATCAACGATGTTGTAGCCACGTCGTAGTGCAATGTAAATGAGTTCGACATCAAAGCCAATGCCATTCATTTGTTGTACTTGGAATAAATCATCAGCAGCTTCTCGTGAAAACATCTTGAAGCCACATTGTGTATCCTCAAACTCATTGACTGCCGTTAACTTGACGATGAAATTGAAAATGCGACCAATAATATGACGATACTCAGGTTCGCCAATGCGTTTAGATCCAGTACCTTCACGACTACCGATTAAAATATCCGCTCCATCGCCATTAGGAGGTAAAAACTTGGAAATTTCATCAATTGGCATAGATAAATCAGCATCACAGATAAAGCGATAATCTCCTGTTGCTGCCAGCATCCCAGCTTTGACAGCACGACCTTTACCACGCTCCGATAGTTGAATAAATTTGACATACGGATGCTCATCTGCAAATGTTTCAACGACCTTGCGTGTGTCATCCGTACTGCCATTATCGACGACAATGACTTCATAGCTATAAGATTGTGTACTCAAGAAAGTATCAATCTTTGCCAATGAAGGGGGGAGGCGATGCTCCTCATTCAGGGCAGGGATAACAATTGATAGATACGGATTATCCACTAACAAACTCCAAGTGTTTCATGTTTCATTTTGCGGTGGCGATAAGATTGAGTCTAAATATTCAATCGACACTTTCCGCGTTGCTTGTATCGCTTTTCGTTTCCTCAAGATACTTGGTAAATCAAGTAATCCGCGCACCATACCGCGTAAGCGAGCGCGTGCTGCCTCGCCTCGCCATGCCTTTAGTGCATCCAAGACTAGTTCAAATTGACGTTTTGCAATTCGCCAACCATATTTTTTCCAGATTTCATTCGGTAGATTTTTGATGAGTAAATACAGTGAATTACGCCCATCATAATAACTTGCTGTCACACCACCGCCTGTTGCGGACAGATGATGATAAACAATGGCATCAGGTGTGTAAAGTGTGCGCCATCCTGCCAATTGCGAACGCCATGCAATATCCACATCCTCAAGCAAAAAGAAATAATCATCATCTAAATAGCCAATTTCATCCAATAATTCCCGACGATATGCCGATGAACCACCACAAGCACTGAACACATACTCAGCTTGATTGAACTGTCCAATGTCTTTTTGCCAAACACCACGATTATAGGCAACACCATCGACTGTAAATCCATCACCTGCTGTATGAAAAGTATCGCGTTGCTCGTATAACAACATCTTGCTTGCGACAATTCCTACATCCTCATGTTCATCAAACGCTTGAATGACAGCTTCTACCCAGTGTGGATCAACTTCTGTATCATTATTCAATAAGGCAATAATCTGACCTTTAGCACTGTCCATGCCAGCATTACATGCCCCTGTAAATCCACGATTTTCAGGGAGTTCAATCAGTGTGACTTCAGGATACTCAGCCTTAATATATGCCTGCGACCCATCTTCAGACGCATTATCAACCACGATAACTTCGATATTGTTATGGGTTTGTTGACGCAAAGCATCCAAGCAGGGTTGTAAGAATTGTTTCCCATTCCAGTGTGGGATAACAACACTAAACAGCAGATTCGACATAAACACTCAAATGACTATCGACGAAAAGGTGCGCGTTATTGTCTCAAAAAGGGTCGATATTGCAATTGTCAAACCCTATCTGACGCACATTACAATCTTACTAACGTTATAAAGGACTAAAGTCACGTTGTAAATGAATTGTCTATAACCTACATTGTAATAAAGTAAGTTAAATGGGTAGCAATAAGAGAGGAAACTCCATAATGGAAATACTAAATTGGCTTATTCCTAACCGCGTACTTTATTGGAAATTACCAAATGGCTCAACAACAAACGATTTCCATGCGGGATTAATGGAATTACAGGCTATCCTAGAACGAACTGAACATCAGATTCATATGGTGGTTGATGCGCGTATGGCACAATCATTGGTTGGGAATACCACTCTTGCTTCACGTTTAGGTGTTAAAGTAGCAAAAAATCCACAAATGGGATGTTGCTTTGTTATCAGCCATAACTTCATGTTCAAGCATCAATTGAACCGTGTGACGACTGCCTTCGGGACACACTTACGGTATAGCGATTCATTCCGCAATGCTTGGCAATCACTGCATAATGTCGATGGTAGCTTGCCCTACGTTGCACCAAATATACCTGTTTTTAATCAACGACGAATCCGTAAATACGCTTAATTCATTCTGCAATAGTCAATAAATCTTCTTTTTCGAGGAACATATCAACGGCATCCTGCCAAGGTCGCAGTGTAATGCCGAGTTGTTTGCCAAAGGTATTAGCAAGGCTCGTATAGACTGGTGGCGTAGATGGTCGTGACCATTGGTGGCGACTAATCTTAAAAATAGGTATATCAGAATATCCTGCATGGTCTAAGAAATAACGCGCAAATTCATGACGAGAGCAATAACCTGCATTGCAAAAGTGATATGTGCCATAACGCTTTGTTTCAATCAACTGTGCTATCGCTTCTACACAATCATCATTGTAGGTTGGGTTAGCGACCTCATCAACAACAACTCTTAATTGCTTTCCTGCATGGACAGCATTCAGAATAGCGTGAATGAAATTGTGCCCACCATGTGCAAAAAGCCAACTAATCCGCACAATATAGTGGCGTGGGCTAGCCTGTATGACTGACCGCTCGCCTACCATTTTGCTGTAGCCATAAGGATTCACAGGATTCATCGCATCATATTCATGATAAGACCGCGTGGAATGTCCATCAAAGACTTCATTACTACTGATTTGTAAAATTGCACTACCAATTTCGTGCGTTGCGATAGCGAGATTTTGTGCGCCGTACCCATTGATGGCGACTGCTCGCTCAGGGTCACGCGCACAACCGTCAACATCAGTCCACGCGGCGGCATTGATAACAAGGTCAGGTTGTTGCTGATAAACAATCGTTCGGACTTGTTCAAAATTGACAATATCGAGGTCTTCCAAGTCGTATCCAAGCACATCATGTTGTTTGGATAGTATGGCAACTAATTGTGACCCAACTTTACCATTTGCGCCTGTCACAATAATTCGCATCAGCAACATCTCCTTGATTTATGCAAACTTGGGCAGTATATCATTCGCCCCAAATCTCGTACAGACGGTTAATCTCGCTTTGCCAGCACGCTTTCTGGTCATGACAATCATAACCATGCTTCATCATCATTTTGAAGAATCCCTGACCGGGAATCCCCGTTGCTTTGGATACAACGACAGCACACAAATTACCACGTTGCGCCTCTCGTTCTGCTTTACATACTGCACGCAATAAGGCATGGAACACATACGAGCCAGCATGAGGGCTAATCGTCATCAACTGGGATGCTAACTCACCATAGGTAATGGTTGTTTCTAATTTAGAAACACCAATCAATATATGTCGTATCTCTTCTTGAGCAGTATGCCATTCCTCAGATGTAAGCCCATACTTCACAAGTCTTTCTCCATGTACCATTCATGCTCACTATCCTCGACTTGGTCATGAATGAATCCCAAACTAGCGTAGAATTTAATCTGTGAAAGATTGGTGGCTTCCACAAAAAGCGATAATCGTTGAATATTGGCATCTGTATTGATTGTTTCTTCGACATCATAAATGAGAGCAGATGCAACCGCTTCAAAATCAGTATCAGGATGAACAAAAATCGCATGGATAGCACGCAAATCTTCACAATCGCAATCATCCATAATAGGAATCCCATACTGGCAAACCCCAATAATCACATCATCAATGATTGCAATGATAAGATGACGATTATCACTGGCTAGTGTTTGCTTAAGGGCATCCTCAGAATACAGGCGTTTGACGACATTAGACTTGGACGGTAGACACTGATGAATCAATTGCTGAATCTCAGGAATATCCTCCTCAAGTGCATCATAAATATCAATCATGGATTATCCTCTAGCTGATATACGATTCGATTAATAGTCTGTGTTTTCCATGCCAGCACGGCGAAAGCGGGCATTTTCAAGTGTTGCCAAATTGTCATTGGGGATTCATTCATTATTTGCCAAAGATACAAAGATAAGACACGCCCATGAGAGACAATCCCGATTGTCTCGTCTGTATGTTGTTTTGCTAAATGTTTGATGGCAAGTGCAAACCGTTGACGAGCATCGGTGAATGTTTCATCACCAAAGAGTAACTCATCAGGCGATTGCATGGCTCTCATCACTGCTTGACGAAACTTTACTTGTGACTCATAGAATTTGTTCGTTTTGCGCTCTGTTTCGTGTAAATCATTAGCAATTTGCGTCGGGATGTCTCCTAAAGCTAAAGCAACATAGTTTGCTGTTTGGATTGCCTTTGCTTCATGACTCATGTAAATCTTTGAGACATTATAATCTTTAATCTCTTGCGCTAATTGTTGACACAACACTTCACTCGCATCTGTCAATTGCCATTGGTCAGCAGATAGAGACGGGTTAGGACGTGTTGGTGCATGTCGTATCAGAATGAGGGTTGTCATTGTTACCTCATGATAACGGTTAGGCTATTATCATTAACTGACACTGATGCCAATGAAAATTCATCAACGCCAGCACGAGCAACTAAGGCTTGCAAAAAGAGATTCCCACGCGATTCCGCTTCACTAATTAATGCCGAAAAATCGGAATTTGTTGGTGCAAAAACTTGATTTCCAATCTCAACACCAACAATATCAATCGTAGTGTTAGATTGTATCTGCACAACCATCCCTGCGGATTGCCATTGCCCCGTTGGTAACTGAAATTCGCCATTGATGACCATGCCACTAGGTCGTAAATCAAAAGAAGCATTACGGACTTGCTCTCCTGATGTGGTACAAATAGTCGATAGTTGACGACACTGTGTCAGTAATCCTGCTTCAGTGAATGTAATTTGCATTTGACGTTGCATGGTATCTTGTGTATCGCCAATCACCACAGAGTACCCTTCGCCACTCCCACTAAAAGTCTGACTATAGCTCCCTGTAGATAGTGTTACTTGTCCAACTGTCTGAATATCCATTAACGGTGAGATGGTTGGCATAGGATTACTCAAAATCTCATCGGTGCTACCAAGTGCTTCTACGCCGACTACATCCAGTACAGTCTCGCGCAAACTTGGGATGAATAAAAAGGCAATAATGACGCTACTTACTGCACCCAAACTGATAACGCCTAGACAGCCACAACCTAACAACCAACGAGAACCGTCTCGCTGATTGGATTGATAACGTTCAATTTTCATTACTCAATCACATTTCTCTGTTATGATAGTCATAACATTGTACATGGAGAGCCTCGATGCAAAAATATACTTGGTTACTTGTTTTTACAGTTTTAATTGGAATTATTGGTAATTTTGCAATTGGAGAAGTGACATTCAACCCAACATCAGGGGCATCGGGTGTTGGTGACCCTTATTTCCCTGAACTAGGCAATGGGGGATATGATGCTCAACATTATACGATTGACCTTGACCTCAATCTCTCGACTTTGACGATTGCTGGTACAGTCACCATGCAAGCTAAAGCAACACAAGATTTATCACGCTTCAATCTTGATTTTGCTGGCTTTGATATTACACAAATTGCAGTCAATGACCGTCCTGCAACATATGAGCGAGAGAACCGCGAATTAATGATTACTCCTGCATTGCCAATCCGTGATGGGCGTGATTTTACAGTTGCAATTACTTACAGTGGTATCCCTGGACGCGATGTTGATTTGCCGAACTTGCCATTCTCACGTGGGTGGACATTCTATGATGGTGGTGTCTATGTTGCTAGTGAACCTGATGGGTCATCCCTATGGTTTCCTGTGAACGACCATCCGAGTGATAAAGCAACCTATACGATCAGCATGACTGTGCCTGACCCCTTTATAGTTGCTGCCAATGGGGTACTCACCAATACCGAACCTGAAAATGGTTTCACAACCTATACATGGGAAAATCGCCATCCGACAGCGAGTTACCTTGTGACTGTTAACATTGCAGAATTTGCCCGTTCAGATGACACAGTGGTTGATGGTGTGCCGATTCGTAACTATTTCCCTGCATCATCTCAAGCACAAGGTGAACAAGTATTTGCAAGAACAGGCGACATGATGATATTTTTTAATGATGTTATTGTTCCTTATCCATATGATGCTTATGGTGCAGTTGTTGCCGATACACCACTCCCATTTGCACTCGAAACACAAACCTTATCTCTCTTTGGCAATAATATCCTGACAAATGATGTGGGTGCACAAGTTACCATTGCCCATGAGTTAGCACATTCTTGGTTTGGAAATCACGTTAGTCCTGCAACATGGCGCGATATTTGGCTCAATGAAGGCTTTGCGACTTATGCTTCAGTTTTATGGCTCGAAGAAGAATATGGTTCGCAAGTGGCGAATACAGCAATGGATAGCTGGTACGAAGTAGCACGAACACGCCGAGTTATCATTGGCGACCCAGGTGTTGAGAACTTATTCAGTATCAGTGTCTATTTCAGAGGCGCATGGACACTACATGCTTTGCGAAATCGTGTGGGTGATGAGGCTTTCTTCGAGATTATAGATGTCTATCAAACACAATATGCTCATGACTCCGCAGAAATTGCTGATTTTATTGCTGTAGCAGAAGAAGTCAGTGGACGCAACTTAGAAGGTTTCTTTGAAAGTTGGCTCTACCAACCAAATATTCCACCAAAGCCTTAATTGCAAATGGGGCAATTTGCCCCTTCAACTAACCTGATACCAATTGTTGATGCTTATCGACCATAACATCTAAACCTGATGCAATCTCTTTGTTGGCAATCCATTTTTTGATCATTTCTGCGAACAATACAGGATTTTCACCACTCCATCCATGATGCATATTCGGAGCAAGTACACCAACTGCTTGCTCCATTGCGTTCGCTAATAACGCAACTGACTCTACATTGATGTTTTGTTCTTCATTGCCAGCTACAAATAGTATTGGAACGTGAATACCTCGTAATTGTTCCGCAGGCGAATAATTAACAATTTCAGGCATGATACTCTTGAGTGTTGTCATATCGAGTTGTTTCATGCTGTCGAAATACAATGCTGATGATTCATCATCCAATTGGAACATACTTGCGTTTTGGCGGATGAAGAAATCATTTTTCATCAGAGGCATCATCAATTGTACCATCAGTTTTGTCATAAAAGGCAATGGAATAGCATTCACACCACTCACAACAGCGGATGTGACGAGGTCGGGTCGATAACGCAATAATTCAAGCGTTATGATGCCACCGAGTGATAAACCGACAATATGTACTTTGCGATTCGGTATAGTCTCAACAATGAAATCTGCAACGCTCTGTGCCATGTCATTGAGCGTTTGTGCTTGTATGGTATGGCTCGCTCCGTGCCCAGGTAAATCAACTGCTATATTGTGATACTGAGGTAGCCGACTTATGACATCTTGCCACGACCATCCTGCCATGCCCGAACCATGTAGATATAAAATGGCTTCTCCAGTTAAATTACCTTGCTCTGTGTAATGCAAACTCATATTAACTATCTCCTTCATCTGATGATTTGTCTGGAATGCTAATAAAACTCATCATGTAGCGTTTACGATGTGGTGCTGGCTGATTCTCATAGACTTTTTGAGCCATTTCTGCTATTGCTTTGTTGATTTCTAGTGCTTCATCATCCGATAAATAAAACAGAGCTTTGCTATATTGCATTGCACCACTCAAGACACTAGGGTCATCAGGCTCTACTTGTTCTATAAATCGCGTAAAGTCACCAATGAGTGAGGCAGCGAAAGTCATAAAATAATGTAAATGTTCCTCAGCACTCATAGTTTTAATATCATCAGGCGATAATCGACTTGCTCCAGCCACAACTCCATAAACTTTTTCAACAGTACCGCGAATAGGGGTCTCAGAGATAACTTCTAAGATATTGGCTTTTTCCAATTTGTTGATGTGCCGATATAAGGTTGCTTGTGGAACATCGGATAAGAGTTTTGCTAATTGTTGCGGACTCATTTCATTCCGAAGTAATTCTGTGATAATCCGTATTCGGATAGGATGCAAAATTAAATCAGCTTTTGTATCTACCATTTTCATTCTCATAATTGATAATCAAAAATAATTATATTATCAGTTGTGAGAATAATCAAGCAAAAAAGTAGAATAATGTTTCTGAGGGGCAGTTAAATTATTCGTCGATGAGCAATTCTACGGGGATTTCACGTTTTTCAGCTTCCTCATTGTAAATAAGGAAGTCGGCTAGCGCATTGGTGACGACTGCTGTAGCCGTTGTTAAAGCATTTTCGTCCCAGTCAAATTTGGGGTGATGATGCCCATACTGATGTGCCTCATTTTTAGGGTCACGACAGCCAACTAAGAAAAACATGCCAGGTATATCTTCTAACAAAAACGACATATCTTCTGAAGCCATTGTCGTAATCGTTTTATCGAGTTTAGTTATGTCCAAGACACGCAACATTGCGCCACGCATCCGATTCACCACGTCGGGATTGTTGACTGTTGGAATATTGAGATGCTTCACTTTAACATCAGCCGTACATCCCATAGATTCACACACTGAGCGACTCACATCTCGGATGTGTTGTTCTAATAGTTCAGATGTATACGCATTGAATGTGCGGAATGTGCCGACAATTTCAACAGTCTCAGGGATAATATTGTGCTTCATGCTACTGGTGTGTAAACCTGTGACAGATAAGACTACTGCACCATCCATGGCGTTCATGCGTCGTCCAACCATTGCATGTAACGCAGAAATTAATTGTCCTGTACAGAGGACAGGGTCAACAGCTTGGTGGGGCATAGCAGCGTGCCCACCTTTACCCTTGACCGTAATGTGAAATGTTGAAGAGCCAGACATAATTGCGCCCTTAGCAACACCAACTTTGCCAAGTTCAAGCGGTTGCCATAAGTGAATACCGAAGCTGTAATCAGGAATTGGCTCATCATCGAGGATGCCGTCTTTAATCATTGCCAGAGCACCGCCTGCGCCTTCTTCTCCAGGCTGGAAGACAAACTTAATACGCCCTTTGATTTTATCACGATGCTTGTGCATGATTTTAGCAACAGCGAGTCCAACTGCCATATGCCCATCATGACCGCAAGCGTGCATTTTACCTGCATTCAATGATACAAAGTCGTGTTCATTTTGCTCGGTGATTGGTAGCGCATCCATATCAGCCCGATAGAGAATCGTAGGACCATCCTCCGTACCTTCAAGGATGGCAACGACACCTGTTTTCGCAATGCCTATCTGAACTTCTAGCCCAATGTTTTGCAATTCGCTTGCGATGATGCCAGATGTACGAACTTCTTCAAATGCCAACTCAGGATACTGATGAAAATCACGACGACGTTGGACGAGTTCATCTCGCAGGGCATTTGCTTCGGCATTAAAATCTATAGTTGTTTCTGTTTGCTCTACCAAAATATTCCTATCTGAGCACTGTTGCTGTAGATATTACAACTCTAACACATTTATAGCACGCGGAAGCGAAAGACTCGTGACATAGCAATTAATGCTAGGACTCTGAAAGACGCTCCGCATACTGTTTCTTGTAGTATTCGAGATATTCACCTGTCTTAATTTTACGCCACCACCATTCATTATCTCTATACCACCGAATTGTTTGTGCAAGTCCATCTTCAAATGTATGTTTGCGTTCCCAACCGAGTTCATTTTTAGCTTTATCAGCATTCATTGCATAGCGGCGGTCATGCCCTTCGCGGTCACGAACATACTTGATGAGTGACTCAGGTTTATCCATCAATTGCAGAAGTAACTTAATCACATCAATATTGCGACGCACATCTTCGCCAGCAATATTGTAAGCTTCACCTGATTTACCTTCAAATAGGACTTGTATCACACCGCGTGCATGGTCTTCAACGTGTAGCCAATCGCGCACTTGCATCCCATCGCCATAAACAGGTAAATCTCGATCTTCTAGTGCTTCTGTGATGAATAAGGGAATCAATTTCTCAGGATATTGATAAGGACCGTAGGTATTACTCCCACGAGAAATTACTGTATCCATACCATACGTTACATGATAACTACGTACCATCAATTCACCACTGGCTTTGCTGGACGCATACGGACTATTAGGTAAGAATGGGTCAGCCTCAATACTGAAGCCTTCTTCAACATCACCATAGACCTCATCGGTAGAAACCTGCATAAAACGTCCGATACCATGTTGGCGACTCGCTTCGAGTAAGCGATACACACCAAAGACATCCGTGCGGATAAAGGCTTCAGGGTCAAGGATGCTTCGGTCAACGTGACTTTCTGCCGCGAAGTTCACAACTGTGTCAATATCGTGCTCCTCAAAAACACCGCGCACACCTTCTAAATCAGCAATATCACCTTGAACAAAGGTATGATTACTCACATTTTTCAAAGGCACTAAATTATCTGTATTACCAGCATAAGTGAGCTTGTCGAAACTGATAACGTTAAACTCAGGATGTTCAGTAGCAAGAATCCGCACAAACTCACTACCGATGAATCCAGCCGCACCTGTGACGAGGATATTTTTCATGAGTCGTTACTTTCTGTTTCTGCTTCACTATCCGCAGTTGTCGCTGGAGGGGTTTCTGTGGCAGGGGTTTTGAGTACAAACCGTTCAATCGCTTCTGCTACACCATCATCATTGTTGCTAGCGACAATTTCATCAGCAACAGCTTTGGTCTTTTCTGAGGCATTTTTGACAGCAATACCAAAGCCAACTGTTTTCAACATCTCGACATCATTTTCGGCATCGCCAATTCCCATCACTTGTTCTGGATTAGCATCCAATTGGCGTAACAAAGCCTTCACACCTTGTCCCTTATTTGTCCCTTTTGGCAGTATTTCAAGTGAGGTTAACACACCACCATCTGTGAAGCTAACTTTGCCTCCGATTTGTTGGTCAAGTTGCCAACGGAGAGCTTTCATCTTACGTTGATTGCCCCCAACCACAATCAGCTTGTGCATTTTAATTGTATTGACTCGATTGATAAGTGAGCCAACTGCTTCTGGCATTGGTTCACCAAATTCGGCAATTTTTTCTACAGCATCATCTAATTGACTACATACTAGGCGACCACCACTATAAGCAATGACCTGATACCCTTGTGATTGTGCATATTGAATCGCATGGCGAGCAATATCGGGGTCTAATTTGTGTTCCTGACGCACTGTGCCATCTGCATTGTAGATAATTAAGCCTTGTACGAAGACACCAGGTGTATCGAGATTCAAATCAGCAATGATAGCTTCTGCACTCGTGCGTGTTTTACCTGTCGCAAGGATGACTTTCACACCTTGTTCAGTTGCTTTTTGAATGACTGCTTTATTGCGTTCACTCACAGTATGCTCGTCATTGAGCAATGTTCCATCAAGGTCAATGATGATGTATTTAATATCACGTTTAATATCCATAGTTATCCTTACTAAATCCAAAGGGTACTGTTATCGGCGACGTTCATCACGACACCGCGTGGCTTCATTTCTTTGTTACTCTTGACCGATGCATGCCGTCCAATGAGACTATCGCGTAGCATCACATCAATATTTTTGACTTCACTATTCTCTAGCAGAATACAGCGTTCAATTTCGCAATTTCTGACGACAACATCATTGTAAACGCTAGTGAATGGTCCGACATAACTATTTTCAATGATAGCATTTTCGCCAATGATAGTCGGACCGCGTACAATACTGTTGATAATTTTCGCGCCTGCTTGCACAGTCACACGCGCATCCACTGTCGATTGTTCATCAATTTCTGTATTTCCAGCGCGTTCAGGCACTAGTTCTGAGAGAACGTAACTATTTGCCTCTAACAAATCAGGTGCTTTACCTGTATCAACCCACCATCCATCATGCACATGCGGGAAAACACTATATTCGTTATTAATCAGCCATTGAATAGCATCTGTGATTTCAAGTTCACCTCTATCAGATGGCTTAATTGCATGAACAGCCTCAAAGATATGTTTATCAAACATGTAAATGCCAACAAGAGCTAGATTGCTTGGTGGGTCTTGAGGCTTTTCTACCAAATAGTCTACACTGTTATCATCGCGTAAGCTGGCAACCCCGTAACTAGATGGATTTGCAACACGCTTGAGAACAATTTGGCTATTCCAACTATGTGACTCAAAATCACGAATGAGTTGGCTAATACCACCTTCAATTGCATTATCGCCAAGGAACATCACAAATGAATCATCCTGCAAAAAATCTTCAGAAATTTTCACAGCGTGGGCTAAACCATCAGGACTATCTTGATGGATAAAGGTTAATTGAACGCCCCATTGACTACCATCGCTGAGTGTTTCTTCAATTTCGGCAGCCGTGCTTCCACCAACCACAATACCAATCTCGCTCACCCCTGCATCGCGAATGGTTTCAATCACTCGAACAAGTACAGGCTTATTAGCTAATGGGATAAGTTGCTTAGCACGAGTGTATGTTAATGGACGTAAACGTGTCCCTTTACCACCACTGAGGATGAGTCCCTTCATAAATGTGTTTGCTCCTATCTTGGCTGATTAATGTGCGTTATTGTGAGGCAAGGTCAGTGAATTTTCAACCGTAGTGCGATATAGCCTTATCATACGGCTTCAAATATAACCATCAAGCCTTGTCCATAATTTTTCAAGAATGCTGATTTACTGAGATTTGAGTCTATACGGTGAATGAATTCGTTACTAAACCAAAATCGTGGCACACCATATAGATGTAAAGGTGGGAACAAAGTGGTTGCACGCGAAGAAATAGCTCGGAATCCACAATCCTCAACTAATGCCAGCCACTCATCAATACGAAATTCTTGATTGTGATGGTCAGGATGCCATTCCGTAGCAGCATCGTGAAAAGTGCCTTTCGATTTGCGCCGTAAAATGTTGCGACTAATCCAAGAGATTGCTTCTGTATAACGGTCGTGCATCGTAGGGAATGTGACGAGAACCTTACCCCGTTCTTTGAGAATACGTCTTATTTCGCCACACATCGCTTTTGGTGATTGCACATGCTCAATGATGTCGATTGCAATCGCTTTATCGAAGTATGCCTCGGGAAAGGGCAGTTGCTCAACATTGCCCATAATCGGAATATAATTGCCCATTGTTTCAGTCTGCGAAAGTATTCGAGAGTGTTGTAATCGTTGCAAGGTAATATCAATACCAACCATCTGCTTAAAGTGACCGCCGTATGCAATTGCTTGTGGACCATATCCTGACCCAATATTTAGAACTGTATCTGACGAAGCAAAGGGGAAAAACTCAGGATAAACACGCCCTGATAAGACTTTCCCTGCGATAAATTTTGATTGCTCAGACATCATTGCTAGTACGCTTGACGATTTTCGCGTGGTGCGTTGGTCAAAACAGCCCCGACAATCCGCACATTAACTTGCTCAAGGCTTTCACGAGCGCGTGCTGTTTGGTCCCGACGCGATGAGCCTGATTCAACCACGAGCAAAACACCATCCAATTTTGTGCCGAGTAGGGCAGCGTCGGTTGCAGCTAATACAGGTGGACCATCAAATAAGACATAATTGGCGCGTGCTTTCAAAATACCAATGATTTCACTCATGCGCTTACTGCTGATTAAGTCCGCAGGATTCGGTGCATCTTGTCCAGCAGGGAGCAAGAGCAAATTTTCGACACCTGTTTCAATCAATGGTGGATTCGCTAATGACGCATCATCGAGCATCATTTGTGTCAGACCTTGATTTTTGACACCCCAAATTTCGTGTTGGGATGGGCGACGTAAATCGGCATCGACTAAAATCGTTTTATTACCTGCTTGTGCAAAAGTCACAGCGAGATTCGCTAGTGCATCACTTTTGCCTTCATCAGCAACCGATGATGTCACCAATAAAGTTTGAATCGCGTTCTCGACACCACTGAACATCAAGTTGGTGCGTAATGTGCGGTAGGCTTCCGCAACAGCAGAGCGTGGGTCAGTTAATGTGACTAAATTCGGTGTTGCCATATTATTTGGACTCCCGATTGATTGTTAAATTAGCAAAACGGCATTATTTTACGGATGAAAGGGGACATGGACTAGGGGCGAGTTCTTTCATACGCTTCTCAGTGTTTTTATCTATTATAGGTTTGATACTCACTAGCAAAGGACAACACACATGGGTCAATTTGACAATAAAGTGGTAATGATTACAGGTGCAGGTGGTGCTATCGCACGAGGCATCGTCGAAAAATTTGCAAAAGAAGGTGCAAAATTAATCCTCGTTGACCGTAACAAAGAGGCTGTGCAAGCGTGTGTCGATGAACTGGGTGATAGTATCAATGACTATCTCATTACAGGAGGCGACCTCGGCAAAGTCGAAGATATGCAAGCAGTTATCCAAGCCTCAGAAGATAAATTTGCTCAGATTGATGTGCTTATCAATACCGCAGGTGGCTATGGTGGAGGCAGTCCTGTTCACGAAACTGACATCAGTATGCTAGAGAAACAATTTTATCTGAACACACGCATCACCTTTATTGTGCTAGGGCAAGTTGCTAAACATATGGTTGATGAAGGTGTCAAAGGCAGTCTGGTGACGATTTTAGCTAAAACAGGTTTAGGAGGCGCGAAGAACACAGCCGCTTATGCTGCCAGTAAAGCAGCCGCACATCGCATTGTGCAGAGTATGGCATTGGAACTAGCAGAGCATGATATTCGCGTGAATGGCATTATGCCCAGCACCGCCGATACCCCTGCAAATCGTGAATCTATGCCAAATGCAGATTTTTCAAAATGGGTGACCCCAGAACAAATTGCCGAGACAATGGCATTTCTTACATCTGAGGCATCATCAGCCATTAGTGGACAAGCAATTGGAGTCTACAATAAGGGACTAGGGTAAAATCAAAAGGGACGACGCTAAAAATCGTCCCTGTAGGTTAGTCTACTTGCCGAGACGTTTCTTCAATTCTTCATTGAGTGCAGGTAATACTTCATAGAGATCGCCCACAATCCCATAGCGACTAATCTTGAAGATGGGTGCTTCACCGTCTTTGTTGATTGCGACGATTAACTTGCTATTTCGCATCCCTGCTTGATGTTGAATCGCACCACTGATACCTGCTGCGATATACAAATCAGGATTGACGTTTTTACCTGTTTGCCCAACTTGATGCTCATAGGGAATATAGCCTGCATCAACTGATGCACGGCTTGCCCCGACAGCAGCACCGAGGGTGTCAGCTAAGGGTTGAATCACAGTCTCATAGCCATCTTTTGCTTTCCAGATGTCGGCATCATCAGCATCGGCAGGGGCATTTTTGGGATTATTTGCCATACCGCGTCCACCTGAAACAATGATAGCAGCATCATTCAAGTTAACCTTGCCGACTTCCGCTTCAAAACTTTCGACTTTAACTGCAATGTCATCTTCTGATAGCACAGCATCAACGCTAGTAATATCGACACTTGCTGAGTCATCTTTTGCGTTCGGTGCAAAGGAGCGTCCGCGCAGAGTGACAAACTTCGTACCTGTTGCGACACTCATCTCTTGTAGCACTTTACCTGCATAAGCTGTCCGTGTAACTTGAATCGCACCATCATTGACAGCCAGTTCAATCGCTTCGGTGATAAGACCATTATTGGTATCGGCTGCGCTAGATGCCATTAATTCGCGTCCACGACTGGTTGCCACTGCGACAACTGCTTCTGGGGCATGATCTTCGACTAATTTGCTCAATAAGGCAACATAAGGCTCAAGACGGAATGGCTCAAGTGTTGCGTCCTCGCAGACAATGGCTTTAGTTGCTCCATAAGCTCCTGCTTCGTTAGCAATCGCTGAAGCATTATTTCCAAAAACGATTGCTGTGACATCCGTGCCAAGACCACTAGCGATGGTCGTCCCTGCACCGAGAGCTTCCCAACTGACGTTATTAGCAGAGCCATCAAATGTTTCCACAAATACAAATACACTCACAGGACTTTTTCCTCCATCAATTTATCAGCCAATTTTGCTACCTTTTCTTGAATGCTGTCACCGTCAATCATTTCGCTAGTGATGTCTTTCGGTGGAGGATTGTTGTAGCCATCCATGCTGATGCTACTTTCAGGCAGTTCAACACCGAGGTCGGCAGGTGTCCATTCAGGGATAGTAGCTTTGCTAGCTTTACGAATGCCAATGAAGGATGGATAACGCGGTTCATTGATGCCTTTGAGCACACTGATGACGACAGGTAATTGTGCGGTGATAACTTGTTTGCCTTGTTCAAGTGTTTTTTCAACTTTAATCGTGCCAGCATCCGCGTCGAGTTCAAGGATTTGTGAAACGTAACTCAACATTGTCCAGCCGAGTTTCCGCGCTGTTTGATAGGTCGCAGCATCGCTACCGACATCCACATGGTCTTTGCCAAAAATGACAAGCTGTACATCATCAATTTTGTTGACTGCCCCTGCAGCGAGGCTTGCCCATTGCAGACTATCTATGACATCGAGATTATCAGCATTGACACGCGCCGCATTTTTGACACCCATTGCTAAACTGTGCTTGAGGGCATCGTTGTGTAACTCGCCACCGATGGCTATCACTGTCGAATCACCTTTGACAGTATCGGTTTGGCGGATAGTTTCTTCGAGGGAATATTCATCCCAAGGGTTAACAACCGTAGCAGCATCGCCCCATGTTACTGCGCCATCTGCGCCGACTTCGACCTTAGCAGCCGTATCGGGTGTGCTACGGGTAAAGGTTACAATATGCACCTAAAACCTCCTAAAATAATGGTTAGTATTTTAAACTGTGGATGTGTAAATCATCCACAAACTTTAGGGCACATTGTACATCGGATAGATGTTAAAATCTAATCTGTATTTAATTATTTGAGAAAGTTGCTATCCAATACTGATTCTAAATATTACCGTCACATGCTCTATCTTACTCACTCAACCAATCAAACCATTTACCCAAGTCAGCATCATATTGTTGAGTGATTTTGTGAGCAAATGCCAGTCCGTTGTCTGTTCCCTCATTATCTGTTGTCATAATGACAGTTGCCCATCCAGTCTCCTGATTACCAATTGCTAAATGACGTTCATCCGTCCCTGCACCCCATTGCCAGAAATAACGTCCTTTTGGTGTGTCCTCAATACCCCATCCATTACCCCAATAAAAGCCATCTTTAGCAGCTACACCTTGTTCAGGTGATAGCATCACATCTGCAATAGATTGATAGTCATCAGCGAGCATTGTTAACATAAATTTAGCGTAATCATCAGCAGTAGTCATCAGGCTAAAAGCAGCGTTTGTATTCAAATGAGCAAAATCTTTGAAAAACCAATGCTCTCTCATTTCCTCGGTGAAAGTTTCCATAAAACTATCAGACATACCGACAGCTTCAAATAATGGTTGCATCAATTGTTCGAGAGGTTTACCCGTAATTACCTCCATTACTGTTTGTAGATAGCAATAGCCTTCACCTGAATAGTTATAATCTGTTCCAGCATCAAAACTAAGTATTAAATCAGTGTTTTGGTCTCGCCAATTCGGTAGACCTGTCGCATGAGAGAGGGCGTGCCGAGTTGTAATCTTGTCTACTCGTTTGTCTGGACTATACGGTTTTTTAAGATAATTTTGTAATGGGAGATCTAAATCAAGTAAACCAGCCTCAACTATTTGCAAGGCTCTGAAGGCAACCATTGGCTTCGTTAGGGATTGTGCATTCATTAAGGTGTCAGAATTTATCTGTTTATGATTAAATGAGCCAAAGCCACTACGATACATAACAGTATGATTTTCAATGATAACAATGCTAGTCGCTTTAACATCAAATTGTCTCATCCATTGCGGAATGTATTGATTTAATTGTTGAGGTGTCATATTCAACCTGTGAACGTTGTCCAATCAATATTCTTTGACCAGTACGTTCCGTCAGGTAAAATTGTTCGATTATCACAGCGTACATCGGATAGGCTCGCGCCTGTCATAGTTGCACCTGTTAGATTCACACCTTCGAGTGTCGTTTCCCAAAAGTTTGTATTGGTCAAATCTGCATTTTGGAAAGTCGCACCTGTTAAATCAGCGCGTGCAAAATTGGCATTGGTTAGGGTTGCGCCCTCAAAATTAGCAGACTGTGCTTGTGCACCTCTTAAATTGGCATAAACCATCACCGTTTTTTTGAAAATTGCTCCTTTGAGATTGGCATCATAAAAGTAAGCATGTTCGAGGGTCGCATTGCTGAAATCTATCGCCTCTAATTCGGCAGATGCTAATGTCGCTTCTGATAATTCTGCGCCTGATAAATCAAGGTCACGCAGACTGCCATCTTGGTGCGCTTCACGTTCTTTAAGTGCATCTAGTGCTTGCAAAGCATCATCATTACGTGCTGTTTTGACTTGATTCAGTAGCTTATCTGTTGATTGCAAACGGATGAAGAATGTTTTGATTTTTTTCATAGATTATCCTAGTATGATGTGTGCTCACTGTAGTATCACCTGATGAAGATGCCATGAAAATAACAACAAAAAAGCGCAGATTTGCTCTACGCTTTTGCATATCAATAATCATCATGCCAAATAGGGAGTGGTGGGTCATCCCCTAACATCACCTCGCTTAGATACTGTTCAGCTTTGTTCATGAGGCGATAAAAGTTCTCGGATAATTGGTCTGTACGACACACCATCACCAAAATTGCATCTAAGCCTATTGGACGCATCAGCACATAGCGCGTTACAGGGTCATCCTCAGTATCGCGGTCATCAGTTGATAATTTCAGCAGAACCTCGCGTGATTCACCTGTTCCCCATGTTTCGCTTGCTTCTTCGCCCAGTAAGAACATCGCTGTCGAAACGGCTGCTAATCGTTGGGTACTATCATCACCGTCAAGTGTTGCTGTCCATGTCAAGCCATCGACATGTGTCAACAATAACCCTTCGATTTCAATAGCTGCTTCTTGCAATGACCATAAACATTGTGTAGCAAGAGCGGTGTGTCGTTCACTGGGCATCATAAGCGGTTTCTCGTATTAAACTATTTTTGTCTATTATAATAGGTGTTCTTCTAAAAAGGGTACAATGTGTTTGGCGAATTCTTCCCCCATATGGGGCAAAATATGCAAACCATCAAATGTATACGTATATCCCCATTTGGCACGTTCTTCCTCGAATTTATCCCAGCCACTACTCCAATTTACACCAATTTGTTGAATAAAACTAAGGGATATAGGGTCACGCTCTATTGGATTTTTCGGCGTGTAAATTGCATCTAAATCCAAAATGGGGATATTAAGGCTTTCGGCAACTTTCCTAGCCCGTAAATTATATCCATGCTTAGCGTCAATCGCTTCACGACTATATTCAGATGGAGGTAATCCGATGAGAGGCTGTACGAAGTTTAACTGTAATTGGGAAAGTAATTCACGGTAGCTCTCTTCAAATTGGTCTGGTGTGACCATGCCACCATCTAACTGTTTTGCCTTTTTATAATATCCGCGTGTATCAGGGAAAGCATAGGAATTCGCATCGTTGCCACCAACCATCACAAACATTGCATCAGGTTCATGTGTTTCTAGTATAGTATCTAATCGGCGTAACAGATTGACAACTGTATCGCCCCCTTCACCTGCATTGATGATGGTATGGTCAGGTAAGCGTTTGGCAGTTTCCGCGACAAAGTTGCCACCATAACCGCCCCACGTCAAACTATCACCCAAAAAAACAATTCGCATACATTCCCCAGATAATTTCACACAGCAACTGATTGTAACTGTATCATGTTGCTAAAAGACACTCAATCACCATTAAATGCTAGTTGTGTCAATCTAATCACATGGATAGTGAGCAATAAGATACTTTTTGTCACATTTCAACAAAAGATGATGCTAATTATCATCAGCTTTGGCTAACTTATCTAAAGCATGTTTTACCTACACTATAAATGTTGATTTTTTCTTTAGTGATAGTGTAGTTGATTATGTTAGCGACAGCACCCAATACCTTGATTACAACCTACCTCGAAATGACCAATCCAAGACAATTTCAGCCATCTTTCAAACAAACGGATAGCGTCCGTGTAGAGCGTATGGAAGAAGTCGATTTGGGATTTTATCGTTATTTGTACAAATCAGTTGGGGAAGACTATCGTTGGCGTGATCGCTTGGTGATGTCAAAAAGCGAACTTCGTGCTGTGTTGGAAAGTAACAAAACACACGTTTTTGTATTATACGTTCATGGTGCGCCAGTAGGGTATGTTGAACTCAACCAACAAGGGAAATCCACAGAGATTGCCTACTTTGGTTTGCGTAAAGAATATCACGGACGCGGACTTGGCAAACATCTCTTAAGCTATGGTATTCAAAAAGCATGGGAACTTGGTGCAGAACGTATCTGGCTACATACCTGCAATTTAGATGGTACTCATGCACTCTCAAACTATCGCAAACGTGGCTTCCAGCAATACAAAGAAGAACGTGAACCGATGCCAGAGTTGTATCAGTGAGTAATGTAAATAGCTACCCAAAGGGCATTTGTATAAACAGATGCCCTTTTTTGATTCAAGACTTACGCATCAGAGGGTTCATTACCATCATCTTGAGGTGCATCAGATTCAGGCTTGGCTGGCGTATCATTTGTGGGTGTATCGCTCGATTTCTCGTCAGCTTCTGGTTCTGATGGTTTACTCAAGCGACTCAATCGGCTCTCGAAATCATCGACTTTTTCAGGTTTCGGCTTTGTTGGTGGTGATGGTTTCTTAGTATCGGTTAGATTTTTATCAGCCTGAGGTTGCTCTCGTTCCATACGATTTAATTCGGAAGGCTTAGGATAAGGCGCACGTTCCGTGGGCTTCGGGTAAGTGAATTGTCGTCCGAACTCACGCTCATCGGTTTCAGCACGTTCTTGAGCTTTGCGTTCACGCTCTTCACGGATGCGTTGCATCATATCATCAACAGCTTCTTTTTTTTCTGCTTGGCGTTGTTCCCATGCTTGACGAAATTCAGCCTCTTGTTGCTCACGAGATGCTTCGCGCTCTTTGAGGTATTCTTTGCGCTCTTGAACAACTCGCTCATCTTCTTCGCGTCGTTTTTGTATTAGTTCACGTTTTTGTGCTTCACGGTCTTCTCGTAATTGGCGTGCCACAGCTTTCCACTCAGGTTCAGGTGGCTTGAGGTAATCCCGATTGTCCAATGATTCGCCGTCATCTTCATTCAGAAAATCCTTGATAACGATTTCTTCATCATCAGTTTCTTCATGGTCTTCGTTGAGTAGGGCAAGGTCTTCTTCGCGCAAAACACTCACTGGAACAGTCGCATCCTCATTTTCGATATGAAGCTCATCGCTCAGTGTGGCTTCACCTTCGTCATCGATACTCAATTCTATAACTTGAGGAGAATTATCCAGATTATCTTCTGAGATAACATCTATACCCAAAGTAGCATCTTCATGAGAAAGATTCAGTTCTGACGAAGCCTCCTCATAATCTGTATCATCATCCAAGATGAGTGTGTCATCTATTCCACTGGCTGATGAATCGGTAGCTTCACTTGCTTGCTCATCAGATAGTGTGTCGTGTGTTTCGTTTTCAGGCATCTCATCAGATGACTCAGCTTGCTCGTTATTTAGGGGTCTTTCATCAGGCATCATGCCACTCCGATGGATTTAATCAAACAATGTATCTATTGTAACGAAAAAAAGGCACACAAGGTTGTGTACCTTTCCGATTTTAATGTGATTATCAAGACTATGCCGCAGGTATACCAATACATTGCCCGACAAAAATGCGCGTTGCGTCTGGAATACCGTTGTACACAGCCAATCGAGTGAACGGAACTCCATACCGTAAACCGATACGGAATAAGTTCTCACCAGCACTGACCACATGCGTGCGAACAGCATCTGCAGGGACATTATCACAACTCAACTGAGCCGCTTGTGCTGAGGCTGATGTCACTGTTGTTGTGACGGTGGTTGTGGTTACAGTTTGTGTGCAAGATGACGCTGGAATCGTCAGCGTATACCCATCAGAAGCTACGAACTGAACAGCATTTGCAGGTGTTCCAAATGCAGTGATACCGCTAGCAGTCTGAATCGTGATGTTTTGATTATTGGCGATTGCCATTGCTGTACCCTGTGCAATTTGGGTGCTTGTAATGGTGAATGGAATTCCTGCAATCGGTTGAACAGTGATGCCACCCGTTAAATCACAAGCCGCTAAGAAAGATGCTGTTTGTGTTGTGGGTGTTGTTGTAGTCGTGGTTGTAGTAGAAGTCGCTGGTTGATTGTTCGCATTACCATCACAATCAACTGCACCATTAGTGAAATCAACCAAGCCATTATTTACATCATTGTAAACACGGACAGAGTAGTAAACGGTTGTGTTAGCAGGTTGATTAGCATAGGTATAGGTTCGGCTTCCTGTACCATTTGCTGCTGCTCTCGTAAATTCACCAATTTTGTTGACAAGATTCCATTCGGTAGGACCTGTGCTGCCAGCATAGACTTGCGCTTTGACTGCTTCTGAATAATCCGAAGTCAATGTGACAGTTAGACTGCCACAGGTGACATTCACACTAATATCCATTCTCTCTGGCGCAGATTGGGCTGATGCTGATGCAACACTGAGTAGCATCAACACACTACAGATCAATAAACTCATTAACTTACGCATAGGCGATACAACTTTCTAACTGATATATAAGCTCTGCTTACAGTATAAGATGTATCGCCTTGAGATTTGGTTTGTAGCCATATTGAAGCTGGTTAGAGGCAGGTTTAGCTTTTCATGCGTAACTGCTGAGGCGAGCTTTTTGGAACACGCTCAATGATGCCTCGTGCTTCAAGGTCAAGTTTAACGGTTGTGGTATACCACCCAATTGAGCCATCAAACTCAGTGAGGGTTGTACCAACTTCTTGCGTTAAATCTGCAAATCCAATTTCGCCATGTGTATCAATGATATTCACAATAGCGTCTTTGACTGTATCGTACTTACCTTTATCAATGTTGACACCTGTTTTACCTTGCGGATGTAGCGTCATAATTTTATCACTCATGATTTTCCCTCCATGGTTATATGAGTGTTAATAAACGTTTTTCGAGTGGTGCAATTGGTACACGCTCATCTAACATGCGCTGGTCGTAGACAAACGTGTCGTCTGCTACAATTTGCCAATCTGCACTGTCTAGTTCTTTTATGGCTTCGACAATCTCGTGATATGTCCATTGTTTGTTGCTATTCACGAGATAGATACCACCATCAAATGTTGTTAACTTTAGTAATGTTGATGCTGTGTCTTCGAGGAATGAGCAAGCTGGATACCATTTTGTACTCGCGCGAATTTCACCATGTTCCTCCATTTGTCGATAAAGATGTGTCAACATGTGATTCCCTATGTTGGTTGTGCCAATTTGCCAACCGATACGTGCTACGATTGCATCGGGATTCTGGTATAGGGTGCGCTTTTCTGCTTGATGCTTCTCGTATCCATAGCCCTCAGTCGCATCAGGCTGAGATTTCACAGTGAATGGTCCTGCGGCATCATCTGTAAATACCATCACACTACTCGTGAAGACGAACTTGATATTTAGTTGCCGTGTTATCCATGCTAATTCACTTGTCCACTCATAATTGACCAGCCAAGACTCATTTTCTCGTCCTGTGGGTTGGGACGCTGTCGCCAGATGGAATAACACATCAGGTTTTGTATCTTCAACGAGAGCATACATAGCATGATAGTCATCAATAAGAATTTGATTGCGATCCCAACCAATTACTTCAAATCCCTGAGTTTGGAGATAAACCGTTAAGGCTTGCCCTACAGTGCCATTTTTGCCCGTGATAATTGCACGATTAAAGCTCATCATTTGCCAACTTGGTCTTTAGGTCGCCAACGCAATGCTGACCATGTATCGTCAATACTAACTTGTGTCACAGGGCGATAATCATGGGTGTCCATTACATTCCATCCCACATCGCGGCTGATGTCTGTCTCAACTTTAGAACTTTTCTTTGGATAGCTAATCCATAAGATACCACTTTCTTTTAGTGCATTAATCGCTGTGCCAATATATTGTTCTAAGTCACTGATATTGGATGCAAATAATTGCACTACATCTGCACTATCACTATCTGTGAAAGTTACATTATCAGGTAATTCACCAATTTGACTTTCATAATCATCAAGTGCATTGATGAATCTCACAGTGTATCCTGATTTGATGAGTAATTTTTGTGCGATAGATTTTGCCATTAGTCTCTCACTTTCATCTTTTCGATGATGTCTGGTAATTTTTTATCCAACATACTATTCCAACCCATTCCAAGCAGATAACTAACAGCGACCCCTGCGAATCCTTCAAAGCCAGCTTGTTCTAATGTCAGATGTGTTCCTGTTGTTGTTTCACGCAATCGCCATGTAACAGTCGTTGGCACTTTCATCGGACCTCCTTGCCACGTATAGGCAAGGCGTGTTGGTTTTTCGACAGCAATCACCTCACAATGAACGACACCATCAAATCCTAGTTGAGCATTGGTCTTAAATGTAAAATGATGCCCGACATAAGGCTGAAAATTTGTTGGCATCAACCATTCGCTCATTGCTTCAGGGTCAGTGATGGCGTGCCAGACTGCTTCGATTGGATAGTCATAATCACGCTCAAGGACAATATTACGTTTCATCGTTTGTATCCATTTTCTTCAAGAATGTATCGAGTGCATCCAGCTTTTTATTCCAGAACCGCCGATAATGACGCATCCAGACATCCACCTCTTCGAGTTTTTCAGGTTCTAGGCGATATCGATTGGTGCGTCCTTGAGCTTCTCGGCTCACTAAGCCTACCTCTAGCAAAATCGCCAAATGTTGCGATACTGCGGGACGGCTCATATCAAATTGTGACGCAAGATGTGTAACCGTCGCATCATCAGCACGTAGATGGTCTAAAATTTCTCGTCGGACAGGATGTGCAATGGCTGTAAATACATCCGCAACGGCATTTTGACTACTTTTATTTCGATTTGGCATATTCTTTATTTCCACCTTACATAATTCCATTATACGTAAGCAATTGCTTACCAGTCAAGCGGTAAATCAGTAATCCCACTAATTTTTACAAGTTTTTATAAGTCTAGGTGGTGCTAGTAATCATTATCTGATTCGATACAATGAAGATACTGACAGAAAGGAATAGAGTATTCATGCCAAAAATTGCCAATCGTGTTGCCAACATAGGAACGACAATTTTTAAAGAGATTAACGTTTACGCTTCACAATATGATACGGTCAACTTAGGGCAGGGGAAGCCTGATTTCGACGGTCCACAAGAGATGCTCCAAGTAGCAGCAGATGCTATGTTATCAGGTAAAGCCAACCAATATGCACCAGGTTATGGTGCGCCAATCTTGCTGGAAAATATTGCCAATCATGCCAAAAAATATTATGACCTTGATATTGACCCTGCCGAAGGCGTTGTAGTCACATCAGGCGCAGCCGAGGGTGTTTATACGGCGATTACGGGCGTTGTCAATGAAGGCGACGAAGTGATCCTCATTGAACCCTTCTTCGATACTTATTTACCAGCAATTGAATGGGCAGGGGGTAAAGCTGTTTATGTGCCGATGCGCCCATCTGAATGGACATTTGATTTTGACGAGATGCGCTCAGCATTTAACGAAAACACGCGAGCTATCGTCATCAATTCACCACATAATCCGACAGGGCGTGTCTTCACTGAAGAAGAATTGACACTGATAGCTGACCTGTGTAAAGAGTTTGATGTGATTGTCATCAGCGATGAAGTCTACGAACACCTCACATATGATGGTACGCGTCATATCCCAATTGCAACTCTGCCTAATATGTTTGAACGCACAATTACTGTCAGCAGTGGCGCGAAGACTTTTAGCATGACAGGTTGGAAAATTGGCTGGGCAATGGGTCATCCTGACTTAATTCAAGGTGTTTGGCGTATCCATCAAAATGTGACTTTTGCGGTCAACCACCCAGCACAATATGGTATCGCGCATGGTCTTAGCATGGACGGCAGTTACTATGAAGACCTCAATGAAATGTATCTCAAAAAACGGCAAATTATCGTGGATGGCTTAGTTGATGCAGGCATTAAAGTTGACTATTCGCCAGCAGGGGCTTTTTATGTCATGGGCGATTTTTCTGATGTCTATGATGGAACAGACCGTGACTTTGCCAAATGGTTGATTCGTGAATACGGTGTTGCCTGTATCCCGCCGAGTTACTTTTTCAGCGATGACCATGCACACATCGCCCAAAAACATGCTCGCTTCTCGTATTGCAAAAATGATGATAGTTTGCATGAAGCTGTCAAACGTCTTGCGAAGTTGAAAGGTTAATCAATGCGCCTTAAATTCGGTTTATTACTCACAATAATAGTCAGTTTGGTTGTGGCTTGCTCACCAGCAAATGACTCAGCACCCACCGCAACGACACAACCAACGCTACAAGGCAGTGTGGACATTACATCTCCTGCAAGTGGCTCAATTATCTACTCAGAATCTATCTTTGTGGCTGGTACATCAGGCAATGTCGGTGAAGACGGCTTTCAAATTCGTGTCATTGCCCCAGATGATAGTGTATTGGCAGAGGCAAACATACAACCAAGCGAAGATGATACATGGTTTGTTGAGTTGGTGCATGAATACACTGGCGACCCGACTGAGGTGACATTGGTCGCAACTGGCACGCTGCCTGATAATCCACTGGATTACGATATCGAGTCAATAGCACTTGCTCCACTAGACCTTCGTCCAGATGGCACATTCGGCAATATCACATCACCAGAAGATGGTGTACAAGTCGGTGGTGATTCGATTCTTATCGCAGGGCGTGGCTCTGGTTTCTTTGAGAACACATTCGGACTATCATTAGTCGATGCAGAAGGGGATACGATTGTCGAAATCCCTGTCACACTCAATAATCCTAATTTCATTGATGATGTCCTGTGGGAAGCTGAATTGCCTCGTGAAGGCTTTCTTGGCAACGCGACAATTCGCATGACTTATCAAGATATGGAATCAGGTGACATCATCACACTAGATGAAGTTGAGGTAGTTGTTGGGGCAGCCGCAGGTTAAGGAAAGTTTACGGTTTCTTTAAGCCACATCATCTTTAACATACGCTATACTCAGACTTGTGCGAGAAAACAAACCACTTTCTCACCCAAAAATACAATAAACCAGAAAATTTGTGCTATAAAAGGACATAGTTAGCTATGTCCTCAATTTATGCTGAAAAGGTGAAAACGCTCATGGGGCATCCAAGTCATCAATTTATTGGTATCGCAGGGAATATCGGCGTAGGGAAAAGTACCTTAACAGGAATGCTTGCCGATTACTTTTCTTGGGAACCCTTCTATGAAGCCAATGCCGAAAATCCTTATCTGGCGGATTTTTACCAGGATATGAACCGTTGGAGTTTTCACTCACAGACATTTTTTCTTGGGAAACGACTAGAGCATCATCGTCAATTACTTGACCATCCTGGCAGTGTCGTACAAGACCGCACAGTGTATGAAGATGCCGAAATATTTGCGCGTAATTTGTATCAACAGGAGAACATGAGTGACCGCGATTATGATGCCTATCGTCGTCTATACCAAGCGATAGCTTCATTTTTGCCCGCACCTGATTTACTTATTTATCTCGAAGCGGATGTCGATACACTGATGAGGCACATTCTTAAGCGAGGGCGTGAGTTTGAACGTAACATCTCACCAGACTATTTGAATCGACTTAATCTTCTCTACACGGATTGGATTGAAGATTGGACTGCTTGCCCAGTACTATCCATCAACATGAATGGACGTGATTTTCAGAATAACCCTAACGATTTTCAGCATATTGTCGCAGAAATTCGTAATGCTTTGACACTCTCTAAATTATAGATAAACGACTTTATATATGAGTACCAAAGGTAGAGTTATTGTCGCTCTGCCTTTTTTATTTGACACATCTTTGTCAGGCATGAATTTTGTAATCTATGTTAGAATAC
>JBCCSC010000020.1:0-109939 GCA_039200705.1 Chloroflexota bacterium
AAAATGCAACTACATGATCTACTGTCAGTTTCAAACAATTAGGATACTATTCACTCGAAAGGTATGATAGACAAACTAATGATTTATTCGCACTCAGCATCCAAATTAAGATACAAACTGCCCTCAGGGGCGCGTTCGAGGCGTTGTAGGTTGAGGAATTGTCCGAAGCGGTTGTAGTCCTCGTCGGTGAGAATCAGGTAGCGCGATTGGAAGGTTTCGGGGATTTTGTACTCGCTCGGAATCGGGAGGTCGAAATCGGTGAAGACCCAATCGAATGTCCATGATAAGCCGATGCCTGGGTCAATGGCGAGAAGCATCCCAGGATTGCCCGCAGCATCCAGCACATAAAAAGCGGAGGTCGTAACAGTGTTGCACCACGGCGAGGGCGCGTCGGGGTCGTATTGGATGTCATCGCCCATCAATGACCGCCAATCCGCAAATTGTCGGGGGACGATATCGGTGAAATTCGGTTGCTTGTAATTGTATTCTTCGGCAAGGGCAGGCAACAAGAAAAACGCCATTGCAATCATCGGCACATAAAGGGCGCGTCGTTGGAATAAGACCAGCAATAAAAGCGATAGCAAAAAGTGATACGCCATCGCACGGTAATCGTGTCCAGCAAGAGTTTCATGGAAGACAATCGTCGCGGTGTAAAATCCGACTAAATTATAGAGATGTAGCGCGAGTTCCCAGCCCCATTGGGTGTCGTCATCACCATTTTTGATACGATGCTCACTGTGTCGAGTGCGCCAGCGATAAATCCCCCAGATGATGAGCAAAATAATCAGCGTCAGAATCATGATGCGCTGTCCGATGACGATGCTTGCGCCTTGTGTCATCCAGATGAAGCTCTGTTGGACATACGCGCCAAGATTCGCCAGTTTGACAGTTAAGGGGTCGTTTCCGAGAAAGAGAAGCGTGCGAAAATGTGGAAACGGTGCTGCTGACATATAGAAACCAACGGCCGCAATCAGTACAAGGGGTAAGGCAAAAAATCCTGACAGAATCGTACTTTTGACGGTGCGTTTTTTGTAAGCAAGCGCAAATAGCGGTGGTAAATAGAGGGCATAAGTCGGGCGGATGAAACTGACTGCCATGATGAAAATTGTTGCTGGTAGAATCAATCGCCATGAGATGGGTCGTGTCAGGGCGAGGTAGAGAACCGATGTAATCACAATAGCAATGGCAATGTTCAGCACTTGGAGCATACTACTCGGAATATAGAGCAGGAGTGGGATAAATGTGCTGAGGACAAAACCTGTTGTGATTAAGCCTTCAAATGAGGGACGTGTCATCAGGATGAAGAGGATAACAGCCAGTAAATAAAAGCCTAAGTTGAAGACCATAATCGAATTGAGGGGGAATCCGAAGATGTTGCCGAGTGTGCCGTAGAGGGCATAGACCCATGCACCCCATGCGTAAAAATGCGAATAATCCGCGAGAGGGATATTCTCATTGAGGGTGTAGTAGCCACTGTTGAAGCCAGCTTCCATAAAAGAGACACTCTGATGCCAGTGATAAAGTTCATCATTATAAAAGGGTACATAGTTCAATAAGGTCGATTGGGTGGTTGGCAACAGTAAAAAGTTGACAATCACGATAGGTGTCAACAAAACAGCAATGGCTAGAGTGATATAGAGCAATCGGCGCACGGGAATTCCTCATCCCTATGATGAATTTCAAGAAAGGTAACGAGATTTGATGAAATGAGCTAGGGTGAGTTCGTTATCGGTGCAGATTCCGATGAGGCAGATTTAACTCGGAAGGGTTTGGTGATGACTTCGGGCACTTCTTGGTCAGATAGAGGGAGGGTGACGGTGAAGGTAGTGCCTTGGTCAAGTTGGCTTTGCAGATGGATTGTACCACCGTGTTGAGTGATGATATTGTGTACTGCATCTAAGCCAATCCCTGTACCTGTGTTGCCACGATAGGTGCGTGCTTGGTCAGCGCGGTAAAAGCGTTGGAAGACTTTATCGTGGTCTTCGGGTGCAATGCCAATGCCATTATCTTCAAAGGTAATTATACCTTGTTCACCCTCAGCAGAGCTTGTAATTTTTAAGTAGCCATCTGGATTGCCGTAGTGAATGGCATTTTCGATGAGATTGTTAAAAGCACGAATGAGTTCACTTGTATCCGCTAAGACACAAAAATGCGATGTGTTTATCTGATGATAGCTCAGGCGGATATTTTTAGGTTTTGCAGTTTCTTCAGCAACTGTAAGGCAATCTTTCAATAGCTCATCAACTTTGACAACGGATAGTGTTCGGTCTAGATCAACATCATCAGAGAGAACGAGTTGAAAGAGATCTTCAATCATTGTGTTAAGACGATTGGCTTGTTGGTCGATTTTGTCCACATAGTCATCGACGGGTAAGCCCTCGCTTTGTCGGCGACGGATGAGATAGGTTGTCGTTTTGAGAGTAGCAATCGGAGTACGTAAGTCATGAACGATATTCTGCGAGATTTGTCGCTGGACTTGATTCCGTTCTGTTTGCAGAGCCAATTCCGCCATTTTTTGTTCGGCGACTTTGATGGCATACACATGATAATTGACAACAGCAAACAATGAGGATGCAGTCAGAGATAATACCATAATGCGAAAAGGCAAATCTTTGAAAGGGGCGTAAGGTAAATTCCCTGATAATTCAATGAATAAGAGTAAACAAAAGCCACTGATGGTAGCGACTAACATGACATAACGGGCGTTACGGTCTAGCAAAAGCACACCTGTAGCCACCAAGGCAAGCAAACACAGCATCCCTGATGAATAGATTCCACCAGAGCCATACGCGAATAACATTGTCCCTAACCAGGCATTGAGGAAAACTAAACGTATTGCAATTTTTACAGACCCATGTTGAGTACGCCATAATGCCCATACATTAACTAAAACACTTGGAAGTACAATCAATGTGCTTTCCATTTTATTGGAGACTGTTCCGAAGAAGATATAAGCAAAAATAAAAATTGTGACGCCAAAATTACCGAAGATAATCAAGTTCAAAAGATTGACTTGGTATTGTGCTCTCGGCAACAACTCCGTATTAGTGAAGGTGAATTGGTCATGTAATTTGCTGATGGTGTTGCGTATTTGCATTATGTCTTACTTAGGTTACAGATCTTGTTTTACAGGACTTAGCGCAAGGACATATTTAGGTCAGCGCAGTGGCGATGCAATGATAATTAGATTGTACACTACAGAATATTTATAAATGATTATATTTTTATACTATTATCATCCATCAACAACAAAGCGTCAAGCGATACATTACACAATATAACAATTTGATGTAATTATCATGATATGACCTTCATCCCTATTTCCCTAATTCTGTAAGCATGTCAGTAGTATTCTGATTTAGGGGTGTGTCAACGTTTTCTGCATCTGCTGGAATACTAGCTATCCTATTTTCTGAGGATAGTGGAATTGTGGTCTGTTGGTCAGTCGTGATAGTCACCTCGAAGCCAAAAGCATTGACTGTGTGGTCACCGATGATGCTCGTAATAGTCAGTGTTTCATCAGTTGTGGTGAGTACGACGATACCATCGACTGTGATTTGTGCACCATTGATGCCAAAGATAATCGGCTCAGAAATAATATCTTGTGTTTCATCATCCATATCAGGGGCTTGAGCAACAATGAGTGTCAGTCCGCAATCTTCTGTAGTGATTTGTAAGGATTGCATTGGCAAATAAGACGGTGTGGTGGGGGTAGTCGCTTCGAGTGCTGTAAACCCTTCTTGTGTGACAAAAAATTGTGCTGATGCCCACCCGATGCGCCCATCTTCTAAGCGGATGCGAATCCATGTATTATCCGCAAGGCGACCAATGGCAGCGTAGTCTTGGCGAATGGTCATTGAGCCAATCACAGTTGCATCACGAGATGGGTCTGAGCGTAAGTTGACATTGCGAGTCGCAGTGACGGTGATTTCACTACGTGGAGATGTATTTTCGAGGGTGACATCGCCAAGCATGATTACATGCAAAGGCAAATCCTCACGGTTGAGGCGTGCGATGGTCGCATTTGGTTCTGTGGTTGCGAGGCTGATAATCTGAGCAAGCGATGGGTTTTCTGCATCTGTGATTTCAGACGTAATAGTCAGAGTTTCATCGTCTATTGTACAGAGTGTGTTGGGTTCAAAGTCGGCGCAGTCTTCAATGAGGCTTGTGAGTTGGTCAGGCAGAGGTGAGCAAGTTTGAGCAAAAATTACAGTAGTTGAGAGCAGTAAAATAAATAACGAGCTTAGTGAGTAGCGCATGGTGACATCCGTTTTTAGGATGAGTATAGCATGGATAGGCTGTATGCACTCTACGGGTTGCCAATGATTAAGCTGTTTCCACTGTGTTGGAGAGAATATAAACAATACTGGGTTCGCTGTAGCAAACCTTGGTAGTAGTTAAAAGGTAAATGATGAGTTTGTCGGGAAGCAAGCATCTATTCACTATGAAAGTCCCTACCACATCTTGGGGACTTTCTTTTTTGTAGTTTATCAGAGAATGTAGCTATGTATTTGGTTTGTCGATACATCCAGAAATGCAAAAATCCCCTGTGTGATGGGGATTTTTTGAGTCGCTCATTGGGCGTGCTGTAATCATTTTTAGAGGGCTATCCACTGTACCATGAACAAACCGAAAATGAGTGCCATTGGGTATAAACCGAGTGATAAGGCACGATTGAGTTTGGTCAGTACAGGGGATTCTTGCTTCATCGTGATGATTTTCATACACAGAATTGCCAAGAGCAACATCGCACAGAGCAGGTCTGCTTGTGGGATACTCATTGTCATCGGTGTCATAAAAACGGACATGCAAGATTCCTTCGTTTAGGTTCGTTTACTTAGATTACTTATAGTTTACGCAATGGGACTTACGCTCCCCTAAATTCTGTAACGCAAAATTACAGGATTTTTCAGGGGATTGGTGTAAGGTTTGTAAGGTGATTTTGCAAACTTTTGCAAGTAGTGTTGTAGAAACATTGAGAGAGATAAGTAGAATGATTTACTCATCATTTTCAACTAATGTATATCGCTAGAGGCTAAAGACATCTAGTTACAATGGTCGGTGGCTAAAGCCAACTCTTGAACGCTACCTCAGTAGATAAATTCTCTAAGCAAGATTCAGCATGAGAGCAGTTTACACTCATGGCAAGAATGACTATTTTTGGTTTAGATACCAATTTACAAGTATTTTACATTTTAATGGGATTTAGCTTACAGTGAGGAACTAGTATGAGATTAATGCAAACAAAACAAGGAAGGTAATCACAAATGGACAATAAACCCAAAGGACCAAAGGGACCTAAAGGTCCACGTCGTCCGCGACCACCGAAGCCACCACGTCCACCACGTGGAAAGTGATTGCTATCAATTGTTCGCATGTTTTCCCCTGATGAAGAGCCAGCACTGTGCTGGTTCTTTGCGTTTATAGTGTCTCACATAATTGTTGAAGATGTTTTTTGACATGGGTTTTTAGTTCAAGGGGATGTTGCACTGTCGCATCGCCTCCACAAGCAAGGATAACGGCACAGGCATCCTCCAAGGTTTCAAGATTGACTTCAACGTGTATCATATCAGCATCAAGCTCATGGCTGCTTTTGATGTATGCGAATCGCCAACTTTGCACAAGGTGTAATGCACGACGTTTTACATGCAAGGTCACGATATATTCAGGTAAAGTTGCTTTGAATTGTTGTGTTGTTTGTTCCCAATAGTGTGCAAGGTCAAAATCAGATGGACGGATGAATGTTTTATCTGTGATGATGACTGATTTAATCCGTGAGATGCGATAGGTGCGATATTCCTCATCAATCATGGCAATCAGATACCAGATGCGTCCTTTGATGACCAAACCCAAGGGGGCAATCGTTCGTTCGACTTGTGTATCAGGTGTGCGCTGATAGGTGATAGTTATTATTTGCTCATTCCAGATAGCACATTGAACATCCGCTAAATATTGTGTCGCATTCTCTTGCCCATGCCATGATGCGCCATCGACATGCACGCGCTCACGCACTTTATCGGCATCGGTACGACGGATTTTTGGCAAAGTCGCTAGCAATTTAAGTGTGGCGATTTCATTGACAGTGTCTAAGCCTAAATCTTGCAAGATATGCGAGGGAGTTAGGATAAGTGTGCTGAGTTCTTCGCTGGTTAAGCCAATTAAACTACTGCGATAGCCTTCAACTAATTGCCAACCGCCATTGCGTCCACGCTCTGAATAAACAGGAATGTTCGCGGATGATAAGACATCCATATCACGCTGAATGGTGCGCTCAGATACATCGAGACGATGGGCAAGGTCGGTTGTCGTCAAGCGGTGGTGTGACTGTAGGAGCATAATGATGGATAAGAGACGTTTGGCTCGCATAGGAAAATTCCTCAGAAATCGTATTGTTATTGTAGTGGGAAAATAAGACAGAGGATGTCATATTTTAGGGTTAAGATGATTAAGTATTGAACAGAGAGGAAACGACTATGAAGTTGACCATTCCAGAAGCAACACGTCCAAAGATGAAAGATTATGGCATTCAAGAAAAGGTAGAGGGGATGCTGACTTGGGATTGGGTGCGTGAACAGTTGGAACAATCCAAAAATTATTGGGTTAGTACGACACGTCCCAATGGCAATCCACATGCTGCACCTGTGTGGGGCATTTTATTGGATGATTGTATCTATTGGGGAACAGGGGATACATCGCGCAAAAATCGTAACCTGCTGAATAATCCGCATGTGGTGTTACATAGCGAAAGTGGCTGGGATGTGGTTATCGTTGAAGGCATAGTCGAAAAAGTGACTGAGCGTGCCGACTTTGAGCGTGTTGCGCCACTTTATGCCACAAAATATGCCACTCATGGTTATGAGCCAACGGCTGATGAACTGGCTCAAGGTTTGATGTATCGTGTGATTCCGCATGTGGTGATGGCATGGAAAGAGACAAGTTTTCCGAATACGGCAACGCGCTGGGAATTTATGTAAGATTGAGGTCGGCAACGCAAATGATTAAGGAGTACATCACTAACAAGTAAGAAAATCCTCATTCTCTGAAGATTTTCAAGATGTTGCAACGAGACAGTCTCTATCTTTATGCTGGTGCAGTAAAGTCCTGGAGTGCATTTTGGTGTCGTATGGTTTGCACGCCTAGAATAATGAGTAATATCGAACAAGTTATCACCGCGAGAATCACTGATACTTGCGACGGATTACTCACTAAGATGCCTCCGAATCCCCAAAGTAAAACAGCACCATACGCAATTTCTTTAAATCGCATGATAATGAACGCGCCCACAGCCGAGGCAATCACAATCAAGATTGCAACCCAGATTGTTGATGGGATTCCACTACCATTCCAACCGACACTCACAAGCCACTGGCAAACATTCAAGATACTAGCAATCGTAATCCATCCAAAGAAGAGACCGACTGGAACACGCGTCGTTAAATAAAATAAGCGGTCAGACGGCAGACGCACGATTTTTATGAATGTCCATGTTAGCGCAATGAGCAATAGAAAAACATTGATGACACTAATTCCGATAGGAACGTAATTGATAACCCCATTCAGTACACTGACTAAAACGACTGGTAAGGCAATCTCGTCAAATCGCTCGTCACGACGATTCTTGGGGAGAGCTTGATAGATAGCAAATACAATCATCCCCAAGAAAATTGGTGCCCAGATTAAGAAGGTTAATGGAGTCGGTGAAAAATCTGTCGGATAGAGATAATATTGTTCTATTGTGACTTGTTCGGGTTCTGTGAAACCAGATGCATTTGATGTGAGATTTAGGTAAACCATCGCAAAAACTGCAATGAGAACGATGACCTGACGTACAAGACCTTTCATGTTTAACTCCTATTTACTGAACGTTCGTTAAGTTATCTATGGCTAGAATTTATTGCTGCGGGATGAAGCGAGAATGAAACATGACTAAATTTTAGGTGAGAGGAGGTTTGTCAGCAGTGTTGAGGATACCATTCAAAAATATTGACACAGTCTCGTCGATCAACTCTGATTTAGTCTTGTTCATACGTTCTGCGGTAACCACAAATGTAGCCCAATTCATTGCAGCAATGAATGTCCCTGCTAGAACTAGGGGGTCAATACGACGAATCTGTTGATTGTTGATTGCAGTTTCAAAAATATTCACAAGTGGTTGCATCAGTGAATCCATCACTTTTTCTACGAGTTGGTCTTCATAATCATCTGAGACTTGTTTGACATCCATTCGTAGCATTCTCATCATATCGACTGAATGTTGATTGACGAACCAGCTGGCAACTGCCATCAATTGCTCGGCTATATCATCACTGGTATTGGCGATTACCTCACGCAGGCTATCGCTTTGATGAGACATATTGTAGTCGATGACTGCATGAAATAAAGCATCTTTGCCATCTGGAAAATGATAATAAATTGCGGAGGGTTTCACACCTAGTTGTTGTGCAATTTGTCGCATTGAGACGGCTTTAAAGCCAAACTCCATGAATAAGTCTGATGCAACAAGTAGCACACGCTCTTTTGCATCACTAATTTTTGACATCATTCGACCTTAGCATCAATAAAATTAGTCTTTTATTCTAGCAAGCAGTTGTGAGGGTGTCAGCCCTGATTGCGACTTGGGGAACTAACATCATTCTAAAGATAGAGACTAGACACCATATCCCAGATGAATCGCAGACCGACAAATAACAAAAATGCCCCATAAAGGCGTTTGACTGTTTTGGTCGGGAGTGAGAGGGTTAGGCGTGCCCCGAAGAATGCACCAATCAGCAGCAAGAAAGCAATCGGGGCAGCGACCCACAGCACGACATCACCATATTGTGGTAGAGCATTCATCAGAAAATCGGGTCCTGTCGGCATGGAGGCTGGTTCTGCGCCTGCGTAATTGATGACACCAAATAAGCCAACAGGAAGCAACAATGCACCAAGTGATGTGCCATTGGCGAGTTTTTGGTCAAAGCCGAGTAGAGTCATGGTGAAGGGGACAATCACAACACCACCGCCAATGCCAAATAAGCCTGATGCGATGCCTCCGATTAAGCCAATGCCGAAGCAAATCGCCAGCACGCGGAAACTTTTGCCGTCTATTTCTTTAACTTTAGGTTCAGAATTACTATCAACAATACCGCGCCACTCTTTATACCATTGACGCGGTGCAAGATACCGCCACGCATAATAAATCAGGAAAACGCCATACATTCCCTTGAGCAAATCGCGCGGTACATTGAGGGCAATATTGACTCCGAACCATGTCGCCAACAGTAAACCGATAGCCACAGCCAGCGCAGGATAAATTTTGAGTTTGCCGTTACGATAATACTCAATTGCGCCGAAAATCCCGACGGGCAAAAGTAAGGCTGCTAGGGATGTGCCGTTGGCTGTTGTCTGTTCAAAACCGAGGAAGACCATCAGCAGGGGCACGATAATTGCACCACCACCAATGCCGAACATCCCCGACATGACACCTGCAACGCTACCAATTATCAGCAAAACCAATAATTCAAACATAAAAAAGTCCATAAGTACGTCTAATGTGCGTGGGATTATGCCTGAGTCAACGAGCAATTGCTATAGCCACAGTAAGAGACAAAAGTTTTAATTTCTTTTCCCTAATTTTAAGTTGTGATGGATGCACAACCAAACCAATCTCGATAAAATCAAATTCTATATATTTCAGAGGATATAGTTAAATGTCAAAAAGACAAGAAAATATTAATGAGGATAATATTGACCCGTATTCAGGGTGTTACCCCTATGTCCTTATTATTGGGACAATTATTGGCATAGCATTACTCGGTGTGTTTTTGTTCGGAACTAATACACCTATCTACAGTGAAGAAAATCTACTGAGTTACGTGACAAATTTGTGGACAGAAGGTGTAAGTATTGCCATAACCGTCCTTGTAATTGATAGTCTCCGACGACAAGGCGAACGCGCACAGGAAAAGATAGAAAGAGAAGAAGAAAATATAAAACGCTTACTTCTTAATGCTAAGAGTTCTATCAACGTGGTAGCAAAGCAAGCAATTTTTGAAATCAACGAGCTTGGTTTATTGAAGGGTGATGATGGCTTATTAATAGGTGCAGACCTAACAGGAGCAAATCTTGAAGGTGCGAACTTAGCAGAAGCAAATCTCAAAGGTGCGACATTACAACATGTTAATTTGAGAGGTGCAGACCTTGCAGGAGCTAATTTAAGTAGTGCAAATTTCTATGAGGCAGATTTGAGTCATGCTAATTTACAAGGTGTCAAGGGACATGGTGTCAGTATTAGTAGTGCCACAGTAAATGAAGCTAATTTATCATATGGTGATTTTAGTGATAGTTTTTTGAATTTTTCATCATATAAGGGCATTACTGCCATAGAAACGAAATTTACAAACGCACGATTGTTCCTTGCTAAAATGCAAAATGCTGACTGCTCTAAAGCTGACTTCACAAATGCTCGACTTAACGGTGCAGATTTCACGCATGCTGATTTATCTTATGTGCAATTTAATCACACTAGTGCCAATGAAGTGGTACTTACGGGTGCTAATCTATACGGTTCGACATTTGAAGAGACAACACTTCATAAAGCCACTGCAAATGATGCAGATTTTGATAACGTAAGTGGTATGTTCTATGCGACAAAAACAAACTTTTCTGGTTCATCATTTTTCAGAAGTGATTTAAAGAATTGTTGGATGCAATCGGCTAATCTAAGCAATACTAGCTTTAAAGATGCAAAACTTGACAATGCAAAGTGGGCAATTGCTCAATTTAGAAATACTATTTTGCCTGACGGTACGGTTATCAATGCTTCTAATCAATATGGCTCGATAAGTCAGGAACAACAATCCCGACTAAAGGAAAAGTTTAACATTGATTTGGAACTGTTACCTATCAATAGTTTCTCTTTCGACGGTGTAGGACTTCAGGGTTTTGATTCAGACTATCTTGAACCTCATCAACAGAAATTAGCCGAACGTCGAAGAAAGAGTGAATGAACAACAAAAATTTACTAAATAGCATTTGGTAAAGATAATCTAACTAAGAAAGCTATCGTCAAATTTTATCGTGAGTGTGCCAACGCTATGAAACACACCCACAAAGCATTATCATCGGGCACATATTCGCACAGGTTTGAGGAGTACGATGGGATGCAAATAAATCCGAAGATTTTTCGCAAATATGATATTCGTGGGGTTGCTGATACGGATTTGAACAATGAGGTCGTGATTGGTATTGGTCAAGCATTAGGAACATATTTGCAAATGGAGCGTAATATCCAAAGGATTGTTGTTGGGCGCGATAATCGTGTGTCGGGGGAGCGTCTACGAAATTCGCTGTGTTGGGGTCTGACACGCACAGGGATTGAAGTGCTGGATATTGGCATTTGTTCAACTCCGATGCTGTATTGGTATGCTGTTAAAGAAGATACCGCAGGGGTGATGATTACAGGCAGTCATCTTGACCCACAATACAATGGCTTCAAGATTGCGATTGGTAGTATGGCACTCTATGGCAAAGATATTCAAGCCCTTCGTGAATTCCTAGAAGATGATACTTTTGAAGAAGGCAATGGCGTTATCAAACTGCATGATGATAGCCTCACACCGTATCTCAGCGATGTGACCAGTAAGGTTGCACCCAAGCCTCTCAAAGTTGCGGTTGATTCTGGCAATGGCACAGCAGGATTATATGTAGAGCAGTTAATGTCTGCATGGGGCATGGATGCAGTCACAGTTAATCTGGAACTTGATGGGACTTTCCCGAATCATGCGCCTGACCCTTCCAAAGCAAAAAATTTAGAGCAACTAATTACATTACTCAAAGAAAACGAGGCAGATGTTGGATTGGCATTTGATGGCGATGCTGACCGTGTGGTGGCAATTGATGAACTTGGTAATGTGATTGCTCCTGACCGTTTTGTAGCGTTATTGGCAAAAGATGTTTTAATCCGTCATCCGAATGCGATTGTGATTGGCGATGTCACGAGCAGTCAGGCACTTTTTGATACGATTGAAGAAGCTGGTGGTAATCCGATTATGTGGATGACAGGACACTCACTCATCAAAGAGAAAATGCGCGAGACACGGGCGATTCTGGCAGGGGAAATCAGTGGGCATATCTTCTTCGCAGAAGATTATTATGGGTTTGACGATGCTTATCTGGCAGCAGGGAAGTTATTGCATCTGCTAAGCCATAGTGAGCAAACACTCTCTGAGATGGACAATGAAATTCCACGCTATTACAGTACGCGCGTGTTCCGTCCACATTGTGACCCAAGCATCACCCATGATGTGTTGGCAACTCTTGCACAAGATTTAGGCGAAAAAGCTGAACTGATTGCACTCGATGGCATTCGGGCGCAGTTTGAGAATGGATGGGCAATTATCCGCGAGAGTAACACCGAACCTGTACTCAGTATTCGCATTGAAGGCAAAACGCTTGACGATGCCTTGCAATATCGGGATTGGTTGGTGGAAACGCTCTCACAATTTGATGGAGTCGATGTCAGTGAATTAGAGGGGGAAATTTAGCGTGGATGCAATTTTGTTGGCAGCAGGTAAGGGAACGCGGATGCGTCCGTTGACGAATGATACGCCAAAGCCTTTGTTAGAGGTGCAAGGCAAGCCGATTATGTCATGGACCTTGGAAAATCTCGCGCCGATTTGTGAGCGAGTGATTGTGGTAGCGAAATATCTCAAACCACAGATTGAAGCCTACATGGCAGAACAGTCCATTATTGAAGATTATGCGATTGCTGAACAATTGCCTGAACCATTGGGGACAGGTCATGCGGTGCAAGTGTGCAAGCCCTTGCTAAAGAGTGATAGCTTCATTGTGCTGAATGGTGATGATTTGTTTGACCCTGTGGCACTCGCTGAAATGAAAGAGGTCCCTGCAGCGATTTTAGGTGTTGAACGCGATGACCCAACTGCTTATGCTGCAATCATCACCAATGAAGACGGTTACTTAGAAAAATTACATGAGAAACCTCCTGCTGACATGTATCCTCCGCCTGTGAATGTCAATATTGGGGCATATAAGCTGACGACGCAAATTTTCGACTATGAGATTCAGAAGTCTGCGCGTGGTGAATATGAGATTACTGATTATGTCAGTTATTTGGCGACGCAAGTGAATGTGCATGTGATTACGGCTGATTTCTGGCAACCTGTGGGTAACCCTGATGATTTGACACATGCTCAGACGATTGAAATTCCGAGACCATAGCGAAAAAGATTTAACGCAAAGTCTCAATGGCACAAAGGCGCAGAGGATATACAGAAAAAACGACACTGTAGTATTAGTCACATTAATCCATAGTAAAAGTAACAACATAGAATCATAGTTTGCGATAAAATAGACAACAATCAGTTAGTCAATGAAAGCAATTGCTGGCTCTATGGATGTCTTATTGATATTGCTATTGCAAGCCTTTGTATACTCGGTGTTTCCGTTCTACTTCGTCACATTGCCTTATTATCGCCGAAATGTTGCGTTTGATATTTATCTGAGCATTGCGCTGGTGCTTGGTGGTTTTTTCGGTTCACTCTATTCTTTTCCAATTACAGATAGCATCTCCATTTCGGGTGGGAATCTGACTTATGGCGCATTCATGATGACTATCATCTTATTGGTGATGTTAGAACATGATTTGGATGTGGTGCGAACGATTATTCGTATTGTAATTATGGTGAATATCTTTGTTTTTCTGCTCTTTACGAGTTTATCGCTTGCCTTATCAAGTGATGCTGTGATTAATCCATTTGGTGCATCAGCCGATATTTTTTCGGTATCGATTCCCTTCATGATTTTGGGGGGTGTGCTGATTATCGTGGAACTCGGTGCGTTTATCGTTATCTTTGAGCAAGTCAAGAAGTGGCTTGATAACACGATTATCTTAGCCATCCTCTACGTGGTGTTTTATGTGCTGACCTTAGTGCTCGATGGCATTTTATTCCCAGCCATTGCTTTTTCTAGTAATCCACAGTTGGTCAATATCATCGCAGGGAATGTCGGCGGTAAGGTGCTGATGGGCGCGATTTTTGCTGTCCCGATGTTATTATTTGTTGCTCTAAATCATGATAAATTCAGTGACTATACTGATGCGCGTTTGGACTTTTCGCAGATTATCACTTTTTCGCGTGAAGAATTAGCAGAAGCCTTGCAAGATAGTGAGAATCGCTACGAGTTATTGGTCGATAATTCGCCTTATGGCATTGGTATATACCAGCATGATAAGATTGCATTCATTAATCAAGCAGGTTGTGATTTGGTTGGTGTAAATGATTATACCGACTTGCTTGGACAATCGTTTTTGACACTCGTGCCTGATGAACTCAGAGAGAGTAGTCAGAAAGTCATTGATATGCTTCTCGCGGGGAAATTGGAAACGTTTTCAACAGAAACAGAGTTAGTGAAGCGTGATGGGACAAGGGTTGCAGTTGAGGTTTTAGCTGTTCCTTTAAAATATCAAGGAGAACCCGCACTACAACTGATTGCCAGCGACATCACAGCCCGTCGTCAAGCGGAAGAAGCAAGACAACAAGCCAATATACTCCAAGTAGAATTAGAAAAAGAGCGGGAACTCCGTGAGTTAAAAACGCGCTTCACCTCTATGATTGTGCATGATTTTCGTAACCCTGTAGCAGCTATTTCGATGTCCACAGAGGTGATGCAACGCTACCTTGACCCGCCGAATACTGCGAAGATTACTGAACGCACGGAGCGCATTTTGAGAACAACAAAACGCCTCAATGATTTGATTGACGATGTCCTTGATTTAGAGCGTATGGAAACTGTCGAAACCAACTTTAATCCACAAGAGCAAGATTTCGTGGCGTTCATACAAGAATTGGTTGAACAATTCGGCAATCGTTATGATGAGCAAGCGATAGATTTGTGCTTTGATGCCATTGTTCCAGAGCAGACCCTCGCCTTTGATGCAGAACTGATGACACGGGCTATCATGAATTTACTATCAAATGCCGTTAAATATTCACCTGATGACCCTCGTGTAATCGTGACTGTTGCAAAAGACGATAGTTATCTAAAGGTTGAGATTTGTGATAATGGTATCGGCATTTCGGAAGATGACCTCCCTCGTATTTTTGATTTTTTCCATCGGGCAAGCAATGCAACAAGATTCAAAGGCACAGGCATCGGTTTAGCCATTGTGAAGCAAGTCATTGAAACGCATGGTGGTGAGATTACTTGTGAGAGTACCTTAGGTGAAGGCACAACCTTCACCATTTGCTTGCCGATTGAGTCTGAATGAATTTGGATTATGGAAAGCTGAAAAAATTTTCGCTGGTCTCAGGTGGAACAGGCGAAAAAATCAGAGGAACAGCTTCTTCAATTAAGTTGTTTATCAAATCACGTTCGCGCAATGACCGTGCCATAAAAATGATTGATTCCTCATCCATAGTGAACAATTCAACATTTGGTAAAATCGTAGTAACAACAGTCGTATCGCTATTAGGCAGTGTGGTCTCGACCATCAGATTACCTGTTGCACCCATCGCGAAAGGATGGGGATGCGATGTGACTAATTCTGTTGGGATAGGGATAGACATTGTTCCCTCACAACCGAGGCGTTGACCTAAGGGACTATCTGCTCCTGTGAGGCGCACAGGGATTGGATGAAAAGCAGGAATATCACAGCCTGCATAGGTACCAATGACATCGTCTACAGATGTATGTGGGTCAGTGGCAAGTGTTCTATCTGCTGATAGAAAAGTGTTCAACACTGCACCTGAAACTTCGACGGTGGCAACCATACTCGCCGTAATTTGTTCTCCACGACGAAGCCCAAGAGGAGCGATGACAATGGTGAAAGTCTCATTCTCATCATAGATAGGGCTTACAAATGTCGTAACTGGGTCAATTGGTGTGGGTGGTGGAACAGGAGTCTGAGCAGAAACCAGTACAATACTTGTTAGTACAATGGCGATAACAATGATTTTGCGGAACATCTCTCGTGTATCCTTTTTTAAGTGTGCAATCCGCATAGGTATAGCAATTTTAGACCAAGTGCTACAGGTCAAGCATACAAAGCGTAGGGCAAGCACTTAGTCAGATCAGGGCTTTAATCTGCTGATAAAATTCACCTGTTACAATGAGTAAGATTTTCATAAGTACATCTAAATGGGTTATAATTTGTGCGCTTATTTAGGTGATAATACTGCATAGAAAGAAAGGAAAGTTTTATCGATGCAAGTTGATGCGAAGATTTTTAAAGCCTATGATATTCGTGGTATCTATGGCGAACAGTTATTTGAAGATACTGCCGAAGCTGTTGCGCGGAGCTTCACTAAAGTTGTGAATGCTGAGACGGTGATTGTCGGGCGTGATGCGCGGGTCTCAAGTCCACAATTGCACGCACGAGTCTTAGCTGGGCTGACAGCCGTTGGTGTTGATGTGATTAACCTCGGCATGGTTTCAACCGATATGTATTATTATGCCTGTGCTGAACGGGGCTTACCTGGGATTATGGTCACGGCTAGCCACAATCCAAAAGAATACAATGGCTTCAAGATGGTGCGGAAAGTGCCTCATTTGCTATCTGGTGATGAAGGTATTCAAGATATTCGTGAGATGATTGAAAATGACGCTGTTCCAGCAGATGCGGAAACGGCAGGTACTGTCACCGAATGGAATGTGATGGATGAGTTCGTGACAAAGATGCTCTCGTTGGTTGATGTCTCGCAATTTAAAGAGATGACTGTTCTCGCGGATACGGCTAACGGCATGGTTGGACCATCATTGGTGAAAGTCTTTGAGAAAATCCCACAAATCACCCTCGTGCCGATGTATTTTGAACCTGATGGCACATTCCCGAATCATGGTGGTGACCCTCTCAAAGAAGAAAATCGTGCAGAGATTCAACAACGAGTCCCTGATGAAGGTGCAGACCTCGGTTTCTTATTCGACCCTGATGGTGACCGTTTCTTCGTGGTGGATAGTAAGGGACGCTTCATCCCTGGTGATTTCATGACGGCAATTCTTGCCAAGTATTTCCTCGAAAAACAGGACAGCGCAACGATTGTCTATGATGTGCGTTCGTCATTGGCGGTGAAAGATACCGTTGAAAAGTATGGCGGTAAGGCACTTTATAACCGTGTCGGACACGCTTACATCAAAAAACGTATGATGGAAGAAGATGCGGTCTTTGGTGGTGAGGTCACAGGGCACTACTACTTCAAAGATTTCTACTTTAGCGATAGTGGTGTTGTGCCGATGCTCTATCTGCTGGATTTGCTGGCAAACAGTGAGCAGACGATGGCAGAGATGATTGACGAATACGAAGCCAACTATAATCTCTCTGGTGAGATTAATACACGCGGTGTCGATGCACCCACTGTCTTAGCACGCCTTGAAGAAGTCTATGGCGATGATGCGAATGAAATTCTGCGCGTTGATGGTCTCAACTTTGAATTTGATGACTGGCGATTTAGCATCCGTGCCTCGAACACTGAGCCATTAGTACGCCTGAATCTCGAAGCGGATAGTATTCCTCTGATGGAAGAAAAACGCGATGAGGTGCTGGCTGTCATTCGTGAGGGCTTAGATTAGAGCAGTTAACACTCTAAATTACCATCATTTTTGCGGACGGCATTGATGCCGTCCCTATTATAATACGATTTTCACCTACCATAATATAAAACTTCCTACATCCATCTAAAGCCACTCCATCTCTGATAGAATAGGCGTATATCGACTTGAAATAGGAGTGAATCATGCTGAATAATATTGAGCGTGTGGTGGTGATTGTATTGGATGGTTTGGGGGTCGGCGAAGCCCCTGATGCTGATAAGTATGGCGATGCAGGGAGCAACTCAGTCGGCAACACAGCACAGAAAATTGGTGGGCTGACTGTTCCCAATATGGAAGCACTCGGATTTGGTAACATTATCCCGATTGAGGGTGTTGCACCATCAGAAAACGTTCAAGGCGCGTGGGGCAAATTACAACCAAAATCGGCAGGCAAAGATTCTGTGACAGGACATTGGGAGTTGATGGGCATTCATCTGGAAAAACCCTTTCCGACGTATCCCAATGGCTTCCCTAACGACATCGTAAAACAAGTTGAAGATGCAACAGGGGTGACGTTTATTGGCAATGTGGTCGCATCGGGAACAGTGATTATTCAGGAATTGGGTGCAGAACACGTTCGCACAGGTAATCCCATTTTATACACTTCTGCCGATAGTGTTTTTCAGATTGCAGCGCACGAAGGGGTGATTCCGATTGAGCGACAGTATGAAATCTGTGAGATTGCACGCGAGATTTTAGTCGGGGAACATGGTGTTGGACGAGTGATTGCGCGTCCATTTGTGGGTAATGCTGAGGATGGCTTTACGCGGACGACGAATCGCCATGATTATTCAATTGCGCCACCACAGTCGGCGATTGATTTGCTGGTTGAGGCAGGGCATGATGTGACGGCTGTCGGCAAAATCAAAGATTTATTCGCTGGACGGAACATCACACACTATTATCCTGCAAAAACGAATATGGATAGTCTGCAACAATTGGAAAAAGCCCTCGATGAGCGTCAGGGAGGCTTGATTTTTGTCAACTTGGTGGAGTTTGACCAAGTTTTTGGGCATCGCAATAATTATGAAGGCTACGCCAATGCGATTCGGGAATTTGATGCTTATTTGCCAACGATTCAAGCAAAATTAACGGAGCATGATTTGATATTTATCGTCGCTGACCATGGCGTTGACCCCACAACCGATAGTACCGACCATTCACGGGAGTATGTGCCTTTATTGGTCTTCGGGGATCGGATAGAGCGTCCGATTCATCTCGGCACACGGCTGAGCTTTGCAGATGTCGGCGCGACGATTGCGGATATTTATGGGGTGGAATCGCCTGAGATTGGAACGAGTTTCTTGAGGGATTTGGGGTAAAGAGAAAAACCTAAAAGCCTTAGGAAGGGTGAAAGAATGAAAGGCATTTATGGTTATTTATTTGCCAATCAACTGTTCATATGGTTTGCTGGTATCGCTGTAGGCTGAAGCCATACAGCTAGTAATGTCGGTGGCTAAAGCCAACTTTTTTCTGCCTTATTCAAAAAGCCACAGCAAGCACGCTTTAGCGTCGGACGGTGTCTGAAAATGTCTACCATTCATTAGGTCACGTCTAGTTTGTCATTGGGAGCGCACAAGACGCTCCCCTGCAGATGTTGTTATCGAATTATTCTAAAGTGATTTGAACTGCGCCAGAGGATGTGCCATCAAGGGCAAAGAGACCAATGACGTATGTCCCTGCTTCGGGGAAGGTAAGGGTAACGGTGAGGTCATTGCTGAATGGCATCCCACCGAAGAAGATGATGTCGTTATTAGCTTGGTTAATGACAGCAACCCCCACAGGGAAATCATCAGCGAGGCGTGCGACAGATAGTATATTGATTTGTCCTGCACTAGCATCAACCGTGTAGAGAGCAACGAGACCACCACCAATTGGGGCTTGAGCAGGTTGCCCAAGTGTGAGAGGCAATTCGATGCCATTAGAGAAATCAACAGCATCCATTGGCGGTACGCCGAAGCCCGAGAATGCTGGTTGTGAACTTGGTGAACTCATATTAATTGGCAAGAAATCCCCAGCTTCAACTATTGTCCCATCTCGCAATGTACAAGTGACGAAAATCGTGTATAAGCCACGACCGCCACGATAATTTAGATTATCACTAATTTCCAAGCTGGGAAGAAATAATCGGTTATTAAACGCAAGTAGCTCATAGTTACCACTCGCAGACAATGTACCAGTCTCGGCAATAGGATTCTCTTCCACAAAGATAGTATTTGAAAATCCTTCAGGGTTGCGTGCAATGACCGTTCCATCAGTACCAAGTATAGCAACTCCAAGTGTAAGAGTATCCCCAAATGGTTCCACTGAGACAGTTAATTGGTCACCAGCATCTAAAGCTAAAGTATATCTCTGAATTTCATCATCGCGTGTAAACTCACTCTCAACAATACTACCGCATTGCAATGGAACAGCATTTTGTGCATAGAGGGTTACAGAGAATGAAAGTAATACACTGATAATCAAAATTAGCTTTTTCATAAATTTCTCCTATTCATTGTTTGGACAGTTACTAGACAATTCAAGATATTGTCCATCAATCCAGCCAGAGTTGTTGTCTCCATATTGGATTTGATACCAATTAATTCCGAAGTCCCTCTCTGCATCTAGCACACGTACATCAGAACCACGCTGCACAGGTGGTCTATTAGGTTGTCCCGTTGAAGGGTTCGTGTACACACGATTTAGTGAGCTACCTACACCTGATATTTGAGCATCACATGGATACGTTACTGCGATATCTGTTAATGTGGATGATACAGTTGGTTGAGTTATATTTGTTGCCTCATGAGTAGGTGTTGATTGTGGTGTTCCAGTTATTAAGTTGTAGAAAAATGGTGTCAGACCGATAACAGCAGCAATAAGTGGAATAATCACACCAACTACTATTACAAGTGACTTATCATCATCCATCTATTATCTCTTTCGAATATGCACAATTAAACAAAATGCTATCATCAAAACTATTCTAAAAACAGTAATAAATATACTTCTATTTAGTTGATATCACAGCAGTGCTTTTGAAATGGGCAAGGGAACGAGGTGTGCCTCGTCCCTGCGATAGAAGTAATGTTAGGTGGCAGCGAGGGACGTTGCGCCATCAAGGATGCGTCGGACTTTGACGATTTTTTCAGGCGTTCGCACTAGATTGACAGGTGCACCGTGTCCTGCGCAGATATATTTTGGTGCGAGGTCAAGCACTTTACGCGCACTACGTTGAACTTGGGTACTATCCCACGAAACAAGACGCGGTGAAAGAGTCACACTCGACCCCAACGAGAAGAATAAATCAGCTGCAAAGAGAACGCCGTGTTTTTCCCAGAAGAAATTATAATTTTCAGGAGTATGACCTGGGACGTGTAGCGCGAGTAATCCGTCCGCTATTGGAAGCATATCGTGGTCATCGAAGACTTCATCAACGGGTGTGCCTGATAAGAAGACATTCATGATTTTCATAAACGAGGGCACATGCGGTGGGGTCGAACCATTTTCGACGTAGGGCTTGGATGCTTTCCCTGCATAGACTGTTGCACCTGTCTTTTTGACGAGACTCGATAGACTGCCTACATGGTCAATATCGGCATGAGTCAGCAAAATGTGCTTAATCTGTTGGGGTCGATAATTCAGTGATTGCGCGGCTTTGAGGATTGCACCTGTGCTACTGGGCATCCCTGTATCAATCACAGTCAATTCATCAGGCGCACTTTCCAGCAGATACACATTCGTTCCCATGCGCGATACCACATACAAGCCCTCAAAAATTTGTTGCATCATTTGCCTTTCGTCAATAGCTTCTTACCAAGAACACCTTTCATCATGCCTGTTTTTTGTTGGATTGTCGAATGATTTCTATCGAATATTCATGATTGTGTGCTTGACACAGTGAGATTTTCGCACAGATGGTCTATAATGGGCTGGTGATTGGTCTGTGGTTTTTAGTTATTGGTAATTTCAAGGTCTTAGCATAGAGAGGTAAATAATCATGGCGAAGACACGCACGCGCTATGTCTGTTCAAACTGTAATTGGCAAGGTCCGCGAATGATGGGGCGATGTCCGAATTGTGGCGAGTTCGGCACGATTGACCCCGAAGTAGTCGAAGTCCGTAAGGCAGGAAAAGCCAAAAATGTTCGCGCACCTGTAGGAGCATCACGCGCAAAACCAGAGAAATTAGCAGAAGTCGATATTAAAGAGCAACCACGTCTCTATGTGCCACTTGAAGAATTTTCTCGCGTTTTAGGCGGAGGGCTAGTGCCTGGTAGTATCAGCTTGATTGGTGGAGAACCAGGTATCGGCAAATCAACTTTGCTATTAAGCGTCGCTGCAATGCTTGCAGCCGAACATGGCAATGTATTATATGTTAGTGGAGAGGAAAGCACACGTCAGATTAAAATGCGTGCAGACCGTCTTGGCATCAAATCAGATAGTCTCTATCTGCTGACAGAAACCAATCTCGGTAATATTTTTGAGGAAGTCTATAATCTTGACCCCGTATTGCTAATTGTCGATAGTATTCAGACAACTTACACCGATGAATTAGATTCTTCACCAGGGTTGGTGTCACAAGTGCGGGAAGTGGCGACACGTTTGCAAGGACTGGCAAAATCGAATGGTGTGACGACCTTCATCATTGGGCATGTCACCAAAGAAGGTAATATTGCAGGTCCGCGTGTGCTAGAGCATATTGTTGATACTGTGATGTATCTGGAAGGTGAGCAATTCCAGAGTTTTCGTCTATTGCGGAGTATCAAAAACCGTTTTGGCGCGACTAGCGAAGTCGGCGTGTTTGAAATGGTTGGTAGTGGCATGGTCGAAGTGCCAAATCCATCGGAGGCTTTTCTCGCAGAGCGTGTCGTGAATGCCCCAGGCAGTGCGATTGCTGTCACAATGGAAGGAACACGTCCCTTACTGGTGGAAATTCAAGCTCTCACGAATCCGACAGCATTTGGTAATGCACGACGCACATCAAATGGTGTTGATTATAATCGTTTGCTGTTGCTCTCGGCGGTGTTGAGTAAGCGCATGGGATTGCGTCTGTTTGAGCATGATATTTTCGTGAATGTTGTCGGTGGCTTGAAAATTGATGAGCCAGCAAGCGATTTAGCGACTGCTGTGGCGATTGCCTCTAGTTATTATGATAGTCCTGTGCCAGCCGATACGACATTCATCGGAGAAATTGGTTTGAGTGGTGAGATTCGCACCGTCAATCAACTCTCACTGCGCCTGAACGAAGCCTCGAAGATTGGCTTCCGTAAGGTGGTGATTCCAAAGATGCGCCGTAAAATTGAGGATATTCCGCCTGAGTTGGAGTTGATTCAGTGTCGAAATATTGGTGAGGTGCTGACGAAGGTTCTGCCAAAGGATTAATGAACTTGGTCTAATTGTACTGCTAGTGAATTAATTCACTGGCTCTTTTGTTATGTTCAATGAATTGAACTAGAATATTATCAAAATGGAACAAACCTATGAACCTCACAGAAAATGCAAAGGAAACAGCAAAATATCTTGTTGACCTATGGAATGAAACAGATGTTCAAGAATGGATATATCAACGCTATAATTTGAATGGAGAAGATTACAAATCGCATATAAGTCATGGGTCTGCTCACATGTTTCAAGAGCATTATGTCGAATACTCAGCACTGATTGAACTAAACAGAGAAAGTTTATTGCAATTTGAATATACAAGAGATAGGGGTAAAGTTATTCTGCTCCAAAATCTCAGAGATGCTGTTAAGAATAATTTCTCATCTCAAACTGCGAAGGAAAGAGTTGTAATCACGCATAAACACGAACAGATGGTTCAAAATCTTCTTGATAGTTTACCAAGTGAATTAACTAATGGTATCCAAAAACGTTTATACTTGTTGGAAAAATATTCTTCACATCGTCGCTCAGCAAAAGAGATTGCAAAGAAACTGCTTGGAGAAAATTCGATTATTTATTTTGAACTATCAACTTCTAATCATTCATTGTCTAAATTTCAGGCATTATTAGAGGAATTACTAAATCAGATCAAATTAGCATTACTAGACACATCTCAAGCTAGCAAAGGTAATATTTCCAAAACTTTTGGTGAAGTCTCGACCTCTCCCCAATTCCAGTGTGATATTTTTATGATAATGCCATTTAGAGAACCTTTTTGGAAGATTTATCAGAAGCACACTCAATCTGTTATCGAAAACCAAAATCTTGTTGTCAAAACGGGCAAGGATGTATTCAGTGATAAAGATGTCATGAATGATATTTGGTCGTTGACTAACAATGCGAAAATTGTCATCGCAGACTGTACAGGTAGAAACGCAAATGTATTTTATGAAATTGGTATAGCACATACACTCGGTAAACCTGTGATTCCAATTACACAGAGCATCGAAGATATACCCTTTGATATTCGCCATCGTCGAGTGATTGAATACAGTTATCCAGACGGTATGGAAAAATTTGAAGGCGAGTTAGGAGATGCGATTCAGAAGTTACTGGGGGAGCTTTAGGACAATATTTAGGAGCGCACGATGACGCTCCCATACACAAGTTTTGCGCTCTTTAGCTGATGAGGGCAGGTTTTGCGATGTGATAGTCGTTGGCTTGCTCGTAAGCGTGGGCAACACGCAAAATGGTCGCTTCGCCGAGTTGAGGTCCTAAGATTTGCAAGCCTATTGGTAGATTATTGCTATCCATGCCACACGGCACGCTAATCCCACAAACACCAGCGACATTGGCAGCAATCGTCAAAACATCGGTAAGGTACATTTTGAGAGGGTCGTCGGAATTCTCGCCGAATTTGAAGGCAGTTGTCGGGCAAGAAGCTGATAGTAAGACATCCACATCTTCAAACACGGTGTCAAAATCGCGCTTCACGAATTGGCGCACACCGAGTGCTTTACCGTACCACGCATCATAATAACCTGCGCTGAGCGCATATGTACCAAGCATAATCCGTCGCTTGACCTCTTCGCCGAAGCCTTGTCCGCGCGAGGCTTTATAGGTTTCCCACATATCGCCTTTGGTCACACGTTGACCAAAGCGCACGCCATCGAAGCGAGCGAGATTGGCACTAGCTTCACTGGTAGCGACGAGGTAATAGGTCGGGAGGCTATATTTGGTATGAGGTAAGCTGACCTCTTTGACTTCTGCGCCCATTGATTCTAGTTGGGCAATGGCATCACGCACCGCTTTTTCGACTTCGGCATCCATGCCATCCACGAAGTATTCTTTCGGTAAGCCGATTTTTAAGCCTTTGACATCGCCAGTAAGAGCTTCGAGATAATTCGGTACAGGTTCAGGGCGACTGGTGCTATCTTTCGGGTCTTGCCCTGCAATGACTTGTAAAATACGGGCTGCATCTTCTACGGAGCGAGTCATCGGTCCTGGTTGGTCAAGTGATGACCCAAAAGCAATCAAGCCATAGCGTGAGATACGTCCATAGGAAGGTTTGAGCGCAACCAAATTGCAAAAGCTCCCAGGTAAGCGGATGCTTCCGCCTGTGTCGGTGCCGAGTGCGCCCATCGCCATGCGTCCTGCGACAGCAGCAGCCGAACCGCCCGAACTTCCCCCAGGAACGCGCTCTAAATCGAAAGGGTTATGTGTATTGAAATAGCCACTATTTTCAGTGGATGACCCCATCGCAAACTCATCCATATTGACTTTGCCAAGCATGACCATCCCCGCATCATAGAGTTTTTCGACACAGGTTGCATCAAAGATGGGGGTGTAGCCTTTGAGGATTTGACTACCACAGGTGGTTTCGATGCCTTTGGTCGATAGCACGTCTTTGAGTGCTAATGGAATACCTAAGAGCGATTTATCCTCGCCGTTGGCGCGTGCTTCATCAGCCTGTTTCGCTTTTTCAAGAGCTTTTTCAGGTGTAACGGTCAAGTAGGCTTTGATTTGCTCATCATACTGAGTAATTTGGTCAAGGTGTGCTTGTGTCAGTTCAACAGAGGTAATGTCGCCAGCACGGAGTTTTTCCAATGCGACAGTGATGGTTAAGTCAGTGAGTTGAGTCATGATGATTATCCGTGTGCGGTTGCGAATCGGCTAATGGGCATGAGTATAGCAGACAAGCTAAGTTTTTTAAGCTACGAAAGCAAAAAGGATGAACCATAGTGGCTCAGAGATACAGAGAAAAATGGATGTAATCTGCAATATTTTTTGGTGATTAGGTGATTAGATGTTTAGAATGCTCTGAATTGCCCGTTGGAGTTCATTTGTGAGAGATTTCAACCCTTCAGGCGTTGCTTCATATTGGATATAGCGACGTTGACGAATATCAAAAGGAATATCCTCATGATTTTGAGCAATTGGAATAACGGGCTTTCCGATAGCGTGGGCTAATCCCATTTCATAAAACACATTCGTATTTTTATCAGTGCAGTCAGCAATGATGAGTTGACAATTATTAATTAAAGACCAAATTTCTGTGATAATGTCATGTTCAGAGAACGGGTCATCACCACGCTTAATATCCAAATCAAGCGATTCAACCATCGGTTTGATATGTTCGTTGTAAACAGGGTCGAGATGGTCACGGAAGGGCATCACCATAAAGACATCACATTGAAATTGTGAGTCAGTAGCAACTAATGCAAAAACTGCATTATCTGAAAGCGTATCTTGCGTATCTGCGAGAATTTTATCTGCATTGAGGTAATAATTTCCTTCGTAGCGAGCTTTACGAAAATAACCTGCGGATAGTAAGTCAAAAAACTCTGCTACAGTGATACTCAACTCTGTTTGATGGCTTTGCCAGAATATATCCTCGAAACCCTCTATTTTATTGATTGTTATGCCATCATTATCCGAGATGTTGAGATAGTAAGTCTGTGTATTTTTATTTTGTTTTGTGAGTTGTCTTGCGCGAATCGCTTTAGCAATTGTTTTTAAGAAACTTTGATGTTTATCAGTGAGTGACATATTATCTATCCTCAAATATAAGAATCTTGACCTATTGTAACGTGATATACTGGGTAAAAATCAAAAGATTGAACAGATTTCAGGAAAGTGCCACAAGCAACAGTAAGACACTCATAAGAAATACTCGGACATTTTTAACGCGAAGATACGAAGGCGCAAAAACACAGAGAAATTAAAACGACGACTTAATTACTTTCTCCTTATATTCTTCCACTCTTTACACCTTTGCGTTATGGTTTTTGGACTGATTCTATTTAATCGGAGGGGCGAACATGAGTTTAGACCGTTGGACAGCAGTTGATAATTATTTTGATGCACGATTCATGGCAGAGGATGCCGTATTGGAGCAAGCCTTGCAACGCAGTCAAGAAGCGGGCTTACCTGAAATTGCCGTTGCGCCCAATCAAGGGAAGTTGTTGCAGATGTTGTTACAGATTCAAGGCGCGAAAAACATCCTAGAGATTGGCACATTGGGGGGCTACAGCACAATCTGGATGGCGCGTGCTTTACCTGAAGATGGCACACTCATCACGCTGGAGTATGAGGAAAAACATACTGAGATTGCTCGACAGAATATTGCCGATGCTGGTTTGAGTGACAAAGTAACTATCATTGTGGGTAATGCGCGTGAGATTCTGCCGACATTGACTGACTATGCGCCGTTTGATTTTATCTTCATTGATGCTGATAAGCCGAATAATCCATTCTATATTGATTGGGCTGTGAAGTTGGCACGATCAGGGAGCATCATTTTTGCAGATAATGTGGTGCGCGATGGCGAAGTTGCCAATCCCCATAGCACCGATGAAAAAGTTATTGGCACACAAGAAATGAGTGACATCATCGCCAATGATAATCGTATTGAAGCCACAGCCCTGCAAACTGTTGGAGCGAAAGGTTATGATGGTTTTGCATTGATAAGAGTGACGTGATATGTCACATATTTTTATCAGTTACAGCCACACCGATACAGAGTATGTACATACTATCGCATCTTATCTACGGGGACAGCAGTTTAAGGTTTGGTATGATGCAGATATTCGTCTTGGAGATAATTGGCAAGAATCACTCTCGATTGCTATTGGGACATGCTCAGTTGTGTTAGTGGTGATGAGTGAAGCAGGTCACAATCGAGAATGGATTGAACGCGAAATCACGATGGCGAAACGACTTGACCGTCCTATTGTGCCAATCTTATTGGATGGCTTACCCTATGAAGATTTGAACCTAAACCAATATATTGAAACTTCACGAGATGCCACTTTACCAGACAGTGTGCTAGAGCGATTGCAAGCATTCGTGCGGTTTAACTCTAGCTATTATATTGAAGCATTAATTCCTTTATTAGAATCACAAAAAGCCTTCAAGGAAGAAGGAACTTGGACAAATCAGTTTTCGCTTATCCCTGCTTATCTTGGACTGTTTGAACGGCATTGGACATTTGATATTTGTGCTGTGGGATTGATACAAGCTGATGGATTTTCGTCTTCTCAGCCAGCAAATATTCACGATGATTTCGTAAGATACTTATCCAAGTGGCGCCCCTCTTTTTTTGGTGCGAGCTTAATTAAAAAGCGTGGATTGATGCTTTTGGTGTATGAAAATAGTATGTCACAAGAGCAAATTCAGACTATCCGAGCTTTACGCTATGACTCCGAAGCAAATGGTCTAGAACTCGTGAATGGCGTTCGGACAGCAACGTGGGCAATTGACTTGCAACAATTGCGGATACAAGGGCAAAGTCTATTACTTGATATTTTCCCACCAGCGACGGCTGATTTTTATCCTCATAGAGCGTGGCTTTCAAAAATAATCCCTCAATTGACTGACAAATATTTACAGACCAAAATGCAATTCAAGCATATGATATAAACTCAAGGTACAAACTCATGAATCTCAGTCAATTAGAAGTATTAGTCGCCATTGTCGATACAGGCAGTTTGACCGATGCAGCCGATGTTGTTGGGTTGACACAATCTGCTGTGAGCTATTCGCTGAGTCGCCTCGAAGCTGAACTGGGAGTGACTTTGCTAGAGCGAGGTCGGCAAGGGGTGCGCGTCACTGCTATCGGTGAAGATGTGTTGCAACATGCACGGACAATCCTCACACAAACAGAAATCATTCGGCAGAAAACCAACCGTGAACGAGGCTTATCTGTCGGGAAAATTCGCTTCGGTGTTGTTCCCAATATTGCAGGGCGTTTATTGACAGGCATTCTACGCGATTTTCAACATAAGTTCCCTGAGATAGAGATTGTGCTATATGAAGGCACACCTCATGAGATTTTAGAATGGCTTGAAACCGACTTAGTGGATGTCGGGGCAGTGTTAAACCCGACAGCTTATACACACACGGTCGCCTTCGCTAGTGGAGTGGTCAAGGTGATTTTGCCTAAAACACATGAACGAGCATCGCATGATAGTTTCCCGATGGATGCTCTGGCGGATTATCCATTGATTGGTCCTAAATCACAGTATCGGATGTTCCATAGCCTTGTTCGAGAGTGGAATTTACCTCTGCCACAATTGCGGTATGAGGTGAGTGCATTCCCGACGATTTTAACGATGGTGCGCGAAGGCTTAGGCATTTCGATGATGCCTGATATGCTTTACGATGCAGATTCCTTTGATGGCATCGTAAAGTTACCCTTTGAGCCTTTGCTACAACTAAATATTTATCTTGTGACCTATGCTGATTCGCCTGTAGCCCTCGCTTTTATGAAGAATAGCCATCAATGGTCGAAAGAACATGGATTTTTGGAGTGATGCACTGTTATCAACCTTCGCTCATGGTTAAGGTGCTGGAAATCACATCATGAATTTCGAGTTGCGGTCGTCCGAGAACTGCGCCTTCAGGGAGTTGTTGCCCACCTTTATGACCCTCTTTAAATTCAGGAGCGTTGCGCCACGCATCGAAATCTGCCATTGATTCCCACATGGTCATGACGATGTAGGGTTCACCTGCTTGTGTCGGACGCAGTAATTGAAATGCGATAAATCCTGCTTGTCCATCAACACGACTGGCACGGTTCGCGAAACGATCTTCAAACGCCTCAGCATGGTCTGGATTCACGGAGATGCGGTTACTGACAATAATCATCACTTACATCCTTTAATAGCCTAAATTAACTTGCCAACCATTGTAATACTAATTGGGTAATACCTAACAGATGAAGCATCATTATTTTTCTTGGCGTTCTCTGCGCCTTGGTGGTTATTATAAGCCAGCACAAGATAGCATCTTTCGGTACAATCAAATCACAATGATAAACAAGCATAGAGTAAGCATATGATACAGCCCAATGTGATTGTGATTTACAGTGACCAGCAACGCCATGATACAACAGGCATTCATGGCAATCCGCTCAATTTGACCCCTAATTTTGACCGTCTAGCGCGTGTAGGGACAGATGTTCACTATTCATTTGTCAATCAACCGCTATGTGGACCTGCGCGGTCAACGATGCAGACAGGCATGTATCCCACGACGACGGGATGCGCGATTAATGGGATTCCGTTACCTGATGATGCCAAATCGCTGGCGCATTACTTTGCTGATGGTGGCTACGATACGGCTTACATCGGCAAGTGGCATCTTTATGGGCATCGCAACGAACCTGTCCCACGAGAGAAACGCTTCGACTATGATTATTGGATGGTCTCGAATTTGCTCGAAATGACTTCTGATGCTTATCGTGGACAAATCTGGGATAGTGATAACAACCCTATCGATTTAGTTGGCTATCGTGTGGATGCGTTAACAGACATTGCGATTCGCTATATTGCTCAAGCACATGAAAAGCCGTTTTATCTGTTTTTGTCACATCTCGAACCACATCATCAAAATCATAGGGATGATTACCCTGCGCCAGTGGGCTACGCTGAACGGTATCAAAGTGCATGGATTCCACCTGATTTGATGGCGTTAGGTGGCACAACACATCAACATATCGCTGGCTACTATGGTATGGTCAAACGGATGGATGAGGCATTGGGACGTATTGTTGACGCACTCATCAGCCTGAATATGCTAGATAATACAATTTTGCTCTACACTAGCGACCATGGCTGTCATTTCAAGACGCGCAACGGTGAATACAAACGCTCACCGCATGAAGCCTCTATCCGTGTACCGACGATGTTCTATGGCAGTGAGTTCATCGGTGGTGGACAGCTATCGCAATTGGTGAGTCTGATTGATTTGCCTCCGACATTATTGGATGCGTGTGATTTACCTGTGCCTGATGTCATGCAAGGAAACTCGCTGATGCCAATTATTCGGCGCGAAGACAACATTTGGCATGATGATATGTTCATCCAATTGAGTGAATCGCATGTTGGACGTGCGATTCGTACTCATCGTTGGAAATATGCAGTAACGGCTTTGGATGCTTCGCCAACGGATGCTGGTAGTGATAACTATACCGAAACCGAACTCTATGATTTACAAGCTGACCCTCACGAATTGCATAATTTGGTCGGATGGGAGACGCATCGTGCGGTCAGTGATGTTTTACGTGGGCGACTCATTGAGCGCATGGTTGATATTGGTGAAGATATGCCGACAATTCACTCTGCTGAAGTACGCCAAGGCAATTCACAGTTAACAATCAGCGAAACCGAGATGTATCAATAGGCAAAAAAGTATCGCCTTAGTACCTAGCAAAGATGTAGAACAACATAACGCAAAGTCTGGAAGAGTATAAGAATGAAAATATGAATATGAGTCATGAATAGCATCAGTCGATTGATTAGGATTCATGTAGCCTTTCACGTATGATGAGAGTATATCATCATTGTATTGTGAGAGGTTAACTTGGCTATGCTTGGGACACTTTTTTCAGTTGCTAAAGGCATCCGTGAACATGGCGCATCGAGTGCATTAGATCAAATTTTAGCCGTGCAAGATCGCAAAATGCAGAATTTGACGACTGTGCATTATCCGTCAGAAAATGCTGAACCGCGTCATACATTCACATCAAATGTGCCAATATCGGAAACTCATATGGGGCGAATGACAGGTCAACAAAGAATGACTATGTTGCCATTGATGGGTAAATTGATGCTTGAGATGAATAAGGGCGGTAACTTCTACAAAAAGCAATTTAAACCGACACAACAAGAAGCAACTCCTGAATTCATTGCAGAACTCAAGCAACTTGCCTTTGAACATGGTGCGACGGCTGTTAAATTTGCAAAAGTGCCAGAAGATTCAATTTTCACAGGCAAATCAATTCCTGAACCTTATGCTGTTGTCTTCACGGTGAAGATGGATAAAGAACAAATAGATACAGCCCCTAGCTTTGAAGCATTTCTCGAAGTGGCAAAGGGCTACAAACGGATGGCGATTATCTCGAATATCGTGAGTGATTTCATGCGAGATAGTGGCTATGCGGCTTACCCTGGAACAGCACTAGGGGGCTTGACCGATTATTCGCGCATTGCGGAAGTTGCTGGTTTAGGGGCGATTGGCTATCACGGTTTGCTCATCACACCTGATGAGGGCGCATTGCTACGTATCAACACGATTTATACTAATATCACCAATCTGCCTATTGAGGAAGAAAATCCGCACACATGGGTGCGCGATTTCTGTGCGAAGTGCAATAAGTGCATCCGTAAATGCCCTGTAAAAGCTATTTTTGACCAACCCAAAGTACAAGCTAATGGTCGCGTCAAGTGCATTGATGGCAAGACGTGTTTGGATTATTTTGCGGCTAATCATGGTTGTGGTATTTGTATTGATGTATGTCCATTTAGTCAAGTGGGCTATGATGTGATACACGAACGCTTTAAGGGCAATCCTGATGCGCCGTTCTATGATATTCCTATGCCTGTTGCACAAGCTGAACCGATAGCAGAGGTGATGTCGTGAACTTGAATGTCTTATATGGATTTGTAAAAACTGTCATTGGCAATGGAGGCGTGAGTGGTGTGCGTCCATTGCTAGAAAATGCAGAGCGTGAAGTCGCTCATCTGGGGAAATTGGTCACAGCAGGTGATTATGCTGTGCCACGTCTGGACACTGCACCCCCTGGTAAGGGCGTTAATGTGATGATAAATGATATGCCACTCAGTGAAAAGTTGACTGTGTTACCGATTATGTTTCGGGTGATTGATTCTGTTGTCACCTGCGGGCATTATATGAAAGACAAACTATCACCAACAAAGCACACCTACGATGCTGACTTAATGGCAACTATAGAGACATTGCTACGAGATAATGGAGCAGTCGAAGTTGGCTTCACCAAAATTAGTGAGCATGACATTTTCAAAGATTGCGCTATTCCGTATCAAAACGCGATTGTCTTCACGATGGATATGAAGAAAGATGCGATTGACACTGCACCAAGCCACGATGCGTTGAAAGAAGTATTAGGGACATATGCGAGCTTAGGCAAAAATGCTGTGTGCGTTACTGAGTATCTGCGCGATGCTGGTTATGGTGCGTATCCTGGTTTCCCGATTGGTGGTTTGGTCGATTATGTGCGTGTGGGACAAGATGCTGGTATTGGAGGTATTGGCTATCATGGCATGTTGATTTCGCCGAGTGATGGTACACGCCAACGCATCAATGTTATCTTCACCAATATGGATTTGCCTGAACGAGCAAGTGCCAATCCCCACGAATGGATACTCGATTTCTGTGCAATGTGTAATAAATGTGTGCGGAATTGTCCACCAGAGGCGATTTATACCGATGCCACACCACATCCTGAAACAGGACGTAAAATCACAATCGACTATGATAAATGCGTGACTTATTACGGCGAAAATCAAGGCTGTGCTGTCTGTGTAAAAGTTTGTCCCTTTAGTCAAGCAGGGTATGAAAAAATCGAAGATGGTTTCCTGACAGCACAAGCAAAACGCTTGGCACGTCAGGGGGCGTAATTACGCCTCTCTAATACAAATTAAAAAGACCTACACCGTGCGAGGTATAGGTCTTACGTTTATCTAATTATCTAATAGCTAGTAGCGTGCTTAGCTATCGTCTGAATCTTCATCTTCATCGGAATCATCCGTGTCTTCTTCACTAGAATCATCCATGTCTTCGTCATCCATGTCCATGTCGCCCATCATCATATCACCAACAATCGCCAAGGATTCTGGTTTTGACGCTTCAATGACGTTAGTTGGTGACATATCCATCATGCCGTTCATATCCAACAAGTTACCGAAGTAGAGGATTGCGTCGTTCGCTTTTTCAGCCACAATTAAACCACTACCATCCCATACAGCATCCACAGGGTTACCGAGCATACTTTCTGGACCTAAGATGTGCAGTGAGACTGTTACGTTACCGTCAGCAGTGCTTGCTTCTGGAATTGCATAAATGTGACCATCGGTGTTGTCATCAGCAGCACCAACATCAGTGACGATAACAGTATCTTGGTCAGCAACATAGACTGCTGCATGCAAGTTGATCGTCACTTTTTCACCATCAGCATTACTAGGAGCAATCACGCGGTCAGCGGTTTCACCCAAATCTTCTGAGAAGTTGTCATAAGCGATGAGGTCACCCGCAGTGCCTGCTGCCCAAAGGGTGTCAGTTTCTTCAACGTAGATGATGTCCCATACGCTACCTTCTGTGCCACCAAGGTCATCAATCAAGACTGTTGGTAAAACGTCACCATCGGCGTCCAATGAGAAACCCTTGATATTGTTTGCACCAAAGTTAGCGACTAACACGAGGTCAAGTGATTCAATGATTTCGATCCCTTTTGGTGTTACCAATCCAGGATTCGCACCAATAACAGTGGTGTTCATCATCATCATACTCATGTCGTCCATTTCAGAATCGTCCGAATCTTCAGATTCTTCCATATCACCCATATCATCTATACTGACTAAGCCAGAAATTGAGGCGAAACCACCTGTACCATCGGCGGTGTCAAATGTGACATATGCTGTGCCATCGGCTGTGAAGTCAATTGATTGTACACTTGTGATGGGGTCTGCAAAATCGGAGAAAGCCTCTTCCATGCCCATCATATCACCATTAACAGTGATAATAGCGTCATTTTCGAGATCAGCTGGGTTGAGGGTTGCGTAAACTGTGCCACCCATCATTGTATCGTCCATCATTTCTCCATCATCGTCTTGAGCAAAAGCATAGGAGAAACTAGCAACGACTAATGTTAACGCGAGTAAAATACGACTTGTCTTTATCATATAGAGACGTGTCCTTTTGTGATTTTTACAAAGTGTAAAGCAAATCAGGTTGCCGGCGACTGATTGCCTTACGTTCACATACAACGCGAAGACTATATAAATCAGATTAATGTAAGTTGCTATATTTATTTATTGCTCATATTAGAGGGTATAAATGGGTCAAATGACCTAATGAGGAAGGTACGAACGATGCTGATGATTCGTCTGACACATTATAGTTAGGAGACTAAGGGCGCAGTACACAGCTACGCCCTTAGAGAAATCATTATTAGGCAGTTTCGAGGTTTGTTTGTTCAGTAGCACGTTGTTGTTGTGCTTGGAGCAGTACGAAAGTTGCACCTGAAATGATAGCACTGGCAACACTCCCAAAGATAACCGTGTACAGTTCAGCACTGTATGTCCAGTCAAATTGGGTATGGATAACAGTCGCGACAATCGCTGAAGCAACACCTGTGAAGACCCATAACCAGCCACCACGCATCGCGCGCCACATCGGAATCGTTTGCAAGAGCGCAGGTAAAGCGAACCATGCGCCTAATGTCAACATATCATGTGAGTAGTAGCTGACGTATTCCCAAAACAACGCTCCACCGATTGCCCAGCCAATCACACTGAAAATTATCCAATGACGAATAGTGATTTTGCTGTGTTGGTGCATCAGCCATTTTTGTGCGATACCAGCAACACCGCCGATAATTGCACCCATTAAGCCACCCGCAAACCAAGGCATGATGTCACTTATCCAATTATAAATGTTATAGCCTAAATCCGTGTCACCGAGGGTCAAGAACCAGAGAATCATGCACAAGAAGAAAACGCCCCAGCCTGTCAAAATACCTGCTGACCAAAAGCCAATGAAGGTCACAGGGTGCATTCCCTGACGCATACGCGCTTTGGCTTTGATGTCATCCTCACGTTTTGGCACAATGCCTTCACGTGGATTTGCCATCAGGTGCATCATAATCATGCCTGTGCCGATGGCTTGTATACCCGACCCAACTACAATTGCCCAAAGTGCGCCAATGTCGTCATAAGGAAAATTAACGAAGGTTTCAAGCAAGATGCCGATAATCGCTGTTAACATTGCTAAGGCAACAAGTAGCCACGCTTTGGCATTGACGCGGAATAAGACAGCCGTTTGGAACAGCCCAAAAGTGATTATCCAGACTGACCCTGCTTGCCAGAGTGTGTCCCAGAAAAAATTATCCATAATAAAGAAAAATGCGCCTGTGGCGATGACCATCCCCAAGATGGTGCCGATGCGCCAAAAACGAGGAACGAAACCGTAACGACGACGCAGAATCCAGCCTTGAGTGAGCGCAAGTGTACCACCGAAGGCGAGTCCGCAAACCATGCTGATGATGCCAGCGTTAGTGTACCAGCCCATAAGATCGTATAAGAGTGAATCCGTTAAGCCACCGACAACGCCTGCTGCTATCCAGCCGAGACCATAGGCTGCAATCCAAATGAGCATGAAGGGGATACGATGCAAACGCGGATTGTCGTCTGCTGTGAGTTTTGTGAGTAATCCATTGAACATGATATTTTCTCCTGATTGTGCTTCTCTGTTGAAGAAGACGTTTGTGAAACCCAAATCGTTCCACATCCGTGACTTTAGTGTAAGTGATTTTTTGTTAAGGTGGTGCGTTAATTACCTATCGTTGAGTAGGCGTAGGTCTTTTATCATCGCCTCATCCTATTTTAGGAGATGAGTTTGATGGTGGGCGGTGTTGAGCTTGAAGTAGCACAAAAGTCGCACCTGAGATAATAGCACTCAGGACAGTGCCAAAGACAATCACATAAATATCCCCATCGTATACCAACTTCAAATCAAACTGCGTATAGACAGCGTGTATGATAATGGCAGAGGTGATGCCTGCAAGACCCCATACCCAGCCACCACGCGTCATGCGCCACATCAGAATCGTCTGTAAAAGTAGAGGCAAGCTAACCCAAGCGATTAATGACCATTCGAAGCGACGACTATCAATGATTTCCCACAGCCCAATACCTGCTAATGAACACCCAATGACAGTAACAATTCCCCAGTATCGAATTTGTGTATTGCTGTATTGTTTCATCAACCAAGTTTGAGCCACACCAACAACGAGACCACTCATCGCACCCATAAATGCGCCTGCAAACCAAGGCATGATGCTATCAATCCAAGTGTAAGTACTATCAGCAACATTTGTACCATCAACTGTCGCATACCAAATAAGCATTATCAAAAAGTAAAAGCCCCAGCCTATAGCGAGACCTGCTGTCCATAGCCCCACAAAAGCAATAGATGACATTTTCTGATGTGGATGATTTTTAGCTTTACTACTATTATCTCGCTTCGGGACGATGCCTTCGCGCAGATTTGCCATCAGATGCATGGTGATAATTGCTGTACCAAATGCCTTTATCGAACAAGCCATCAGAATTATTAAGATGAAATCATTTTGTGAGTTAGGGAAATTTAATATGTCTATCGTCAGACTAATGAACACAAGTAATATGGATAGAGGGATAAAATACCATGCATGTCGATTAACACGGAATAAAATCGCTGTTTGGAATACTGTAAAGAGTATCACCCAAGCAGACCCAGCAAGCCAAAAATTATCGGGGTAAGAATAATCTATAATAAAGAAAAATGCGCCTGTAGCGATGACCATGCCCAAGATAGTGCCGATGCGCCAAAAACGAGGCACAAAACCATAGCGACGACGCAAAATCCAACCTTGAATCAGTGCCAGCGTGCCACCAAATGCCAATCCACAAGCGAGTTCAATGATGCTCCGGGCATATCCTCCTCTATAGAAGTCATATAAAAGTGCATCAGTTAAGCCACCGACAACGCCTACTGCTATCCAAGCGAGACCATAAGCCGCAATCCATATCAACATAAACGGCGTTCGATGCAAACGCGGATTGTCGTCTGCTCTGATTTTTGTGAGTAATCCATTGAACATGATGTTTTCTCCTGATTATGCTTCCACTGAGTAGTCCAGTCATCAGCTAGCCTCAGTGTAGAGAATTTTTTATCAATACAGTGCGTCGATTAGGTATCGTTGGGAAGTGGTCAGGTTTTTTCAGCTTGTTAATTGTAACGGGAAGGCACAGTGACCTTCACCTACATTTGGATTAATTTATGAGGCACTTTTTGGGCGTTTGGGGGCAAATAATTTGAGCATGTTGAGGGTATCGCGGACATCACTCGCAATTCGCATATTGCCGTTGACCATTGCCTGACGAATACCCACATAATTGGTAAAGACACCAAAAAAAGTGTGCGGATGGTCGAAAAAGAGGTCATAATTGCCTCCTTCGATGATGCCATTGCTTGATGTTGCACCGTCTGACGAGGTGCGGATATGCCAGTTACCACCATCATCGCCATTGATATGGAAATTGATGATTTGTGCTTCGTCTGCGCCCTCTTCAAGCCAATACGCGAGACTCCATTGATTGAGATAGTGTCCGATGACGCGCTGAGTGAAGTCAGGCGAAAAATCTATCCATAATGGTTCTCGTCCGAGAGGAACGACTGCTTGTGCGCCATGAATCACCCCCATATGTGAGAGTTGTGATTGCAAATATTGGATGGCTGGGGCTGGTCGGCTGAATTGAGGCACGGTAGCGACATTCTCGGCATTATCAGGTGTAATTTTGAGTAAAATTTCGTATGCGATGCGTAATTCTTGCAAGAATTGGACAATCAAACCATTGGGGGGTACTTTGGTCAGACGTTCAATCTCGCGGATATTCCAATCACCGAATTGGTCACGATTATCAAAGTTACGAACAGTCAAAACTTCGTTTTTGAGGGCAAGGTTGGCGGCTTTGTTCAGCACTTGTGCGATGCTGAGACAATGGGCAAGCAGTTGGTGCAGTGTCCAATCTTTATCGCGCGTGCCTGTTTTCTGATGCCATGCGTCGTCAGGGATGCGCTTCCAGAAATCACTCATCTGTGTGCGAAAGTCTTTGAGGTCTTGCTGAGTTTGCTCATACATGGTGATTAGTTTTTTGTAATTGGTGATTGGTTGATGGTGTCTTCGCCCTAAATTGATGGCGAATGGTCTATCTTATAATAACATCTTTGACAGAATCCATGTTACACTGGCACAACTCGTTGAAAAGAATTTTAAAAGGACTTATAAAATGACTGATTTTACAGAGACAATACAAAAATATGCTGATGTACTGGTGCAGGTCGGCTTAGATTTGCAAGCTGGACAACGTCTCTTCATCAACGCGCCACTGGAAGCGCGTGAGTTGGCTTTGGCGGTGACGCGCAGTGCGTATAAAGCAGGTGCGGAGAATGTCCATGTAAATTGGGCAGACCCCGAACTTGATAAAATCCGCTTACGTGATGGTTCAGATGAAGCAGTTAAAGCCTACCCTGATTGGGTGGTGGATGGCTTGTTACAACACACAGATGCTGGTCATGCACGGATGAACATCACCTGTGCTGACCCTGATTTTTTCGCAGAGGAAGACCCTGACCGATTGCGCGATATGCAACGGGCGCGTGCGGTCAAATTCCAACCTGTTAGTGAGCGCATCGTGACAAATGTTGCCAATTGGAATATCGGCATGTCACCGCACCCTGCGATTAGTGCCAAGCTATTTCCTGAACTATCGCCCGAAGAAGCGCGTGCGAAACATTGGGAAACTATCTTCAAGATGTGTCGGATTGAGGGCGATGACCCTGTGCAAGATTGGAAAGACCATATCAGCAATTTAGTGAAACGTGCCAATTATCTGAACGAGAAACAATTCCACGCATTGCACTATCAATCGCCTGTGACTGACTTGACGATTGGTTTGCCTGATGGTCATCTGTGGGAGACCGCACAATTGGGTATGAAGAATGGCACGTATCCTGTGGTGAATATCCCGACTGAGGAGGTGTTCTCATTGGCGCATCGGGAACGGATTGATGGTGTGGTGAAATCGACCAAACCGCTTTCTTGGAATGGGACAATCATCGACAACTTCATCCTGCAATTTAGTGAAGGCGATGTGGTTTCGGCACAAGCAGAGCGCGGACAATCAGCATTAGATACGCTCCTCAGCACTGATGATGGCGCACGGTCAATCGGAGAGGTTGCGCTTGTTCCCCATAGTTCACCAATTTCGCAATCGAATTTGCTGTTCTTCAATACACTTTATGACGAAAATGCCTCGAATCATCTGGCGTTGGGGCAAGCCTATCGCTTTACGCTGGCTGGTGGCACAGAGATGTCGGATGAGGATTTTAACGAAGCAGGGGGCAATAGCAGTCTGGTGCATGTGGATTTTATGATGGGCAGTGGCGATATGGATATTGATGGCATCACCGCCGATGGTGAGCGTGAGCCGATTTTCCGCAATGGGGAATGGGCATTCAAGGTGTAGGACAAGCTCTGCATCACAATTGCTGACAGATTGGAAAAGAACATCAAGAAGAAAAAGGATTATTGATGACATCAATATTTGAACAGAATTTGAAGAAGTATGCGGATTTGCTGGTGAAGATTGGTGTAGGCATCCGCGAAGGGGATTTGTTACAGGTCACTGCAACTGTGACGGATGACCCGAATATTCGTAAATTAACACATTATGTAGTGGAATCTGCTTATGAAGCAGGGGCGAAATATGTTGATGTGGTATGGAACGACCCCATGACTACGAAATTGCGCGTGCAACATGCTCATGAGGATTCCCTCGATTATGTGCCATCTTGGATGGTGAAACGCTTAGAAGAGTTAGTTGATTCTGGAGTTGCACGACTCGGCATTGGTGGGAATGACCCTGCATTTTTCGCTGATGTTGACCGTGCTAAGGTCACTCAAGTGACCCGTGCGACACGTAGTGCAATTAAACACGTTATACCCATTGCCATCAATGTCAATAAATGGTCAGGGTCGGCTGTGCCCGTGCAAGGTTGGGCAGATAAAGTCTTTGCAGAGGTTGATTCACCTACTGAACGGCGTGCTAAATTGTGGGATGCGATTTTCGCTGCGACGCGCGTCTATGAAGATGACCCTGTGAGTGCATGGCAAGCACATATTCAAGATATTGTTAGGCGACGTAGCTATTTGACTGAGAAACAATACGCTGCTTTGCATTTTTCGGGCGAAGGCACAGACTTGACGGTGGGCTTACCGCAAGGTCATCTTTGGCAGGGAGGTGTATTGGAGCATGGCTCAGGTGATTTATTCACTCCGAATATCCCAACCGAAGAAATTTTTACGACACCTCATCGAGAGCGTATCAATGGCACAGTCAAAGCCTCGAAACCACTCAGTTATCAAGGACAAATTATCGACAATTTCTCGTTCACTTTCCGAGATGGTCGTGTAGTTGATTTCTCTGCGGAACAAGGCGCAGAGGTCATTCAAGATTTGATTGATACTGACGACGGTGCAAAATATCTGGGTGAAGTAGCTCTTGTACCCTATAGCTCGCCTATATCGCAATCAGGTATCTTATTCTACAACACACTCTTTGATGAAAATGCTGCGAGTCATATTGCTCTTGGGCGTGCTTATGCTCTTGCGCTGGAAGGCGGGACAGATATGAATGACGAACAGTTAATCGAAGCAGGTGCGAATATCAGTCAAACGCATGTTGATTTTATGATAGGGTCAGCAAGCATGAATGTGGATGGTGTGACGATAGATGGGTCGCGTGAGCCTCTGATGCATGATGGTGAATGGGCATTTGAAGTATAGGAAAAGTTCTGAGTCGTGAGCAATGAGTGCTAGGTTTTTGAGGACATAAGATAGCATGACTGAACTTAAAAGTAGTGTTTTGCTATCATTTAGCATACACAGTGAAACTGTTCATCCTGATACCATTACCGAAGTATTAGATATTCGACCTGACAAGTTTGGCATCAAAGGACATCATAGGTTTGATAATCCACGTTATGCAATTCGGGGAACGCATTTCTGGGGTTTAAATAGTAGAAACAAAGTTGAACGTAGCTCTCCTATTGGAGAGCATATGACTTACCTGCTAGATTTACTATATCCTCATTCAAGGTATCTTGCAGAACTGAGTAAAACAGCAGAGTTGAGATTCCTTTGTACAATCACACATGGTAATCATATTTTTCTGGACAAAGACACGATTCACAAAATAGCAGATATTGGTGCATTTTTTAACGCTACTGTACTCAATTGGGATGACGACGATGAAGATTAGGTAACAATATATAGGAGCGCAGAACACGCTCCTATAGAGTAGTATATTTCTAATTTTCAATGTGTGAGAGCGTGATAGTGGCTGAATCGGTTGCAAGAATTGCGCCGTTTTCAGTGAAGGTGAGGGTAAAGCTTGTACCCAAAAGTAAGTTATGCCCTGCAAGGGTATTTTCAGTTTGTGGATAGACGATGCTGTTGATAACACTCGCTTTATCTTCATCAATTGGTATACACCCTGCGATAGTATCACCTTCCCATGCGAGAGGTAACATGCGATTACCATTCTCAAAAAACAAACGAATATATGCCACTGTATAGTGTCTTAAAGATGAACAACCTAGATAATCCGTTGATTGTAATTGACCCAGTTCAGTTTCGTATTGATTGAGATTATCTTGGTAGGCAGGGACACGTTCAGGTTTTACAAACAAGGCTTTAAAGCGTGCGAGGTCATGCTCTGCAATTGCTTGAGCGATTTCGCGCATTGTCTGATGAAACGTTGAGGCATCTGTAAGTGGGAAAAACCACGATGTAGCTTCGGGAGACATGGTACTGACAAGCAGTTGTTCATTGCTTGTGAAGCGCAAAATGCCATCGTTACCATCGGAGAAATCGCCACTTTGATAATTCATATTTAGGCTTGGATTAACGGTTGGCGGTAGTGCAAGATTTTTTCCAAAAACAATATCAACAATGTGATTTTCGACATCCACAGCGAGTGCATTATCACCATCAGAGACGTTGACAGCCAGCGTAATTACAATGTCGTGGTCAATGTAGCGACGAAATGAGGCACTAAAGCCATACATACTCGCGCCATTATGCTGAACCAACAATCCATGTGGTGTATCATGTTCGACTGCCCAAGCAAGTTCATGGTCAAGCATTTGCTGATTGGTTTCGGCAGAGAGCAAAGTGTTATGTTTGAGTGCTTGGTGTGCTTTGAATAAATCTGAGACAGGATGCACCAAACCTCCTGCACCTAATAATGCCCATTGTGGCGCATCCCATTCATAGGGTGACCCGCAGGATTCCCCTTGTACATAGCCTGTTGCAACTTGATTTTCGTTCCAAATACGTTCGCCGTACCAACCTGTTTGTGTCATATTTGCAGGAAGAAAAATATGGTCACGCATGTAATCACGGTAGGGCTGTCCCGATAACATTTCGATGATAATTGCTAACAAACCATAAGCAGCATTGGAATAATAATAAGTTGACCCAATATCAGCAATCATGGGCAGGTCAAAAATTTTGTCGAGGGCTTCTTCTTGGGTCATCGGCTGGAAATCACTTTCCATGTGGTAATTTTCTAGTCCACTTGTATGACTCAGCAGATGTTGAATAGTAATGGAGGCTTTATCGTTTGGGATACCAGCATAGAGTTGTTGTAGGGTAGTGTCTAAAGATAATTTGCCTTGCTCAATTAATTGCATAATGGCAATCGCTGTAAAAGGCTTATTGATTGAACCTGTATCAAAGGCTGTGTAAGCAGTATTGGGGATATTTTGTTTTCGATTGGCTAATCCGTAACCTTCATTGAGCAATATTTTACCGTTTTGTGCGACTAGAACTTGCCCGTGAAAACCAAAGGGGACAAGTCGTTTCATGTAGCGGTCAAGGTGTTCGATGCTATCAGCTTGAATTGTCACTTGTTCCATAGGATGTACCCTCTCAAAACTCTATATTGTTAATGTGCATTTGTTATTGAGTTTTACGAGAGTCAAACAGGTATTGTTCAAAATAATTTCAGTATAGGATGGTATTGACTGAATTTAGGAGCATCGTACAAACTGTCGAATCAATAGGCACCACTGCGGAGGAGCACACGCGGAATCGTCATCAGCATGATTTGCAGGTCAAAGCGCACTGACCAGTTTTCGATATAGTAGATGTCCATCAGCACCATTTCGTCGAAGGGGACTTCACTGCGCCCTGAGACTTGCCACAAACCCGTGATACCTGGAATGGTCTGTAAGCGTTGCATGTGCCAAGTTTCGTATTTAGCAACTTCATCAGGAATAGGGGGACGCGGACCGACGATACTCATCTCGCCTTTGAGGACGTTGATAAAATTCGGGATTTCATCAATGCTGGTGCGTCGGATGAACTTGCCTACATTAGTAATGCGAGGGTCATCGGCTAGTTTTGGATGTTTGGGGTCTTGTTCTGCAAAAACTTGGTCGCGCAATTGGTCAGCATTGGGAATCATACTACGGAATTTGAGCATCTGAAATTCACGTCCGTTTTCACCGACACGAGTCGCATGATAGAAGACATCCCCACCATCTTCGAGTTTGATAGCAATCGCCACTAGCGCAAAAGTCAGCAACCAAAGGGGTGATGCTAAAATCACGAGTATAACATCCAATGTTCGCTTGATTATCCGTGATGCGCCTCTAAAGGGTTTATGTCCGTTGATGCCCAATAGTGGTATCCCATCAAGGTTCTCAAATTGGACTTGGCTCAGGTTCAACTGAAATAAATCAGGCACGAAACGAATATCGACATTGGCACGTTTAGCACGTCGCGCGACACTCAAAATTGTGTCGTAGTGTCGCCAAGGCAGGGTGATGATGACTATATCAATGCCATGTGCTGTAATTACATTATCGATATTTTCTAGTCTACCAAGTCCGACAACACGCCCTAAATCATGTTCGCCTCGTTCGGGATTATCATCGAGATAACCAACGACTTTATAGCCAAGTTCTCGACGAGCGATTAGCGTCCGTAAAAGTGCTTGTCCGACATCGCCCATACCGATGATAGCAACTCGTTGCACACCAATGCCTTTAGCACGCAAATATGTCCAGACCCAATGGCGAATCGCACGCGCTGTCGCTAAGAAGATAACAGTCAAGGCAGCGACATACACAAGCATTAAGCGACTGGTGATTTGCGGTTGTAACATAAAATAAAGAGCAAGCAAAATCACTGCACCATTGGCGACACCACTGGCAATAATGGTGACTTCTTCTATCCAAGAACGTCCGCGCACGTGACGATACAAATCATTGGCTTGGTAGATAAACACCAGCATGATTGCGAAAAAGGTTGCATAAGGTAGATAGGGCAAAAATTCGCGTCGAGAGGGGTCGAACAGAGCACGGAACAACTGAAATTCATAGCGTAAGATGTAGCCCAAACCAAACGCCAAATAGACCAATGCCACATCAATGAGGGGCATCAGCCAGAAGGGTTCAACAGTTTGTTGATGGTCGCTATGTGTGTTATCGCTCATTGTTCTAATGCCCGTTGATAACTCTTGACTGTGAGTCGGGCAGTTTGTTCCCATGTAAACGTTTGTGCAATTTCGAGTCCACGTTGGCTGGCAGATTGTCGCCAGTTTGCATCATAATACGCTTGCTTAAGTCCTGATACCCACGCATCAATCTCGGTGGGTGGCAAGATTAATCCTGCATCTTGTGCGACTTCTGGCAATGAAGACACATTGCTGGTGATGACAGGTGTGCCACATGCCATCGCTTCTAAGACAGGCAAGCCAAAGCCTTCAAACACGGACGGAAAGATAAAACAATCCGCGCTATTGTACCAGAGGGGTAAGTCGTCGGTAGGGATAAAACCTGGTAGACGAATCTCGTCTTCTAGTTTGTGTTTGGCAATTGCTTCAAAAATTGACTCAGTCAGCCAGCCTTTGCCCCCTGCTAAAATTAGAGGCAATCGCTCACTGGTTGGTAATTGAGCATAGGCTTCTATCAAAGTCACCAGATTTTTGCGCGGTTCAATCGTGCCGACATAGAGCCAAAATCGCTCAGGTAGATCGTGTTGCTGACGAAATGTTTGAATTTTGTCAGCAAGCAATGGTTGGAAGAGGTCGCGGTCATAGCCTAATGGTGTGACATCAACTTTATCAGGGGCAATGCCGAGTAAATCCACTAAATCTTGCTTGGTACTTTCAGAAATTGCGATGATGCGCCTTGCTCGCTTACAGGTGAGTTCGGTAAAGGTGCGTAGGTAAAGACGACGGGCAGTGGTCAAGCGTTGTGGGTAGCGCATGAAAGTTAAGTCATAGACGGTGACAACCATCGGTGTGTTTAGCAAGAGGGGAGCGACAAATGCCCCTGCATGATACAAATCGGCATCCCCTAACTGGAAGGGTTGTATTGCTTGTTCCCACAAGATGCGCTTGGCTGGTGATTCAGTATCGAGGCTAGCCCGTTGCATCGTAATACCATCGTACTGTGCTTGATTTGCGCCTCCGACTAAGGCTGTAATCTGCCAATCATCAGAGAGGAATTGAGGCAAATATAGCAACGTCTGATGTAAGACATTATGGATGCCAGCCGCACGGTATCCCGCTTGGCTCGATAGAAGATGGGCGTTGATGGTCAGTTTGGTCGTCATGGGGCGTGATGATAGGGAAAAATGGGAGTCTGGTAAAGGTGGGAGTTGGTTGGTGGGGATTACACATACACTTATAGATGGTATCTCGGAGGACAGGCATGCCGATAGCTATGAATTATAACGGATGAGTGTATTCATCTCGCGGACACGCAGAAGCGTTTCTCTACACAAGTTTCGTTTTTGTAGGGACGCCATTCTTGGCGTCCGCTGAAATATAAAATTATCGGCTAACCCTGTCCCTACATGGTGTGTTGTTATTCGTCAGGATGCCCTTTCAATAAGAATTGCTCTAAATCGAAATCTTCGCCAAACCATCTTTCGAGCTTCGCTGGGTCGTCTTTGAAATGTTCACGCAAAGCAAGTTCTCCTGGAATGGGGGGATAATTATCAGGGTTGAACGGTGGTAATTCGGGTTCGGTGATATTCATCTCTTTGAGGAGGTCACGCGCTCGATTGAGATGCCAACGATGGACGTAGGGTTCACCGTCTGCCCATGCCCATGTGAGATAGGCTAACGCGTGTTTTTCGGCTTCGTCGGGACGATTTAAGACGCGCATAACTAGTGCTGCTGAATAGTCATCAAGGCTTTCGGTGAGTAGATTTTCAGCCTCTTGAGTATTACCCAGTTCTAAATAGGCACGGGCTAGACCACCAAAGGCTTGACCGCTGACGATTGCCACGCGTGAGGCACCAATTTCGTTGCAGAGTTGAATACATTTGCTGAAATGGGTCACAGCATCTTGTGGACGCCCTTCTTGTAATGCACCTTCGCCTTCAATGAGTTTGACATCGCGAATGGGTACAGAATACCGACCCTTTTGGATTGAATCTAATCCGTAGAACTCAGATATGAGGACTTTCAAATCTTGATTATTGTAGAATGCACTTTTGATTTGTCTAGGTAGGTAGAATTCTCGTATTAAAATGTTCGATATTTCTGTGGTATTAAATCCTAATTCTGCACTCGACAATGTACGGTAATCTGATGTCTCAAAGGCGATACGGGCGAATTGCACTCCACGATAGAGTTTATTGCAGTTTGTTAGATATAGTGCATACTGCTCAAAGGGATACCTATGAGATCCTAGAGTCCTCATCGCAATCATATAACGATTAAATAATGTGTCAAAGGTTTTTTCAGACCCAATGATAGATAAAGAATATAAATACTGTTCTACATATCCAGATATTCTATTTCCTGTTATGAGAAGTCGCTGACCATCCTCATCAAGGAGCAGGGCTTGCAGGAGTTGGTGTGCAAGGTGTTGATTGCCCAAGATATATTGTAATATCTCTTCAATATTACGAGAATAAAACTCCATTGCCGTATTGTATTTGCCTGCGCCAAATAGTGCTTGATACATTTTGATAGATGGTTGCAAGTCTTCCAGCGTCATTTCATCTTCATCTTTTGCGGAGCCTTCTTGACGCTCAAAATAATTGAACATGCGGTCATAGCCAGCGATTCTAGCGTCTGCACCGAGCATGTTTGAGGCATAGCCACGCACAACGGGATGTAAATCATAGACATTGGTGTCGCGCTTCCACCATAGTAAACCACGATTTTCAAGTTCACGAAGTAACTTATCGAGTTTAGCTTCTAATTCATCTTTGTTTTTCTCAATATCCGCTTCATATAGGTGTATTGCATCCTGATATGCCTGATATTCCGCGTCTTTTGCTTCTAGCTCAGCAATTCTTGCATCGATTTCAGCTTTGCGCGTGTCATCTGATACCTGTTCGAGTTCTTCACGAAGTTCATTAATTTCCCAAGATATATCAACATCAGGTTCTTCAACATGCGAAGGTGCTTCGGGCAAATAGGGATTGAAGACATCAATCGTTTCGAGGTCTGCCGAATCACCGAGCAAGGCAATATGACTGAGGAGTTTCTTTGCTTCTGGAGACAAATCACGATAGGCAACCTGCAGAATATGGTTACGCTTGGCTTTCGCATCTTTGTAAACGTCAAAGCCTTTGCCGTACCGTGCATACCATTTATCAAACGACATGGCAGAACGATAATCTTGTGAGATTTGCCCTACCACCAACTTGATAATCAGGCTATGCCGTCCGAAAGATTGGAGGAATTGATCGAGTTGCTTTTCATCTTCCCATGTGATGTCCCACTCCTCCAACAGTAATTTAGCATCGTCTAGGGATAAGCCATCAAGGCGCAGATGTTGTACGCCATTGAGTGGACTGCGATTCACTTTTTGGAGTTGGTAAGGCATCAGGCGCGAGGTCACCAGAAAACGAGATTTTGTACATTGCACGAGGAGTCTTAAAATAGTGGCATCCCGCGGATTAGTTACCGAGCGCAGTACATCCGTGCCAACGATGTTATAATCTTGCATCTGGGAGGCATCCCAGCGATGATAGGCAACTAACACTCGTTCTAAGCCATCGAGTACGACAAGATAGCGATTTTCCTTAAGGATGGGCATCAACTCATTGACCATCTCCATCACTTGGCGTCCAGCGAACTTTTCGGGAGTACGTTCTGTCACATATGCTAGCAAATGTACGATGAAGGCACTCATATCCGAGCCACCTTCATAAAAGCTGAACCAAAATGTACCTTGGACATCATCAGCTACGAGGTGGTCTTGTAACCATGCCCATGTCAGTGCACTTTTACCCATGCCACCAATCGCTTCAAAAATCAGCATTGGCTTGTCGCTTTCAGGCTTAATCCACTGATTGAGTTGTGCTAACTCTTTTTTGCGCCCAACAAAAGGGGCTGCACCATCACTATAGACAGGTAAGGCGTATAAATCAGGTGGATGAGGAATCCCTGTATCGGTTGTTTTGGGTAAATTGGGTTTATCGACACTGATAGATGGGTCACGTTGAAAATAGTATTCGGTAGCACGTTTTTTCAGTTCATCGGAATTGATAGCAAGTGTCAGGTTATAGCGTAAATCTTCAGGCGTGGTGAAGAAGCGGACAATATGATTTGTCCCTAATTCATCTTTGAGGGCATTGAGTTTTGCTTTACCTTCGGCACTAGTTTCATAGTATGTTTGCTCAAAATCATCCATAATCGCTTTTGCTTCGAGGAAGGGTTTGCCTGTGGTATCAGGCGCAGGTGGATGATCATCTTTCATGATGAAGATGAGAATTGGCATCCCAAGTTCTTTAGCACGACGATATTCTAACTCTGTCACTGAAAGTCGATCTGGATTACGGGGGTCATCTTCAACAATGTGACCATAACGATGCCCGAAAATCCCGATGTATACCTCAGCATCATTGACCATTTTCAATGAGATACTAATAGCATCTTCATCGGATGTGGCAGTCAGGTTTTCCATGACAACAGGATAAAATCCTGAGCGAAAGAGGCTATCGGTTGCTTCTTTACGATAGTCTGGCAAGTCTCGGCTGGTACTACTAATCATCGCATCTAAACGAAGGGTTTCAGTCACAGTCATTATAATTTCTCGCGTTGTCACAGTAAGATATTAGTTATCTTTTCGATTGTACTAATAGCCGAAATGAAGCGCAACAACTTACAGACCATTTTATAGACTGTTTACCAATGACGATGCGAAAATATTTTTAACTAATCCTCTGTCAGCATAAAATTCAGTGTCACCATCTCCTCACCATTAACCCGTAGAATAATCTGATGTTCGCCAACGTAATGTTGACGAGTCGTCGTTGATGCCATCTTGACGGACTTGCTAATGTCGATGCTGCCATCGGGCTTGAGGGTTAGCTTCTTCACTTGGAAGACTTTATGGCTGAGGTCACCATTTTTGAGACGATAAGCAAGGACATAATCCAGTAAAATCTGATGCGCTTGGTCGCTGGTGTTATGGGCTGTATAGCTCAAATCTAGCGAATCGCCTAATGGAATGCTATCAGTTGAGAGTTGAGCCTGCTTGAGTTGGATACTATCTGTGCCTGTATAACCCAATAATTTGAGGATTTGAGCATCGCCATCTTTGAGCAAATTACGCGCTGCATGTTGGATAATCCAAAGACGAGACTCTGTCGGATTATCGCTATGCCATGTTTGGAGCAAGGCTATGATGCGCTCTCGCTGGTCTTTAACAAGGTCGTTGAGATTATTAGCAACAGATTTCTGAACATATTTTACAGGATCATCACGCAGGATGTGGAGAAGGTCGAGTACAGGGTCAGGGTTATCGATAAACATCTGCAAACGACTTGCCCAAGGGAGGCGTGTACGTGTTCCTTCACTCACTAAGCGACGCACATGGAAACTATCGCTGTGCACCCACTCGTGTAGAACAGTTAAGGATTGCTCAGGATAACGTTCTATCAATGGGCGAATCGCAAATTCCCCTGTGTGGCGACGTGTGATTTGATTGAGTGCCTTCATTGAAGCGTCAAAGTGGTCAAGACCGTATACTTCAACAAAATGAGCCACAGGCATCAGATACCAACCATCAGTGAACATACCTTCAGCTTCACTGTGTTCCTCATCGAGCGATTGCACCAAAATATCAACAGCGGTTTCATAATCATCAGGTAGATGTTCACGGAGTAAGCAAGACATCTCTGCCACACGCGCTTTAAGTTCTAGACCTTCAACAGCTACTGCAACTTGGTCGGCATACTCATCGACTTTGAATGATGGATAAACAGCTTGGATACTTTCTGCGAGGCGTTTGGCACTATCCCGATTAAAGTGGTCTTTGAAAGCAATATCACTCATGGTGCAGTCTCCTGATACTATATTTTTCCATGGGTGAGTATAGCGCAGAAGTACCGAATAGACCAGATGTTCTTATTAGATTCATAGTCTTTTTCGCTCATAGAATAAATTCGTTACAATCATAGTGTGATAATCAGGATGAATTTCTATGCGTCGTGCCGATGATGACCAGCACAATATTCTCAAGCCCTTAATCATTTTCATGGGATTTTTGGTCTTTCTCGTGTTCTATGGGAGTTTACTCTGTGGCTTTTGGTCATCTAATCTAGCGATGCGTTCTGTGGTGCGTGATGGTACTGTGACGACAGCGACTCTTGAGACAAAGTATATCGATGAGAATGGACACTATTGGTTGCAGTATCGCTTCACGACAGAGGATAGTGAAACGTATGTGAGCGTGATTGATGTGGCTGAGGCAGTTTATGAGCCTTATCAAATTGGGGACGTTTTGGATATGCGCTATGCATCTGATAACCCCAATTACAATGCGTTGGATATATTGCAAGACGACATTCGTCAGAGTGGTTGGGGCATACTCCGCATGACGAGTATTGTGATTGGTATCATATTTGTGCTGGGGATAGCGTGGATGCGACACATAGATTTTGTGGTTATAGGGCGCAGTCTTCGACATACACATTAATTTGCAAATGGGACAAGTGCAATATTTCTCGAATGATGTGTCTTTCTTTGGTAGAATAATCTTGATGCCGATAACCAAAGACAATCTCTGATGATACTGCCTTTTCAGATTGACATGCGAAATCCTCTCGTTCATATGACCTTATGGACACTTATCGCCACACTTGGATTACTTGCTTTGCTCTTACTCTATGTGAGCACATCAGCAGATGGGCGCGTTTTCTTATATCAATCGATGCCTTTCTTCTTATTAGGGTTGCTCTTTTGGGTATTCATTGGGCTGGTTGTTGCATTCGTATGGGGCTTAGTCACAGGCTCAATTATCTGGTTAATAACTTTCAGTGCATTGGTCAGTGACCGAACTATCACACGCTATTATTTATCTGTTTGGATTTGGATTGGCTTGCTGTTGCTCATCGGTAATGGCATCATCGCTTGGTTATATGTCAGCAATGAACAATGGCTAATTTTTCCACTGACACTTGAACCACGTTTGCGTGATGTGTGGTTATCGCTCCTTTGGATGGTCGTTATACCTTTGATTGGGGCAACACGCTTTGTTGATGACCTCAAAGCTGACCCCCGTTATTTGCGTAAGCGCGAGACTCAAACGACATCCGCCCCTGTTGAATCCTAGACATTTGATAGTATTTCCTGACGAAACCATGACGATTCTCTCAATTTATTGACACATAACCTGCTATATACTGAAAATAAGACTCTATTCGGAAATTCCTTTGGGGTATTCCAAGTAGGCGCAGACAACGCCCCTACGAAAACGAATTGACGAGTAGATAATCAGTTATTTAGTGATGATAAAGCAGGTTTTGTATGCTCGAACGACCCAACATCCACACACATATGGCAAAATGGGGTTTACTCAGTGGGACAGTGCTAGCTGTGTTGTTGATGACATTCCTCAGTAGTTTGGATGGTTTTGGCGGATTAATTGCGCTTATCTTTCCGCCTGTCTGGATTTTAGGCTTATTCTTCGGTGGCATTCCAGGGACTATTTTAGGGGCAATTGAAGCCTCATTTATTAAGCAATATCTGGACGATGCCCCACTTGACTTTAACAAAGACGATATGCGTCATTATCGCTCATCAGTTTATCGTGCGGCAGGATTTGTACCGATTGCGATGCATATTTTCTTATCGCTGTTCGTGGCAATGTTAGCAGGATTTCTCGGTTCAGGGCTTGTGTATTTCTTTGTATTTGGTGTGCCGACATTGATTGCATCGGCAGCGTCGATTTATGCTGCTCATCGTTATATGTTCCGTTTACGCTTGCATGGTATGCGCCTGATAGGTGGGCAATCGCATCGAAAAGAACACTATTATGACACCACGCGCCTAGAAGATGGCACAGCCTATGAAACTGCCCGTTATGACACTGATGATAAACGCAATAGTACACATCTGGTGCAAGGATAGCGATGAAGCAGAAGCGTAAGCATGACAGCGTACTTTTCCCAAGCATCTATTGGCACATGATACTTTTGAATGGATTGATGGGGATACTATTGGTGATAGGTGTGAGGGTCTTTTTCTCATTAGACTTCGATACAGTCCCAATAACTACTTTGTTAAGCGAGAGTGCATTTTTTGGGACACTGCTTGGTAATTTTATAGGTCTCGCACAGGCTTATTTTATGAAACCTTATGTGAATACCTTGCCAGAGCAATTCACACATGATGATATTGACAATATCTCCCTTCAAATTCTAGGTGTCGCACTCGGAACACCTATTGCACTTGCAGTGTTTTCATTCTGTGTATTACTCATTTATGGTGCACTTATGATTATCCCTGCACTGATTATGTCATTATTATCCACATTCAGCGCATATCTCTATCTCAGACGCTTGCATCATTACAGCAATGTGATGTATCCACAAAAGCGTAAGGTTAGTGATAATCATGATATAAGCTACTTGGAAGATGCAATAATCCATGAGACACAAAATTACGAAAGCGATGACAAACGCAATAGCACGCATTTAGTGCAGGGTTGATTGTATTTGCTAATGTAAATTACTATAGTTGTTTGACTCACATATCGTTAAGCAACCATTTCAATGAAAAAAGCAAACATCATCATTTATAGCGTAATCATTGTAATAGCGTTACTGATTACCGTCTTCTATCTATACCCACGCATCGTTCAAGACGAATTGATTTACGATGCTGAGGCTTACGCCACACTCAGTTTCAGTGTCGATACACTGTTTGCTGGTACTATCCGTAATGTTGGTTATCCTGCTTTTTTATATGCTGTGCGTCATTTGATACCATCGCAAGTCTTCACGGATTGGTATGATGGTGTGCGCTTCGTGCAGTGGGCACTTCACATTATGACAGCAATCCTCTGTGTGGGTATTTATGGCAAGTTAACGAAGAATCCGCGTCTGTTAGGTCGTATCATAACTTTTGCTTGTGTCGCTCTCAGCCCATTGCTCTTAGCATTGACTCAGGAAATTCTGACAGATTCTGTTGCAACATTTTTACTAACATTATTTATCTGGTGCTTGTTGCGTGAAGTAGACTTTATAACAGCCCTGACAAGTGGTTTGTGTATAGGTGTGCTGTATTTATTCCGTCCATTTTACTTACCCTACCTGTTCGCACTAGCTGGCTGTGTATTGCTCTGGCTCATCATTAGTCGCAGAAAGCAACTAACTGGTATGGTCACTGTACGTAACATGCTCCTCATTGCGACTTTTGCCTTAAGCTTTATCAGCCTCTACAGTTTGCAAGAAATTATCAATCGTACCTATGGCGACCTTGAAACCAGACAAAGTGCTTCAGACTATTGGATAGACTTGCACTTTGAGCAGGGACAATATACTTACAAATACGAGACTTACGTTGGGTTGGATGCAACTATTACACCCCAGCAATATTATTTATCGCAAGACAGACTCGATCACGTTCAATCACAGGAGGACCCTACTAACTTACTCGCTCATACGTTGCAAAATCCAATAGATGCTGTCTATATGATAAGCATCAAATTAGTTGGGCTATTCCAGAGTTATGAATGGTCGGTTTATCGCCAAAGTGCTGGGACGAATGCCTTTCATCCTTTGATGATTTATGGCTATTTTTTGTTTGTCGGGTTTGTCTACGTCATTCAGGATTTTATCGTTCATATATGGAGTATGCTCAAACGAGGGGAACTGGCTATCCCCATTGTATGGTTTGCCATTATGATACAGGTGGGAACCTATGCTGTCATCTTTGTGCCAGAAAGTCGCTTTGTTGCTCAAGTTGTTCCATTAATTACGACTTTAGCGATTGCACGTTTTATAGATGATGACCGTAAACATTACGCTTGGATTACACTCATTGTTGCCACAATAATGTATGTTGGGACATATCTTATTATAGCGAATGCTTCAATGATTGTGCCAACAAGATAAGGTCATCTTTAGTACAATTCTCGACAAGTAGATAGCAAACTATCAATGAACAACTTGATTGAACCTAAAAAACGTGTGCCTATTAAGCTCAAGAATAAGCTCTCGTTTGCTTTTGGCTTTGACTTTGGCGATATTCAAGATAATCGTTCAGGGTTCATCAGTCATTGGCAGAAAAAACGCTTGCGCTGGTCATTGCTAAATTATTCGGTGTCGATTGGGATATGGGCGGTGATTCTCTCTTTTGTATCTTTGTTTCTGCTGGACATCATCTTTGTGTCTTTGTTTCAACTAGGTGTCGGTGACCTGATGACCATCACGATTTACTTCACAGGCTTGTTTGGAGTTCTCAGCATGTTCTGGATATGGAAATCGTATGCCATTTGGTCGGATATGCGACAAGGGCGTGTGCATAATTTGGTGTCGGAGGTGCGACGCATCACCAATTATCGACCAAAAACGTATCGTAGTGATTTCCTCTACAATGAGCATGATTACTTTGTCGAAATAGCCAATCAGCGTTATAGCGTTACTCGTGAACAGATGCAAGCCTTCCAGAAAAATCGCCTTTACAACATCTATATCGCACCGAAGTCGCGTCAAATCCTTTCGGCTGAATTACTCGATGATAAAGTGAGCGATAATGCCTTTGATTTTCTCAAAGATGAAGCGACGTTCACAATCCAAGATATAATAGAGCTTGAAAATTCATCATCTATCAAAGGGGAACAATCGTCATGATGCGTCTTATCGTCACCTTATTATTGATTGTACTATCTGCTTGTGCGCCGACAACATCATCGCCAACATCCGATAACACCAATACTGACCCGATTCCAACCCGTGAGGGGGTTGATAATTCAGATGAGGTTACAGGTGACCCTGGGAGTGGATTTGGCTTGGGAGATGCAGGGTCTGAAGCAGGATTCACAGCCGATTTATCGGGGGCAATCACTGCAACGCTAGCGAACGCAGGCACAATTAACTGCGAAAATAATGGTTATGTCATTCGTGGGTCGTTGGATAGTTTTCCACAGATTTCATTGATTTTGCCAATTAGCGCAAGTCCTGATACTTTCACACTCAGCGATAATACAGGCGATGGCTCGGTGGCGACTGCGACAGTTTTCCTACAAGATGGTAGTGTTTATGCGAGCAATGTTGAGGGGATTTTGATTGTCAACGACCTCGCGACAGAAGCAGGGCAAGCAGTGAGAGGCAGCTTCGATTTCAGTGCGAGTAGCAGCAGCAATCGCATCGATGTACGCGGTGAATTTGATTTTATCTCTAGCGAAAATGCTGTTTATTGCTGATGTAAGTCATATTGAGGTAGATGCAATCTACTGGGCGCGTTATTAAAAGGATAAGTGAAATCTATTAATCGCATTGCCATGCGCCCCTACGATGGTCGAATACATTTTAAGAAAACTATATTGACCGTTAAAGGCATTCGTATACGAAAACCGCTATACTCAAGAGGATGACTAGATAAGGGATATTTCTCTTGAGTGAAAAACCAAAAAACGAAGTCGGGAAAATTAACGAGACGGGATGGTGGGTTCTCTTTGCGACCATCAGTGCATCGAGTATGGCGTTCATCGGGGGCAGTTCGCTAAATGTGGCTCTGCCAGCGATTCAGTCTGATTTGGGGGCGAGTGGGGGCGACTTACTATGGATTATCAATGCGTATGCGCTGTTTTTGGCAGCACTGTTGTTGCTTGGTGGTTCACTCGGTGACCATTACGGACGCAAGCGCATTTACATGCTGGGGATTGTTATTTTTACGCTGGCATCTGTTGCTTGTGGACTTGCACCGACCTCCGAGGTATTGATTGGCGCACGCATCGTGCAAGGTATCGGTGGGGCGATGATGGTGCCTGGTAGTCTGGCGATTGTATCGGCTTATTTTGACGATAATACGCGCGGTAAAGCTATCGGCTATTGGTCATCGGTGACAACCTTGACTTCGGTTGCAGGACCGTTGTTAGGGGGTGTCCTCGCGGAGAATGGTCTCTGGCGTGGGATTTTCTACATCAACATTCCACTGGCGATTGTCGCACTCTATGCGCTGGTCACGCGCGTCCCTGAAAGTTATGACGAGGAAGCCACATCTCACTTTGATTATGTTGGGGCGATTTTGGTTGCCTTGGGAATGGCTGGCATCACATATGGGTCGATTACGATTGGTGAGGTCGGGATTGCGGGTTTCCAACGAGTGGATTTGCTGGGCAGTTTGATTGGTGGCTTGGTTCTGCTCGGTGCGTTCATCTGGTGGGAAGGGCGTTCGCGTGAGCCGATGATGCCATTGCGCTTGTTTGAATCCAGCACATTTTTGGGCGCGAATCTGCTGACACTGTTGCTCTATGGGGCATTGGGTGGCGCGTTGTATTTTCTGCCATTGAATTTGGTGCAAGTACAAGGCTATGGTGAGACATTAGCTGGTATCGCATTTTTGCCGTGGTCGATATTGCTGGTGGTGTTGTCGCCTGTGATGGGTAATTTGGTTGACCGTTATGGCGCACGGCTTCCGTTGACGATAGGACCGATTGTGACAGGATTCGGCTTTGGGGCGTTGGCATTGGTTGGGATGACTGATGGACCGAGTGATTATTGGCTGACGTATCTGCCTGCGACACTGATTTTGGGGGCTGGCATGGGAATTTTGGTTGCGCCTCTGACAACGGCTGTGATGGGGTCTGTGCCACAGAATAGTGCAGGGATTGCATCAGGGGTTAACAATGCGATGTCGCGGGCATCACAAGTGCTAGCACTATCAATTATGGGTGGGATTGGCTTGGTGGTGTTCACGAGTGCGTTTGCACCTGAGATTGAGGCACTCAGTTTGCCTGAGACTGAGACGGTGACCTTGATTGATGCGAGTGCTGATTTAGCAGGCATCAACATCCCTGAGACGCTATCGGAGGGTGAGCAAGAGGCGGTGCAGGATGTGATTGACCGTCAGTTTGTGCGTATGTTCAATTTGATGATGTGGATAGCGGCTGGTATGTGTTGGGTGAGTGGGCTACTCGGTTGGGTGTTTGTGGAGAAACGAGTCAGAAGGGCGGATGGTTAGAAAAGTTTGCCTGTTAAACAGGGGATAACAGGGGACTTTGTTTGTGTTTTTTAACGAAAAGTGCTGAGTGCTGAGGTTTTGAAGCAGAGGGACAAAGATAATAGACGCAAACCTCTCCCCCTAAATCCCCCTCTCCATGACGCTTCACTATAGAGAGGGGGACTTCACTGTTGGTAAGTTTTACTTCATTTGAAAGTTTTGGAAACCCAAGTGCTGAGGTTTTGAAATATAGCGATAGTGTTTTTGACGCGAAGGCGCGGAGACCCAAAGAGAAATAGAAAAAGCGCGATGCAAAGGATGCTGTTGTTAAGGTGCGTGCTTCAAGGGTAGCATGGTTTGGGTGGTGGATGTTGTGCAGGTGGGCGGTCATATGTTCGGGATTTTTTAGCCACGACGGGCACGAAGATGAAAGAGTAAGACGCATAAGGCAAAGGGTGAAAGCATGGAAGGGGAAACAACGGACATGCAGAAGCATGTCCATACGATGTGATAATGATTTTATTGACCGCGCAGGAGCTTGAGCAGGGCGACATTGGGACGTAAGAAATGGACATGCCCTTGAGCATCACCAGCGATGATACGCTCGAAATTTGGAGTGATAGCAACAGAATAGAGTGATGTATCAGCATAGAAAGTATAGAGGCAATCACCAGTTTGCCAATTCCAAACTTTCAATGTGTTACCCTGAGCACTAAATCCTGAGTTAATTCCTGAGCCACTCACAGCATACGTTCCTGATATGGCAACACAATTTACAGAAGCTGTATGCCCCTCTAAGGTTTTTAGCAACTCGCCTGTCTGCCAATTCCACACCTTTAATGTATAATCTTCTGAGTCGAAGAGTGAACCACCACCTCCACTAATAACATACGTTCCTGATATGGCAACACAATTTACAGAAGCTGTATGTCCCTCCAAAGTTCGCAATAATTCGTCTGTCTGCCAGTTCCAAACGTTAAGAACATTATCCTGAGACCTAAAAGTTGAGCCTGAAGCATTCACAGCATATGTTCCTGATACAGCGATATCATTTACAGAGCTAGTAAAGCTTTCTGAAGTTCGCAGTAACTCGCCTGTCTGCCAATTCCACACCTTCAACACATCTTTTGACCTTGAGCCACCGATAACATAGATTCCTGATAAAGCGACACTATTGACAGTATTAGTAGATTCTAAAGTTCGTAGCAACTCGCCTGTCTGCCAATTCCACACCTTCAAAGTATTATCCTGTGATGTAAAGCGAGAACCACCACCTCCACTAATAGCATACTTTCCTGATATGACAATACTATCTACAGAGGCTACATGTCCTTCTATTATTTGGCTTACCTCATCTAGTTGCCAATTCCATACCTTTAATGTTTTATCGGATGAAGTACTGACAGCATAAGCTCCTGATAAATCTACACTGTTGACAGCATTCGTATGTCCTTCTAAAGTTCGCAATAATTCACCTGTCTGCCAATTCCACACCTTCAAAGTATAGTCTTGTGAACGAAAGTGAGAGCCAGATCCTGATGCACTAATAGCATAAGTTCCTGATAAGGCGACACCATTGACAGCATTCGTATGTCCCTCTAAAGTTCGTAATAACTCACCTGTCTGCCAATTCCACACCCTCAACGTCTCATCATAGGATGTGCTGACAGCATAAATTCCTGATAAGGCGACACTATTGACAGCATTCGTATGTCCTTCTAAAGTTCGTAATAACTCACCTGTCTGCCAATTCCATACCTTCAATGTACTATCAGATGAGGCACTCACAGCATATTCTTCTGACAAGGCAACACCATTCACAGCGTCTGTATGCCCGTCGAGAGTCAGTATTAACTCGCCAGTCTGCCAATTCCACACCCTCAGTACATAATCGTCTTTTGAAACAAAGTCTGAAAAAGGGTCTGTATCAAATCCTGAAGCACTGACAGCATGAACTCCTGATAACGCAACACTATTAACTGAGTTTGTATGTCCTTCTAAAGTTCGTAATAATTCACCTGTCTGCCAATTCCACACCTTTAATGTATAATCTTGTGGGACGAACTGAGATACAAGTCGTGAGCGAGTGCCTGAACCACTGACAGCATAAACCCCTGATAACACAACACTATTAACTGAGTTTGTATGTCCTTCTAAAGTTCGTAATAATTCACCTGTCTGCCAATTCCACACCTTCAATGTATCATCAGATGAGGCACTGATAGCATGGATTCCTGACACAGCTACACAATTTACGAAATTGATATGCCCCGCTAGTGTACGAATCAAAGTACCTCCAGCAGCCTTAAAACTTAAAAAATTGGGGTGTGTAGGAATTAACTCAGCTACTTCTGCATTTTCAAACAACTCAGCGAGTTTCCCAAACTGTCGGTCATAGCCAGCTAGATGCTTGCTCAGGCATTCAAGTAATCGTGATGGCTCATTTTGTGTGATATGTGAACTTAATATGAATGCTGACTTTAGTAGCTCGATAAGTCGGTCATCGGCACTCTTTAGATAGCTATCACAATCAGCAATGAGGGCGTTGGGGTCGGTGGCATCCAGTTTGTTTTGCAGGTAGTCAAAGGTCAGCAATAAGTCGCGCAGGGTATCGTGTTGTTCAGCTTGAATGAGATGATAAGCAAGATTTATCCATGCGTAGTCATCGGGAAGGGCAACACTAAATCCTTCTTCCATCGTTTCGGACAGGGCGTGCCCTGTCCCTACAGGGATGCCGTAATTGCGGATGAGGCGGGCGTGGACAGTGGTGGGTGCTTGTTCAGTCTGGAGTTTGCTTGCTAGCACTTCACGGACAACATCATGCAAGCGGATAGTCTGGGTTTCGGCATCGAATTTGACAAAGGAGAGGTCATCCAGCAAATCGACCAATTCTTCGGTATCAAAATCATCCCAATCCCATAGTGCCATGACTGATGTCAGGGGGATATCGCTATCATCCAAGAAAATTGCTAATTCAAACAGGCGCGATTGTTGTTCACGCTCTAATTGCTCAATGCTGGTATCCAATACACGAATGGCAACTTCGTTTGAACCTGTTTTCAAGCCTCCGACACCGCGTTTATCAAGGGCTTTATTGATATAAGCGAGTGCGTCCGCTAAATCTGCACCTTTGGAGATGCGTTTGCGGAGCGTGCCGTTGGTGACATCGAGCATCAATGCCCATTCGCCTAAACGTTCGGCGAGGGTTTCAAAGGGCGATAAATCTGTTGGTTGGGGGTCAATGCCACTCAGTAAGAGTTGCACCGATTGCGTGGTGGTCATCTCATCGACATTGTTGGGTTTGGCGTTGGCATCATTGACGATATTGCTGAAACGGGTCGTGAGCAGACGGGCACAACGTTCACCACCTTGCAGAAAACGTTTGGCATGTTCACTTTCCCAAATGTCATCAACCACCAGCAGAATATCATTCTCGGCGAGTTTTTCACTAAAGCGTGAGGCTGCTTCGTGAACGGTTTCAAAGGAGCGATTTTCGTCGGTGAGGGTGCGGTATAAGCCGTTGAATATCAGCAGTAAATTGGGATTTTCGCCGAGTGTGACCCACAGCACACCATCATCAAAGGCGGTTTGCACATCGTCATCATGGCAGAGGGCGGCTGCGAGGGTCGTCTTACCGAAACCTCCTGCCCCAACAAGTGAAGTCGTAATCGCCACAGGATTATCACGGGCTTCATCCAGCAATTGGGCTTTCATCTGCTCAAAGACTTCGGGACGCTCGACGAAATGCTCAGGCAAATCAGGCACGCCATAGAAGGGTACGCGCACCGCATCACAAGCACTATGCAAATGTCCGATGAAGGTCTGCCATTCGGCATCCAAATTGTAGAAGTGGCTATCGCGCATCCAACGGGGGAGGCTGTTGAAATCAATCGGTAGCTCAGGGACTTGCACAGGATAAACACAAACACCCTGCTGACGGGCATATCGCCATTCTTTGCGAACAACGGGTGAAGTCATGGCGGAGGGAGTCGCTACTAAAACCATGAAAGCGACATTATCAAGAGCATCGGTGATTTGCTTCCACCAGTTGACACCCCCTTCCATGCGGTCACGGTCACGCCAGATAGTATTTTCACCAAATTCGGCGATAAGTTTTTGACGGAGGTCTTTGGCGAAGGTTTCTCCGTCATTGCGTGCGTAGGAGATGAAAATTCCGTGTTTGTCGTTGGGCATGGTGTTTGTTTCACTGCGATTGTTGGCGATTACTTACCATGATAACGAGAATGCGATTTTTTGCCTATAAGAATCCCCTTCTGGGTAAGGGAGACTTTTATTTTGGATAGGGGATTTTGTGGAGGTGGTTGATGTCGGGATTATCAATCGTGTGGAGTGTGCCATCGACCCAACGAATGAGGACTTGTTCAACCGTATCGGTAGTGCCTAAGCCAAAGTGAGCAACAGGTTCCATCTGGCACAGATACCCACTGCCTGCATCAATGACACGGCGTTGCACTCTATCGCCTGTAGTGAGGGTGACCGTTGCGCCTCTGGCTGGTGCGCCATATTGTGTCATCGGCAGAATACGAATCCAGTTATGGTCGTTCTGTGGGGTGTGATAGAGTGTGAGGGGTTGTTGCATCGACTCACCATGAGCAATCAGCAATTCGAGACGACCATCAGCATCTAAATCGGCAACGGCTGCACCTGTCCCATGTCCGAATGGTTCACGGGCGTGTCCCATATCGAGGCTACGCCATTCACCATTGCGGAAGCCAAATAAACGATTGGGTTCACCGATATTATTGAAGAAGATTTCTTGGTAGCCATCATTATCGAAATCGGCTGCGATGACTGTACGAACTTTAGAAGGATATGCCATTTTAGGGGGTGCGATGTCATCCCAAACGCCATCGGTGCTAGGGCTGAACAAACGATGCGTGCCTTCCCAATTACCATAGACTAGTCCGAAATGAGTGTTGCCCATATCGAGTGCTGCGATACCACGCACATGCTCTAAGGGGTCATCGACACCGACATCGAAGGCAACGTCGGTAAATGTGCCATCGCCATTATTGCGAAAGAGAAAATTTGCGCCATTTTCGTTCCCTGCGAAAATATCCATATGTTGAGAGACCATTGGCAGGGCAATCAATCCGCGTCCGCCTGTGGTGAAATCAACTCCTGCTTGAGGTGCAACATCAATCAGGTTGGCATCGTCGTCTAATTCGTAGAGGCGCATCGGTGCAGCATAATTGGCAATGAACAAGCCGTATCGTCCTGTGCCGAGACGGTCAATGGCGACAACACTCCGTCCAGCCATCATATTGATGCTCGTCTGGTGACGTGGGACTTCAAAGAGGTCGATGTAGGTATCATCAACAAAATCAAAGAGACGGTCACCCAGTGATTTCGGTCCTGCGAAGGTATCAGTGTTGAGAATATAGAGTTCTTCGTAGCCATCAGCATCAATATCAGCCGCGGCAATGCCAATGGCTTGTCGGGCGTTATCAGCAAGGGTATTTTGTCCCCAATCACGGTAAAATTCACCATCCCATTTGAGCATGAGATTGCGCGTGCCAAATCCAGCCACTAGAAATTCAAATGCACCGTCATTGTCTGCATCAGTGACAGCGACTCCGTAATGTCGGCGCGGTAAATTATTGGCTATCAAGTGCGATTGGTTGGTGAACATACGCTTCCCTTGTGTACTGTATCAGCATACAACGAAAGCGTGTGCAGAAGGTTAAGAGTATGTGACAGTTTACAACCAGTTTTGCTGACGGAAATACATCACCATTGAGGCAACAATTAGTATCATGGTTGCCACAATCACAGAGAATAGCACACCACCTGAAATAGGTATCATCAATTCATCAATAGGCGTGATGAAATTCAACTCAAAGACCCCTGTGATAAAGGTCAATGGCAAGAAAACCATCGAAAAGATGGTCAAGCGGTTGACAGCGCGACTCAGGAGTTGGGCTTCTTCGCTTTGGAGTAAATCAAGTACATTGCTGGACAAATCACGTTGTGAATCAATCAAATCGTAGACACGCATCAGACGTTCGTAGAGGTGGCGAAACAAATCTCGATTTTCGTTATTGCGCGAGAGGCGTTCTTCACCAATGACATTTGATATGACTTCACGTTGTGGCGCGACCATCTGACGCAAGCTAATCAGTTGTTGTTTGATTCGGTAAATCGTATGGCGTGCAGGACTACCATCACTTTCGCTGAGCAATTCTTCTTCAAGGTCATTCAATTTATTGCTGATACTATCGACGATGGGATAGTAGGAATCAATCACGGCTTGCATGGTCAGATACAAGAAGTAGGCGACATCACGTTTCCAATAATTCGGATTTTTGGAGGCACGTGTATAGGCTTCGTCAACGGCAGTGGTTTCGGAGTAGCGCACGGTCACGAAGATGCGTTCACCGACAATACAATGGATTTCTTCGCCTTGCATGGTGGATGATTTACGCTTCGGTTGGAATAGTGAAAGGAAGATGTAGTCTGTATAGGCAAGGAGGGTTGGGCGTGTATCTACTTGTTTGAGGTCTTGGACAACCAATGGATGTAAATCAAGTTGGGCTTGTAGCCACTCTAGGTCGCTATCTTCTGGGTCAGTGATGTCGATCCACATCATCGTATCATCGTGAATAGCCTCAGCGAGACTTTCTTGGGATAGGTTACGTCGGATGACATCAGGTGCATCGGCATGAGGTGCTACTAATGATCGGATAATTGAAAATTCCTTTGTTATGTCAAGGTAGACGCTCCTAACTTACTGTTTTCACATTGGAATATGGATAGTATCGTATAAAAAACTGATAGAAATCCTAGCTATAACATAAGAAATTCATAGATTTCATCTACATTAAGGATACAGACGAAACAAAACTGTGTATAATGGCGTACACACAGATACACAGCGATGGCTCATGTCCAACCACATGGGCACTTTCGATTGTGGAAATGAGCAACACAACATGTATGGTCTTGCATAGGCAACGGTGGGCAAGGATAACCCTTGTCTTTTTGTATCGCTGATTGATGAGGCTATGTTGCAAAACATTTTATGCTCTGTCTAACAAATAGATAAGCTCATGCTACTTTCAAGCATTCGGACGCGCCGTTGCGCGTTCCTACAAGGGTCGTAGGGACATCGAACGGGATGTCCTGAGTCGTGCAGGGTAGAAATGATAATGAGCGTTTTGGGCGTGCTGTAGCAAGCCCCTACTCAAAATTACTGATTGGATAGAGTATTTTATACGACCGTTAATTTTTGTCAGTGAATAGGAAAGCACAATGGCGAAACGACTCTTAACCCCTGATGGGTATGAAAAATTAGAACGCGAAATTTACAAATTGCAGGAAGTTGATATTCCTGAGATTACACAACGCCTCAAAGAAATCCGCGAAGATAATGTCGGCAATGAAGAAGATTCTGAACTGAACGACACAATGGAAAGCAAGAAACGCCTTGAAGAGCGTTTGTCACAATTGATGGAAATTCTCAATCAATCAGAGATTATTGAGAGCAATGACCCCAATGTAATTAATATTGGTGACCGCGTGACCTTGCTCGATATGGAATATGAGGAAGAATTGACACTGGATGTGGTCGATGGTGTTGAAGTCAGTGGTGACCGTCGGGCGATTACGGTGGATTCCCCTGTGGGGCGAGCCTTGATGGGCAAAAAAGTTGATGACATCGTGAAGGTTAAAGTGCCTGATGGAACAGCAAAATACAAAGTGCTAGCATTTGAACCAATTGCTGGTTAACGAGTTATTTTAGTCAGTGGGACGTATGTGTGCGTCCCACACAATCAACTCTTAGTCAGCTAGTGTTTGGCTGTATTTCATAGCGTCGGACATGAGTTTGACGAAGTTATGCCGTAAGCCCATGATAAGACTGGCGGACATTGCCCCTGCCATCATCGCCCCAACAACCCCATGTGATGTGGCATCTGTTCCTGTTAGATAGAGATTCTTGATAGGTGTACGAACCCCAATCCACTCTGCTTCGTAACGTTCGGGGATGGCTGGTGTGCCATAAATCTGACCATTTTTGAAACCTGTAAAATGCTCCGTTGATAGGGGTGTCGATAGTTCGCAGTAATCGACAAGTTCTCTAAATCCTGGATGACGTTCTTCTACAAAATTGAGCAAGGCTTCTGAGATTTTTTGTTTAGTTTGTTCGTAGTCTTCGCCTCGTTTTTTCCATGTGTTTTCTTGCCACTGTGCGAAGGGTTCTGCATCCAGTAGAGCAATCAGTTCAGCAGTATGTGTTGTCGCATCTGGATTTTTGATCGACGGGAAAGACATATAGCAGTGAGAGACTTTGCCATTGATTAAGTCGTTGCGCTTATCGTAGTTTTCGTCATGGTCAAGAGATGTAAACATCCAGTAATTTTCGCCTTGGAACCCCAGTGTGCGCGGGTCATCTTTGAGACCAAGATAGAGCGTCACGTTGGCGCAACTTTCAGGGAATGAAGCAATTTCATCACGGAAGTCGAGAGGATAGCTTTCAGGAATGAGATTCATGTAGGTGATATATGCCCCTGCATTTGAAACGATATGGTCAGCGAAGAATTCTTTTTGGATGTGTTGTTTGCCTTTTTTGTGCGTGACTCGAACACCGACGGCTTTGTTATTTTCGATGATAATTTCATCAACTGCATGATTGACAAGAACCTGACCACCAGCTTTTTCGATGACTGGCACAATGCTATCGGCAATGGTTTTGGATGTCCCAATCGGATACCAGCCACCATAGAGATAGTGATTAGCTATGAGGGCATGGACAACGAATGAACTCTGTGACGGTGGGATGCCATGGTCACCCCATTGAGCAGGTAAAAGTGCTTTGAGGCGTGGGTCTTGGAAATTTTTATCAAGGTATTCTTTGGTAGTCATCTTGCCCCAGTTGTGCTCATTGCGGCTCATCAAGCTAGCAACACCTGATAGGGGCTTAGGCACGACTTTGCTGGTCATGTGACTTTCAAACCATTTACCTGCAGCTTTGAGATCGGCGAAGTATTGTTCGATGGCAGATTGTTCATCAGGGAAGGTTTCGATGAGGGCACGCATAAATTGATTTTTGCCTGCGACCATCGAAAAAGTGAAGTCGGGGAACATCATGCAATCGTAGCTTTCGGGCATTTTGTGCCATTTGACCTGCCCTTGTGTGATGTAATCAAAGACAGCACGTTCGCTACGCCCTTTGTTCATATTGCCAATGTAATGAATGCCAACATCCCATTCGTATTTACCCCGTCGGAAGGTGTGAGTGAATCCACCGACTTTGAAATGTCGCTCTAGCATCAACACTCGTTTGCCTTGTTGTTGGGCTAAGAAGCTAGCACAACTCAAGCCTCCGATACCTGAACCGATAACAATTACATCGTATTTTTGCGTGTCAGACATTGCGTTGCCTCTGTTTCTTGTCATGTTGTTTGCTGTAGTCTAGCTGAAATTAAAAGTAAAAGCACATTTCTACCCCTCCCTAAATCCCTCCCCACAAGTGGAGAGGGACTTTAATGATGCAAACTGAACTGATTGTGAAGAAGTAATCATGTAGATTATTAATGAATGGCTGTTAGACTGATTGCGTTATATGGGTTTAAGGATGAGATAGCATGGCTGGTAAAAAATATCCGCTCGATATGGGTTGGCAAATTATGTTTAAGGATTTGGGCATTTCGGCGCAGGATGTGTTGCATCAAGCGCGATTGCCGTTGGATTTATTAGCGGAGCAACCACCCAGTTTAACAGGTGAGCAATATTTTCAGTTATGGGATGCTATGAATGTTGTGATGCGCGATAAGCCAGCGTTCCCCTTGCGTTTTGCACAGGCGATGACGGTTGAGGCATTTAGTCCACCAATTTTTGCGTGCTTCTGTAGTGACAACCTAACTGTGGCAGCTAAGCGCCTCTCGTACTATAAGCCGTTAGTGGGTCCTTTGCGCTTAGATGTGCAGACAAGCCCTCAGCAGACGCGGATTGTGATCGGTGCTTTGCCTGAATTTGGTACATTACCGTCTTCGGTGGTGGCGATGGAATTAGCATGGTGGGTGCATCTTGTGCGAATGGCGACGCGCGACCAAATTGTGCCACTGGCAATCCATACCACGGTTGATATTGCTGATAAAGCAGAGTATGAAGTATTTTTTGGAACGCACATCCGCAAGGGGTCGTTCAATGCTGTGACATTTTCGGCACAAGATGCAAAACGTCCATTTTTGACAGCGAGTGATGATATGTGGGCAATCTTTGAGCCGAAACTCAATAAGCGAATGCACGAACTGGAAGCGGATGCCTCGTTTGCGGAGCGTGTGCGTGCTTGTCTGATGGAAATTTTGGCGAGTGGTCAATATACAATGAGCGATGTTGCTGACCGTTTGGCAGTGAGTCCGCGCACTTTGCAACGGCGGTTACGAGCAGAGGATACGAGTTTCCAGAAAGAATTGGATACGCTACGGGAAGAGTTAGCACGCAATTATCTGGAAAAGTCGAGTTATACCAGTGGTCAGATTGCCTTTTTGCTAGGCTATGAAGACCCAAATTCGTTTTATCGGGCGTTTCGGTCATGGACAGGGCAAACACCTGAGGTCGTTCGGGCAGGAGTGCAGTGAGGGGATTGTTTTGCTTATATTTTAGGCGAGCATGATGTTGACAATTTTGTAATTCGATAATCGATTGCAAGCTCTCATGGATAGTTCAAAATACATAACTTAAGGGTCAAGGGTATCTGAAATAGGATACAAGGTAGGCGTTGTACCAAATAGACTCAACAATCGTGCGCTCCTGAAGAGGTAACTTTTATTCTTCCAATCTTTACCTTGTGTTTTCGTTGTAAGGGTCATCCATAGCATGACGCGCCATCTGCTCGATATGATTTAATACAGCTAGCGTCTCATCCAAACGAGCTAGCCAAACCTGCTGAATCGCTACAGGTAGACCTGCCAAGCTTTCTAGCTGGGTGTGCCAATCCAATGCCGACGCCTTAAAAACGGCTATCGTCTCTGGAAACAACTCATAATCCGAGGCGGTTCGCAACAAGTTCGTCAAAATTTGCTGACGTTTTCCGAAACCATGCGGTAGACGTAAACGAGTACCAATTCGCTTGATGTCATCGCTACTCAGATAAAATCCTGTGTACGCAGGGGTCAATAGATAACGTGCAATGTCACGCAAACTTGTTTTCTCATCATCAATCACATCAGGCGATCGTGGCAAAATAAATAGCTTATCCTGCGCCATCAAATCGTCGCCCAAAGCCTCTCGATGCCGACACACTAGCTCAAATGATTGTTGCACAATCGCTGTGTAGACCGATTGCTCTTGTTGTTGCACTGCTAGCCAAAATGTAGCTAACCAGCGTAAGAGATGCTCATCTAAGAACCGTCTCTGCAATTGACGCAAGCGTTGGACTTCATGCACTAAGTCATTGACTATCGCATCATGCTCTGCAAAACACAAATGTGCCAACGCACTCAATTCATTGCTGATATGGTCGGCACTGTCGCTACTATCCGCCTGAAAGCCAATCCGCTCATAAAATGTCACAACACGTTCAGTGACTACACCACCCAGTAAGCCATCATTGCCCAAGAAAATCGACTCATACGGGAAAACATTATGAACAAACAACTGATAATGCGATGCTCCATCTTGTGAGTTATCGTAATCGACACCTAAAATTCGTGCGGATGCTTCGCGCAAGCCCTGTCGATAAACCTCACTGAACAAAGCATATGCCCGTCCATATGCTAATGCCGATTGTTCCTCATTCATTAACTATCAATCCCAAAATTATCAATCCCCTACCCTGTAAAGCAATGCAGAGACGGACAAAACTATCAATATAGGGAAATTGTAGCGTATCAACGCAATCAGATATAGCATAAGAGTAGCAACCATTTAGATCGTAAATTGAACATAGCCTATCAATTATAATTTGTAACACACTATCCATGCTGTGAAATGTTTCATAAAATTGACACAGGTTCTATAACCTTCTAATCTCTGGACTGGGTGAGATGTGTTCCTTTGTCTTGAATTGATTGACCATGTATAGTGGATAGAGTATGCTCTGTCTCTAATGCAAATGCAGTTTTAAAATTAAATGCGGGATTCATTAGTGGTTCGTAGGGACATCCAACGGGATGTCCTCAGATTTTTTTCCGTATTAATAAAGGCTCTGTCCGATAAATCATTGTAGGGGACGACCTGCGTGTCGTCCCGCACGGGCGCAGACATAGCTACGCACCTACCTCAAAGACTTACAGGATGTAGCAGTGAAATAGAGTAGCTAAAGAGACTTATTGTTGAAAAGGTATTCTTTGAATGACGAATTATGGCTTTGTGATAGACAATCGGAAATGTATTGGCTGTCATGCGTGTACAACGGCATGTAAGGCAGAGAATGATGTGCCTTTGGGAGTCAATCGGACATGGGTGAAGTATGTCGAAACAGGCATTTATCCTGATACAACACGGCATTTTCAGGTAACGCGCTGTAATCATTGTGCGAATCCCCCTTGTGTGCGAATTTGTCCTGTGCAAGCCATGTATCAACGCGATGATGGTATTGTTGAATTTGACCCCTCGATTTGTATTGGCTGTAAAGCCTGTATGCAAGCCTGCCCCTATGATGCCATTTATATCGACCCCGAAGATGGGACAGCCTCAAAGTGTACTTACTGTGCTCATCGGACAGAGATTGGCTTAGAGCCAGCCTGTGTGGTGGTGTGTCCTGAACATGCGATTATTGCTGGCGATATGGACGACCCGACAAGCGAGATTAGTCATATCCTCGCGCAAGAAAAAGTGACGGTACGAAAGCCTGAACAAGGCACTGCTCCTAAGTTGTTCTACATCGATGGTAATGATATTGCGATGCACCCAACAGCCGTTGAACGTACCCCTGCCACCTTTATGTGGGCAGATGTGATTCCTATACATGATATTCCTGTTCATCAGACTGGGCACACTCAGCAAGTATCCACAAGTAAGACAGCATCGGGTGTAGCGTTGCGTGCACCACAAGCGCAAGGTCATCCGAGTGGTGGTCCGATTAAATTTGCAGAGGGTCGGATGGCAGATCATATGATTCAGGTCGCGTATAATCAACAGCACGAAGTCCCTTGGCATTGGGCTGTCCCTGCATATTTGGTCACAAAAGGGATTGGTTCAGGTATTTTCACCATTTTGAGCCTCGGACTCGGACTCGGACTCTTAGCATTTGATAGCATCAGCTTTGCAGTGGGCGGTTTTTTGTCACTATTGTTCATTGCGATTACGACAGGCTTACTTGTATATGACCTCGAACGCCCTGAACGATTCCTCAGCATTTTGTATCGTCCGCAATGGCGCAGTTGGTTGACGCGCGGTGCGTATATTTTGGTGGGATTCAGTGTGCTGGCTGGTTTATGGTGGCTGGGTGAAATGGCTGTGCTCATCAACATTTTGCCTGACGATGTGCTCAATGGACTTCGCCCTGTCGTGATGTGGTTGGGTTTGCCCTTGTCTGTTGGTGTAGCTATCTACACCGCATTTTTGTTCGGGCAAGCAGAAGGACGCGATTTGTGGCAAAGTACGCTATTGCCGTTTCATCTCTTGTTGCAATCAGCGATGGTCGGCAGCGCAATGATGCTCATTGTCGATATGGTCTATCGCTTGCCTCGTGATATGACCATGCTGATGTTCTCAGTATTTAGTGCGACTTTGGTGCTAGATTTATTCGTGATATTGCTCGGTGAATTTGGGATGCCTCATGCAAGTGATTCAGCCAGTCAAGCGGCTCATGATATTCACTCTGGACGTTTTCGTAATTATTTTTGGCTCGGAGCAATTGGACTTGGGCATCTGATTCCGATGGTGTTGTTGTTTGCTGTAACTCCACTGACGACAGGCATTGCAGGGCTATGTGCGATTGTGGGCTTATATGCTTTTGAGTATGCTTTTGTGATGGCACCACAACTTGTGCCGAATAGTTAGAGGAATGAGTCAAAAATTCTGAGTTCTGGGTGCTGAGTAAAAAAGCAGATAGACATTTACATGATCTCAAAAGCACAACGCAAAGACGCAAAGGGTAGAAGAATGAAAGAAAAACAACTGCGTAAGGAAATTTATTGTTATGTCTGACAGAATAGAACAATTGCTGGCATCGCTATTGCGGATTGAGCCACGCTCAAAAATACGAAAAACAGAGTCGCAAGAGACGAATACCGCAGGAGAAGATGTCCCTGCATTTTCTGAGACAGAATTACAACCTGAAAAAGTCGAGATGACAACAGTACAGCATCCTGATGGGCGCATGAGTCAGTATCCGCCGACTGAAAAATGGGATGATTGGGTCGAATGGGATGGCAAATTATGGCCACAGAAGGTCGCACGTCGCTATACACTTGTGCCGACAGCGTGCTTCAATTGTGAGAGTGCATGTGGTCTGTTGGCGTATGTCGATAAAACGACCTTTGAGATTAAAAAATTTGAAGGCAATCCTGTTCATCCTGGCAGTCGGGGGCGCAATTGTGCGAAAGGTCCTGCGACACATAATCAAGTGTATGACCCTGAGCGCATTTTGTATCCACTGAAACGTGTCGGTAAACGTGGTGAAGGCAAATGGCAGCGCATCACATGGGAACAAGCTCTTGATGAAATCAGTGACAAGATGCGTAAAAGTCGACAAAAGCGACAAGATGGCATCATGTATCATGTGGGTCGCCCTGGTGAGGATGGTTATACCAACCGTGTGATTTCAGCATGGGGTGTTGATGGACACAATAGCCATACCAATATTTGCTCGTCAGGGGCACGAATTGGCTATTATCTGTGGGCTGGCTTTGACCGTCCTAGCCCTGACCATACCCATGCACGCACGATTCTATTGATTTCGAGTCACCTAGAAACAGGGCATTATTTCAATCCTCATGCTCAACGGATCATCGAAGCCAAGATGAACGGTGCGAAAATCATCACCTTTGACCCACGTTTGAGCAACACGGCGAGTATGAGCGATGTCTGGTTACCGACATGGCCTGGTAGTGAAGGGTGGGTCTTATTAGCAATTGCCAAGTATATGATTGACCACAACTTATATGACCGAGCATTTGTCGAACGCTGGGTAAATTGGGAAGACTCCCTGCGCCATGCAGACGAAATGACAGACAATGCGGAGTTGCTAGAGCACATCGTATCCGCAGGAGATAATCTAACATTTGACCTATTCCATGAGTTGATGCAAAACATTTACGCTGATTTCAGTTTTGAGCGTGCTGCCGATGAATCCCAAGTACCAATTGAACGCATCCGAGAAGCGGCGGAGTATGTGGCGCAATCAAAGGGACAATTGGCATCACACACATGGCGTTCGGCATCCATTGGCAACGAAGGTGGCTGGCAAATTGCACGCGCCTTATACTTTCTCAACGTGTTGACAGGAAGCGTCGGGACGAAAGGTGGCACGGCTGGCAATAGTTGGAACAAATTTGTACCGAAACCATTCAAGTCACCGCCAGCATTCAACGCATGGAATGACTTGCATCTGCCGTTGGAATATCCACTCGCGCATTATGAGATGAGCTTTTTGCTCCCACACTTTTTGAAAGAAGAGCGTGGGGATGTCGATGTTTATTTCACACGCGTGTATAACCCAATGTGGATTAATCCTGATGGCTTTATGTGGTTGGAGGCTCTGCAAGACGAAGAAAAAATCAAATGCCATGTTGCTTTGACTCCGACATGGAATGAATCGGCGTGGTTTGCGGATTATGTCTTGCCGATGGGACATGCAGGAGAACGTCACGACTTAATGAGTCAAGAGACCCATGCAGGACAATGGATTGCATTTCGTCAACCTGTGCGTCGGGTGGCATTGGAACGCGCTGGCAAAGACATTAAGTACACTTATGAAGCTAACCCTGGTGAGGTGTGGGAAGAAAACGAATGGTGGATTGAACTCTCGGTAAAAATTGACCCTGATGGCTCGCTGGGTATTCGACAGTGGTTTGAAAGTCCGTATCGTGACGGCGAAATCATCACTGTAAGTGAGTATTATCAATGGATTTTCGAGAACAGCATCCCTGGTCTGCCTGAAACAGCAGAAAAAGAAGGCTTAACGCCTCTGGAATACATGCGAAAGTATGGTGTGTACGAAGTCGTTGAAGAAAATTATCAACCCTACGAAAAATCTGCCAAAGGGGATGTTGCTGATGATGGCTATGTCTATCAGAATGACAAAATTATCGGCATTGATATGGATGGTGAAGCAAAAGCTGGTTTCAATACACCGAGCAAAAAATTAGAATTTTATAGTCCGACAATGGCACAATGGGGCTGGACAGAAAAAGAATACATTGTGCCGTATCCACTCGTGAGCCATGTGCATCCTGATAAGATTGATGTGAGTCAGGGTGAGATGTTACTCTTGCCGAATTTCCGCTTGCCAACTTTGATTCATACGCGCAGTGCCAATGCCAAGTGGTTGTACGAAATCAGCCATAAAAATCCGATTTGGATGAATCCAATCGATGCCAAGCGGATTGGTGTGCGCTCTGGTGAACTGGTGCGTGTGGAAACCGAAATCGGCTACTTTGTAGATAAGGTATGGGTCACCGAAGGAATCAAACCTGGTGTGATTGCGATGAGTCATCATCTAGGACGGTGGCGTTTGCAAGATGATATTGGGCTGAATCGTGGCGCATCCAATGTCGTGGATTTAGTTGCTCAAGGTGAGGGACAATATCAATTAAATGTTCTAAAAGGCGCAACAGCATGGGAATCAAGCGACCCTGATACGAGTCGGATTTGGTGGGAAGAAGTTGGCGTGCATCAGAATCTAACACATGGCGTGCATCCTGACCCTATTAGTGGCGCACACTGTTGGTTACAGAAAGCAGTCAATGTGCGGAAGGCAACATCTAACGAAAAATATGGCGAGGTATGGGTCGATACGCATAAGTCAATGCTGGTTTACTATGAGTGGCTAGAAAAAACTCGTCCTGCTAGTGTGGATAGTCCTGATGGTTTGCGTCGTCCGTATTGGTTGAAGCGTCCGTTGAAGCCCACATTGGATGCTTATAAAGTACCACCAGAGACAGTACTTGCTGAGATGGATGGAGCGGATTAGTCTTTCTATCACAGATTTAGAGTGATGAGATATGCCTAGCCATAAGCTAGCTATTATAGAACAAATTACAATTTGATGCTTTCTTTCGGATGTATTTTTCGCTTAAAGTTAGAGTAAATGTAATCCATAGAGGGTGTCACGATGTTACTTAAATACTTTTACGATAAAGAACTCGCACAAGCCTCCTATATGGTAGGATGCTCCGCTACAGGCGAAGCACTAATCATTGACCCCTCACGCGATGTCCAACCCTATCTTGATGCTGCATCGGATGAAGGGCTTGCGATTACGCACGTCACCGAAACTCATATCCATGCTGATTATGTCAGTGGCACACGCGAACTTGCCTCCCAAACAGGTGCGACTATCTACCTCAGTGATATGGGTGATGCCGATTGGAAATATGGCTTTGCTGATGAAGGCATTCGTCTCCATGACGGTGATGTGTTCATGGTAGGCAATATCAAAGTAGAAGTACTGCACACTTCTGGTCATACCCCTGAAAGTATCAGCTTCATAATTACCGATACGGCTACTGCCGACCAACCGATGGGCATCTTCACAGGCGATTTTCTCTTTGTCGGCAATATCGGACGACCCGACTTACTCGAAGAATCTGCGGGCATTATGGGAACACGAGAATTAGGGGCGCGTCAACAATTTGCCAATGTGCAACGTTTCAAAGACTTACCAGACTATCTGCAAATTTTCCCAGGACATGGTGCAGGGAGTGCTTGCGGTAAAGGACTTGGTTCAATTCCATCAACGACGCTCGGCTATGAAAAATTGTTCAATCCAGCCTTCCAAATTGATGACGAAGATACCTTTGTTGAGTGGTTACTTGATGGTCAGCCCGAAGCTCCCAAATACTTTGCACAGATGAAAAAAGTCAACAAAATCGGACCTACGCTACTAAAAGAACTTGAGCAACCAAAAGTTCTATCTGCGGATGACTTCCAGAATTTATTAGCATTAGGCGCACAAATCATCGATATACGCTCATCTAGCATCGTTGCCAATAGCTTTGTCGAAGGCACATTGCATATCCCAGCCTCTAGCCAAAAATTCAGCACCTATGTCGGATGGTTTCTCGATTATGACCAACCTCTGTATCTCATCAGCACCGCAGACCGCATTCAAGACGATGTTCGTCGTTTACGCGCGATTGGTGCTGATAATATCGCTGGCTATCTCCCAGCCGAGTTAGTTGACTCAACTGCTACTATCCCACAATTAACACCTGAACAAGTCCAAAACCAGATGCACAAGCCAAACCTGTTTGTCATTGATGTACGTGGTCAAAGTGAACATCATGATGCGCGTATTGCAGGAACAGTCAATTATCCAATGGGCTTTATCAAACGCTATGTGGATGACTTACCACACAACACACCGATTATCACCCAATGCGCCAGTGGCACACGCTCACAAATTGTTGCAAGCTGGCTTAAATCACATAACTTTACGAATGTCTCTAACCTTAGTGGAGGTATTCAAGGCTGGCAACGCGCTAATCTCCCGACTATCACAGGTGCTCCCGTCAAAGTCAGATAAAACGTGTTCGTCATCATCACTCAGAAAGAGCCATACAAGCGCAATAATTCTTTTTCCTGTTGCGACCACGATAGATGCGTATCAATCCGTTCTTTACCGATTGTACCTAACTGCTCACGTAGGGCAGGGTCATCAATCAATTGGGCTATTTTCTCAGCCAGTTTAGCAGGGTCATTATCCGTCGCATACAGAGCCGCGTCCCCTGCTGAATAGCGATGCTCTGGTAAATCAAACGCCACAATCGGCTTGCCAAATGCCATGTACTCCATCATCTTGATGACTGTACTTTTATCAGCATACACATTCGATAATTCGGGCGCAGCACAAATATCAAAGCTACTCATCACCTCTGGAATATCTTGATAATTAACCCAACCCGTGAAAGTTATACAGTCAGCAACATCAAGTTCATGAGCAAGGGCTTTTACACTATCGAGTGCATCGCCACTGCCAGCAATTTTGCAATGGAAATTGCGATAGCCCATGTTGTGATACAGATGTTGCACCGCACGTACCAATACGTCTGCCCCATCCTGAAAACCTATAATGCCCAAATACCCAATCGTGATCGGTGCATTCGCATCGCGTGTTGTCGTTAGTGTTTCAGGAACGCGCAATTTTTCCAAGTTCGGACCATTCCGCACAATGAAGCTCTTCTCCGCAGGAATACCAGCCCGTTCAATCTGCATATCCTTATACGATTGATTGGTCGCAATCACTTTATCCGCAATTCGACACGACAAATTCTCAAAGAAAACGAGCATCCGATAGACCAGCTTATTGCCCTTGCCATCGAAACGTGCGTAATAATACAATTCAGGTGATAAATCATGATGGTCAAAGACAAATCGCTTGCCAATGAGTTTATACATCATCGCCAGTAACACATACACATCAGGTGGATTATGCGCGTGAATCACATCAAATCCGCGCGAGAATAATTCCCGTAAGGATAGCCACAATGCCGTTAACAACGAGAAACCATACTCTAAAACATATCCCACCAAGCCATCGCCTTCAGGTGGTGATGGATAGCGTCGAATATGGACACCATCAATTGTTTCTTGAGCAGGTTCATCCGCTTTCGCACGCGGACAAATGACCGTCACATTATAGCCATTAGCGACCAAGGATTGCGCTTCATTCCGCACACGCACATCTTTATGATAAGCATTGTTTTCCAGCAACATCAAAATCCGCAGCGACATTATTCCTCCACAACAAGCGGGGTACTTGCTTTAGCAGTCGGCTGTGTTTGGTCAATGAATTGACGATGCCATAATTCCAGATTCATCAAGCCATAGAGCATCGTTGCATGGTCAGCAAAACTGCGTTCGTGTTCACTAATCAGACGTGCCACATAATCAGGGTTGAAATAGCCACGTTTACGTATCACATCATCAGCCAGCAAATCGTGCATCATATCATTCGCTTGATGTTGCAACCATACAGGCACAGGCACAGGGAAACCCGCTTTTTTACGGTCAATGATTTCACTAGGCAACAATGTTCGTGCATATTGCTTGAGCAGATACTTGCGCGTCCCATCTTTAATCTTGAGATGTGTTGGTACAGTTACCGCAAATTCGACTAACTTCACATCGAGCATCGGCACACGCCCTTCAAGTGAAACCGCCATTGTCAGCTTATCGCCCCGACTCAGCAGATAATCAGGCAACCATACTTTCGTATCCGTGTAGAGCATTTTATTGGTCATATCTTGAGCAGCCGTTGCATCCATATATTTCTGGAAGACTTGCCGTGTTTCATGACCGCCCAATTGACGTTTAATATCATCACGCAAGAGAGCTTGTTTGCGTTGTGAACTGAAATTCGGTATCCAGTTGATATGTCGTTCGGCTGTTTCTTTGAGCGAATAGGTGTAGAGAGCCGTTTTTGCCCGTCGCAATCTCGGCAACTGATTGACCACCTGCGACCCTAATTGAATTAAGGGTGTCGGAATGTGTTTGAAGTACGGTGCATAGTCTTCGGCTGTGTAACGTCCATAACCAGCGAATAACTCATCGCCCCCTTCGCCTGTCAGCACCATTTTGACGTGTTGCGATGCCAAATCACATACCTTGAAGTATCCTACCTCAGCATAATCGGCTAAAGGCTGGTCAAGATGATACGATACTTTCTCTGTCAGTGTGATGAAATCATCAGCACTCACCAGCACATCATGATGGTCAGTCTGATAATGCTCTGCTACCTGACGTGCATACGGTAATTCACTGAAGGCTTTTTCGCCATGCGCCCCTTCAAATCCCACCGAAAATGTTTTCACAGGGTTTGATAGATACTGACTCATCAGCGCAACAACCGTGCTACTATCGACACCACCACTCAAAAATGCTCCGAATGGTACATCACTCATCAAGCGCATTTTGACACTTTCTTGCAACAACACGCCTAACTCTTCCAGATAACTCGCCTCTGAGCGTGTCTCATCAGGTGATGGTTCGCGCATATCCACATCCCAATATGATTCGATGTGAATATCATCAGGTGTGCAAATCATGCGATGTCCAGGTAACAGCGCATAAATATCATTGAATAAGGTGTTCGGTGCGGGCACATAGCGCAGAGATAAGAAATCAGATAGTGCTTCCAGATTCACTGATGGACGCTCTGGCAGATGATGCAAAATCGCCTTAATCTCGGACGAATATATCAGTTGTCCATTGTGGCGTGTGTAATAAATTGGCTTAATTCCCAAGTGGTCGCGGGCAATCAACAAGCGGTCTCGATTGCTATCCCAAATCGAAAAGCCGAACATTCCTCGTAACCGCTTGACACAATCCACACCATATTCTTCATAGAGATGGACAATTGCTTCGGTGTCAGAATTAGTACGGAAACGATGTCCTTTCGCTTCCAAATCACGACGCAAATCTTGATGATTGTAAATTTCACCATTGAAGACAATCGCAATCGTCTGGTCTTCGTTGTAAATGGGTTGTGTGCCCCCTGCAAGGTCGATGATGCTCAAGCGACGCATCCCCATCGCCAAACGACCATCTGCCGTAGCGAATTGACCATCCTCATCAGGTCCCCGATGATAAATGCTATCGAGCATCGCCCCCAATTGCTCAGGAGAAGCATAGCCACTTTGCTGATGATAAATCCCACAAATCCCACACATACTGCTCAATCCTTATGTTGATTAACTTTGCGCCTCTGCATCTTCGTGTCTTTGCGTCAAAAAATGACGCATCAACGACTAATCACTGACCAACTGTTGCTCTTGTCCGCCATGCTTCAACAAACGCTGATACAATGGCAATACTTGCTCGGCTGACCAACGTGCATCACGCTTGAGCATCTTGGCATGTCCATTGCTGCGCTCAGATGATGCTAAAATTGACCCCAATGCCTCAGCGACCATTGCAGGGTCTCGTTCCACAATCGCAGATGGGGTCACGCCGTCTAGCAAATCAGCAACATCACCGACATCAACAGATACCACAGGCAAATTACAGCCCATTGCCTCGCGTACTGCCACAGGCGACCCTTCATGGTCAGAGACCAACACCATTGCATCGCAGGCATTCATATACAGAGCAACCTCATGGCGTGTTTTACCAAAGATTGGCACAATCTCAACATCCATCGTTGCCTTGACTTGCTCAATCGCACTTTCCGCAATGTGGAAATTTTTCTCTTCTCGGCTAGGGTCCCACGGGAACAATACCAATTTTTTGTCGCTTGGCAAATCCATCGCCTGACGTGCTTCAATTTGGTCGCGTGGATAGAAAATATCGGTGTTAATACCAAATGGAATCGTCAGCGCATCATCCCGACCCGATAAACGATTCATCTGTTCGGACATCACAATGACACCACGCGCAAACTTAATCGCCAAATCACCAATCATGCCATCTTTGCGGTGCATTTGGTCTTCTTTACCACCCAAAAGGTCAGACCCCTGAAAGGTAATCACCATCGGCGCACGACGATACATCGCTCCTACCAAACCACAATGACCATAGTAGGCATGAACAACATCATAAGCCTGACCACTGAAATTCTTAGCGAACACATCACGCGCAGCACGTAAATAATTCTTCTTGTCGCTACGGTCAATTTCTACTGTGTCAATTGTGATGCCGAGCTTCCGCAATTCCGTCAATTGGTCAAGAATCGCTGGTGAGGGCGCATTTTTGCTCTTTGTATAAATTGCCAAGACAGTCAGCGTATGTGCCTGTGTCACTGAGAATCCTCCATTGCTTGATACTGTGTCTGTTGAACTGGTACGTATTTTTCCAAACCTGCTTGCAAGGCACGTCCTAATTTCCGTGCGGATGCTGCCCATGTCCAATTATCAGTTGCAGCGTAGGCTTCTTCACCCATTTGGGGTAATTGTTCACGTTTTGCCCACGTATCACGCAGAGCAACGACTAAGCCATCAACATCGGTTTCATCTGCCCAAATTGCGTAATTATCACCACCAACAACATCGGTATGGCACGCAATCGACGAGGCAAAAATAGGCAACCCTGCCGCTTGGTACTCAAACAACTTAATGGGACTACTCACCTGAAAGCGTAATTCATCAGGGAAGACCAAGACACCTAAATGAGCATCTGCTAGCACTTGTGGAATCTCATCATGCGGAATCGGGTCATCAACGATGATATGCCCATCGGTTTGTGCAGCATAGGCTTTTAATTCATCGAGTGCAGTGCCACCACCAACCATGTGAAATTCAAATAACATATCCTCTTCGCGTGCTTTGCTCACGGCTTCGCACAATGCCAATAAATTGCGTTCGCGTGTTAGACTGCCCACATACACGAGGCGAATGCCATTTTCCATCGTTGACCAATCACGATTTTCATAAGCTGTTACGAACTTTTCGGCTTCAACCCCAGAAGGCCACATCCCCCAGAGCATCTCTGGTTTAACATGGACTGCTTCTGCCATGCGTTCCGTAATCGCTAATTGACCATCCAACCACCATGATGCTGTGTGTTCAATCGTCGCATAATACGCATCACGCAGAACATCTTTCAGAGAGCGATTTTCTTCTGCAATCATCGGCAAGGTACGGGTATCCATCACAAACAGTGGACGATTCGGACGAATAAACCCAATCAAACGCATCAAGAACAACCAAACCGCCGACATCTCATGAAGCAACACAATATCGACATCATCCCAATTGCGATGCAACCACATCATCACGCGCCAATGGAAAATAACTTGCCCAAGAAAATATATATCAGGACGTGCAATCTCTAAGACAGGCACACCATTGACGATGCCATCTTCACCATGCTCACCTTCACTGACTAGTGTTACACGCCAGCCTTCACGCCGTAAAACAGGCACAGTCCCTAAAAACGAACCACTAGCGAGAAATTCACCTAATGCGTCAGTTTGTACCCAAAAAATATGAGGGTTGTGATTTGTAGTCTGGCTCATGCTTTGCCTCCGTGTTGTGCTGATGATGTTGGCACAGGGGACTCAGACAAATGTGAGCCTGTTCGGATAACTGCGCTCAACTTCGCAATTGATTTCTTTATAAAATAACTAGGGGATGCTTTGACGGCTGTTCCTGCGTAGTGCAACATCCGTTTGTAATCACGCACCATAAATGCGCGTTTTGCCAAGCGTAAATAAGCATATGCCCATTTATCGGGGGTCATCCAGTGCATTGCCTCACGATGACGTGCCAGTACTTCTTCATATATCGGATACACACGCTTAGAATGGGCACTCGTCAACGAGCCACCATGCTGACGATACAAGAATAAATCTTCGTGATATGGCGCAATCGAGAAATTACAAGCTGCCCGTATCCAGAAGTCAATATCTTCAACCAAGAAAAATTCTTCTGAATAGCCACCAATCGTATCTAGCACTTTACGCCGACGCAGATGACATACACCAATCACATTATGAATCCCCAATTCTTCAGGGAGTCCGACCTCAATCCGACGGATAATCTCGCCTTCGGCATCAATTTCGGAATAATCGGTGTAAACGAGGTCAACTTCGTTGTGCGTTTCTAAATAATTGACCATCACTTCCAGCGCGTTCGGACGAAACAAATCATCATCCGAAACCCAAGTGAAGTAATCACCACGCATAGTCGCAATTGCTGTGTTCAATGCACCAGGTAAGCGTTTATTGACCTCATGCCGCACATAACGAATCCGTTCATCGCGCTCACACCATGATGCCATCACCTCTGGTGTGTTATCAGTGGATGTATCATCCACCACAATTAATTCCCAATTCGTATGAGTCTGTGCGAGGCAACTTTCAATTGCTTCATTGATATACTTGCTTGCCCCGTTATAGGTCGGTAATGCAATCGTGACTAAATTCCCCATTATTATCTTATGCTCCATCTACTGTATTTGAAATCGGTGTCCGCTTATTTTTCTCGTGACGTTTTGCTAATGTGCGTTCAATCAAGGCATAACCTTCTGTGATGCCATAGCGTATTTCATCCCATGTGACCACCGAAAGCATGATATTCGCCACAACGAAGCTAATCGTTAATAAGATACGCTCTAAAATGCTGTTCATATCAAAGCCGAAGTAACACGCCAGCAAGGTGAAGAAGATAGCAAATGAAACAAGATACCCACGATAATCAACAGCCACATTACTACGTCGTAAGAACCACACCACCGCAGGATTGACCATCGCCATCGCAATCGGACCCGCCATCGCTGCACCAACAATCCCCAAAGGGGGAATTAACAAGAAGTAGCCCACAAAGCTGATGAGTGTCCGCACAAAGTTAATTTGCGGAATCTTACTGGCTTTACCTACTGCAATCAGCGTATACCCTTGCGTGCTATCTAAGACCACAATCGTGAAACTCACCATCACAATCCCGAATACCATGCCACTCTCAGTATATTGGTCAGAGAATAATAAGGTGATGATTTCAGTGCCAAAGGTGAAGGCAATCATCGCGCCCGTCAACAAGGTAAAGACCAACCAACGCAAGGAGACATTGAGCATCTGAGTCAATTCGTCGTTTTCGCCTGTCTCGCTGAATTTTGATAAAAATGGGAAGAAAACTTGCACGAAGGCTTCGTAGGCTTCTGCCAAACTATCAGGGATACGACGCGCAATTTCGTATAAACCCACTTGGAGTGGTCCTAAGAAAGTCGCAATCAAGAACACATCCATGCGCTGGAAGATAAAACTCATGATGTAGTTAATTTGTAGCGGAAAGCCAAAAATCAGCAACTTCTTCAAAATCGGCACATCCAACTCAAGGCGCAAATCAAGATTAGCACTCAAGAGTGCGTAGCCATAAGCAATCACGCGCGATGCCAACTTAGCGAGGATTAAGCCCACCAATCCTAGTTGGAAGTACAGCACAAATAGCAAAATCCCACCGAAGTTGACCATGCTACTAATTGTATTGGTCAAGCCAATCGTCTTGAACTTGAAATGCCCCTGCAAAATCGCAATCAGCAATTTACCGATGCTTTCCAATGCCACCAGCACCGAAATATAAATCAGTAATTCTGTCGTTGCAGGAACAGTCGCGCTGAATAAAGTGAACAGTGGCTTCGCAATCAAAAACGCCACCACACTGATGACGACGATTGTAAATAAACGAAAAATCAAAATGGTGTTAATTGTGAGGCGTTCTTCGTCTTCATCTTCGATACCAGGTAAAAATTTAGGAATAGCGAAGTTTAGACCGATACTGCTGATTTCTGATAAGAAGATGACAATTGCCAGCAACAATACATATAAGCCAACTTCGGCTGGTGTCAAAATGCGGGTGGTGATAGCTAAGCCGAAAATACCCAACACCATGACCATAAACTTGCCAGCACCTGTGAATAGCGTGCCTGTGATAAATTGCGCTAATGATGAGGATTGTTTCATACGACCGTCTCTACCCCTCGTGTGTGATGACAACAAAACTTGTATAGGCTATACCAAAACGCCCTCAATATGCCTTTTGTATTTTAATATTTCGTAGGGACACGCAACGGCGTGTCCTAAACCTGCGTCAAATATCAACAACCACTATTCGTGAAACGAGCGCATACGCCGATGCGCCCAATTATTTAACAACAATAATTTTGAAATATGCTCTGTAGGGACGAGGCATGCCTCGTCCGCCTACGTGATTTTGCTTACTGCACCCTCGCATCGTCTGATGGAACAGCAGGTGGTGGATAAACTGTCTCATCTAATGGTGCCATCGGACGTGTCGGAATGGTTTCATCCTCAGCCATTGGTTGCACCATATTAGGACCTTGACGATGAACTCTCGAACGTGCTTGCTTCGAGCGTTTGAACTTACGACGGTAACGACGGTACTGTGATTTTTCTTGGCTCAAATTCGCATTATTCTCGATGAAGCCAATCACGGTTACATCACGTTCATTCAACTCTATATCGAGTTTTTCAGCCAAAGTATAAGTTGAACGTTTACGCCACAGCACAGGCAACACCGCATCGACATAATCAATCATGATGGTAGTGTCAGATACTGCAAAATATGGTGGGCTATCGACCACGATGATGTCATAAGCATCAGATATATCAAAGCGTAATGTTTTGAACAATTGTTGTGCTACCATCCCAAGGTGATTCGACATTTCGCCTTGTTCACCAGCAGGCAACACATCCACAGCACTTTTATTGATGAGAATGTTGAGGTCGTTGACATCTCGTGCAATATAATCGCTCAGACCCATTTGATTCGGCACTTCAAACAGCGTATGAATAGTCGGACGACGCAAATCACCATCAACCACTAAGGGATTCATTCCCAAATCTTTAAGTGCTAATGATAATCCTGATACAAACGACGTTTTACCTTCACCAGTAGAAGCACTCGTCACCATCAAAATCGGTTTACCCTGTATATTGTCCAAATCACGCAAAACCAGTTTGACTTGCGTCGCTACGCGACGAAGCATTTCGCGTTCAAACTTACCACGCTCTGCCGCAAACATATCCAGCACATTATGAACTTTGTATTTTGGCAAACGTCCGATAATGGGTGATGTCACAGTCGATTTGATCTCTTCGTGGGTGTACATGCGGTCATCATTCATATGGAAGAGCAAACTCAGCGCAATTCCACCAGCAAACCCTGCCATAGCACCCAAAATGATGAACAGTGTTCCATTTGGACCTTCTGGAGAATGAGGAACAATCGCGCGTTCAATGAAATTTACCTGTTGGTCACGGGTCGATTGTACGAATGTTAAAGCCGTCACTTGGTCATCAAGTGCTTGAAACCGTTGTTCGAGCAAGTTGATACGTGCTTGTGTCGCAATAGCTGCATTTGAACCTTCTTCAAGCCCATTAAGGTTGACTTGTAGCAACTGAATTTCTGCTGTTGTACCAGCACGTAAATCTTCCAAAATTTGTTGCGAACTGCCTGTATCGTCGCGGAACATATCAATATCGCGCTCAGTCAAAATATCGCCCAAAGCATTCGCGACATCGGTATTTAATTCAGGGTCTGACCCTTCAACCGTAATCGCAATCAGTTCTGTCGATGTGATACCAGCAACCGTGATGGTCGGTAAATCTTCTGTTCCCACCCGTTGACGCACAACATCAAGAACAGGACCTGTGGTAGCCAATGCCGTATATGTATTGACAATACGTTCTGTGTAATCAATATCATAGCTGACCCATGTTTGGTCACCTGTCAACGATGTCGAAAAACGCAAAGTCGCATAACTGCGATAAATCGGCTCAAGGCTCTGAGCATACATCACAGCAGGCACTAGGGTCGCGAGCGTCGTGGCGAGGATGATGAATTTCCTACGCCAAAATAGCGACACGTAATATTGAATATCCATAGGCTTGTTCCTGATTACTTCTCTCAAACAATTAATCAACCTAATTGTAAGAAACACACCTTTGCATGTCCCTAACAATAATCGTAATTTTCCTAAATAGTCGCTTCTGCCATGAGCGCAGGAGCTTCATCACGCATAAATGCTTTGATGTTTTCCACCACGTACTCAATTTGTTCATTACTCAATTCAGGGAACATCGGCAACGAGATAATGCGTCCTGCATAATCTTCTGCAACTGGGAAATCTCCCAATTCATAATCCAAACCATCATAGAAAGGTTGCAAATGAATTGGTGCTTTATAATGCAAGCCTGTTGCGATACCTTGTTCTTTTAAGTAGGCACGCATTGGTTCACGTAAGGCTTCGTCAACACGAATAACATATAAGTGCCATACTGCGTCAGACCAATCCCACATCGGCGGAGCAACCACACCATCGACATCCGCTAGCAAGTCATCATAGCGTTTCGCTACACGACGACGTTCTGTATTCCATGCGTCAATGTGGCGTAACTTGATGCGTAAAATAGCAGCTTGCAAATTATCAAGGCGGTGATTATGTGGAGCTTCGACGTGTGTCCCTTTTTCGTATTGACCACAGTTACGCAATGCTTTCAAGCGTTCCACAATCTCTGCATCATTCGTTGTGATGATGCCAGCATCGCCTGCTGCACCCAAATTCTTGCCAGGGTAAAAGCTGAATCCTGCTCCATCACCCAAGTTACCAACAATACGGTCTTTATAGGTCGCGCCATGTGCTTGAGCAGCATCTTCAAAGACAAGCAAGCCATGTTTATCAGCAATCGCTTGTACTGCATCCATATCCACAGGTGAGCCATATAAATGCACATTGAAAATAGCTTTGGTGCGCGGTGTAATCGCAGCTTCAATCGCGTTGATGTCGATGTTGTAGGTTTCTGGGTCATTATCAACCAACACAGGAGTCGCCCCTGCAAAAGTAACAGCCCCTGCTGTTGCCACAAATGAATTGGTTGGGACGATGACTTCATCACCTTCGCCAATGCGGTTGGCTTCCAACAACAGAATCAAAGCGGATAAACCACTGCTGACACCAACAGCATATTGTGTGCCACACCATGCAGCAAATTCTTCTTCGAGTGCATCAATTTCATCACCTAAGATGAAGGCAGCATTTGCGACGACTTCACGCACTTTTTCAGTGATTTCATCTAAGAGTGGTGCGTGTTGTGCTTGTAAATCGAGAAATGGTACTTGCATCATGTTTCGTCTACGCCTACTTTCGTAACTTTTCTATCTTATGCGAATGTTGATTGCTTAATTTTGATGAGTTGACTATCATTGTCGAGTGATTCTTGACCTGCTTCTAACACTTTGACCACGCGCAAGCCATTTTCGCCATCAGTGTAAGGTGCTTCACCAGAAATTACACTATCAATGAATTCTTGTGTTTCTAAGCGCAATGGCTCTTTAAAATTGATTCGTGGAATCCGTACATCGCCGTGTTGGTAGCTCCAGTGGAATTCTTGCAATGTTTCAGTGTATGGTGCGACACTTTTGACGTTCTTATCGTAAATCTTGATTTTTTCGACAGGTTCAACATCATCGAAAACAATCATCTTTTCTGTACCAACGACGGTTAATTGGCGAACCTTGCGTGGGCTCAACCAACTGACTTGGATGTGACCATGCACACCACTTGGGAAGCGCAAACTCATATATGCCAAATCGACTAAACCTTTAGTGATGCTATCAACACCCTGTACCATCACCGATTCAGGCTCTTCACCGAGTAAGTAAAGCAATGTTGAAATATCATGTGGAGCTAAATCCCACATGGCGTTTGCGCGTGCTTGGAATCCAGCCATATTGACACGCACAGCATCAATGTAAAGTACATCACCAATTTCACCACTGTCGATGATGTCCTTGAGCATACGAATTGCCGTGTTGTATTCAAAAGTATGACCCACCATCAGGGTTGCATTATTTTCTTTTGCTACTTTTATCAAATCTTCTGATGTAGCGGAATCAAGCGTCATTGGTTTTTCAATCATGGTGCTAATACCATGTTGCAAACAGTCGATACCAATCGCATGATGACTTGATGGTGGGGTTGCAATGGCAACGGCTTCAATTCCCATCTCGAAGAACTCACGGTAATCATTGACTGTAGTGATATTCGGATACGCATTGCGTACACGGTCTAGTTGGTCGTCACTACGGTCTGCTACAGCAATGAGTTCTGCATTCGATAAGCTGTTGAAGTTACGAACCAAGTTCGGACCCCAGTATCCGTAACCAATCACACCGACTTTAACTACTCTGGACATACACAACTTCCCCTTTTTGTTACTTTCTAACATATTGCTTCAGTATAATACTGACTGTAATGAATATTATAATTCGCTTGTCTATCCAATCATGTTCATCTCGCAAGTGATAAAAATAATTAGAATTTCCGCGAGTAATATATTGTAATGTTTGTTTGCTGTAAAGGCACGCTTATTACGTGTCCTTGTAGTATATAGCATTAAAAGTAAGTCTCTTTGGAATATTACAGAGTAATCTTTCGATGTAGAGGCTTAGTTTCGATACAAGAAGATGATCAGTATCTTTACTGATAACTAATCACCCTATTCAATAACTTACTTAGCACCCTTGCCACTGAGGATGGCTTTCGGTGTCATAATGATAATCCACAGGTCAAGCAAAATTGAACGATGGTGAACATACTCAATATCAAGGTCAACCATCACATCAAACTTAACGCTACTACGGGCTGTCACTTGCCACAAGCCTGTAATTCCAGGTAAGGCATGTAAACGTTCTTTTTGCCAATCTTGATATAAATCTACTTCATATTTTAGTGCAGGGCGCGGACCAACAATGCTCATATCGCCCTTGAGAACGTTGAACAGTTGTGGCAATTCATCAATACTGGTTTTGCGGATGAACTTGCCGACTTTGGTCACACGTGTATCGTTCACGAGTTTATATTGACTATCGTCTGATTTTTCGCCATTTTGTAACAATTCCATCGTGTCAGCATCATCTTGAATGAATGATTTAACATACTGACGATGAATATCATCAGGAGCATCTTGGCTCATACTGCGAAACTTATACATCGTAAATGGGCTTATCTGCCATTCACCATTGTCATCACGTCGCGCACCAATTCGCTCCTGTTTAAAGAGACTGTGTCCATCAGAATCCAAACGCACAATAATAGCAGTAATGAGCATGATAGGAGAAAAAACGAGTAATGCTGTTGTTGCGATGATAATATCAACTACACGTTTCATAAAGAATGATGTTTCAGTGCGAAATGTTTCAAATGTAGGGTAATCCCAAATACTAGACTGTGTCAGTGGAGTCGTTTCATCATTTGCTGTGGCTACATCAGTGTGATTACGTTGTAACTTAACCGTATTAGTTTGCTGTGCCATATCCTGAGAGGATACAACCTGCTGTGTAGCATCTCTAAAGTCATCTCTTATACGTTGCACGTTCAAATCCTTTTGCTTGTTGCTGGCTCTACCCTAAGCCCTTGCTGAATATCCTAACTGCCCTGAAATCACCAGATAACATTCAGCATATTAAACTTTTCTTACTTACTCGTAAGGTTACGTTATTGTTGGTCACATGTCAACATTTTGAGGTGGAAGAATGGATTAAGATATGGAAATCTATACAAATTCGCTGATACTTAATTAACATTTGTCTATTTTTGAGTAATCACTTAGCAAATCCACAGAGAGGGTATGGGATAGTGAGTTCGATACTTGATATACTTATACAGATGGTGTATTTACAACATTGTCGCTGAGTAAACTATCCTCAGAACGTCGCTCTGATAAGTAGAAAATCGCTTCATTCAAGCCTAATATGACGCCAGCCACAGGCGACCATGTTAAATCGGTCAGCAAGGGGTCAACAAAAGCACTCAACATCAACCCAATCAACGATAAAGATGACCCTATCACAAAAGGCTGATACTTTCTATCTACCAGATGCCAATGCCTAAAGCCACGCCAAACACAAATAGCCGTTGCGCCCATCAAGCCCACATAACTCAACCAGCCTGCCTTCATGATAATCCAGAAGTGACTATTATGAATATAGCCTCTCAAAACGTTACGGTCGAAGCCTTGGTCTTCTAAGCCTTCATCAATCACAGGCATATAGTCACGATACCAAGCCCCCATCCCCAAACCTAATGGTGTCGGACGCAATACAACAGGCAATGCCACTTCGTTTTCAATGCGTCGCCATTCAAGACTACTTGTGTTGGCTGTGTCGTCAAATCGTGCATTATACGTATCAGATTCAAATAACGATGTAAAACGGGTCACAGTCGAATTGATAGCTTGTGCCGCTTTTGTCTCTGGATTGAGGCTAATAATTGACCCAAGCAATATCATCGCAACAATGCAGATACTGTAGAGCTTAGCAAGCTGTGCTTGTCTATCTTTATCAAGTGCCAGTAGAACTATCATTTGGATGATGACTGACCCTACCCAAAAATTGCGATTGAAAGTCAAAATAATACCAATCGCCAAGAGTAGCCATGCTACCCCATAGAGCCACTTTCTACGTTTTCTGTCCTCAAAAATGATGAACAAAGGCAATATGTTGAAGCAGGTATAAACCATATAGCGACCAGCAGGGATAATACGCGCGACTTGGTCAACTTCGACCCCATCTTGAGCGAATTCTTCAATACGCCCATAAATAATCTCGACTTCAGGACCTACAATGAATTGGGCAACCATTGCTGCTGCGACAAATGTTCCAATGAATACAAAGGTATACATCAAGAAACTAATTTTCGATTCTTTCTGAATTAGAAAGAAAATTACAAAGTAGGCGAGATAGTAAGCAACATATCGAATCTCTGTCGTTGCTTCACCTAATACAGTTGTTCCCTGCATTACACCTACAATGGTTGATAGCATCATCATGAAAAAGAAAACAGCAATACCTATCCCCATAGGACGCAAAGTCAATTCAAAGTCACGTTCTGCAATCCGTCGTAAAACAGCAATGCCAATGAATCCGACCAATGCCAAGTCCATAATATTCAAACTACCAATACCAATCGGTATCAGAGGCAGAATGTTCACATCCAAAATCGTAGAATAACTGATAAGCATCCCGATAATTGACCACTCAGGATGATTCAAAAATGGCGATAATAAAATGAGACCTAAAATGAGGAACAAGACAATTACAGGGTCTACAAAGGCAAAAGATGCACCAATCCCCAGACCAATAGCAATGGCAATCAGCACCTCAGCAAACGGGGGTAAGGATGATATAGTTGTCCGTAACACAATCTACCCCTTGTAATGTTTCTTAACTTCACAATCCAGTATACAATACATCATCTAGCTTGTCAGCTATAACTGTCCTGACAAAATGCCAACAATCCAAATAAGCTCTAAGCATCGTATCGCAAGCAACAAGTGTTATAAAGGATTGACTTTATCCATGATAAAACAATCGAATTCCGCGAAATACACATGGCGCAAAGCAACTATCAGTCTTTTCATCTGCTTATTGTTGATGCTAGTCGGGTGTAGCCCAAGCAACTCATCTGCGGAAGCCCAAGCTATCGTCATCGAGAATCTCGCCACGCTCAACCCAGATAATCTCACTCAACACCCTCGCATCTTCTTCACACCAGATAACATCAATACCTTACAAAGAGATGGTAGAACATCCCACGAAGCGATTGCTACCAGTGCCATCAATGTTGCTGATGATGCACTCACACGAGGCATCGCCGAAACACCAACAGATGACTCTATTCTCAACCATTATCGTATCGCCTCGCATGATTTACTTGCGCTATCATTTGCTTGTGTCGTGACCGATACAGAGTCCTATTGTGATGGCGCAAAAGAACGCCTTCTGACCTACATCACATGGTCACGCTGGGGCGAAACTGAAAAACCTGAACTCGCCTATTCGCATCTTTTGATGATGACCTCTATCAGCTATGACTGGCTCTACAACAACCTCAACAATAATGAACGCAATACTGTTCGCATGGAATTACTATCACGCACACAAGCCCTATATTATGCAGGCTCATCGCCCAATGCAGGGGCATGGTGGCAAGAATCCTACTATCAGAATCACTATTCCACTGCCAATTCCGCACTCGGCATCGCCAGCCTAGTCCTACTGGACGATACCAATTATCCCATGACCTGTGAGCTAAGATCGTCAGGTTCAGGCACTATCAACTTACGACTTGCACCAACCCTCGATAGTGAAGTCGGAGCGACCCTAGAACGTAATCAAACAGCCATCGCTATTAATACCATAATCGACCGTGAGGGTTCAGTTTGGTATGAAATCAGCGATGGTCTCTATGTTCGCTCGGATGTTGTGCGACCATGTTCTGACGATTTCATCCTCAATCCGCAACGCTGGCTCAATTTTGCTGTTGAACAAATGCAAAAAGATACCCACATCCTCGAAAATATAGGTGATGGCACATGGCATGAGAGTATTCCCTACCAAGCCTACAAACTTACCATGAGCCTACCCTTCACTTATAATCTTCGTAGTGTGACGGATGTAGACATCATCCCTCACACTTACATGCAAGCCTATCCACAATGGATGCTCTACAACTGGTTGCCCAATGGTGATTACATCTTATCCTTTGCCGATTTTGAACGTAATTGGGAAACAGATTTCGCTCATCATTCCTTGGTGCGATTCAGCGCATCCGAATATGATGATACTATCGCAGAGTGGCTCGCTCAGCAGATGGTCGCTACAAGTGATTTTTCGGCTGCAACTATGTGGTCAGTCTTTGAATTTTTCTACTATAATCCCGAAATTGAAGCTCAAGCCCCAACGGATATGCCTTTGTCTTACCAAAGCACCGACCTCGAAGCGATTATTTGGCGCACAGGCTGGACAGAAAATGACTTCGTCTTTGGGATGAAAGCGAGTGTCTTCGGTGGTAACTTTGCTGTTGATAGCTTCCTCGCTGGTGACTACCCTTGGCAATTACCCTGCAACGAGAACAATTGTCAACTCAATATCGACCACGACCATAACGATGCGGGGACATACTATCTCTATGATAACAACACATGGATGACTACCGAAATTGTCGGTCTTGCTCAGATTGACACTGCCTTACACAATTCCCTGCTCATCAACAACATGGGACAATATCGCCCACCAAGTAGTAATTTTGGGATGCAACCCACCGACTTCGACAATCGTGCAGCTACCATCGCCCAACATATCTCAGGCACAAATGTAAACTACGCCCGTGCAGATTTGACCAATGCTTATCCTGACGAAGCCAATGTCACACAAGTTGAGCGTCATGCTCTGTTCATCCGCCCTGATTACATCGTGTTGTTAGATATAATTACATCATCTCAAGCCCAAACTTATCAAGCTGTCTCTCACTATCAAGGCGATACGTTCTATATCGACTCATGGATTGAAAGTTACCCCAACGAACAAATCATGGGACTCAATCTTCACAGCAATAATTCGCTGGATGTCACACTATCAGAAAATAGGCGAACGACTTCGGTCACGGTGTCATCCACTGACCCAAGCGAAACTTTCCAACTTGCAACATTACTCTACCCAGCCAGTGAAGATGAATGGCAAAATCGCCCGACACTCACCATCAACGACAATGATGGTGAAACAATCTGGCTACAAGTCGATTGGCAAGATGGTCGTAGTGAACAAATTTTTATCAATTATCTAGGGGAATCAATTACACTCGGCGATTACGAAACCGATGCCCAAGTGCTTGTCCTATCACAAGCTGAAGGTGATACTCAATTTGTCGCTATCCGTGATGATTGCTCTGCTGAGGGCACACTGGATACCCTGCCACCATCAACCTGCAATCAATAGCATGTAAATTTGTATGGACATCCAACAGGATGTCCTAAATACCTTTTCAACACATAGGGGCGCATGGCAATACGCCTTTTTCGATACACATAGAATTGTAGGAGCGTATGGCAATACGCCTATCGCTCTCCTACCTGAAACATCTCACAAGGTCGTCTCAGACGCTTGACTAAAATCAAAATCATTCTTGAACGCATTCACGATGTCATACACCAAGTTATTGTATTCTGATACCGTGACAATCCGTATCTCACTCGCAGTCTCACGCATCACCTGCGCCTCATCAGGGTCAATCTCCGTGCCGACCAAATGCTTATCACTACACGTTAAAAATCGTGTCCCATCAATTTCGACAGCCATCGACTGAACAGGTAACCCACAAACACCACAGCGCAATGTCTTGACCGTCAAACCATACGATTGATCGTAATACCAATCAATCACCAGATTTCTGAATCGGCTTCTACCCTTATTCACAAATCGCTCCTACATCATGACCATTAGGTCTATGATAGCAGACTGCTTATAAATTCGCATTAATACTAAAACGAATAATAACAGAGTACGGTAATTGCTAGTGACATTATTCCTTTAACAGAGAATAGTTTATGTATTTTACTGATTCTAACTATCTAACGATGCCGTGAAAACACGCACCACCTCAGTCTCATAGATGATGAATTCCACAATACCATTAGCATGGAGCAAATCAGCCAAGATGTCATTATCAAAGGGCAAAACCGCCCCTGCGAAGAACATACTGTGCTCTTCTGATGGCAAGGCAACAATCGTCACCTGCTCATGATACGCTAGCAAATCATAAGCAATCTCTCGTGTCAGACCACTATTCACACTGAAAATTTCAGGCAATTCAAACACAGTCACATCATTCGCTACCAAGTCAGCATCTATCGAATGATAAAATGGTAATTCCACTTCAACCACATCAATAGGCGTATCATCCCCCCATTGCCAAGCAATCGCCAATAGTCCGACATAAACAGTGACAACACAAACTATAATCAGTGAGATAGGTATCCGTGCATGTTTATTAACCTTGCTGGAGACTTGTTCTTCCTCACTGAATAATTGATAACGATACCCTTGCCTGATGATGTAGTCACACAAGGTATAAATGACTAAAGAGACACCGACAATCTCAGCAAATTCTTCCAGTGTCGCAACGGTTAAATATGTAAATGAAATATCTTGCACATCGTAAATTGCAGCACTAAAGCCCTCAATAACGAGTGCGCCACCTGCATAAATCCCTGCTGATAAAAATAATAAATTGCGTGTCTTCGTCGGCAAATGCCAGAAAAATCGCAGATAAATCAGTCCTAGCACCACCAAAATTGGCACAGCAGCAATCTGCCAACCAAAAGTCAAAAAGCCACTCGTATTGAATGTCCGATGCAAAGGACCTGACGCAATCTCGTGAATCGCTGCTCCTTCATCCATTGAAAGATAAATGAACAACACCACCAAGCCTATCCAATAATGCCGATAAGTATTACCTTCTCGGTACTTTGCCACTGCAATCAGTAAAAATAAAGTTGCTGCCACCACTAGCAAAGTCGATGAATACCATGTTGGCAGACTTTCCTCTAAATTGACGCTCAATAAATCCAGCATATCAGCCCGAATCGAGCCAATCTCAGGCGCAAGCATCACAGTCACCAGATATTCAGATAAAAGGCTTGCGATTGCAATCACAACTGCAATGCCTAACAAAATCATCAACAACCGATGGGGAACAACACGCCAATTAATTATCACAAGATGGTTCCTCGCTTGTACCTAAAAATTGCTATACAAAATTTTAGAAATCATCTGAATATTCGGGAAACACACTAAATACAATCATTTGGGCGGGTCTAAGACCCGCCCTTACACATGAAAACCATGATAGTGTAGGGGAGAGTTTGAAACTCTCCCACAAAATCGTAATTTTCAGATGACTTCCTTAAAGTTAAATGGGTTAGATACTTAGAACGTATCTTCACGGAAATCACATTATTGTAGAGATGGTGATGAAATGACTAAAATAGAAAGTAGGGACGAGATATGCCTCGTCCCTATTAATCTCTGAATCAAAAGTAGTGTTCTTACACCCTAAGATGAACGCCGATTACATGTTACACGACCGCTCGACCGCCTACAGTTAGATGGAATTCCTACAGGTACAAAAACCGTTGCTGGATTATTGACCACAATCACTGTCGTCTGAATAACCGTGATATTCACCGCGACAATTACCACTGTGTTATTCTCGAAAGACGATTGCCCCGCAACGCGAATCGTATCCCCGATGCGAATCTGTGTGAGTATTTCATCCGCAGGGTCAACTTCAATATCAATATCGAAAATGGTAATTGATGTGATATTAATCGCCTGTACAGGTCCTTCAATCACAATTAATGGTTCACCATCCACCACAATAGGAGCTTGTGGCGTAGTAGTACCTGTCGGCGCAGGGTCAACTGTCGCTGTAGTCGTTGGTGCAGGATTTGCATCTGTTGGCATTGCTGTGGCTGTCTCTGATACAGGCGATGGTGTGACAACAGATGCATCACCTATACTGATAATGACAATCAATGTCGCCTGAATCGTCTGACCATCTGCAATGCCAATTACTTGCACGGTCATCCCAACAGTAACACCATCTACAGGCAACACAGCCGTGCTAATGTCAACAGCCACGCCACCCACAACAATTGATGTTTCCGTGACTTCCGATATTTCACCCTCAAAGGTCACAGAATTATCTTGGGCAAGTGTCGGCACACTGATGACAAGCAATAAAAATAAACCACAATAAAAACCTAGTCTTATAATTCCTCGGAATGTAGGACGCATAGCACCTCTTTCCTATCTCTCAATGAAAAATGTTATAAATTACACCGAATTGTTGCAAATTATGTTACAATTTTGCAAAAAGTATAGCACACAATAATCATCTCATACTACTAAATAATGACTATTTACCCATGCGATGGAGTCATCAGATGACCACTACCCGTTTTTTATTCTTACTTTTATCGTTTATCGGACTCATGAGCACGGGACTTGCACAAGAAACAGAAGTTACTGTCCCTGATGTATCAGGCTTGAATGTGCCCCAAGCAGCAGCGACTCTTAATCAAGCAGGTTTATCACTGGGTGCAGAAAATGCCATTGCCCTCGAACTTGGAGGCGGGCAAGCCAGTGGCACAGTCATCGAACAATCACTTGCTTCGGGGAGTGTCGTTCCGCGTGGCTCAAGTGTTGATGTCGGTGTCTTACGCAGTGATAATGTCACTCTCATCTACGATGATAACGACTTCACACTTATCAACACCACGAATAACGTCGGCGATATTACAGGGTTACGATTTGCGGCTGTCGAAGGCGATAATCCTGCATCGTTTGCTGCTTCACGCTGGGGGTCAAATATCCGCGAACAACGTTGTCTACAATTGTGGTCAATCACAGTACGCGATTCTAAACCTGTTTCAGGTTGCCAAGATATTCAATGGCTGACAACCAACGCCACAGGCGAACATTTCTGGACACAAACCAATGGTGTCCAACAATTTGCAGTCATTGAAAATGGCGTTACCCGTGCGACATGCCCTGGTGCTCCTACCAATAGCCAAGATAGCCCCACTCAATGTGGTCTCTATCTCGATGGCGCAGGCTCACCTGATGACCTCGTCAGTTTCTTGTATTTTGTCTACACACCGAATGCCATTGCACTGATTAACCAATCGCCTGACCGTTGGATGCCCACCGACCGTAGCACCATCTATAACTTTAATCCCAATCTGAGTGTCGAAGGTGCAAGCCTAATCATGGGTGATGAAGCCTTTTTCAATAGTCCTGAGATCGTCGCCGACGTTACCCGACTTGCCCCGAATCAATGCCTAGTCATCACAGTGGACGAAGCAATGCCTGACCTGCCAACGCCTTGTGACATCATTGCTCAACGCTCACAAGTTTCGACGATTGCATTCTGGCTAGCTGACTTTGAAATTCAAAGTGCTACCGTTGGCTTGCGCCATACCTGTCCAGCAGCCATCCTAGAACGCCCGACTATCTGCATCATCCCCCAATGACATAATCACAGAGGAGGGTTTCATCACCCTCCTATTTTTCCTCATAAATTATCGCCACTCGGTTGCGAATTGGTAATAGCTTAGTTATCTTTATGACTAGAGTTGAAATCAGATGCCATTACAGCGTTCGACTTATGCGTCATGGGTCAGACGATACGTTCGATTAACAATCGGCGCGATCCATAATCCGATCACAGAGGAATGTGCCAAATATTTCTCATCGTTTTTATATACATCATTGAATTTTGGGATAGACGATTTGCATGGGTAGACCGTAATCGTCGATTTTAGGGCGTGATGGCAGTGTGCGTAATTTGGACATGCGTGCACCAATCGCAAGGGCAAGTCCATCGACAATATCATCATCTGCCAAGACTTTGCGATGCTCAGTATAGGCTTGCTCAATAATTTCTAGGGCATTTGGTTGATAGCGTTTCAAGATACTCAGACGCTCGTTGAAGCCTAAGCCTGATTTTTTGCTGTATGCCATCGGTGTCTGGTTGTTCAATGCCCAGAACATCACTTCGGGATGGCTTTCGAGGATGACATGCTTACGACTTGGCTTTTGGCGTAGATAGTTATCCAGTGCGTAGATTTTCCCTGAAATGTTCCAGCTTTGCTTCGAGAATGCTTTGCCTTCAATATCGCGGTTGATGTCACAGGCAATTCTATAGTGTTCATCAGTGAAGCCATGAGTGCCACCATGCTCAATTGCATCGCGTGTGGGTACAGGGAAAACAGAGGAACGCCGATTGCCTAAGACTTGGCGTGTGGCATTTTCAGTCAGACGACCTTCACTATCAGATGCGAGACCGATTGGCATATCAATGAGAACGAGTTGGCTCTGTGGGCAGTATTGCTCCCAGAACGTTGCAATATCAGGCGCATAAGCGATATGGTACGCTCCATCTTTTTGTAATCCGATGGCTATCCAGCCCCCTTTACAGCCATCGATGCCCCAATAGATTTTTTCAGACATATCCTCTACTCGTGTTTAACGGTGAACGGTGCACACAAGATAACTGTCGCCCATCCCATAAGATGCAAACGGTTGACGGAGGTGATATGAAACTGGGCAAATAATCATCTTATATAAGGGTAGTGTATCATGTGCATTTGCATATAGCAACAGGATTACATATGAACCACAGAAAGACAAATACAAGAGGAAAATTCATTTTGTCAGTGGGCATTACAGATATTAGACGACTCAGTTTTACAGCCTCAAATACGATGACCATCACCCTAAAAACCTTAACGCAAAGTCTGGAAGGGTGAGAGAATGAAAGAAAAGAGTTGTCAACAATCATCCTCGCATGAAGCCAAAATCCTAATAGCCCAATTAATCAGAGGAGTCATCGTCGTAGGGATTGATACCGCCTTGTGTGCCTTTGCGGATAGCTTGTTCCCATGGTTTTTTAGCGTCGCCTTCATAGCCGATTTCACGCATTCGTTGGATATCAAGAGCTTCAAGTTGTGCTGAAATATCAGAGTCACGGAGTTGATCGCGTGTAATTTTATGATCGACATTGGCATCATCACGGAAGACATAGCCAATGCCAGCACACCAGCCACAATCTTCTGCTTCGCCTGTGAAATCATCTTCTGACCATCCGTAGCCATCACATGATGGACATCTTAGCAGTTGCATCGGTTTGTTCCTTATAGTTTTACAACAATTGAAAATGATTATAATGAGGATACGTTAATTATTGAGGGATGAATCTTATGGGTCGGTTCTTGATTATGTTGGGTGTGTTGCTCGATTTGGCAGTGGTTGCTTTATTGGTGCTAACACTCAATGGATTTGGATTAGCGGAGGCGATAACGGGCGTTCTGTTAGAGCCTTTTGTGTGTGAGTCTACAGAAACACTATGGATGCGTGATGGTAGTGCAATCTGTATAGATAGTGATTATCAAGAGCGTGATGTCACTGGTGAAGCGATGCCTTATCTACTTGGTGGCACAGTTATGGGTGTTGTGATAGGCATTGTGTTAATTAATGCAGGTGCACGGATGACGATGCAAAATCGTGAAAAGGTCAAATTTGCGACGATACCATCAGGGCAGATTGAGGATTTAACAGAGATTTACCGACAAGGACAACAAGTAGATTTTCAGTCGGTGCAGGCAACAATTCCGCCAGAAGTTGCAACTATTTTACGCAACGTGCTGTCACAAATGGGTATAGCTGTGGATGGTGGTACATTGTCCGAGCGTTTACAACAATTAGAAGATGCACGCCGACAAGGACTCATCACACAAGCAGAATATGAGCAGGTACGTCAGGCGATTTTAGACCGTATGGACGATTAAGAGTTTGTATCTGGTTATAAAGTGTCAAGATTTGACTACATTGGTTTATCATTTTGTAAAAAACCCATAAAATAATGAATGTTACGAGAAAACATGAATTATTAAGACAGCATCACTCTTTGGGGAAACTAGAACGGGTAAACTCTTTATGTCATACGAGACAGATGAACACAACACTCTACCACGAAAAAACGTGGAATGGGCAGAAGCCATTGTCAAATGGACACGCTATGATTATGTAGCCGTGTATGATTATCCTACGCTGAAAAATAGCGAGCAGGTAATGGAAATCTACATTGGCGATATGGTCAATATCAGCAAACGTTATCGCCGTGAAGATTGGTGTCTGGTACAAGTTGGGCATATCTTAGGCTGGGTCTTCTTACAAGATGTGCGCTTCATGACACAAGGGATGCGAGCACCACGTCCGAAATCGCGTGTGCCTCAACCACGTATACCAACACGCCTTGAACCCGATGCGAATGAAGTCGAGACAATGCCGATGCCACAGGTTGTTGAGTTAAGTGATATTGAAGATACTCGTCCAGCACAAGCTGAAGCTGTGATTAAGCCTGGTACAGGGGAATTGACCGAAACGCAAGCTAGTCGTGATACGAAGAAACGGTCAGCCATTCAAAAATTAATTGGTTTCTTCTCGCGCCGATAGCACTTTCTACATTTTTACACTGAAAAGACCAGTCGATGAGCTGGTCTTTTTTGTTGAGCGTTACTTTTGGATACGCTTGCCCATGATAATGTCGGGTTTGCCGAGTCCGTTGGCATCAGGAATCACTCCGATGATGGTGTAGCCCAATCGTTGATAGAAGCTACAGGGATGTCCCTTGAGGTTTTGAATTTCCTCAATTTTTTGCCAGAGATTATCGTACAAATCAACATTAGCAAGGGTGGTCATGTTAGTTTGGTCATCACTGCCGAGTGTAATCGTATATGCACCTCGTTCAGCCACTAAGGTTTCAAGGTCACGGACAAGGGCACGACCAACTCCTTGTCGTTGATATTCGGGATGAATGGCTAGCGGATGCAATTCCCAGACATTGCCATCATATTCAGGGATGCCACCTATCCAGCCAACGATTTGACCATCTACAAGAGCAGCACGACAGAGGTAGTCATCATCTAGTATTTCACGGACTTCTTCGATACTTTCTTCAAGTGTGTTCCACGCATCAGTGAAATTTTCAGCAAAGGCAAGTGTCAAAATCTCACCTGCGCGTTGAATTGAAGCTTCATCAGTTGGCATATCGATAATGGTGATATTCATCGATGTGCTGTCTCGGATACGCTACGGCGCATGGTGGTGTGATATTCCTCAAAGCCTATTTTTGACCAAAAGGCTTTGGCTTCGGGATTGGTTTCTAGCACATCAAGCATCAGAGCGACATCAGGCTCAAAATATTCTGATACGATTTGGTCGAAGGCTATCTGACCGATTCCCCGTCGGCGGAAGCTCGGCAAAATGAAAAATTGTCTGATGTAAAAGCTATCTTGATAAGGATAATATTCATCTTCAACACGGCGATAGAGTAAGTAGCCAATCACTTGATGTTCTCGTTCGACGATGACTGCTTCGCGTCCATCAGCAAGCCATTGCACCATGCGATGTTTGAGGGCTTCAAAATCCATGACATTGGGACTGCCTTGGTCAATTATCAATTGCTGATTCATCTCGGCAAGCATTGACACATCTTCCAGTGTTGCTTGACGTAATTCAATGTCTCTCGCCATTTCTACTCCTTTGCTTTAGTGGAGAATGATATAATTTCATGATAGCATGAATTGCTTACCAGTCGCGGTGTTTGCGTTAAGGATTGGGCAATTTCTAGCAGATATTTTACGTTTTCACATAGGAACAGTTATCATGCGTGATGTGGTCATTGTAGGTGGCGGTTTGACAGGATTATCCGTTGCGTATGCCTTATCATCTTATGAGCTTGATGTGACTTTGATTGAGGTCAAGCGACACTTGGGTGGCAGTATCCAATCTACCAAACAAGATGAGATTATCTTTGATAGTGGCGCATTTGCACTTACTGATACACTCGACGAAGCATGGTTAGCAGACTTAAGATTAGATGATGCGTTGTTTTCGTTAGGAGACCATACTATCGCCTTTAAGCAAGGCACAGGTCAATTGATTGATGCACTCGCACAGAAGATGACAGCAACTCGTTTGATGCGGATGGCAGTCAGTAGCATTGGCGAATTGGATAATAGTCAGCGTTTTAGTATTTGCATGGAAAATGGCTTGATGTTCGATGCGCGTGCATTAGTTTTGGCTGTCCCTGCACGTTATGCTGAGCGTATGTTTTATGGTTACATCACACCGATTACAGAACAATTGCTAGATTATCACTATGATACGATTCAGAGAGTGTCATTGGTTTGTAAAACAAATGATTTGCCAGCAACACTCAATACACCACCCGACATGGGATTCCCGTTTATTCATCGGACAACACATCCTGCGCGTGTGCCAGCAGGACATACGCTCTTACAATTTGGGATTCGGATTGCTCCGACACAGTATGAAACACAAACACAATTGATTGATTTTGTGCGCGAGGCTTATGATTTGTCTGAGCCGATTGCATCGCATATAGGATTTTGGGCGGAAGCCGACCCCTTATCTTGTTATGATGAGCAACACGAGGATTGGATTAATACCATTCAAGGACAATTGCCTGATGGCATCGCATTGATTGGGAGTGACTACTTATCTCAGCCTTTCAACGAAGCAGGTGTGGTTGACCTCAATCAGCGTATTCAGCAGGGAATTATGGTGGCGGAGCAGGTTGTAAGTTGGATAGAGTAGATTAACTGAATTTGAACTTATGAGAAAAAATTATGTCTGTTGGACAAGACATATAGTACCTGTCTACTAAATTTACCTTGCAGAGACCTAAAATTAATCTAATTCTCATATTTCTCTTGCTTTCTTAATTGTTTTAACTTAGAATGTATGTTAGATTAAGTTCATCAGGTTAATCCTGATAGCATCTCTCAAATAATAACGTTCTACCCCTTCTAAAGGACACAGCCTACCCTCTGTGTTCTTTTACTTTTTAATGAACATATGTGATTTCGCCTTTTTGCACGCTATTTCAATACTCTTCGCTTAATTTCACTCCATCAATATTTAACAGAGCATTTGTTCACATCTTAAGTATCTGCTTGAGATTCTTCATACAATATTTAGTCTTGGGAGCATTGTCTCATCTCAGATATACTCTTTATAGAATAAAGTTCCTAGAATGAGATGATGTGATGTTAAGTTTATATAAATTAGAGATTTTTGCAGCGGTGGTACAAGCAGGGAGCTTCAGCGCGGCTGCTCAAACTTTTCCCATGACACAACCTGCGGTTAGCCAACATATTCAAGACCTTGAAAATAGTCTCGGTACAACTTTGTTCATTCGTGGGCGACGTGGTGTAACGCTGACGGTGGCTGGCGAAACGCTCTATGAATATACCCAGCGCATTTTGCATCTGGTGGCAGAGGCAGAAAGTCAGGTGACCAATGTTGAGAATATCGCTAGTGGACAATTGACAATAGGGGCAACCCCCGGTGTTAGCACCTATTTACTCCCTGATTGGCTAAGTGGTTTCCGCATGACTTATCCACAATTGAATATCGCACTCCGCACAGGAGTGACATCTGACAATATTGCTGGCGTGATGGCGCATCATTTAGATTTGGCGGTAGTTGAAGGTGAACTTGACCATATTCGGCGCAAGGGGCTAGGAAGCATCATTCTGCGACCTGTGGCGATGGTAGTTGTAGTCGGACAAGAACATACATGGCGCAATCGGGAGGCTGTGAATTTAGCCGATTTGCATGAGCAAGCCTTCATCACACGTCAGATGAACAGTCGGACGCGCGTTTGGATTGATGGGGTGCTTTCTGAAAACAGGGTTGTGCCACGCATTGTCGCGGAATATGACAATCAGGAGGCGATTAAGCAATCAGTGATGAGCAATATGGCGATTGCGATTTTGCCTGATTATGTTGTGGAACGCGAGGTAAACGCTGGCTTGATGCACGCTTTATCTGTGAGTGATGTGCCTCTGCAACGTGAGATTAAGTTGCTCTACGATGAGACAATGCCGTTTACGCCTGTCGCACGGGCATTGCTAGGGTATTTGGGGGCGATTTTTCCGCAGTTGGGTAGCTTTGCATGAATATTTAACATTTTTGAATCACAGAGACACAGAAAAATTTTGAAAACCGATAGTTTAGCGTCATCACAAAATAAGCTAATACCTCGACAAAGCATCTCATAATTTGGCTACGAACATTTAAAAGTATGTTCCATTAAGAATGTGCTGATTGTGCAATCATGCTACTATGAACTCATAGATTAAGATACCATCGCAGAAGGGATTTATCGCGCAATGGTTTATAAAGTATATATTAGCACGCATGATAAGAATGAGATGTATGTATCGGCTGTGCAACGGGCATTATTTGCTATCAATGAAATTGGCTTATCGGGATTGAACGTCGATGATATGCCTCAGTTAGGACGACATCGCCATGTGATTGCGAGGGCGACGATTCAGCAAGCGGATGTTTTTCTAGCAATTTATGATGGGACGTTAGGCATTGTTCCAGAAGGTGAAACACAATCTGAGCTAGAACTTGAGTATCAGACGGCTGTCGAACAGGATACTGCACGTCTCATCTTCGTGTTACAAGGGGCTTATGAACAAGCAGAAGCTCGTCAGCAAGAGTTTTTGGCACATGTCATGCAGAATGATGTCATCACAACCTTTGAAGATGCCGATGACCTCGTCGCACAGGTCAAGGTGGCGATGGATAATTACAAGCAGACTCGTCATCAGCGTCGTCGCTTGCGTCCACCTGCGACTACAAGCCTACGTGACCGTGTGCCGATTTTGCCTGAACAACCCGTGCCTGAATCTGCTGATGAAGAAGCAACCATTGAAGAAACTATCGAACGTGCTTTAGACGAATTCGGTGGTGAGGTTGAGCAGATTGTGCGTCGTGCGCTGGAACTGCATGAGGCTCAGCGTCAGGTGACTGAAAAATCATTTGAGGATTTCGACAATAAAATCACAGTCGAACCGATGTGGGGTGAACCTTTACGACGCAGTCAATTTCAGAGTGATATTTTCATGATTATGCCGTTTCGTGAGCAATATAATGCACTCTATGAAAATGTAATTGTGCCTGTGGCGGCTGACCTCAATTTGACGATTAAACGAGGTGATGATTTTGCTTCTACGCGCGGGTCAATTATGCAGGAGGTATGGTCAGCACTCAATGCGTGTAAGTTGGTCATCTGTGAGACGACAGAAGTTAACGCTAATGTGTATTATGAATTAGGCATCGCCCATACTCTCGGCAAGCCAGCGATTCTATTGACTCAGACCAAAGATATTGAGCAATTACCTTTTGATATTCGTCATCTGCGGTTTACGGTCTATGAGGATAGTATCGAAGGCAGCAAAACACTCGAAGCGAGTTTGCGCCAGTCAATTATTTGGTTGCTGAATGACCTCGATGAACAGACAATGTGAGATTGGCATCCTCACCCCTAAATCCCCTCTCCACTGCGTAAAGAGGGGACTTCAACCACAATTACTCTAAAAGTTCTTGAATTTTGGAGAGCCAGTCTTCGGTGTCGATGTCGATTTGGGCATGGGTCGATAAGGCACGTTTGGCAATCATGGCATCGACATCGTTTGCACCAGCATCGACCTCAATGACTGTCAAGAGATGGTCGGCGAGTATTACATCCCCCAGAAATACTAGAATGGATGTCCCTGCGGAAATACGCAGTTCTGCATTGCTTTTGATATTAGCAATTTCGAGAAAGTCGGCAGTGGTTTCCCATTCGGCGACCTGCGAAATATCTGTGGTTTGGAGTGCTTGACGGAAACTCAGGCTGAATTTTTCTTCTAGTAGGGTAATACTCTCGTGCACAATGGCTTGCATAGCTGGGATAATTGCTTGGGCATCATCAGGGAGGGATTGCTGACTTTGGATAGCTTGGGCAATCGCATCCATCTGTGTTTTGGTGAGTTTCACGCCATGTTGACCGAGTAGGGTCGGTTTATTGAATTGACTCAGTAAATCAGGAAGCAAAATTGTTAATGGGACAGTTTTCAGTTGTTCAGCAGGGTTGGTCATCATTTATCACTAGCTGTATGTAAAGGAATGGTGAAACCATAGCGCAGTTGGTCTCATCTAGCAACACTGTCTCATAAAGCAAAAATCACCTCTTATATTGTATTACTAACTGTAGCATTTACCTACATATAGTATTCATTAAACCATAATTCTTGCGATAGCAAACAATATTAAGTATAATATTGTACAAGTAAAGTATAAAGAAAACACAAAAATGAGTATTGATAACTTAATATATAGTATACCAGATCAAAAAAGCTACGAAAAAAGACTAGTTTCTTTTTTAGCAGAGCTTGATACATCCCAAACAATTATCGATAATCTTCAAAATGATAATAACTCTTACGTGTGGAAAAAAATCCAAGAAATAATATCTATTCTTTTCAGCTTTGCAGTAAATTACGAAGAAATGGCTAAACATGCTGGAACATTGTCTTTTACGAATATGTTTGGTTATAGCCCTGAGCGTGGGGCGAAATATTATCATTTAGCTTTACAATGTTGGTTGCATATAACAGTTTGCCATTATTATGCAAAAAATTATGATCGAGCAAACAAAGCTATCTTCAAAGCTCGTGTGATTTTCGAAGAATATAAAAATTTAAAAAAGATTAGTATTTGGAACGTTGCTAAATATCAATGTCAAAGCTACTACGTTGTGCCAAAATCAGTTATCAATTTAGAGAACCAAATGCTGGAGAAGGAAGAACTAGCATTAATGGAATTTGAACTAGAGCTGTCGCAAGGTTACGACAGCTAGCTAGAAATTTTGAGGATGTTGTCACACTATTGAGCTAGCATGGCATAATTGCGGAGTTCATTTAGCTTGTCAAGTAGCTCGTAATTATCGATAAGGTTGTTAATACGGTTAACATTGTTTGATAATACAGTCATCACATCGACATCATCAGCATTCTGCGGTAGTGCTTCACTAGCAAATAGATGCAGTGCAGCATTAGCAACTAGAAAATCGCGCTTAGCTCCTTTTAACTTACCTGAGAGAATTTTTTCAAGATTTTTTGCCTCAATTTCAATTGACTTTTCCTCCCTAATTTCATTGTAATCTACCAGCGGTATATTCAGTGTTGAAGAGGAGAAACTCTCAATATGAATGTAGTCTTTTGATACGACAATAATCAGATTGTTAGGCTTCTCGTCTCCACTGTGTGTAAGTGATGCTGTTGACAATTCATCAATACCATCAAACCCATATGCTATCATCCCTTCAATCTCAAGTTCGATGTATATTGCAAGCACATAAGGTATGAGCGAAATATGATGAACACCTGTGGAGTGTTTAGAAGGATTTAAAATAACCGAATTAGGTGACACGACTTTTAGTACATCAATCGGAATAGATGTGCTGTTTACAGCCTGTCGCCAATTATTTGTTCGTTTGTATGTTTCTTGTATCTTTAGATTAGCAACCTGCCAAAACTCTTGCCTAACAGCTCTTAATTGACTTGAGTATGGAAAGCCAAGATCACCTAATCCTAAAAATGCAAAACCAGTTGCCTCTAATATCTCTGTGACTTCATCCATATTCTGATACGGAGAGGTTATATTCAATGCACCAACTAAATGTTGACTACCATGCTCGGATGTAACATTTATAGTGCCAGTTTTAAGAGTTTTAACTAATGGCGAACAAATAATGCTGGCTGCAGTACTTGCATGCAATGTCTTGAGGAAGTCTCCGCCAGAGCCAAATACATGACTATGTTCTGGTAGGATAAAGTCTCCAAATCGTTTTGTGATTTCGGTAGTTACTATGCGTCGTAGATAGTGTACAAGTGCAATAACTTGACGATAACCAATTTGACCATTCCCTGGCGACAGTGAATTCATAGCTCTCATAATTTCTGGTATTGAGTCACTAGATGCTAAACAATCAAATTGTGTAAACATGTCGGCAGAGTCTATTGGCTTTAGAGTAGCCTCATTTTCCAAAAACTTCTGCATAGTTGTAGCAAGCGGTCCCATTTCTTTTACCACTATGGTCTTATCCGATATCGATGTTTCATCGGAATACACTTGTGCAACCTTATGTACTGGTAAAGTTAAGCTATGTGATATTTGGTATATATCGTTATCAGACAATGTCTTTACTCTCCCTATATTGAAGCAATTCATGCTATTTTATGAATTACGTTATTGGTTCTAATTTTCTCGTGTTTAAGTTGAATTTCCCCGTAGAACTGTTCCATAGTTGTTGCCAATTATCTTGGAAAAGTTGTTCAATATGATTACTATTATCTCCATACAATTTCAGATATGGTCCCTGTGCTGTCCGTCGATTCGTGTAGAATGCAATGTATGTGATGTCATCAACTTGGTAAAGAGCCAATCCAGGCCATGAATCATAGAATCGGATTTCAATACGACTCAGTATTGAAGTTAGTGAATTCACTTTCTCGCGATCTTTATGTCGCAATGTTAGCAGATCAATAAAATACTCAATATCTTTGAGTGTATCCTCAATTGATTTTGCGACAAAATCAGATTTTTCCCCTAGATCTAATGATCGCTGTTCCGCTATAGGTGATTGTGGATCTAAAAGAAGTATTTCTAGCCTGTTTTCTGTTTCGGACAAATAATCTTCTAATATCCTGCCACTTGAGCTTACAAATGTTGTGAAGGTTTCTAGAATTCGCACAACTGTTGAGGTATTTTTAGCGGAATATTCTTCAATTGTCCGTTTGTAGCCTTCAAGCCCAAATGGGATGACTTCTGTATGAATCAAGTTTCCTTCGATATTTAATCGCTCATCATCGGGGAATACTATCCCATGTAGAACACACAAGTATGAAAGAGCTGTGCGTGTCAAGTCACTCACTGAATTTATACCTGTGATGTTAGTAAGTTTATCAAATGCACTACTTTGTGCCACTGTTAGCTTTGCAGATATAGTTCTTTGCTCTGAACTCATACAATCTACCTCTGTTTGGTATACTTAAATCACTTTAAAT
>JBCCSC010000021.1:0-109428 GCA_039200705.1 Chloroflexota bacterium
AGAAGTCAATACATAGCTCAATATAAACAATGGTAGAAGTATAAGTGTTCGTTGTTTGGCTACGTGTTTCAACCTACTTAATTCGTTATCATTCATCAAAGTATGCCCTATCACGGAAAATTATATCGTTATCAAGATACACTAGGATGTAATCATATATAATTAAGGCAAAAATAATTCACATGGTTTTAAGGGCTTCTTTGGCTGCCCAATAGCCTCCCATACCATGCACGCCTCCCCCAGGTGGCACAGATGACGATGCGAGATAGAGTTTGTCGTTGGGGGTTGTGTACGGCGATAAGCGTATCACAGGGCGCGTGAAGAGTTGCGTTAAATCTTGTACCCCTGCATTGATGTCACCGCCAATATAGTTGGGATTATAACGTTCAAAGGCAAGCGTATTCATAGTATGCCGTTCTAACACCACATCACGAAAATTGGGGGCGTAGCGTTCAATCTGATTTTCCATGATGTCAGTCATATCGCGTGTTGAGCCGTGCGGAACATGGCAATATGCCCAACCAGTATGCTTGCCAGCAGGGGCACGGGTGTCATCAAACAAGCTCTGTTGTGCTAATAAGATATACGGCTTATCGCAATGGATGCCTTCGACAGCTAAGCGTTCGGAATAAGCAATTTCTTTAAATGTGCCCCCAAGATGTACTGTTCCTGCGCGTGCGACCTCTGGATTTTGCCAAGGAATCGGTTCGCTGAGGGCATAATCTATTTTGAAGACTCCTGCGCCGTAAGTGTAATTCCCTAGACGTTTTTTGTAGAGTGATGGCAAAGCACCGCCTGCGATATTTAGCAAACCCTGTGGGCTGGTATTGAACAAAATCTTCTTTGCAGAGGGTAATTCAGCTAGAGATTGAACATGCCAGTTGGTGCGAACTTCACCGCCTAACGATTCTAAATAGGCAACCATTGCATTGCTGATGGCTTGTGAACCCCCTTTCGCCATGCCCCAGCCAACAGCATGTGCGAGCATCAGTAACATCGCACCGATAGCTGTCGTAGCAGGATTTTCGAGGGCTTGTAGCGAATGTCCTGCCATACCAGCAAACATGGCGCGTGTGCGTTCTTCTCGGAAAAATAATTTCGTAAATGTAGATGCTGGTAGAATCCCGACAGCACCGAATGATGCAAAATGCAGTGGATAACGTGGTATTTTAAGCGGTGCTAGAAAGTCATTGAGTAATTTATCATAGTTATCAGTCATTGCACCAATGAGTTGCTTGTAGATGGTTGCATCTGCCCCGAGTGACTCAGCCGTCTTCGCCACATCACGCTCAACAATGACTGCATCACCATTATCTAGGGGATGAGCAACAGGTGCGTCAGGATGAACCCATTCTAAGCCGAATTGTGCTAGTTTAGAGCCAAGTTGTTTAAAAAATGGTGATGATACAGCTAACGGATGAATCGCGGAACAGACATCGTGCTTGAAATCAGGCAAGGTCAGTTCTTTGGTACGCGTGCCTCCACCGATGGTATCAGATGCTTCTATCACTAATACTGAACACCCTGCTTCGGCAAGTGTAATGGCAGCAGCAAGCCCATTAGGACCTGAGCCAATCACAATCGCATCATAATCTGGCATAGCATATCCTCATTTTTTCACGATTCATTGCCATTATATCAAGGGCTTACTCAGATTAATGAGGTCAAATGTCATACCGTGAAGCGATGCTCACTTCGCTATAATGTAAGCAGAAAATAGTCATTCACACACATTTTTGGAGTATTTTATGATTCCTTCCGATCTTGAGATTGCACAGAATGCCCAACTCAAACACATCAATGAAATTGCTGAACAACTGGAACTCGACCCTGATACCGACCTTGAACACTACGGCAAATACATGGCGAAGGTCAATTTGAGTGTATTGGATAAATTCAAGGACAAGCCCAACGGCAAATATATCGACATCACAGCCCTAACACCTACACCTCTTGGTGAAGGTAAATCGACAACCACTGTCGGACTTGGACAAGCCCTTAACTACATCGGTAAAAAAGCAACAGTCACCGTTCGGCAACCCTCGCAAGGTCCGACATTTGGTATTAAGGGAGGCGCAGCAGGAGGTGGTTATAGCCAGATTGTGCCGATGGAGAATTTTAATCTACACTTAACAGGCGATATTCATGCAATTGGTGCAGCACATAATTTAATTGCAGCAATGATTGACGCACATTTACATCATGGGAATGCCCTTAACATCGAACCGCAAACGATTCCTTGGCGACGGGTGCTTGATTTGAATGACCGCGCCTTACGCAATGTCATTGTTGGACTTGGCAAAAAATCCGATGGTGTGCCGCGTGAAACAGGTTTCGACATCACGGTTGCCTCTGAATTGATGGCAATTCTTGCGCTAACAACATCACTGCAAGATATGCGTCAACGCATTGGTCGGATGGTCATCGCCTATGACCGCGATAAAAAACCGATTACGGCTGATGATATTCAAGCAGCAGGGGCAGCGACAGTCTTGATGCGTGATGCAATCAAGCCTACGCTGATGCAGACTCTCGAAAACACCCCTGCGTTTGTCCATGCAGGTCCGTTTGCGAATATCGCACATGGTAATTCATCTATTTTGGCAGATATGATTGCCCTCAAAACCAGTGATTATGTGGTAACAGAAAGTGGCTTCGGGGCAGATGTCGGCGCGGAAAAATTCTTCAACATTAAGTGTCGCTACAGTGGACTTATACCTGATGCCGCAGTGCTAGTCGTAACGGTGCGTGCGCTCAAATCCCACACAGGGAAATATAAAATCATCCCTGGGAAGCCTCTCCCTGATAAACTGACACAAGAAAATATCGCTGATGTCGAAGCAGGCGCAGTAAATATGATTCAACATCTCGAAAATCTACGCAAATTCGGGATTACACCCGTCGTTGCTATTAATCGATTCACAGATGATACAGACGCTGAAATTGACGCAGTTGAGCAATTAGCAATCGATGCTGGTGCGTTAGGTGCATCCGTTGCCAATCATTGGGCGGAAGGTGGCGCGGGTGCATCTGAACTCGCTGAAATGGTCGTCCAAGCGACTGAACAAGATAATGATTTTCGCTTTTTGTACGATGTTGATTTACCCATCAAAGACAAAATCGAAATCATCGCTAAAGAAATTTATCGTGCCGATAGCGTGGAATACGAACGCACTGCTGAGCGACAAATTCGGCAATTTGAGAAAGATGGTTTCGGTAATTTGCCGATTTGTATGGCGAAGACACATCTGAGCTTTAGTGCTGACCCAAAACTAAAAGGCGCACCGCGAGGATTCACACTGCCGATTACAGAGGTACGCGCATCAGTTGGGGCTGGCTTCATCTATCCATTGTGTGGTGATATGCGAACGATGCCTGGGCTTGGGAGCAAACCAGCAGCGATGACTGTCGATATTGATGATAATGGCAATGTCGTCGGCTTGTTTTAAGGGTATATTGTATCCCTCTCATTCCAAAGAGGGATACTATTATTTATTCGCTCATGGTATTGGTGTTAAGAAAAATTCATCAGCTATCCGCATCGCAGCAGGTCCCATGACAGTAAGCCACAAAGTCGGAATCGTACAAAGCAGTAACATTAAGAATAAAAAACAACTCATTACGAATGGCATTTTCTTTTGATGGGTATCATCCTCAAAATCTTCAACTTTCAATTTATCTTTGTTACGTCGTGTTGTGTAAATGGAAAATCCAACCATGAGCACAGCAAAATTGAGTAAGGTCATCCCACAAAGTAAGGTTGGTAATCCCGATAAAAGATGATCAGTCTCAAAAAGTGTTCGCATATAACCTGGTGATAGAAAATTGAGCACGATGCCAATAACAACAGGTAAGCCTACCCAGATTGCTACAATTACCCAATGTCCGCGTGTCATGTGTGTAGCCTCTCACATTTATAGTTTGATTAGTATAGCTAATTTCGACCACACGTTGATAGATATTTACTTGACATTATCTATTCGTTAACTAACAATTATACATCATGTTAATTCACACAGGTAACATTATGATACTGCTTAATTTTATCTTGCCGACTACACTCGCATATTTGGATCCTGGTAGTGGTAGTTTGCTCATACAACTTATTGTCGGTGGGATAGTTGGGTTTATGGTCTTTTTTCGTGGCTCAATTACGGCAGTTCTAAGATATTTAGGACTGAAGTCGAAGCCAGAAGATGAGGACGAAGATGATTTAGATCAGCTTGTAGATGAAGAATATGAATATAAAGAACAATGACCAAAGTTCCTTCATCATTTCGTGATCCTGCTGGATTTATCTACAGAAAAGATAATATTCTCTATCGTCAAGTAACACAACAAGGGGCTGGGGATTATGATGCTTTCATGAAGCGTCTATATCCTGCCCTTGTTGAGCGTGGTTTGATAGTGCAACACACTGAGGTCAGTCACGAGTTTGCCTATTCCGATGATGCTCATCAGGTTTTGCGTCCTGAATTAATTCCATTCATTTCTTATCCTTATGAGTGGACCTTTGAGCAATTGAAAGATGCAGCACTCTTAACCTTACGCGTCCAGAAAATTGCCATGAAACTCGGATTTATCCTCAAGGATGCGAGTGCCTATAATATTCAGTTTATCGGCACAAAACCTATTTTCATCGATACACTGTCTTTTGCAAAATATGAGGTCGGGCAACCTTGGGAAGCCTATCAGCAATTTTGTCAACATTTCCTTGCGCCTCTAGCCCTCGCAAGCTATCGTGACCCACAATTGATTCGTTTGTTACGAAATAATGTTGATGGTATTGCCTTAAAAATTGCCTCGCAGTTACTCCCTTGGACAACACGATTACGTCCAAGTATTCAGATGCACATTCATTTTCACGCACGCTTACAAGAACGTTCTCAAAAAGGCGAAAACGACGCTACAAACGAGCGTAAAAGCAAGGTTGCAACTAAAAGTATCGAAAATATCGTCAGTGATTTGCAAGCACTTGTAAAATCGTTGCAATGGACATCGGATACTACGCCATGGGAAGATTACTACGAGGGTGATAGTTACATTGATATTGCCTTTGACAATAAAAAATCACTCGTCAAACGCTACATTGATGAGGTTCATCCAGCAATTGTTTGGGATTTAGGGGCTAATGCAGGTGAGTTCAGCCAACTAACCAATACAACTACGATTGCATGGGATTTTGACGAAGGGGCTGTTCAAAGACATTATCAGACCTTAAAAGCCCAATCCAATGAGACTATTTTGCCACTTGTGCAAGACCTCATGAATCCATCACCTGATATTGGCTGGATGAATACGGAACGTGATGGTTTACTCAAACGTGCTCAAGGGACTGATCTTGTAATGGCACTGGCTTTAATCCATCATATTGCTATTGCCAATAATGTACCACTTGCGAGCTTTGCAGAATTTTTGTCACAGATTGCACCCCATGCAATTGTTGAATTTGTGCCAAAATCTGATGCTAAAGTTCAATTACTTTTGCGTGACCGACGCGACATCTTCCCCGATTATACACAAGCAGGATTTGAACAGGCATTCAGTATCTACTATGATGTCGTCCATGCTGAAAATATCGCTGATTCTGAACGTATTCTGTATCTTCTAAAAGCTAAGTCATAACAAGGTAAAACATTTAATGGCAAACAAGACCAAGATAAGCCTAAAACCAAAAACTTTCATAAAACAGTTGCCTTATTTAGCATGGCACACTTTATTAGTCATTGTGGCTGCTATGGCATATGGATACATACAGGTCTTTGGTGATGTTTCAAATACTGAGTTTACGACGATTATATTTGGCTTTGTCACTATCGCAGTCATTTTGTATATCATTCTACAATCGATAATTGGCATTTATAAAGCAGGCATTGTGTTATTTATATTAAGCCTTGCTTTCTTCTTGTATGGTCATATCTACATTGTCTATCTTGATCAGTACAGTGAATTACTACAATATGTACCTGAGACTTATCTCACCTTGTTTTTTGCTCTCATAGCACTCGTCGTCATCAGTAAATATCGATTTATTGAATTCAACAAGAACTTGAACATTATGATGCTGATATTGAGCGTGATATGGGGAATACAAGTAGCCCCAATGTTCGTAAATCCTGGTTCTCAAGTATTCGCAGATGAGCACAACCCTCTGGCATTACCCATAGATAATCTCAATCCACCTGCTAATACAAATTTACCTGATATTTACTATCTTCTCTTTGATGCGTATCCAAGTAATTCTTTCCTTAACGCTCATTTTGAAATCGATAATTCAGGATTCACTGATGGACTCGAAGACAGAGGATTCTACGTTGCATATGATGCAAACTCAAACTATACAGCTACAAAACCATCACTATCATCTACTTTAAATCTAAATTTTATTCAGGATCTTATACCAACTGGATCTGAAGTTGATTATCATATTCTGGATGGATACATGCATAACAGTCGCGCAGCTCGTATGTTGCGAAATATTGGATACGATTACATTCAATTTGGTAACGGATACACAAGACCAGTCCCAAGTGTTGCAGATCATACCATTGATGTGAATGGCAATGGTGAAGTGGTCACAAGTTATATCGGGTTACTAAAAGGTAGAATTTCATTCTGGGAGTATCTAAACAGGACGACCATCATACGGCTTATTGACCCAACCTTATCAAGATTTGAAAGTAATGCTGGTATCGCATGGTGGGGAGGTAATGATCGGTTTTATTTAACCATCAATGAACTTCAAAATATCCCACAGATGGATGCACCAACATTTACCTATTATCATATTGTTAAGCCTCATTTACCTGTCACATTAGATCAATTTGGCAATCAATTTTACTGGGATCGATTTTATTCCAATGAAACAGAATATTTGAACAATCAAGAGATACATTTTGAAAATCAACTGACGTATATCAACCAAACGATTCTGGATACTGTTGATAAGATTTTGCAAGACTCAGAAACACCACCGATTATCATCATTCAAGCTGACCATGGTTCAGTTTTAAGGCGTTTTCTCAATATGGATGATGCTAATCAAGTAACCCCGATACTAAATGCCTTTTATTTTCCCGATGAGAATTACGATACAGTGCATCGCGCTATCAGTCCTGTCAATACGTTTCGTGTTGTGTTTAATAACTACTTCGGGATGAGCTATCCTTTACTGGATGATTCACGGAGATATTATTTATCTGATAATACGCTCAGCCTTACGTTGGATCGAATCCCAGATGGGCTGATTCAACCACCCTATGGGGAGTAATTTACTTGCTTTAGCGCAGTGTTATCTGGTACGAGAACTAAAGGCTAACTGCTCATGGCTGAATTCACTCTGGCGATTATCTGCGGTGGAAAAAGTTCGCGCATGGGGACGAATAAAGCCTTCGTCGAAATTGAAGGTACACCAATGATTGAACGCATCATTGAGCGCACGCAAGGTTTGGGTCAGCAGGAGACGATTCTTGTAACGAACGCCCCGACTGAGTATGCTCATCTTGATTTGCCGATGTACCTTGATGTTATTCCTGAATGTGGTGCATTAGGTGGCATTTACACGGCGATTTATCATAGCAAGACCACACACACGATGGTGATTGCTTGTGATATGCCTTTTGTATCAGCCGATGTCATCCATGTAATGATGCGAGATGTCAGTGATTATGATGTCGTTGTGCCAACAGTTAAAGGTTACCCTCAGGGATTGCACGCACTTTATAGCAAAAATTGCCTTGAGCCAATACGTGCAAAACTCAATCAGAAGCAACTCAAGGTGATTGGTTTTTACGAGCAAGTGAACGTCAAATATTTAGATGAGGATACTTTACGAGCAGTCAATCCTGATGGACTTGCTCTAATGAATGTCAACACACCTGATGACCTTGAACATGCGCGACGCATCGCATTAGGAAGCGATTTGATTGGTTTACGACGTGGTATCGTGCGCTTGCTCCCCCATCAAGAAGCGTGGAAAAAAGCATATGAAATAGAAAAAGAACGCTTAGCATCTGAATTGAAAGATGAGATTATCGCTATTGAGCATGTTGGGAGTACTGCTATCCCAAATATCCCTGCAAAACCAATTATCGACATTGCAATTGCTATGCCATCGCTAGACAATGCGCTTGATTTGAAACCTATTTTAGAGAGCATCGGCTACCAATATCGCCCTGCTCATGATGGTGGACGAAAAGAGGGTCAGGATACTTATGCTCTTGGCGAAGAAATTGCACGTACCCATTATCTGCATGTAGTTGAGTATGGCGGCGAGGAGTGGCAGAATTATCTCTGTTTTCGGGATACTTTACGTAATAATCCTGACCTAGCACGAGACTATGCTGACATCAAGCGAACTTTGGCACGACAATTCCCTGAAAAACGTTATGATTACACGGATGGTAAAGCTAACTTTATTCAGCGCGTACTAGAGCAGTGTCGATAATCAATTTTCTGATGATGGTTCTGGCTCTAGCAGATTTTCACCCGACTCAGGTGTACGTGATTGTCGTGCCTGTGTTTCGATTTCATCCGCTTCACTTCGTAAATCACCTTCTGCGCTGGTTGACACATTTGCTGATTCGATAGGATAATCGCGCTTTGTTGTCGCTTGTGACGGTGCGGACGGGACTGCTGAGACTGCTTCGAGTGGAATACCTTGCGGAAAGATGACTTCACGCGCATCATCTGGCATGGAGATACCTGCATCTTGAACTGCACGCTTCACTAAACGAATCACTGACGATTTAACTTTTATCCAGCTATGTTGCGTGCCATCCAACCAGAAATAAATTTGCAGATTCACAGTCGAACTACCCAAGCTACTTACTAAAACCAAATGTTCAGGATAATTGAGAACAGCAGGGTGATTTTCTAGCACTTGGCGAATGGTCTCTTGGGCGAGTGAGATTGAATCGTCATAGCCAATGCCCAGTGTGAAATCAATTTGGCGATTGGGATTGCTTGTGTAGTTGTGAATGATGCTCTGATAGACTGTCGCATTCGGGATTTGAACATGATTCCCTGCGAGTGTCATCAGAATAGTCGTCCGCGTCGTCATGCTCTGAACGAAACCCGTAACCCCTTCGATTTCGACTAAATCGCCAACATTATATGGATTCTGCACACTCAGGAAGATACTGGCAAGAAAATTTTCGGTAATATCACGGAAAGCAATACCAAGAATCAGCCCTAGTAGCCCTGTACCACCTAAAATTGTGAAGGCGATATTCGTCCACCCTGCCACTTGGAAGATAAAATATAATCCAAACAGAAACACTAACAGACTAACTGTGCGCGAAATCACACTACGGAGCAAGGCGTTGATACTTCGTCGTTGGAGGTAGACCCTTGATGCTCGTAAGGCAGACCGCGAAGCACCCCATGCAATGAGCAGAATTACTAAACTGAATCCGAGTAATGGCACAGAGCGCAAGAAGGCACGTCCTTGATCTTGCAAACCATTCCATACAGGCTGGAAATCAAGCCAAGAGGGTTCGAGTACCACAATCTAATTAACAACGGCTGCCACATCTTGCGTGTTATTGGCAAGGTCTGTTGCCCATGTTTTGAACTCATTTGACTCGGTTTCCCCTGTTAAGAAGACGACACCATCTTCAACACGCACAGTTGGCTCAATAAACCAACCTGTCGTCGATAAAATATCTTGCAAACGAGTCTCGATTTGGTCATCACGCGCTTCGGGGGCAACATCAACACGGTCAGGAGCTTGTGGAGGCGCATCATCAGGGATAGGTGTTGGTGTTACATCTTGTGCCGATAGCGTTATCGGAATAGATAACACAAAAAGAATGGTGATGAAGAATTTGATTATTCTATGAAAGCCTGTATGTGCCATAAAAGTCTTTAGTGTTATCTCGGGTAATTATCATCATCAAGCATACCTCAGAATGATTGTTTGTAGCAGACTTCTCATCAGTTGATAAAATATTCTTACTATAATGAAAGAGAGTTTAAGCATATGACAACATATGATGCTATCGTTATCGGCATTGGTGGCATGGGTAGTGCTACTTTATACCACTTAGCGAAACGAGGCTTGAATGTCCTCGGTATTGAGCAATTTAGTATTCCACACGAGATGGGGTCATCACATGGTTTGACGCGCATCATTCGTCTTGCCTACTATGAAGACCCGTCGTATGTGCCATTATTACGTCGCACTTATCAGCTATGGGATGACCTTGAGCACGAATCAGGCGAGAAATTATTCTATCAAACAGGTAGCATCGATATGGGGCGTGAAGACAGTGAAGTCTTCGCAGGGAGTTTGCAAAGTTGCCTTGAGCATGACTTGGCACACGAGGTTCTCATCAGCAAAGAATTGACTGACCGTTTTGCGGGGTATCGTATGCCAGCGAATATCAAAGCAGTTTTTCAACCACAAGGTGGCTTGCTTGTCCCTGAAAAGTGTATCGAAGCCCATGTGGCAATTGCACAAAAACACGGTGCAACACTCCACGCAGGTGAACGAGTACAAGGTTGGGATATTCTCGGTGATGGACGAGTCAAAGTTAGCACCGATAAAGGGACATATTTTACTAAAAAATTGGTCATCACTAGTGGTGCATGGGCTTATAAACTCGTGCCAGAGTTGACTCATAAAGCAATTCCTGAACGGCAAGTGCTTATCTGGTTAGAGACGAAAAAACCTGAATGGTTCACACCAGAACGTTTCCCTGTCTGGAATGCACAGGTAGATGAAGGGCGTTATTATGGCTTCCCTGAATTTAACCCAAGTGGCAAGACCCCAGGGATGAAATATGGTCGCTGGCATCATCGGGATGAAATGGTTGACCCTGATACAGTTGACCGCAACGTATATGCTGAGGATGAAACCTTACTGCGCCAATTTGGAGAACGATACTTCCCTGATGGGGCTGGTGAAACGCTTGATATGAAAGTCTGTATGTTTACTAATACAGCGGATGAGCATTGGATTATGCAAACACTGGATGATGCCCCACAAGTATCGGTTGCAGCAGGGTTCAGTGGGCATGGTTTTAAGATGGCAAGTGTCATTGGAGAAATTATGGCTGACCTCGCCCAACATGGCGAAACAGCGCATGATATTAGTTTGCATCGGCTAAGACGCTTAGGATAACAAGGTCAACGGAAATCAACATGCTAGTGAATTAGCTTCTTGCTCAAAATGCGAGGCTAACGACTACCCTACCGTTAAACCTTGCAGAACCCTTACATAGGATAAAAGTCCTAAAGCAATGTCCATTCAACAATGAGCAAACTGAAAATGACTACAAGCGGATAAAGCCCCAATGATAATGATTTATTGAGCGCATGTAGCATCCCAGAATCTTGCTTGATGGTGATTATCTTGATGCTCAGAACAGCCAGCAATAGCATAGCACACAAGACATCGGCATTGAGAACTTGGATTTCGATTGGTGAGATGAAGACTGACATGTGATTCCCGTTTTCCGAATGGTTATCGTTCTACCCATATTTAGGATAGGACATTCGTACTAACAGAACCCTAAAACTTTGTAGCAATATTGAGCTATATGTGTTTGATGCTCATAAGTCATGATACATGATAACACTATCCGAAGACTCAAGAGAAAAATCACGTTATAATACAAAGTGTCGTGTAGGCGACGATTCGTTTACTTATTAGTTTTGAACAATCAGAGGGGCTTATTCAATGGCAACAAAAACACAACAATGGCAAGCTGACCAAGAATTATCAGGCTTTGAAACGATGACACTCACCTACCCTGATGATTATGAAGGCAAAGTGATTGCAACGCTGATTCGGCGACACACAACAGTCGCTAGTGACCATGCTGTACTGTATATTCATGGCTACATGGATTATTTCTTTCAGCCTCATCTCGCAGATGCGTTTAACCAACAGGGCTACAATTTCTTTGCGCTGGATTTACGCAAATATGGACGTTCATTGCTCGAGCATCAACATCCTAATTTTTGTAAGTCGATTGATGAATACTTTGTGGAAATTAGCGATGCGATTCGTATCATCACTGAAGATGAAGGTAACAAAACGCTGTTGCTCATGGGTCATTCAACAGGTGGTTTAACGAGTAGCCTTTACGCTAACAGTGGTCAATATCGTGAGCGCATTGATGCAGTCCTGCTGAACAGCCCATTTTTTGACTGGTATCTCAACAAAAGTGATCAACGTTTACTGAGCATTGCGAATATCATCGGCATGATAAATCCTCATTTTGTCAGTGTTAAGCCCGACAAACCCACACCTTACATGCAAAGTATTCACAAAAGTGAGCATGGCGAGTGGGACTTTAGTCTGACATATCGCCCAATTGCTGGTTTTCCTATCTATGCAGGATGGGGGCGTGCTATCAGCAAAGCGCATAAACAAGTCCACAATGGCTTGAATATAAATTGCCCTGTGCTGTTACTCTCCTCTGATAAGTCAACCCATGACACTACATGGAACGAAGCCTATCAATCCGCTGATACAGTCCTCAATGTTGAGCATATGCGCCAGAATTTGCATAATTTAGGCAAGGATGTCAAGCACATCGAAATCACGGATGGTTTGCACGATTTGGTTTTATCGCGTCCTGATGTGCGCCAGACATACCTAGATGAAATAATGAATTGGTTGAAAACGCGCCAATTACTCCCCAATCAAACCGTTGTGAGTGAAGGATAATTTATCATGCAAACTGAACACGTCGATATTTTAGTGGTCGGTGCTGGTTTGTCAGGTATTGGTGCAGGGTATCACATCCAAGATAAATGCCCTGATAAAAGCTATGTTATCCTCGAAGGTCGTGAGGCGATGGGTGGTACTTGGGATTTGTTTCGCTATCCTGGAGTGCGCTCGGATAGTGATATGTTCACATTGGGCTACAGCTTTCACCCATGGACAAGCAAAAAAGTAATTTCCAGTGGGGAGTCAATTCTGGATTATATTCGCTTAACTGCGGAAAAATTCGGCATCGCCCAGCATATTCGCTATAGCCACCGTGTATGCTGTGTCAGTTGGTCAAGCGAGGATGCGCTGTGGACAGTTGATGTACAAGTGGGTAAGAACAAAACACCTCAGCAATTCACCTGCAACTTCTTGTATCTGTGTACAGGCTATTATGCTTATGATTATGGCTTTACCCCTAAGTTTGAGGGTTGGGACGATTATCAGGGCGAGATTGTGCACCCACAAAAGTGGACAGAGGATATTGATTATGCTGATAAACGTGTCATCGTGATTGGTAGTGGAGCAACGGCTGTAACACTTGTACCAGCAATGGCGGAACAAGCAGAGCACGTTACCATGTTACAACGGTCTCCGACCTATATTGTTTCAGCACCTTCAGAAGATGAAATGGCGATGCGTTATTATCGATGGTTCGGTGAAAAAACCGCTCACACCCTCTCGCGCTGGACAGCGATTCTGTATCAGATTTTCCAGTTTCAATTGATGCGTCGCTTCCCAAATTTTATGAAATCAAAAATTATGGATTGGGCACGCCCTGAATTGCCTAACGATTTTGATGTTGATAAGCATCTGAACCCATCCTATAAGCCTTGGGACCAACGTGTGTGCCTTATTCCTGACTCAGATTTATTCAATGCGATTAGTGCAGGGAAAGCCACAATTATCACTGACCATATTGAGCGATTCACCGAAAATGGTATTTTGCTCAAATCAGGCGACGAACTCCAAGCAGATATGATTGTGACTGCAACAGGCTTGCGTCTAAAAATCATGCACGGTGTTGACCTCATCATAGATGGTGAAGAATTTGACCTCAGCAACACCTACACTTATAAAGGGTTAATGTACGGCAATATTCCGAATATGGCGCAATCATTTGGCTATACCAATGCCTCATGGACGCTCAAGAGCGAACTCATCTCAGAATATATGTGCCGTTTGGTCAATTATATGGATGAGCACAATTATGATTACTGTGTGCCTGTGCTAACAGGTAACCCCGAAAATGAAGGACGACCTGCCCTCAATTTCAACTCAACCTATGTATTACGGGCACTTGATGAAATGCCGAAGCAAGGTCCTGAACGTCCTTGGGTCGCGCATCAAAATTATGTGCTGGATATGATGGACATCCGTTATGGCAAATTAGATGAAGGCAATCTCAAATTCCGTAACGCTGTGCGACAATCTGTTACAGAAGCAAAAGTAGCTGAACCTGTATGAGCAAATACAACATTAGCAGACGCACTGCTATCATCACAGGCGCAGCGAGTGGCATCGGACAAGCGATTGCGGTTTCATTGGCGCAACGCGGATGCAACCTCATCCTAACGGACATCAATGAAGGTGGCTTGGATGAAACGGCTACTATGTGTCAGTCTCATGAGGTGAAGATACAGTGTCAGCATTTAGATGTGAGTAATACACAAGCGATTCGTGATTTTGCAGAAAGTATCCGTGCAAATAAGCAACCTATAGATATTCTTGTGAATAATGCTGGTGTGGCACTCGGAGGCAATTTTGATCACGTGTCGCAAGATGATTTTGAGTGGTTGCTGGATATTAACTTACATGGTGTCATCCGCATGACTCGCGCTTTTATGCCTATTTTGGAAGCCAGCGACGATGCCTGTGTCGTCAATTTATCGAGCATCTTTGGCATTATTGCCCCTCCTGGGCAGACAGCTTATTCGACTGCAAAATTTGGTGTGCGTGGATTCTCGGAAGCCTTGCGTCATGAATTAGCTTTGTCAGGGTCGAATGTACGCGTGACTCAAGTACATCCTGGTGGCATCCATACTAATATTGTCAAAAATGCACGGATTGCAGAACAAGCAATGGTCGAAATACCTGACTTTGAAAAAGAGATGAAAAATTTTGAGAAGAGTTTGGTGATGTCCCCTGCTCAAGCTGGGGAAATTATCGTTCGTGGGATAGTCAATCGCAAAAAGCGCGTGTTAGTGGGCAATGATGCTCATATCTTATCGATGATTGCACGCTTGTTACCCATTAACTATATGTCCGTATTGCGATTTTTCTTCTGAGTAATCGCAACTTACGGTTGGTAACGCACAACAACAGGAATCTGCTTGCTAAAGTAAATGAGTGCATAATTTTCAACAGGGTAATCCACATTCGGTTCTAAACGCTCGTCATCAAGATATGTGCCATTGGTTGAGCCGAGGTCACGGATATACAGTTGATTGTTAACATAGTGAAAGATAGCATGTTGACGTGAAATTAGTGCACCATTGGTCATGCTGGCGAGGTTTATCATCGGTTCAGAATCGCGTGTGCGACTTTTACGTCCGACGCATAGTTCACTAGCTAGAGCGTGCTGCAATACGATTTCATCATACGGTAAGATGAGTTGCATTGTGCCTGTGACGAAGGTAGGCGCGAGTTCATCTAGGATATAGTTTACTTTAGCATCAATGTGTTCTTGCTCATCAGGCAAGCCATCTGCTAGAAACCCTGTTACGGCTTTGCTAGGGAGTGTTTTCTCGCTCAGTGTGGCTAAAATCTCGATAAGAGAAGCAACATTTTTGCGGAAAGCATCAAAATCACGGAAATCAAGTTGGTGTAGAGTACGTAAAAAGGTCGGTACACGGCAATCATCAATCCGAACAGGAATCACAGGCTTTTTCATATCAAAATACGCGTGCCATTCTGCCTCAACGTAAGATGATTCCATCGACGCTTCGGAACAAATTAGAATCATCACATCACTTTCGCGCAATGCTTGTTCCAAATGAGCCACCCAACGTGATCCAGCAGGCATATCCCGATGGTCAACCCATGTTGGGAAACCATAAATTGCTAAATCTTCTACTAAATGGTTGACGAATTCGTCATCCGAGGTCGCGTGACTTACAAAAATCATCTTTCTGATTACCTTCTATGCTTAAACTATTTACTGATTTACTATCTATGCTTGAAGTTGTAAATACTTTACTCCCTTAATGTACAAAAAAGAATTAAGATTGTAAATTGTAACAATTTATTATCAATTAAATTCAGTTTGGTAAAAGTTGCTCAACAGCATCACGAGATGGCATCCCTGCGACTGCGCCTTCTTTTTGCACAGATAATGCACCGACAGCATTTGCAAATTCAATAGCTTCGGTCAATGATTGCCCTTCGGCAAGTGCAACCGCCAAGCCTGCATTGAAAGCATCCCCTGCTCCGACGGTATCAACAACATCGACTTTGTGAGTTGGAATATGTTCACTATCGGATGTCGTAATCCACTGTGCACCTTCTGCTCCTAAAGTGACAATGACGGTTTGTGTATCTCGGCTGAGTAGCTGACGTGCTTGTTCTTCAATGGATAGAGACACATCACTATTGCCTGTGAGAACGGCTAATTCGCCTTGGTTGGGTGTCAAAATATCGACAAGTGATAATGTGTCTTGTGGTAAAGACATTGCAGGAGCAGGATTTAAAATGGTGGTCGTGCCTGCTTGATTAGCGATTTGTAGCACACGATGCACAATATCGGGTGCTATGCCTAATGTGCACATCACGACATCCGCATCACGGATAGCATCACGCGCTCTATCGACATGGGGAAGTGTCAGTTGTAAATTTGCGCCTTGTGCCACAGCAATCGTATTATTGCCTTCTGCATCGACATTGATGAGTGCTAACCCTGTCTGAGATTCACTATCAATCACCACGTAATCTGTGTTTACAGCATTATCGCGCCATGTATCTTGTGCTACTTGCCCGTAATAGTCATCTCCAATTGCCCCGAAGAAAGTGACCTCTGCGCCGAGGCGTGCTATTGCAATGGCTTGGTTTGAGCCTTTGCCTCCTGCGCCTTCTAAGAAGCGATTGGCATTGAGTGTTTCACCCACTTTTGGCAATTGGTCAAGAAAGACCACTAAATCGAGATTGAAATCACCAGCAACGAAAATTTTAGGCATGATTGGGGAGTCCTTAATAATGAATTACGAACCCCAAAACCATAATGCAAAGGAAGAAAGAGTGGAAGGTTGGCTTAACTTGTCTGTGCTAAATTACGATTGCTGATGAGGCTCTGTATGATGAAGACAATAGCAAAGATAGAACTCATCGTGAGGACAATACTTGCTCCAGACGGAATATCTTGATGATATGAAATGTAGAAACCTGCAATGCCACTAAAGATGCCAATGAATGTTGCGATCATAATCATTGAACTCAGACGCTTCACCAGTAGACGGGCTGTTGCAGCAGGTGTAATCAGCAAAGCGAGCATCAGAGCAATCCCAACTGCTTGCAAACTGGCGACAATTACAATAGCAATCAAGATTAGTAGCACGATACGGAGTGTTTCGACGGGCAGTTTCAGGGCGCGTGCGAGGCTCATATCAAAACTGATGATGACAAATTCTTTATAGAGGAGGGCAATCACCAATAAGACAAAACCACTCAAGCCAGCCATAATCGTCAAATCATTAGGGCTGATGCCGTTGATACTGCCGAAGAGGATATGTGCGAGATCAACGCTATAGCTTCCTTGCGTGCTAATAATGGCAATCCCAAGCGCGAACATGGTCACGAAGACAATTCCTATCGCGGTATCTTCTTTGAGGCGTTCATGACGAGTGAGATAGGCAATCACTAGTGCTGAGAAAATCCCTGCGCCTAAGCCACCGATGAACAAGTTACTGCCGACATTGCCTCCACTGGCTGTGTAAGACAAGGCAACCCCAGGTAGTATCGTGTGAGCTAGCGCATCGCCAAAGAATGCCATACCACGCACAATCACAAAGCATCCAATAACCGCGCTAATACCGCCCACTAAAATGAGAGCTAACATCCCACGTTGGATGAAATTATAGGTCAGTGGCTCTAAGAAAAGCTCTAGTAAGTAAGCCACAACTAGTCTCCACCATGTTCATCTAAAATCATCACGGTTTCTTGTCCTTCATTGAATACACGCAAACTACCCCCGTATGCTTGAGCGAGGATGTCGGGTGTCATGACAGTGTCGGCTGTGCCAAAGGCAATCTTTGTGCTTTTAAGCAAGAGAACTTTGTCAAAATTCTCGGAGGCTTTTTGCATATCATGGGTCGCAAGCAAGATAGCGATGCCTCGCTCTGCTAGCACATCTAGTGTTTCCATGATGTCTTTTGCGGCGACGGTATCGACCCCTGTGAAGGGTTCATCCATCAAAATGACGCGCGTATCTTGGGCTAAAGCTCGTGCAATGAAGACTCGACGCTTCTGCCCGCCACTGAGTTCACCAATTTGCCGATGAGCAATTTGGGATAGATTTAAATCTGCCAGAATCGCTTGTACACGCTCATGATCTTGCTTGCGTGACCATCTGAACCAGCCAATATGTCGGGCACGTCCCATCATCACCACATCATAGACTGACACAGGAAATGTCCAATCGACAGCTTCATGTTGTGGAACATAGCCGACGTAACTGTGACTACTGCGACAATCAACGCCATAAATAGAAATATCGCCTTGTGTGAAAGGGACTACGCCAACTATCGCCTTGAAAAGTGTACTTTTCCCTGCGCCATTGGGTCCGATAATAGCAACCCGTTCAGACTCATTAACAGTAAAGCTCACATTTTGGATTGCATGGGGGTCATTGGGGTAACCAGCTCCTAGTTGATTAACATCAAGGGCTGGTAGTGTGAGGTCGAGTTGCATATGATTCCTTGATAAACGAGGCACACCCTAGCCCCACATAGCTGGTTCTTTCTATTAGCACTATGTGAGGTAAGGCACGCCTCAATTGCTTATTTCTTCTGACACTTTTGAGTTCAAATTGTCAGATACAACACTTACATATCGCCTAGAGCGTTAGCTATCGTTGTGACATTATAACGCATGTAGTCAAGGTAGGTGCTGGCTGGTCCATCAGCATCACTGAGTGAACCACTATAGAGTGTAAATAACTCTGCACCTGTTTCGCTGGCAATCGCTTCGGCTATCGCATCGTTGACAGTTGTTTCAGCAAAAATTGCTGGCACACCAAATTCATTGACTGTATCAATGACATCAGCAATATCAGCCGAACTAGGTTCAGCAAGGGTGCTACCACTAGCGATGATGGTTGTGACAATCTCGAAGTCATAACGTGCTGCAAAGTAGCCCATTGAATCGTGGCTGGTGACTAAGATACGATTTTCTGCTGGAATACCATCAACCATCGACTGTAATTCGTCTTCTAAGCTAGCTAATGCAGCTAAGTAATCAGCAGCGTTGCTGGTATAGGTATCTGCATTCGCTGGGTCAAGGTCAGCGAGTGTATCACGAACCATCAATACCCAAAATGAGATATTATCTACATCCATCCAGACATGTGGGTCACATGCGCCGTGGTCATGGTCGTGGTCGCCTTCTTCACTATGTTCTTCTTCATCATGGTCTTCTTCGCCATGTTCATCATGAGAGTGTGCTTCACATTCGGCACTGTAAAATGCGCCAAGTGTGTCACCCATCATCATATCTACAGCTAATTCTGCTGAATGTTGTTCACAGAGTTCAGCGAGTGCAATATTTTCGCCTTCAGCATGGTCTTCATGGTCATGATCATCATGATCTTCGTCACTATGTTCCTCGTCATGGTCTTCATCACTGTGTTCTTCGTCGTGATCTTCATCCGAGTGGTCATCGTGGTCTTCATCACCATGGTCGTCGCTGTGTTCCTCGTCATGGTCTTCGTCACCATGCTCATCACTGTGTTCCTCATCAGAATGGTCTTCATCCGAGTGACCATGTTCATCTTCAAAGCCGATAGCTGGGATACACGATGATGCTGTGACAATATTCATGTCAGTATCAGCATTTTCGATGGCTTCTAATAAACCTTCTTCAAAAAATCCACCATTAATGAACACAACATCTGCATCTGCTAAAGCAGTGATGTCACTTGGGACAGGTTCAAAGGAATGAGGGTCAGCCCCAGCAGGCATTGTCGTGGTAACATCAGCGACATCCCCTGCGACATTGCTAACAACATCACCCAAGATGCTGTAAGTAGCGACAATTTGCAGACGCTCATCTTGTGCCATTGCCGAGAATGATGCGACAAATAATGCACATACTATTCCTAAGCGAAAAAGTATTTTCACGTTTTTTCCTTCCACATTAAAACATTCTAATTGATACTACGTCTCAATTATAGATTTTTGAGAGCATAGTTCAATAGCTAAGTTGTAGCAAATTTTAGTAAGTGCTTGACAACTGTTCCAACCTGTATATACAATTACGTTAAATATTATCATTTTTCATTGTAAAGTGTTTTTATGTCGTCTAAATTGTCAGCGATTAAACTAGACCACGATAGTTATATCGCCCTGCATGTGCAGTTACACAATGCTTTACGTCAACTGATTGTTTCAGGACGTTGGCAATCTGGCGAACGTATCCCCAGTGAACCACAACTCGCGCAACATCTCGGCATCAGTCGTAGCACTGTGCGGATTGCCCTCCAAAAAGCTGAAGTTGAAGGCTTGATTACCCGTGCTGCTGGACGTGGCACTTTTGTTTCCTATAATCCTGACACACAATCCAATACAGGTTTCATCGGCTATGTGACTCGTAGCTTCCACAATGAGATTCACCGCGTTCTATTGAGCAGTGTCGAAACTGAATTGCGTTCCGAAGGCTACAATGTCATTTTCAGCAATGCTGTCAACAACGACGAAGAAGTGACTGTTCTGGAACAATTGCTTCAAGATAATATCGTTGGTTTGGTGCTGTGGTCGAATGCGAATGTCACTGAGGGTCAGCGTGCTATTTTACGCGAGTATCAAGCACGGCAGATTCCAATTGTCTTCATTGACCGTTTTGTTGATGGCATTGGGGCTGATTTTGTCGGCTGTGATAATCGGGGTGGCACACATGCGTTGCTCAACCATCTCATTGAACTAGGGCATCGGCATATTGTCTACTTAAAGCACAATACTGAGAACCTCTACCCTGTTGATGAACGCTATCGTGCGTATCAAGCAGTTGTCGCAAAACACAATCTGCACGCTTACGACGCATGGAAAATTAATTCCCCTCACAAAAATGAATTTTACGAAGCCGACATTTTCCAGTTACTCGATGACCAAGATGCGATTTTTAACCAGCAAATTACCAAACTCATTCAAGATGCTAAACCAAGACCAACAGCCATCATGTGTGTTAATGATGCTCTCGCTATTCTGACGATGCGAGCGATTCGCACGATGGGCTTAAATGTCCCAGAGGATATTTCGGTTGTTGGTTTTGATGACCTCAGTCTAGCGGCTTATTTGGATGTTCCCCTGACGACAGCATCACAAAATGCACATCAAATCGGGGTAGAAGCCGCGCAGATTTTACTGGAACGGCTGGATGGTAGTCGCAAAAGCGACCAGCACATCTCTGTTCCCACTCGTTTGCAGATACGGATGTCCACTTCGACACCTATCGTAGTTCATGATTCTTAGTTCAAGTGAGTGAAAGGAAAATTTATAAGCAAATTATTTTCGTTTATATAAGGTGTGGTTTTAACAACCACAACACACACAGCATTGACTAACTATTTTTATGGAGAATAAGTAATGAACAAACGTTTACTATTAATTGCACTCGCTATTGCAGTGCTAAGCCTCGCCAGTTTTGCTGTCTTCGCACAAGGTGATGTCGCACGCGAAGACACCGTCATTTTCGATTATGACCGTACCATTGCTGACCCTGGCAATTTCAATCCTTTCACGGCTGATGGACGCAACAACAAAGGTAATGGCGCACATCAAGCGATGTGGGAACCACTTTTCATCCTCAACTATGAAACAGGTAATATTGACCCTTGGTTGGGTTTGAGCATGGAATCGAATGAAACACTGGATGTTTGGACACTCGTCTTACGTGACGGTGTGATGTGGTCGGATGGCGAAGCATTCAATGCCGATGATGTCGTTTATACTATCAACATGCTCTTGACCGACGGTGCTGAACTCCCTGGCGATGAAGGCATTCGTGCCTCAGTGGCATCTGTTGAAAAAATTGATGATTTAACCGTTCAATTTAACTTGCAAGCACCAAATCCACGTTTCCAAGTTGATTTCTTCTCTGTACGTAGCACCAACAGTGTGCTCATCATGCCAGAACACATCTGGGCTGGCGAAGACCCTGTTACCTTCACTTTCTATGCAGAAGATGGCAGTATGCCAATTGGTACAGGTCCTTACACACTCACCAGCGCAGAAACTAACCGTTGGGTTTGGGATCGCAATGATGATTGGTGGGGTGTTGCAGCAGGTTTCAATGACCTTCCAGAACCACTCCGTTTGATTTGGCTCTCTGTCAGCACCGAAGATAACCGCGTTCAGTTGATTTCCAATAATGAAACTGATGCCGCTAACAATGTTTCCCTAGCAGCCTTTGAAGCAATTCAAGCACGTAATCCAAATGTCATCGCTTGGGAACCACAACTGCCCTATTCATGGTCAGATCCATGCCCACGTCAGTTGGACTTCAACACCACTGTTGCTCCTTGGGATAATCCAAACATGCGTCAAGCCCTCAGCTTGATAATTGACCGTCAAGAAATCATTGACTTTGCCTACGAAGGTACAACAATTCCATCCCGTACCATGTTCGTTGAATATGGTTCAATGGATCCATTTATCAGCGCAGTGGTTGATGCTGGCTATGGCGAAGCTGTCAACGCCGATGTCGCAACTGCACAAAGTTTAATCGAAGCAGAAGGCTACACACTCAATAACGCTGGTTTCTACGAACTTGATGGCGAAGAACTCTCAGTCGAAATTCTCGTCAACAATGCTAGCACCGAATACACTGGTACAGTTGAAATCATCGTAGAACAACTGATTGCAGCAGGCGTTGATGCCTTCGCACGTCAAGTTGACAACGGCACATTCTGGGGGTCAGCAGCACCAGAAAGTGATTACGAAATTGCCTACGGTTGGTTAGCCTGTGGCTCAGTCAATGAACCATTCGCAACCCTCGCGCGTTATGGCACAGAAGGTCGCTTCAACAACACTGGCTTGTGGTCAGGCGATGGCTTTGAAGCCTATAGTGCAATCGTCGCTGAAATTGGCACGTTGTCACTTGATGACCCACAAATTCCAGACCTCGTTGCAGAAGCATACAGCTTCATTGATGCTGAAACACCAATTATCCCATTGGTACAAGCAACTAAATTGTTGCCATTCAACACCACCTACTGGGAAGGTTGGCCTACTTCAGAAAATAACTATAACCATCCTGCATTCTGGTGGAATCATACACACCAAATTATCCACAACTTAACCAAAGCTGAAGGATAAGCAGAATTCGTTCTTGGAGTGTGATTGTGGTCAGTCACACCTCATCCGTGAAAATCTATTTATAAAATGAATAGGCTATAGGTTCTCTAAGCACTCGGATTTGTCTTTTATTACTCGATGTAGAGTTATACTGGCAAAGACAAAATAGGGTTTGTAGGCATCGCATCTGGCTAAAACCAGATGCTACCAAAATCACATCGGCTAAAGCCGACAGAACAGTATGAATGCCGACTTTAGTCGGTGTGATTTACCTAGCCTTCGGGTTTAGCCGAAGGCGAACAAACAATCGTATAACCCTATGTCGCAGACACGTTATGATTCCTCACAATGCTTCGCAGGGACATGTAACGAGATGTGCTGAAACAGAAGTCGATAACAATGAGTATGTTCATTTAGGGATAGATACAAGACAAACTAGACTTATTACGAAGAGGCTTTTTATGGGTAGAATACCACTTGATTATCTGGTGCGACGGCTCGGCATCTGGTTGTTGACCATCTGGGTAGCAGCGACGGTCATCTGGATTATCCCCCGTTTGGCACCAGGCGACCCGATTGAAGCGATGGTCGGCGAAATGGCTGGGGCTGGTGCAAATGTTGAGGGCGCAGATGAAATCATTGAGGCATTCCGCCAACGTTTCGGCTTAGATGCACCGATTCATATTCAGTATATCCGTTATATTGGGTCACTCCTGCGCTTTGATTTGGGCTTATCCATTTCGAGTTTCCCGACTCCTGTGAATACGATTGTTGCCAATGCTCTCCCTTGGACAGTCGGTTTGCTCCTGCTAGCGATGGTGATTACGTTCTTGTTAGGGAACTTCCTCGGTGCGATTATGGTCTGGGCGAAGACACCGCGCTTGTTCAAATATTTAATACCGTTTGGGATGTTATTCACATCCATTCCGACGATTCTTTCTGCCCTGTTTCTACTATATATCTTTGCATTTACATTCAATTTATTGCCTGCACAAAATGCCTATGCACTTGGAACAAGCCCAGGCTTAAATTGGGATTTCATCTGGAGTGTGATTGTACACGGCACCTTGCCCGCCCTCTCGATTATTTTGGTGAGTTTTGGCTATTGGGCTTTGGGGATGCGTGGCATGATGATTACGGTGCAAGGGGAAGATTACGTCAACTTAGCACGCGCTAAGGGCTTAAAGCCAATGTACATCCTGTACCGTTATATGGTACGGAATGCTATTTTACCTCAGATTACCGCTTTTGCGATTACACTCGGTACACTTGTCAGTGGGCAAGTGCTGGTTGAGCGCGTCTTCAATTATCAGGGGATGGGATTCGTCATTTATACTGCTATTCTTTCGCGTGATTTCCCTGTGATTCAAGGCGCATCGTTCATCATCATTGTGATGACAGCGACCGCTGTTTTGATTGTAGACCTGATTTATCCTTTCATTGACCCACGCGTTCAACAGAGGAGTGCCTGATTATGTCCCAAGCATCTGAAAAATCTAAAAATACGATGGGGCGTTTCAATGTCTGGGATACGCCTTGGTTCAATGTACGTTTGATTAGTGGTGTGGTTATCTTACTGGCAATTTTGTTACTTGGTGTCGTTGGTCCGCTCTTTTACGATACCGATAAAGCCTCACCGCGTTCAGGCGCACCGCGACAAGCTCCGATGGGTTTCATGAATGCTCGTGAACAAATGGGCACAGCCGATAATCCACTCGGCACTGATAATCTCGGACGCGATATTATGGCACTGATGATTGTTGGCGCACCGAACACATTCTTGATTGGTATCATTGCTGCCACCATCGGTATCGGTGTTGGTATTATACTCGGCTTTATGGCTGGTTTCCTTGGCGGTTGGGTTGATGATGTGATTCGTATCGCAGCAGATGTAACTTTGACGATACCCTCCCTCCTAGTGCTGATTGTGTTGCAATCGGTGCTATCGCGGATTGATATTACGACCATGTCTCTTTTGATTGCGCTCTTTGCATGGCCACGCGCGACCCGTCAAATTCGTTCGCAAGTTTTGAGTATGCGACGCAGTGGTTATGTCCGCATGGCACGCATTTCGGGTGCATCCACCTTTGACATTATGTTTAAAGAGATGTTACCGAACTTAATCCCGTATCTATTTGCAAGTTTCATCGCTGGTGCAACAGGAGCAATTTTAGCGGCAGTTGGTCTGGAAACGCTTGGTTTAGGTCCACAGCGTGTGCCGACACTCGGCAGCACTATCTTTGATGCGATTGAATTTGGCGCACTCTCACTCAACATGTGGTGGTGGTGGGGTATTCCGACCATTTTGCTATCGTTCATGTTTGTTGGTTTGTTGCTCATCAACCTTGGCTTGGACGAAGTGGCGAATCCGCGTTTGCGTAAGGCTTAAAGATAAGCGGGTCAGGTTGTTAGCAATTCAAGAAACAAACATGCAATAGATACTTGGTGGGTTTGGCGCGCTAAACCCTTACAAATCCTGAGTTCACAGCCGTAGGGGCATGACGTGTCATGCCCGATTGAATCAACATTATCGTATTAATTTTCGGAACGCCAAGATGGTGTCCTTACGAGAGAATATTATTTTTAGGATAGTTGTTTATGAAAAGAAAAGACCAATCTGTCGTCTTGGATGTGAATGATTTGCACATCTTTTATGAAACGCCCAAAGGCGATGTGCGAGCTGTGGATGGCATCAGCTTTCAACTGTACGAAGGTGAAACGCTAGGTTTAGTCGGTGAATCAGGCTGTGGTAAGACGACAGCAGCAATGGGTATTTTACAATTAATTTCACCTCCAGGGCGCATTGTCGAAGGCACAATTGACCTTGATGGCACGGATCTCCTACAACTGAGCGAAGAGCATTTACGCCAAATGCGCTGGACACGCCTCGCTTTGATTCCACAAGGCGCAATGAACTCACTTAATCCCACAATGAAAATCAGTGACCAAATTGCCGATGTGATTCGGCAACATAGCGATAAACGCTCCAACAGCGAAATCAAAGAGCGTATTTTAGAATTGTTTCATTGGGTTGGTTTACCAGCACGTATCTATGAGATGTATCCGCACGAAATTAGTGGTGGTATGAAGCAACGGGTTTGCATTGCAATGGCGATTGCCCTCAACCCTGCTGTCATCATTGCTGATGAACCCACGAGTGCGCTCGATGTGGTTGTGCAACGGGTGATTGCTCAAACGATGCTCAAGGTGAAAGAAGCACTCGGTGTTTCGATGATTATGATTGGGCATGATATGGGCTTGATGGCGCAAATGGTTGACCGCATTGCCGTGATGTATGCTGGCAATATGGTCGAAATTTCGTCTGTGGAGCATATTTTCAAAAATCCTGGTCACCCTTACTCCGAATTGCTGATTGATAGTGTACCATCACTCAAAGAACGCAAACCACTTAAAATCACTAAAGGCATCACGCATGACCCACGCAACCCACCGCCTGGGTGTATTTTCCAATTGCGGTGTCCGCATGTGATGGAACGATGCCGTGCTGAAAAACCAATCCGCCAAGAAATCCGCCCACGTCAAGAAGTGGCGTGCCATTTATACGAAGAACAAGCAGATGGGAGTTTCATCGATGTCCGAGATGTTGCTACAAATCCGTAATGCGACAAAAGTTTATCAGCAACGGTCATTTGGGGGTGGCACAAACGATGTCGTTGCACTCGATAAATTCAATATGACTATCCCTAAAGCTCCTGCGACCATCACCACCATTGCTGGCGAAAGCGGGAGTGGCAAAACGACACTTGCTAATCTGGTACTCGGCTTTGCTGATTTATCATCGGGGCAAATTTTGTTTGAAGGCAAAGATATTGCTAATGCCTCCCCTGCTGAACGCCAAAATTACCGCCGAGAAGTGCAAGCAGTCTTCCAAGACCCATTTAGTGTCTATAATCCGTTTTATCGCATTCAGCATGTCTTTGATATGGTGATTAAAAACTTCGGACTCGCTGATAACAAAACGATGTCACGCGATATGATGGAAGATGCCCTCAATAAAGTCGGATTATATGGCGAAGATGTTCTGCGGAAATATCCACATCAACTGAGTGGTGGTCAACGCCAACGGATTATGATGGCACGCGCTTATATGACTCGTCCAAAGCTGATTGTTGCCGACGAGCCTGTCTCAATGGTGGATGCCTCTTTGCGAGCCTCTATCTTGGATGTGATGATGCGTCTGCGTGATGATGGTATTAGCTTCATCTACGTCACCCATGATTTGAGTACCGCCACCCAAATCGGTGACCAAATTTTTATCCTTTATCAGGGAGCGATTGCCGAAACAGGTGATTCCCTGAAAGTGATTAATGAACCTCAGCATCCTTATGTGCAATTATTGGTGAATTCTGTGCCGATGCCTGACCCTGATGTGAAGTGGCAAGGCACAATTGAATTACCAGCCGAAGAAGAAATGCGTACTTCATCCAAAGCAGGCTGCCGTTTTTATCCGCGTTGCCCTGACCGCATGGATAAATGTCTGGAATCTCAGCCACCTTTGTATAAAATTGATGACATTGATCATCAGGCAGCGTGTTTCTTGCATGATGAAAAAGCGGTGGCAATACCATAAACGATGGGCATGACACGTCATGCCCCTACGGAAATATTATTTGTAGGGATTTGGCGTGCCAAATCCAACGCAGAACACATGAATGACCTTCAAGGACGTTATTGATAACATGGACATGAACCGTGATGCGCGTGAAACCATGACGCGCTGGCGCACCAAACAAAAAAATGCAGAACGTCGTATTATCAACTTTAGCGAAAGAGTCAATTTACGCTTAGAAGCCCTTCAAGAGCGAATGGCAACGCAACGACACGCCATCCCTGATTGGGAAATTAAACAAGTTTATTATCGTGATGTGGGTGTTTATGAAGACATTGACTCCGATTTTCGTCCGATTACGGTGGGTGAATCATGGGGAGGACCTGATGTAAGCGCATTTTTTCGGCGTGAGGTCACAATTCCAGAAGCGATGGATGAACAACGGGTTTTCTTGAGAATTTACGTTGGTGGTGATTCACTCTTACGCTTGGATGGCGTGCCTCATCATGGATTAGACCCTTTTCGTAATGTAGTTTTGCTAACAGACTCGGCAAAAGGTGGCGCAACACATAGCATTGAACTGGAATCGTATATCTATTGGTATCCGAGTGAGAGCAATTATAACGTCTTTAGAGCAGCCGAACTCGTGACGATTGATGCAGAAGTCGAAGCTGCCTACTGGGATTTTGTGGCTGCTTTCAAGGTGCTATTCATGGAAAATATCGACGATAGTCTAAAGCATTTCATCGAAACGCATCTGTTGGAAGCTCTACTGCATATTCCGATACACGAGCCTAATTTTGAGGTATTCAAAGCACAAGTATTAGATATTCAGACCAAATTTCGCACAGCCGTCTACGAAACAGACCGCTTCAAGACATCGGGCTTGTTGCATATGGTCGGACATTCGCACTTAGATATTGTCTACCAATGGACGCACCGCGAATATATCCGCAAAGTGGGACGCACCCATGCAACGATGTTGCGCTTGATGGAACAGTATCCTGAGTTCAAATTTTCGCAGAGCAGTTGCAAAATCTACTCAGATATGAAGGAATACTATCCGAATATTTTTGAGCAAGTCAAACAACGCATCGCAGAAGGTCGCTGGCAACCTGTCGGGGCATTTTGGCTTGAACCTGACTGTAACCTAATTTCGGGTGAATCCTTTGTGCGTCATATTTTGCACGGACAACGCTTTTGGCAAGAAGAATTTGGTTTTGTCTCGAAAGTGTGCTGGCAACCTGATGTATTCGGTATGTCATGGGCATTACCGCAAATTTTGCATCGTAGCGGTATCGAAGTCATCCTCAGCAATAAATTTTTCGTCTGGAATGATACGAATCCTTGGCGACAGAATACATTTTGGTGGGAGGGTCCTGATGGCTCAAAAGTGCTAACCGTGATTCCACCTGGGCATTTCATTGGGATGGTTGACCCTGACCATATGCACAAATATTGGCATGATTTCTCGGATAAAGAGACTATCGGCGAGATGATTTACACCTATGGTTGGGGTGATGGTGGCGGTGGCGTTGACCCTGAAATGGTCGAATGTGCGATGCGCTATGGAGATTTCCCTGGTATGGTGCCGACACAGTTCAACCATCCTGAAGATACTCTATTATCTATTGCTGAAAAAGCTAAAAAGACTGACCTCCCCACATGGAATGATGAACTGTATTTAGAAACGCATCGTGGGACATATACGACTAAAGGACGACTCAAGAAACTCAATCGTCAATCCGAAATTTTATTGCGTCAGATAGAAATGCTAGCGACCTTTGCTTGGTTGCAAACAGGCGAGTATCCCGAAGAACATCTTGATAAAGCATGGAAAACAATGCTCAACACACAATTCCATGATGCGCTCCCTGGTACTCATATCACAGAGGTTTATCATTATCTATTAGACGAATATCAGTGTTTGCGTGATGAAGCCGAAACAGTCATCAACCAAGTGACACCTGCCCTATTCGGAGCGAATACAGGCAATCAGTTACTGGTATTCAATCCGACACTGACTGAAATTGAGGGCATCATTGCACTCCCTGCCTCATTGCTGGATGGTGTTTTAGCAAGCAAAAAAGCAATTTCACTCCCATATCAAAAGATTAATGGTTACGAAGAACGCGAAATTCTATTTCAATTAGAGAAGAAGATTCCACCACTTGCATACACGATTTTTGAGCTTGAACCCTCATTTGAATCTCACGATTCCAATGATGTATGGGCAGAAGATTATGCTCTCGAAAATCGCTACTTGCGTGCGGAGTTCAATGATAAAGGCGAATTGACATCACTCTGGGATAAAGAAGCAAAACGTCAGGTGCTAGCAGACGGTGAACGCGGCAATCGCTTCCAACTGTACGAAGACCGTCCTGGGAAATATGATGCGTGGGATATTGTCGCTAGCTATACTGAACAAGAACTTCCCATTATAGGAGACTTTAGTATTGCTGTATCGGAAAATGGTCCATTACGAGCTTCTTTAACTTGGAATCGAGATTGCTATGCTTCTCATATCTGGCAACGTATTAGCCTTTATGCTGACTCACGTCAACTTGTTTTTGAGACTGTCATAGATTGGCAAGAACGACAAAAATTACTCAAGGTTGGCTTCCCTGTTGATTTGAATGCGCGTCATGCCACTTATGATATTGCCTATGGCAACATCGAACGAGCAACACATCGCAATACCCCTTATGATGCGGCTAAGTTTGAAGTCCCTGCTCATTGGTGGATGGATATGTCTGAAAGTGGCTATGGAGTCGCTCTGCTCAATGACTGTAAGTATGGTCATGAGGGACATAATGAATGGATGCGTTTAACCTTACTGAAAGGGTCAATTTCGCCTGACCCTGAAGCAGACCGTGAGACTCATCATTTCACTTACGCACTTTATCCTCATATCGGTGGTTGGCGCGAAGCAGATGTGATTGGGGTCGCAACCCGCTTCAACACACCATTGTACGCTCAGCGCACATCAAAATCGCCCAACACGCATAGCTTCTTACATTGTGATGCACCGAACATCACGGTGGAAGCTGTCAAGCGTTCAGAAGATGGTGATGCACTGATTGTACGCCTTGTCGAACAACACAATCAACGGACACATGCAACACTTACATTCGACCGTTCGTTTAGTAGCATCCATCGCTGTGATTTGATGGAACGCCATGAAGAAAAAATAGAGATAAATGGTAATCAAGTGCAGATTGCATTTCATCCGCGCGAGATTGTTACATTGGCGTTGAAACCATAGTTTATTTTGAACCGTCGAGGCGCAAAGAAGTTCATAGTCAATTTGTCCGTTATTCAAAAGACGCGCCGTTGCGCGTCCCTACAAAACTATTTAGAGATATTCCCTAAAATTTAATCAACGCACGTAATCCATGACGAGAACACGAGTGCTATCTGGAATGTCATGTTTAGTGATGGTTGTTTCATAGTCAAAAGCAAAATCGACACCCGCATCATCAAAGTAATCCAAAAAGGATTGAATCCAGAAGCCATCGCGTGGTTTATAGGTCAGGGTACGAAAGTGCATCGGCACAATCAATTTTGGTTTGATGTCGTTGATGAGGGCTGGACACAAATCAACCAATTTAATCGTTGGCACATCGCCTGCCAAAGTCAGCAAAACATCTGCATCTTTAAGGAAGTCAATTTGCGTCTGGGTGAACGGATTGCCAATATCACCCATATGCGCCACTTTGATACCATCGACTTCAAAGCGATACATCGCATTTTGTTCAGGATCATGATACGGGTGTTCAAGCATTTCCATCGTGATAATCGCTTCTACCATCAAGCCCTTAATATCACGGGCTTCGCCTGATTCCGCAATTTCAACAGCATTGACACGCATCGGCTCACCAGGAATTAAATCACTACGGCAGTGATAATCATCATTATCAGATGAGGTCAGCACAATATCGGCAGTTTCTGTAAATTCGCTATAGCCAGCGAGTTCAGGAGTGTATGGGTCAGTGATGATTGTCATGCCATCGTCTGATGTGATGCGAAATGAAGCGTGACCATACCATTTCAGTTTCATGATAAATGCCTTTCATAATAGCGCGGACATGATACATCATGTCCCTACACGACTTGTTCTAAGATGAAGTATTTGCCTGTGTTCCAACTATGACATACCAAGAATAGACGATTATCATAAACATGCCAAATCGCATTATGCAGACGTTGCGCCTCTTGAATGCCAAAATCTTCTTTAGGGCGAATTGTCGAGATAATCTGATAACTGTTATCGACAATATAAATTGGGGCAGGGTTCTTTTTATCTTCGTCTACATCATACAGACAAGCAATTACACCATAATACTGACCATTCCACTCAACAAAGTCAATACCACAGAGCCACGCATCATAGGGTAAAGACTGTGATGCTACAAATTGACCATCAAAATCATGAATTTGTAGGCGTGAGTTCCAACGGTCTACAATGAGTAGATTTTGTCCATCAGGCGTTAATACGATGCTATGTGCTGTGCGGAATTTACCTTGTTCAGTACGGTTTTCTGTTTTGCCACCAAAATAACTCACCCACTCGCGCGATGTCATATCTGCAACGACAATATATTGGTCACCGTAACCATCGGCAATGTAGAGTTTATTATCTACTAGCACAGTATCAGTTGGCTTGTAGACTGCATCCTCGCTTTGGTAGGGTTCAAGGATTGGTCTGCCGAGTGTGAAATCAACTGTGCCATCGAGTGTTAAAACGAGCACTTGCTGATGGTCATTGGCTGTTAGAACGAGCCGTTTTTTACCCTCCATGATATACAGGCGAACACTGTGAAAATTCATCGTTTTGAGATTGTCAGGCAGAGGCAAAATCGTATGTGTTTGCATATCGGCTGATAGCATGACGACACCCACATTGAGCAAGGCATAGTACATCTCGTTTGTATCGGGGTCGTGCGTCAGCATTGTGTGGAAATGTGTCTCGTGCTGACGAAGCACATCAGGTAGATTGTCAAGGTCATCACGCAATTTAAAGGCGAAGGGTGCTTGTCCACTTTGTTGATAGGTCATAATAATCTCTTGATTTGGTCACAATCGAAGTGGGCGCGACAGGTCGGTAAGTGTTCAGCAAAGCGTTAAATTTGGTTTCAAACCATCGGACATGCAGAAGCATGTCCCTACGAACCGTTGTGAGCTGTAGGGACGCCATTCTTGGCGTCCGATGACATACAAAATTCGCTACCACACTATTCTACGTAGCTATCGAAAGGTCACGCCCCTACATATTTTAATGTGTTTTGGACATACAAAAGCATATCATCACACTAAGATAACTAATTAGCTGAATTCTGGCATGGGTTCAATCGGATTATTGGCGACATTTTCGCCTCGGCAGAGCCATAATTTGTGGGTAGCATTGCCTTTTGCCTCTGGATTGAATTTCATATCCATTGAGAAGTAACGCATGGTGTACCCTGCGCGCCGACGTGGACTCGTGTTGGCTTCTGCACCATGAATAATGCGCCCATCATGCAAAGAGCAATAGCCTGGCTCAAGTTCAAAATATACTGCCTTAGATTCATCAATTTGGTCGGCTTTGATTTCGCTACCAAAGGTATTATTGGTTTTATCAACCGCTTCATAATCTGAAAAACCATTTTGATGTGTGCCAGGGATAACACGCATACACCCATTTTCACGGTCAACTTTATCAATCGCTAACCAGACAGTCACGATTTGATCCATACGGTCTAAGCGACCTTGCCAATAGCTACTGTCTTCGTGCCAAGGGGTCGCCCGTCCGACAAGCGGTTCTTTAGAAATGAAATGACTTGACCATAGTCCGATATTCGGTCCGATGAGTGGTTCAACAAGGTCGAGGACTTCATCTGCCATCAAAAATTCAAATAGGCGATGATCCGTGAAATGTGGTTTATCGAGTTCGTCGGTGCGTGTGCCTTCTGCACGTCCAGAGGCTAGTTCTTCAAAGATAGCACTTAAGCGAGCAAATTTTTCTTCTGGGAATAGCGGTTGGTCAAATAAGATGTAGCCATCTTTGTGATATTGTTGAGCAGTGGCTTGGTCAATGCGGAATTGCGACATGGTGTGTGTACTTTCTTTAACATTATTTGGTCATTATTAGTAGAATATGACAAAAAGCAGTACAATGTCTTGTGATTATTTAACGATTTATTGTGCTATTTTGACATTTTGGTGTTTTGTATGGAACTCAGAGCATCTAGCATTATTGATAGTGACCTCGAAGGACATTACGCGTTTTTTCCGTTTGTGGAAGGCATTTCGACGCAGTTACATCATCACGATTTTTATGAGCTATTCTTGATAGCCAAGGGGAGTATCAACCATCATATCAATGGAGAGATGCACTGTCTAAAAGATGGCACACTGGTATTTATCCGACCTGATGATGCTCATTTTTTTAGTCGTCATGGGGATGCCAATTGTGAATTATTGAACTTAGCGTTTTTACAGCATACTTTTGAGCATTTATCGGACTATCTCGGCAAAACCTTAACACAAACTGCCCTATTAGAACGCAGATTACCCCCTTATGTGATGCTGACTATGAGTGATAGCAAACGTATCATGACACAGTTGCGCGATTGGGGACGTTTTGCTTATCGGGATAAAGCACAATCGCGCTTCGCTTTACGTGGGATACTGGCTTATCTTATCAGTGACTATTTTGTGAACGCAGGACATAATCAACAAACTGATTTGCCTGATTGGTTAGCCGATGTCTGTGAGACGATGCAACAACCTGAGCACATCATTGAAGGGCGTAAAGCTCTGATGCAATTGGCGAATCGCTCACCTGAGTACGTTGGGCGTATGTTTAAGCACTATCTGAATACGACCCCGTCGCAATACATCAACGATTTACGCTTAGATTATGCTAGCGATTTGTTGCGCCACAGTGATGCGTCGCCGACTGAGATTGCCTTCGAGGTTGGTTTTGGTAATGTGAGCCATTTTTATCATTTGTTTAAAGCGCGTTGGCAGTGTTCACCGAATGAATTTCGCAAGCAAAGTCATCGGATATTGAATCCTTAGATCAGTGGTCGTCCGCCATCAACAGGGATAATTGTGCCTGTGGTGAAAGTCAATTGGGTTGCTACCGCTAACACTGCATTGGCGACATCTTCAGCTTCGGCAATGCGCCCAAGTGGGGTTAAATCACGCTGTTGCTGGATAATTTCAGGAGGCATTCGTTGGGCATAGTCGCCATTGACCCACCCTGGCGAGACACTCACGACACGAATTTTAGGGGCAAGCGCACGCGCCAAACTCATGGTGATGTTATCCATTGCGGCTTTGCTGGCACAATAGGCGACATTGCTACCGACAGCCGTCCGTGCGGCAATCGAACTGATGTTGACAACTAAACCTCCATCATCGGCTTGAAGTAAATCTTGCATCGCACGCACCGATGCTAATGCACCACGCACATTCACGCGAAAAATACGGTCAATGAGGTCATCTGTTAAGCTATCGAGGTCATCATGGGCGACAGGTTTAGTAATCCCTGCATTGTTGACCAAAATATCTAATCTGCCATAGGTTTGTTGTATTTGTTGGGCGAGTTTCGCTTGAGCTTCGCTATCATCGACAGGGGTTTGGCTGATGATATGCCTCTCTCCTGCTAAGTCTGCAAGAAGTGCTTGAGCTTTATCTTGACTACGGCTGTAAGTGATGACGACTTTTACGCCTTCGGATGCAAGTTTGTGGCAGATAGCACTACCGATGCCCCCACCTCCACCTGTGACGATGGCGACTTGTCCTACTAGTGATTTATTCATAAGAATCCTCGAACCATAAAACTAAATTTGACGCAAACTGACAAAGGCGCAAAGACGCAGAGAACATTTTCAACATTGTTTTTACACCGTTTCTATCTGTCTCAATATTGCTCAGAACTATTAAGGTTTTTCCTTGTTCTTCACAGATTTTTCACTGATGAGCGCACGACTAAATCTCCCGCAATACGAATCGTCGTTGATGGGCTGTCAGGTGTTTCGATTTTACGAAGCACGAGGTCAATCGTCTGTTGAATCATGCTATCCACTTCTTGGCTGATAGTGGTTAAATTGTATGCACCCCAGCCAGCCATCGGAATATCATCAAAGCCGATGATGCTTATATCTTCACCGACAATTAGTCCCTGTACACGGACAGCATCAATAGCACCGATTGCCATGATGTCATTGGCGCAGAAAATCGCATCAGGTCGCACCTCTTGTTGAAGTAATGATAAGGTCGCATCATAACCTGATTCGTAAGTGTACTGTCCTTGTGTGCGTTGGAGCGTGTGATAATCTCGTTCGTGCAAGCGTTCGGTGAAGCCTTGTTCGCGTTCTTGGCTAGTCGATGTATTATCAATCCCTGAAACAAATGCTAAGCGTTCATGCCCTGTGTCTAATAGTACATCTGCCACGAGACGACCTCCTGCATGGTTATCCGCACAAACAGCACTCACATTGGGGTCACGCACGACGCGATTAAACAAAATGACAGGTGTCCCTCGTTCATTAGCTGTAGCGGTCATGGCAGATGAGAGTGTTGCAGATGTGACAATCAAAGCATCGACTTGATATTGCAAAGCGAGTGGCAAGAGGTCATCAACACTTTGTTCGGCGGATGCAGTGAATAGTAGAACTTGTCGGTCAATGGCTTGCAGTTGTTGTAGGAATTTTTCCAGCACATAGGGATAAAAAGGACTGGTGACGTTTGCCATCACAATGCCGATGATGTTAGTCTGACGGGTACTCATCATCCGCGCAATAAAATTCGGTTGATAGCCCAATTCACGCGCTGCTTCTAGCACCCGTGTACGCGCTGTCTCCGAAACATTGGGGCTGTTGGCACTAAAAACACGCGAGACAGTGGATTGTGAAACTCCTGCGCGTTCGGCAACATCAATCGAGGTAATTTTCTTAGGCATGGTGGTTAATCTAATATTTATTGGTCAAGGGCATGACACGCCATGCCCCTATAATGGATTGAACAATTTCAATGGGGTGATGTGTCAAACCCATTTTATGATAGTTAGCAGTTAATCACCACTAACGGCTTCTTTTTTGTAGCGACGGACACGCAAATCGCATTGTTCTTTGTGACCCATGAAGCCTTCTATCTCACAGAGGCGACTGCCATACTCACCAACGAGCGCGCTAGCTTCGTCAGTTGTGACACGCTGATAGGTCACAGTTTTGATGAATTTACCAACCCACAAGCCCCCTGTATAACGGGCTGCTTTTTGTGTTGGCAGCGTATGATTCGTACCGATGACTTTATCGCCATACGCAACATTGGTACGTGACCCTAAGAACAGTGCACCATAGTTGGTCATATTATCGAGGAAATATTGTGGATCTTCGGTCAAAATTTCGACGTGTTCGCTGGCAATATCATCCGCAACATCAACCATTTCATCAACTGTATCGCAGAGAATGACTTCGCCGTAATCACGCCATGATGCGCCTGCGAGGTCAGCCGTTGGTAACACTGCGAGTTGACGGTCAATTTCGGATTGGATACCTTCGGCGATGGCTTTACTGGTGGTAAGGAGGACGGCTGGTGATGTCGGACCGTGTTCGGCTTGTCCGAGTAAGTCTGTCGCACAAATTTCGACATCGGAGCTATCATCGGCAATGACTAAGACTTCGGTTGGACCTGCGAGGAGATCAATACCAACAGTACCAAATAATTGACGCTTGGCTTCCGCGACGTAAGCATTACCAGGACCGACTATCATATCAACAGGGTCAATGCCGACTGCGCCATATGCCATCGATGCCATCGCTTGAATGCCACCTAGCAAATAAATTTCATCCGCACCAGCAAGATGCATAGCCGCAACTGTTGCTGCTGGAATTTCGCCTTTAATCGGTGGTGTGCAAGCCACAACATAATCACAACCTGCTGTTTTCGCTGTGAGGACACTCATATGCGCTGATGCAACCATCGGGTAACGCCCCCCTGGAACATAGCACCCAACACGGCTAATTGGGATATTTTTATGTCCTAAGAAAACGCCTGGTAAGGTTTCAACTTCAATATCTTGCAAGGCAGCGCGTTGGGCTTTAGCAAAATTGCGAACTTGAGTCTGTGCAAACTTGATGTCATCAATGACTTGTTCTGGTAGAGACGATACAATCTCTTGAATTTGCTCATCTGATAATTTGAAGCTCTCAGGTGACCATTTATCGAATTTTTCCGAGAGTTCGCGGACAGCCTCATCTTTGCGTTGGCGAATATCTGCCAAAATTGTTTTGACAGTTTCTTGTACTTTGGCATCGGCTTGTGCCAGTTCGTCTACCGATTTACCTCGTTTGAGATAGCTTACTGCCATTATTCAATCTCCATTATCTAAACTTTTTACGAAAATTATTTCCAGTGGTTCATCAGGTAATAATAATGAGCCAGCATCTTGGTAGCCTAGTTTACGATAAAAATGTTGTGCTGGTTCATTGGATAAGGTGCTTGTCATCACCATAGTATAGTTATCAGCAAGCATTGTATTTTCCCATGCTGTCACTAACTGTCTGCCATAGCCCTGATTGCGATGCGTGGCTTCGATGTGCAACATATTCATCATCGGCGTATTATCCCAGAAATAGCCCCAACGCAACCACCCAATCAATGCGTCGTCATTAGCAATGACCATATATTCACCTGTTTGGAATTTGCGCTCATACATCCGCTGACTGATATGACGATAACGCTCATCAAGATAAGATTTATCAGCTAGGGTCGCAATTCTGGTAATAATCATTGCTGTTGTTTGGTCTCATTCACAAGTTGTTGAGCGAACTCACTCAGAATCATGGTATCAGTCTTGACCGTCACAAAACGAAAACCACGTTCAATCATTTGTCTGGCGGTGGCAGATGATGCTGTGAACAACCCTGGTATCACATCATGTTTTTGGCAGGTTGCTAAAATGGTATCAAGGGCTTCGTCAATACGTGCATCAGGTTCATTGCCAAAACTACCTGTCATGCTGAGTCGCAGGTCACTTGTACCAACAAAAATCATATCTAAACCTTCAACGCTTGCAATATCCTCAATGTTATCGAGAGCTTCTTGTGTTTCGACCATAGCAATGGTCAAAATATCATCATTGGCATTCGCGGGATAATCGATTCCGAGTGCAATACGTGCCCGTGTTGGTCCGAGACTACGATAGCCTTGTGGTGGATAATAACACGCACCTACGAAGGCTTCACATTCTTCCCGTGTGTTGACCATCGGGCAAATAATCCCTAATGCGCCACCATCCAACGCACGCATAATACTCCCTGGTTCGTTCCAGTTCACGCGCACGATTGGCACGGTATCGGTTATCGAAATCGCTTGCATCAGTTGAATCGCCGTTTCCATGCTGTGCATCCCATGTTGCAAGTCGATGGTGATGCTATCCCAACCTGCATTTGCCATCACCTCTGCTGACCACATCGACGGGATGTGTAGCCAGCCATTGACGACGACACCACCTTCCGCCAAGATTTTTTGTAGACGGTTGTACTTCATAAAAGTCACTTTCTCGATGATGCTGTATCATCTGATTTGCATACGTATGCAATATTACGCTAAAAAATATGCCATTTTTGGCATTCAATTTTTGGCATTTGAGCATTGTATCGCAAAATATTTGGATTGCCAACATTCTGCATACGTATTCATGATTTTACACATTTGATGGGCGTATAACCATACGCCCCTACAGATGATTATTCCAATTTGAAGACAGGCAATTGCATGGTGTTTTCATCCCATGCGCCTTTGAGATGGGCATAGCGAGGATCATCATATGGCGGTGTACCGCGTTCGTCATCTAGCAATTCACCAGCAAGATAATTGAGAAAATAGATGTTTGACCCTGGGGCGGCTGTTGTCGAATGAAAGCCTTTTGTGACCAACACTAAATCGGTATGTCCAAGTAAGAAGGTTTCGTCAAAATCTTCATCCACACGATAATTGCGATGAAAGCCAAAGCCATTTTCGGGCATCATGCGGAAATAGTATGTTTCCTCCAGATAACCACTATCACCATAGCGGTCATGGCAATGTGGTGGATACCCTGACCATGCACCCCCAGGCACATAGACTTCAAATAGAATCAGACGTTCGGCTGGCATCGGATGTGCCAAAATGTGGTTCACTTGACGTGTGGCTGCCCCACCACCGCGTACCTCTTGCTTGATTTCATCTGGTTTGAAGAGACGCAGTGGATATTTACCTTCAGCAGGTGCACCACCAACAGCAAATTCAAAGTCGACATCGGCAGTGACTTCAACTGTGTGTTGCGGAGGAACATAGAGTACATGCGGTAATTCTTCAAAAACTCCCTTGCGTGCGATGGTGAAGGTTTCCTCACCTACTGAGAGTGTTCCCTTGCCTGACAGCGGCACGAGGGCAATTTCAGTATTTTCAGTGTTGTGTGTGTAGCTTTCCCTTGCTTTGAGGTTGACAATGCGATAACTGAGATAATCCCAATTGGCATTTTCAGGGGTGACATCAATGACAATAGTTTGGTCGTAGTCGGATTTGATTAAATGTGGATTGCTCATGGTGCTTTGTCCTTTAAATTATTTTTAGACTTCAAAACCTTAACGCAAAGTCTCAAAGGGTGAAAGAATGAAAGAAAAGATTAAGATCAAAAAGCATATATCTTGGCGAACACGATACATCGTGTCCCTACAGTATTTAATACAAATTATTTTGTGCGCTGATTGATGAATGTTTCAACTTCTGAGAGCTTAGGCATAGCTTGACTGCATCCATGCCGTGTGACGACAATCGCCCCAGAAGCGTTCGCAAATTGTCCTGCCTTATGCCATTCCCAGCCTTGTAGATTGCCATAGATTAAGCCACTGGCGAAAGCATCCCCTGCCCCAACGGTATTAACAACGTCTACAGGGAAACCAGCAATATCATCTGTGCCACTGCTATGATAAACACGAACACCCTCTGCACCGCGTTTGAGGACAATTGTGGCTTGTGGATGCTTCTCACGGAAGCGGTCAATCAACGCAAGTCCGTCTTGTTTCATAGCTACATCAAGGGATTGTCCTTGCATGGCAGGTTCAGGGTGCGGTGCAAGTGCAGCGTAGAATTCTTCTTCTGTGCCGATAATCACATCGACGTTGTGCAAGAGACTACGCACATTGATACCATATGCAAGCGGATGTTGCCATTGGTCAGGGCGCACATCTAAATCCATGAAAACAGTCGTTTCTGCTTGTGAGGCGATTTCTGTGGCAAAGAGTGTCGCATCACGGCAAGTACCTCGACTGAGAGCTGTCCCTGATAGTAATATCGCACGACAGTCTATAATTGGTGCAGTGAGCATATCATCAATTGAGAGGTGAATATCAGCAGGATTTTCACGATAAAACACCAGTGGAAAACGGTCTGGTGGTTCAATCCCAAGCACGGCTAGTCCTGTGCGTGCATTAGGTTTGCGTGGGATAAAGTCTGTGTTCACATTTTCATCCGCTAGATAGCGCAAAACAAAATCGCCCACAGGGTCATCCCCGACTGCTGTCATCGCAATCGTATTGAGTCCCAGCCGACTGCTCCCGATGGCGATATTCGTCGGACTGCCCCCAACACTGCTCTCGAAGAATTCAATCTGTGAAAATGGCGCACCGATTTGAAGCGAGAATAAATCCATCGAAACACGCCCAATTGTCATGAGGTCATAGCGCATCAGATTGTCACCTTATGACTCAAATTCACGGACATCTTCCCATTGATTGCTCTCCCACGAGCGAATCATGGCTTGATGTACTTCCGCAACTGCTAGCGCATCCTCAAAACTCGGTGAAATTTGCTCACCATCAGCAACCGCTTGTAAGAATTGATAGGCTTCGATAATTTTCAAGTCTTCGTAACCCATGCCTGAGCCTTCCCCCGGGTTGAAGTTACCATGATACGGATATTGGTCACCTCCCACTAAGCGAACGAAACCATCATGCAAGCCATCATCAGTCGGCAGATAGAGCTTGAGTTCATTCATGCGCTCAAAATCCCAATAGGCTGCACCTTTCGTGCCGTTGAGTTCAAAGCCAAATTCATTTTTAGGACCAAAAATCGTGCGTGATACTTCGAGTGTTCCGCGTGCGCCGTTTTCAAATTCGACCAATGCACCAACATAATCTTCATTGGTGACAGGACTCTTAGGGTCATCAGGCGCACCCACTGAATAATGTGTCCCTTTACCAGGAATTGGAATCGGACGTTCGGGGATAAAAGTATGACGATTGCTCGAAACACGCTTAATGCGTCCATTCAAATATAATGCCATATCTGTGACATGCGCCATAATATCGCCTAACACACCATAGCCTGAAATGTCGAAGTCGAACCGCCATGATGATAATCCGAGTGGATTACTACCATACATCGAGAAAAAACGACCTCGAAACTGTTGTATTTCGCCGAGTTTACCTTCATCAATTATTTTTTTGGCATGGAGAATCAGTGGTGTCCAGCGATAGTTAAAACCAACAAATGTCAGAACACCTGCATCACGGGCAATTTTTGCAACTTGTGCCGTTTCTTCGGGCGTGCGACCAATCGGCTTTTCACAGAAGATATGCTTGCCCGCATCGGCTGCTGCTTGCACAATCTCAAGATGCAGATGATTGGGTGTGGCGATATTCACAACATCCACCTCAGGATGCGCGATAACGTCTTGCCAAGTGGTTGTTGATGATTCAAAACCGAGCATCTGTTGCGCTTTTTCAGCGCGGTCTAGCACATTATCCGAGCAGATGACGAAGCGTGGTTGAACATTTGCATCAGGGAAGCGTTGTGGCACAAGCCCATAGGAGCGACTGTGCACCTGCCCCATCCAGCCCATGCCGATAACACCAATCCCAATTGTCTTTTTTGCCATAGAAATAAATCCTTTTACGAAAAAAATTAATCAAAAATCACTGTTTTATTGTGATACACCAAAATACGGTGTTGTAAGTGCAGATATATTGCATTCGAGAGCACCGTTTTTTCAAGGTCTTTGCCTTTGCGTACCATCTCTTTGACACTCTCTTTGTGCGAGACGCGCGTCACATTCTGGTCAATAATCGGACCTGCATCAAGGTCAGCCGTTACGTAGTGGCTGGTTGCACCGATAATTTTCACACCGCGTTTAAATGCTTGATGATAGGGTTTTGCGCCGACAAATGCTGGTAAAAACGAATGATGAATATTGATAATCTGATTTGGATAATGACTGACGAAATTATCACTCAAAATTTGCATGTAGCGTGCCAAAATGATGACATCAGGATTTGCATCTTGAAGCAGAGCCAATTGTTGGGCTTCGGCTTCTGCTTTAGTATCTTTAGTGACCGAAACGACTTCAAAGGGGATGTTGAATTGTTCAGCAACGGAACGTAATGTCTCGTGATTGCTGATAATCATCGGAATATCGACCTTGAATTCGCCAGCGTGCCAGCGCGATAAAATATCATAGAGGGCATGAGATTGTTTGCTGACGAAAATTACCATTCGCAAGCGGTCTGTGCTGAAATGCAATTGCCATGTCATCTGATGTATTTCGGCAAGCGGTGTGAACGCCTCAGCAATCTCATCTTTGGCGATAGTGAAGCCAGCTAAATCCCATTCGACACGCATGAAGAAGACATTCTCTTGGCGGTCTACATGCTGGTCGAGATGGAGGATGTTCCCTTGATGTTGATAGAGAAAATCTGTCACTTGTGCGACGAGACCTGCTTTATCAGGGCAGTAAATTAATAAAATTGCGGATTCAGATGCTGTCATGATGTTTCCTCATCAGATTGATAATGCTCGTACCAGTTAATCGCTTGATTGGGTGTTTGTACTGAGTCATGCCATGCTTTGGCATATTGTGTGCAGACTTCAGCTAATTGTCGCATTCTCTCGCTAGCTGTGGTTTCAAAAAATTGGGTTCGGTCATCCCCTTGTAGTGCAATGGCTTCTGTCCAGATGGCACGCCCGACAATGACACCACTCGCCCCTGCTTGACAAGCAATTTCTGTTTGTTTAATAAAAGTATCGAAATCAACGCCTGCACTAAGTAATGCCCACGGCACATCACAAGCCTCGGTGATGGCTTCACAGGCTTCTTGCCATTGGCTCATATCTTGGCTGAGTTTGTGATTGACAGGAAACGGTAGTTTAAGGCTATCAACCCCCATTTGGCTAAATGTTTGACACATTTCGACACTCATCTGCAATAAGTCCGCGTTAGATAGTGTTGCTGAAGGGTCAAGCGCGTAGGGAATTGGCTCTAAAAACAAGGGAACATCGTAAGTAGTGCATTCATTGATGAGATATTGCACAAAGTCGAGTGTTTCAGCGTGATTTTCTGCTTGTGGATTATAGGGCAACAAGGACTTAACGCCATCGCCACCCATCATTTTTATTTTTTTGACTGACCAGTTTGGAATACGTGTCATATTCCGTTGACTAGGATGGGTATCGTAGTCTGTGATTTCAATCGGTGCGATTAAGCCCTTATCACCTGAGATGACATAGTTGGCGATACTGCCCACAATCGCATATTTCGGATCGGCAAGAATCGCTGAGGTGTGAGGCATCAGAGCACGAGTCACCGATTGCTTGAATATGACAAAATCATCATCTGTTAGGGGATGCGAAGCATGTTGGTTCAAGCGTCCGAACAAGTTCCCGCGATGGTCAATCGCCATCACGATAAAATGTCCATTGGTATCCGCGACACGGCTAAAATGACGATATTTACCAATTGTGGTCATGAACCCTCTTTCTTGTGCTAGCCTCCGACACAAGAAGATACTGCATTCAGTAGCATCCTGCAAATAATTATCATACTTTTTGAACCACAGAGGCTCAGAGAACACAGAGGAAATCTCAACACAATGTGCTTCATTTTAACGGTCGAGACAGGTCTCGTCTCTACGAAAATTATGCCATTGTAGGGGACGTATCTGTGCGTTCCGCCTAAAGAAAACAACTTTATTACTTGAGAATATTTTTGGGATAGCACAAGCCTTGCTATAATCTCATTCTTTACAAGCACTCAGCAAGGGATAGTGGCATGAGCAATAAAGAAGAGGTCAATGTAGGGATTATTGGGCATGGATTCTGGACAGAGACGATGTATTTACCAGCCTTTGCTAAGCATCCCCATGCAACAGTCACAGCCATTTGTGGACGGGACGAAACCCGTACTCAAGCCTTTGCTGAAGAGCATGATATTCCGCATTATTTTGTAGACTATGAGACGATGTATGCTAGTGGTCTGATTGATGCAGTTGTGATTGTCACTGACAATAAGACGCACTATCCGATGACAATGGCTGCCCTTGACGCAGGATTGCATGTACTATGTGAAAAACCTCTAGCGATGACTGTCAGCGAAGCCGAAGCAATGACTCACAAAGCGGAGGCAACAGGCTTAAAATGTCTTGTGCCCTTTACCTATCGCTTTATGCCAACAGCACGTTACCTTAAGCGGTTAATTGATGATGGCTATCTCGGTAGACCGTATAACATGACGCTACGTTACTACACAGGCTTTGCACGTGAGGGAGACTATCGCTGGCGGTTTGACCTTGAAGAAGCAGGGTCAGGTGCAATTGGTGATATTGGGTCGCATTTTATCTACTTAGCCTATTGGTATTATGGCGAGATTGAGTCAGTGATGTGCCAGTTCAGCTATCATGTAGACCGTGAGGCACGTCCTGATGGCAATAATGACTATATTCGTGCGGATGATGGCGCAAGCATTGTGATGCAATTCAAAAATGGCGCACAAGGGACTATCGTTGCATCAACAGTTCTCTATGAAGATACACCCTTCGGACAGACACATCACATGGATTTTCATGGGTCGGCTGGCACACTTTATTACTACAACGATTGGGATACGGTTCAAGAAGTACGTGGGGCGCGTGTCGGTGAAGGCATGGTGCAACTCTTACCTATTCCTGATGATATATGGGGCAATGCGCGACGAGATACTGTGCATAACACCTATCGGGATGTGTTCCGTGAGCAAGACCATATGGCGCGTGGCTGGATTAATGATATTTTAGGCGACACCGCTTCATCGCCATCATTTGCAGATGCGACTTATGTTCAGTGTGTGATTACAGCATGTCAGTTGAGTGCAAGCGAAAATCGGCGTGTGTGGTTGGATGAGGTCACAATCTGAACCATTATATTATCTTAGACCAGTGTCCGCACCGTCTCTAACGTTGCTTTATCCGCCAACACCATTAAAGTATCATGTAATTCGACAATGGTATTGCCATTGGGGACAAGAATATCATCATTGCGGACAATCAGTACAACCAGTGTATTTTCGGGCAAGCCAAGATTCACAATTTGTCTATCAATGGCTGGTGACCCATCTTTAATAATGATTTCCGCCAATCCATTTCGAATATCTTGAGCATCGTGCATTTTGAATGGGTATTGAATTGGCGCACGATACGGCACTGTAATTTTCAACAATTTAGAAACTGCAATCAGTGTTGACCCTTGTAGCAGTACTGAAATCAGCACCACGAAAAAGACAAGATTAAATATCGTATCTGACCCATTAATGCCCACCAAGACAGGGAAAGTTGCCAATACAATTGGGGTTGCCCCACGCAAACCTACCCACGAAATCATTAATTTATCCCGAAAATCAAATTCCGAGAACATCAGCAAAATGAATACACTGAGGGGTCTACCAATAAAAATGAGTACAATCGCAATGATGATGCCGTTGACGGCGATTGGTGGTAGCTGCGATGGGAATACAAGTAGCCCAAGTGCCAGAAACATGATAATTTGCATCAACCATGACAAACCATCGTGGAAATCAATCAGACTGCTTTTATGGACGAAAGTCTGATTTGCCATCACCAAGCCCACAATATACACAGCCAAAAAGCCACTGCCTTCAAGCAATGCAGTCAGACCAAAGGTGAATAGAACAAGTGCGCTCGTAAAGACAGGATATAATCCATCAGCATCGAGGCGCAGACGATTAATGAGACGTGTACTAGCATAGCCAACGACTATCCCAATGAGTAAGCCGATTCCCATTTGTTGAACAAAAATCAGGAGTAAATCTGTGATAGGTGTTTTGGGTTGTAGTGTCAATTCAATGGCAGCAATCGTCAAGAAAATTGCCATTGGATCATTGCTCCCAGACTCAAGTTCGAGCAATGGAACGGTGTTCCCTTTGAGCGCAATTTTTTGTGTTCCTAAAATCGAGAAAACGGCAGCAGCATCTGTTGCAGCGACGATTGCACCTACAAGAAATGCTTTTTCTGGCGAGAAATCAAGCAATAGAATGACAGACGCTGCAACGACAAAAGCTGTGATAACCACTCCCATTGTTGAAAGTAAAATACCACGTCCTAATACAGGTCGAATCACTGCAAACGAAGTATCTAAACCACCTGAAAACAGGATAAAAATCAACGCAATTACCCCTAGCGACTGCGCGAGTTGTGGGTCATCAAAGTAAACGCCACCAAGTCCTTCTGACCCTGCTAACATCCCAATACCAAGAAACAAAGCCAGTGCAGGTAAGCTGACCTTTGCGGATAATTTGCTAGCAAGCACACTGACGATTAATAAAATTGCTACTCCAAACAGGATTGTTTCAATTGAAGGCATAGCATTCCTCAGTCGTCTGGAGTCTTATTCTTCTGTTGATATATCTGATTCTGCATCATTTTGAGCAATAACTCGTCCGAGGCTAATCAATGAAATGCCTTGTGAGCCACTGCGACTAACCATAATTGCTTCCACAATTGGCTCAGAGACAGGTTCTTCTGCGACCCATTCGACAATGAAATTAGACCCCCATCCACCTGTGGTATCTTGTGCTTCGACCAAAAAGCCTGTTGTCGCTAATGCAGAAACTTCGATAGGGTCTGTGACATAGCTACGAACTAAATCACCATCTGTGTCATGATAACGCACCGATTGTAAGATGATGGGCGCGTTAAGGTCAGTGTTGTGGACGGCAAGGGTCACGACTAATTCGTGTGTTTGGTCACGTCCACCCAAAAGCACCTCAGAATATGCTGGGACATACAAGGTTTGCCCTGTGACAATCCGTAAATCTCGACCTGTCACAGCTTGGAATGACCCCGTTGTCAGAGGCTCATCAAATGTTGGTGTACAGCCAATGAGTAAGGCAATCGTCGCTATCACCAACACAATTGACTTTATAGTTCGTGAGTGCATGTCCTTGTTGCCCTTCCATAGCCTGTTATTAGCAGAGACTTATCACTTGGCGTTATGCTTCATGCCACCATTTTAGCTGTATCTTGACCAATTTTCAGGACACCAATCACAACAGCAAAAAATTCGAGGCGACCCAATAACATACCAACTATTTGCGCCCATAGCACGCCATCAGGTGCAGTTGGCGATGTCACACCGACTGATAATCCGACTGTACTGAGGGTACTGGCAAATTCAAAGAAACTTTCGCCAATAGAATAACCATGCGCGACCATGATGCCACTGCCAATCAGGAAGAAAAATACGTAGAATCCAACAAAAATTGAACTTCGACGCACCACGTTATCGGTAATCGATTGATAGCCATCACCATACCATAGTTGCGGTTGATTGACTGTTGAAGGCGGTAAAAAAGACCGCTTAATCTCCCAGACGACAGCTTTGTAGAGGATGTAAATACGGAATTGCTTGATGCCCCCTGCGGTTGAGCCTGTACCACCGCCGATGAACATCAGCATAATAAGCAAGAACCAACCAAATTGTGACCAATCACCGTAGCCAACAGTTGAGAAGCCTGTGGTACTCAGTGCAGAAATCGTCTCGAAGATGCCGACCCGAATAGCTTTGCTCATGGTTGGGTATAAACTAATCGTGACAAACGCCACTAGGAGTACACTCACCAGGGGAATGAAGATTGCCATAAGGCGAATTTCGCCGTGTCGAATCACTGCACGCCATTTACCCTTAATGACGGTGTAGGCGACCAAAAAATTGATTGTGCCAGCAAACATCAACACAATTGTAATCGCTTCAATCAGTGGACTATCCCAATAACCAATGGATTCAGGGCGTGTTGAGAAGCCACCTGTCGAAACGGCTGAAAACGTATGATTAACCGCATCAAATAGTGACATTCCTGCAAGCCAATAGCTCACGATGCCCAACACAATATACCCTGTGTAGAGTTGCAGAACAATTTGTAATGATTGCCGAACATGCGGTGCGAGTTGGTCACTGCGCCCTTCCGCAGCCGAAACACTTGCGCCGATAGGTCCTGTAATCGCACTCAAGGCAAGAATCGCCAAGCCTGCCCCACCCGCGAACTGAATCACACTGCGGTAAAAGAGCAAGATATTAGGCACATCAGTGACATCAACAACTGATAAGCCTGTTGTCGTCCAACCACTCGTGGATTCAAATAAGGCTTGTGTAAACGACAAATCTGCAATGAGCATAATCGGGATTGCACCCGTAATCATTGCAATCAGCCAGACCAGCAAAACGACGACGAAGCCTTCTTGCAAGGTTACGGAGACATCTTGCTTGGGTTTTAGTAATCGCCATCCGACCAAACCAATAAGTAAGACAGGCAGCCCTACGGAGAGAAATGATGGCGCATAGCTGATTTCATCAGGATAAAATGCTAACAGCACTAATGGTATTAATTGCACAATGCCAATCACAGCAACGATGAGACTCGTGTATGAGAAGAGGGCACGATACCGTTCTCGTAGATATTGTCGTTGTCTCATTAGAGGTCAAAGACCTTTTTTTCTTTGATGAAACAATCAAGGTCAGGCATAGTTTCATCATTTTCGCTGATGAGCAAGAGATGGTCATTAAGGCGCAATTCAGTAGAGCCACGCGGAATCACCACATGTCCATCACGGATAACACAAGCGACAACAATATCTTCACTGAGGTCAATTTCGGCAAGTGTTTGACCAATCGCTGGCGATGATTTCTCAATGGCAATTTCTGTGAGGTTGACATTACCTTGTGCGACAGGAATCATGGCTTTGATAGTATCAAAAGTTGTTTCTTGCGCGATAATTGAACCAATGACACGCGTCGCAGAAAAGGCAATATCAATGCCGAGTTCTTTGAAGACACGCTCGTTATCAGGGTCATTGACAACAGCAATCGTGCGTGGAATTTGATAATTATTCTTGGCGATTTGGCACGCCACTAAGTTATCTTGGTCTTTGTTGGTCATGGCAAGAAAGACATCACATTCACGCGCTTGAGCTTCCGCAAGCATTTGTGGGTCTGTGCCATCGCCCAAGACAACCGTCGCGCGGGTTTTTCTGGCAAATTCTTTGGCATAGGTTTCATCATGGTTGATAATCACCACGTCGAAATGTTGGCGGATGAACTCACGTGCGAGGAAGTAAACCGTCTTATTGCCACCCATTATGATAATTCGCATTGATTTTTCGCTCCTATTTCGAGATTAGCTGACAATATTTTGGAAGACATCCGAGGACAAGCGTGTGGGACTAATAGTTTTAATCCCAAAATCTTTATAGATGACTTCTCGGTGTGGGTCATAGACACGCGCGACAACTGTCCCAATGTTGAAGAATTTTTTGGCGACCTGTGCCACCATCAAGTTCGTATTATCTTCAGTGGTCGCTGCAAAGAGAAAATCAGCATCGTCAATATCAGCCTCAGCCAGTGTTTGATATTCAACCGCATCGCCGACAATTTTATAGCCACTGTATGATTGAGCGAGTTTATCAAATGAGGATTCGCGTGTATCAATCACAATCACTCGATGTCCATTAGCACTGAGGTCACTGGCAACAGTACTTCCTAAGCGTCCGCACCCGACCACAACCACTTTTTTACTATCCATATTGTCCTTACAATCCATATTTCGTTGACGAATATGGTTCTAGTGTAAGACACTCTGTATCAAATTTCATTCAACATTCGATGAGAACTCATCAAGAAAACATCAAGACAGTGAGGATTATGCCATCAAGCGATAACCAACCCCTGCTTCAGTACGAATATATTGGGGATTAGTAGGGTCGTCTTCGATTTTTTGGCGCAGATTGCTGACATGAACTCGCAAGAGATGAATTTCGGTCTGATACCCTGCCCCACGTACCTCTTTCAGCATTTGTTGATGTGTGATAACACGACCAGCGTATTTCACGAATACTTTGAGCAAATCGTATTCAGTCGGTGTGAGTTGCACTTCTTCACCATCAACTGTGACGATACGCGTGCTAAGATTGACGACAAGTTTACCTGTTTCAAAAACTGGTTCGGTCACCTCATTTTTGCGATGACGCAGTGCGACACGCATTCGTGCCATTAATTCACCCACACTAAAGGGCTTGGTGAGATAATCATCTGCTCCTGCATCAAGGGCTTCGATTTTAGCTGTATCTTGGTCTTGCACCGATAAGATAATAATTGGCACCTCTGACCATTCGCGCAGACGTTGCGTAACCGTGATACCGTTAATCCCTGGCAAGTTCAAATCTAAAATGAGCAAATCAGGATGATGTGTTGCACATTGAATTAGGGCATCTTCACCGTTATCTGTTTCGATAATTTCGTGAGCATGAGGCGCGAGGGCTGTTCGTAGATAGCGACGAATTGCCAATTCATCGTCAACGACAAGGATTTTAAGTTTTTCGATAAAAGCATCAGACATTTTCTGTCCTTAACAAACGTTTTTCAAATGACCAGTGTTTGACTCTCTGGCACAGTAATCGTAAAAATTGTACCACCATCGGGACGATTCTGTGCGGTGATGCTTGAGTCATGTAATTCAACAATACCTTGCACAATTGATAAGCCAAGCCCACTACCACCTACGCTGTTGGCTGTTGATGCGCGGTAAAACTTATCAAAAATATGCACTAATTCTGGTTCAGGAATACCGCGTCCTTCATCCATAACTCGCAAAATCACATCACCATCATTGAGCACTGCTTCTATTTGAATGGTCGTAGAGGGCGGAGAATATTTGACAGCATTATCCAGTAAATTAACGAATACCTGTGCAAACAGAACCAAATCAATTTGTATCAATGGTAGATTCTCGGCAAGACTCACTTGTACTGTGTGATTTTTGAGGCGTGATTGTAATTGTGTCCGCGCAACGCTAATGACTTCTGCAATAGCGTAAGGTTCACGTTTGAGTATCATCGCGCCCGATTGTAAGCGTGACATATCCAATAAGTTGCCTAATAAACGATTCAAGCGGTCAGTTTCTTCAAATGCGCCACTCAATAACTCATGTTGCATGGCATCAGTGAGGGTATCGCCATCTTGGAGTAAACTACTCAATGCACCTTTGACTGAAACTAAGGGGGTACGTAAATCATGCGAGACTGAACTAATAATCGTTTGCTGTAATTTTTCTTTGGCACTCAGTAATTCAGCTTTTTGGGCTTTTTGCGCGAGTTGAATCGCTTCGAGTGCTAAGGCATATTGTGACACAAAAGCATCAAGTAAGCGTTCTTGATCGGCTGATAGAGGTGCATCAGCTTGAATGCCTATTACCCCTAAAATTTGCTTGGCAACACGCATCGGACGGTATAAGCCGAGTGCATCAGAGGCTAATTTTGTGCCTTTGCCTGCTTGTTGACCTTGTTGGTATGCCCTTGTCGCAGCCTCTTGTTCTCGTTGATTGATGTAAAAAGTCGCACTCGTCTGTTGTAGATGTAAGGTATTTTGTTCAGGCAAAAATAGCGCGAGTTCGCAATCCAGCGTTTGTGTAGTATGCGATAGCAGATTATCGGTAATCGTCTGGATATCCGTTGCGATTGCCAAATCTTGGCTGAAAGCATAGAGGCGTGCCGTTTGTTGCTCTCGGTTTTGGGCGGATATAGCTAGGCGACGCACCTGTGATGCGAGATAAGCGGTCACTAAGCCTACGCTTCCAAGTCCGATGAAAGTGATAATGTATTCAGCATCTTCGACACGGAAGGTATAGCGTGGTGGCACAAAAGCCACATTGAAAACAACTACACTCAAAAATGATGCAACAGCCGCGACCCCATAGCTATAGCGTGTAGAAGTGACAACAATCGCCAACAAGTAAATCATCACGAGATTGGTCGGATTGAAGTGAAATAAGCTATCAATGATATAGCCAACGAGTGTAGCAACACCAACAGCCAAAATACCAGCCAGATAACTTTGCCATGATAAGCCACCCTGCTCATCTAATGAAACAGAATTTGAGAAATCATCGCGTGAGGTACTGATAACGTATACATCAATTTCGGCACTTTCGCGCACGAGTGTATTAACAATCGACCCTTGCAGACGTTCTTGCCAACGAGAACGCAAAGTCTGCCCAATCACAATTTGTGTCACTTGATGCTCACGCGCTACTTTAAGTAAGGTCTTGGAGACGGATTGCCCTGTGATTGTTAGCACTTTCGCGCCTAAACTTTCGGCGAGTCGTAGTGTTTCATTGACCTGTTTTTGTGATTGCACAGGCACAATTTCTTGCGTGGGATTTTCGATGTAGATTGCAATGAAATCAGCATCTAATTGTTGTGCCATACGATAACCAGCCCGTACCAAGCGTACACTTGATGGACTTGTACTGACTGCCACCATCAGACGGTCAGTGTGTGTCGATGGTGTGAGTGACGGCAGATTATTATCCGAATAATGAACGCTCATCATCACCTATTGGTAGTTAGTTTATGATAAATCTTTACGAACACGATTGAGTGCGTAAGCACCCAACAAGACGAATGCTACAACCAGTACGATGCTCATAGGTAAAGTCGCTTGTGTGGTAGAGATGATTGCAAAGATAGCAATTGTGACAGTTAAACAAAGCACTGTTCTACGTGTGATGCTGGCAACTGTAGGAGATGATTGCGTTTTCATGACCGATACTCATTTCACTCTGTTGACGATACATATCTACTGTATGCGGTTTTGCATCAACATGGGGTCAAGAACTATCTGCATCGCATCAAGAAAGTATCAATATGGAGTTTTAGACCGTTAGCTAGTCAGCGTTTCAGGGAATTAGGATTTTTCTCCGATGTGCTCATCTAGCCATGCCACATCTTCTCGGCGTGAGATAGCGACATTACGCGCATTGGCTGTTGTCCATGTGAGTCCTAATTTTTCGGCAGTATCGGTGAATAACTTGCGGATGTCATCGCTGTAGTTAGAAAACATATAACGTGGATAATTCTTGCCTTTCACAATATTCTGTGCGCGAGAACCATCGGAATGATATAAGCCTCTGAAAAATTCCAGTGGATAGGCATCGACGATGCGCTCTTGCCATTCTTCTAGGATAATATCGCGGTCATGTTTTTTACCTTCGCCATGCTGTGGGAATAGTTCGGGAAGTTGTTGTGAGTAGCAATTGACGTATACGAATGTTTTCTTATCGACAATTCCAACCTCATTGTTAGGAAACACAATGCCAAGTGATTTTTCACATCGCTTTATGATATTCGGGTAGGCTTTGTCAAGGAATATCATGACGCGTTCAGCGCGATGAGAGTTTGTTTTGCTGATATGTCCATCACCAAGATATAGCCCTAGTACATAAGCATAATGTAACTGCATGTCTTGATTTTGCTGGATGCGAGTTACTAATGGCAAATCAGATTCAAAGTCGTAGAGTGCTTCAAGTTGTTCGACTGTTTCGTATTTCTTGATAATGCGGTTGACTGTTGTCCGAGGGTACTTTGTTAGTCTCGCAGTGTGGTTGATACTGCCACAATCTGCGTAAATCGCTAAAATTTTGCGATAGTCTTCGCCTGTGTAGCGATTGTATCGGCTCATGACTTTTCTCCAAGATGCTCATCTAGCCATGCCACATCTTCTCGGCGTGAGATAGCGATACTGATACTGTTTGTCTGTGTCCAACTCAAATTAAGTTTATCAACTGTATCAGCGAATAGTTTCCGAATATCGTCACTATAATTGCTAAAGAAATAGCGAGGATAGTTTTTACCTTTAACGACATTACGTGAACGCGCACCATCGGAATGATACAAGCCTCTGAAAAATTCTAAGGGATAGGCATCGACAATGCGTTGTTGCCAATTCTCTAAGATAATGTCACGTTCGTGTTTCTTGCCAGCACCATCTTGTGAGAATATTTGAGGCAGATATTTATGGTACAGACTAACCATAACGTAGCTGTCACGATCTACAATCCCCACTTGGTTATCAGGGAACAGAGTCTCAGTTACATCGACACAGGATTGAATAATGTTTGGATATTTTTTATCGAGTGCAATTCGTAAGCGATGAACGCGATTCATATGGCTAATGCACCCATCACCTAAATATAAGCCAAAGAGGTAGGCATAATGTGGATGCAATTTTTTAGGGTCTTGGCGTTTTTTAAGTTCATGCACCAAAGAAGATTGCCCGACTATTTCCAGATTTTCACGACGATAATCCTGTAGTCCTTGCACACTACCAAACTTTTTGATGCAGTCGGTAACTGTTCCGCGTGGGATGCCTGTCTCGCGTGCGATGCGCTTTTTGTTGCCATATTCTTCCCAAAGAGTAAGAATTCTGAGGTATTCTTCATAGCTTCGCATGAGGTATATCCTGTTGAGTCACATGTATCATTAAGTATACCATAAAATAGCACTGACTCAAAACATTTGTGCGATACAATTTCATTAGTTTTACTTTGTGGTGGCTTGTGTATAATAAGCGCGTTGTAGAGGCACATTAAAACAGAAAATCAGGCTCGAAAACCTGATTTTATAGTAGCTGAGGTGGGAGTCGAACCCACACGCCGTGAGGCACGCGATTTTGAATCGCGCGTGTCTGCCATTTCACCACTCAGCCTAATATATTTGTAAGTGTGTTATTTATAGCACCCATATTGGCTAAATATTAAATCTAAATTCTGAAAAAGTCAATGCTTGAAAACGAAACTGCTCTCGATAATCTCATAGCACAAGCACAAGGTGGCGATATTGAAGCGTTCAATACGGTAGTCTTGCAATTTCAAGACTATTTATTCACTATCACCTACCGCATTATGGGTGATAGTCATAGTGCATCGGATGCTACACAAGATGCCTTTATCACAGCATTTCGTAAGCTGGATAGTTATCGCGGTGGTAATTTTAAAGCATGGTTAGCACGCATCGCCACCAACACCTGTTATGACGAACTGCGTAAACGCAAGCGTCGTCCGCAAGATTATTTGGAAGAACTCGCTGGCAGTGAGATGTACGACGAACCGCCTATCCCTGCTGATAGTCCGAACCCTGAACAAGAAGCCCAACGGAGCGACCTCAGTCAAGCTATTCAAGAGTGCATTAGTGGACTCAATGATGACCAACGGATGGTGATTGTCCTCAGTGATGTGCAAGGCTACGCTTATCAAGAGATTGCAGACCAATTGGATGTCTCGCTTGGCACAGTCAAATCACGTCTGAGTCGGGCAAGATTAGGCGTTCGACGATGTTTGCAAGCCTTTCAGGAACTTTTACCGAGTGAATTTCGTCTTAGTAATGATGAGTAATGTGGTGGTTAGTTTTTGGTGGTTAGTTTTTGGTGATTAGTTGTTGGTTATTGGTAATTGATTGAGTGACGAAATGACTAAAACAATAACACATTTGCTCATTTACAAGTTGATGTTAAGTAGTGTAATGACAATATGAGTGACCAATTGAACCCAACACCACAACCTGAGCTATCCGAACAAGATGCTGAATTATTATCAGCATATCTTGATGCGATGCTATCAGATGATGAGCGAAAACAACTTGAGATGCGTTTAGAACGTGAGCCATTCTTGCGTTCAGAATTAGCCAGTATGCGTCAAACTGTTACGATGATTCATGCGCTACCGACCCTGAAAGCACCGCGCAACTTCACCATTACGGCTGAGGATGTTGCACCTGACACCAATCAAGTAGAGACCCAATTAAGCGAAAAATTTGTTCGTTTCCCGACTAGTACGCTATGGACATTAGCATCTGTAGCAGCAGCAATCGTCGTGGTATTGGTTGGTATCTTAGTATTTTTACCGTCCGCCAATGAATCACTTGCACCTGCTGACCAAAGTCAAGGGATTGCACAGCAACCTACGATTTTACTGGTATCGACTGAATTACCTGCTACCGATGGCTTTAGTATCAGCAATTCTGCCCGTTCAGAGACTAGCGATGTCACAACAGATACCGTTCAGCCACCCGAACCAGCGATAGCCATGGCAGATGAAGCCGAGTCAGATGAGGTAGTCGATAATGATTTTGATAGTGAGGAAGCAGACGAAAGTGCTGATGATGCGCCACAGACATTCAGTGCTGAATCTGCTCCGTTAGACAATGCACCAGCCAATAACGAAGAATTGCAAACAACACTAGCATTTACCACACCGACACCGAGTACCTTAGCCGAAAGTGATGATGCTGATTCAGCAGGAGACAGTGCTTTCGATGCACCTCCTGTGCCCGAAAATGCGGAAACAACAGAGAGTGCAAGTGATTTGGCATTCGGTCAAGGCGGTGGCGCAGATGGTGTCACACAACAAGAAGAACAAGTGCAAATAACAGATAGTATCATGCGCTTTATCAATGCGATGCGTCGTATCATCGCTGAGTATCAACCATGACAAGGATTGCAAATTATTGTCCGAATTGTGGCGCAAAACTCATCATCAAGACACATTCTGGTCAACAACGCCCAACCTGCCCTGATTGCGATTTCATCGTTTATCATGACCCCAAAGTGGCGGTGATTGCTGTCGTCATCCAAGACAACCGTGTTTTGCTAGTGCAACGGGCTAATGACCCAGGCAAAGGGAAATGGGCATGTCCTGCGGGCTTTGTCGATTATGATGAAGCTCCTGAAGATGCTACCTTGCGTGAATTGCAAGAAGAAACGGGTTACATCGGGCGTGTAGTACGCCTGCTGGATGTCTTCCCCAAGAAAGATGATGGACTCGCCAACATTGTGATTGCTTATCATGTTGAGATTGTCGATGGAGCATTGCATCCTGCCGATGATGCAGACGACGCACAATGGTTCACACGCGATGCCTTACCAGACCTCGTGTTTTATCCATCCATTACCCTCATTGGTGAGCGTTGGCGCAACGGTGATTTGGTTTTGTGAGATTATCGCTTCTGTGGTACAACAATGCCATAATGGGTCAATTCAATAAGGATGTCATGAGATGAATGACTTAATCGAGCGGGTTGCAGGTGGTGGCGGTTTATTAGGTGGTATTTTCGGCGAAGCACGCGAGGCTCTCGTTGGTGGTTGCTGGGGTATTTTCATGAGTGCTGGTTTCTTTTTTGTGTTCTTTGCAACAGGCTTATTCATGATTTTCAACTCCGTAGAATATCCGATTCAAGGACGTGGCGTGATGTTCCCCTTTGTGTGCATTTTGGGTATCTCCGCACTACTAAGTCCCTTCTTAGGCGCATTATTTGGCGCACAAAGTGGGATGTATCGTGTTACGACACACATCGGCTGTTTCTTGATTTATGTGATTTTATTGGTTGTTGGCATGTTCGCAGCAGCTCTCTATTTTTGAGTAAAGAAAGTAGAGTTAAAACTTCTTATTATCTTCTATAGCGAATAAAATTTACGCTGGTTAATTTTTGTGATAAACTTTAGTTGTGCATCACTTTAATTAGCGTAAGGTAATCGCACCGTGGAAACCGTTTCAGTTTGGACAGTCCTAATTGCATCATCGATTACAGCGATTGCAACAGGCTTAGGTGCACTCCCCTTTTTATTTGTCAAGGACATCAACAAACGCTGGCTGGGTATCGGCAATGCACTCGCCGCAGGTCTCATGCTTGGTGCAAGTCTTGGACTCATTTATGAAGCCACTCAACTTGATAATGTCGATGACCCAATCATCAAGCTGTTGATTGGACTCGTTTTGGGCTTAGTTTTGGTGGTGGTTGCCCAAAATGCACTCTCTGACCAAGATGAGGATTTTCATATTGGTAACGTTGATGGTGCGGATGCAGTCTCGATGTTGCTCATTGTCGGTGTGATGACTGTTCATTCCTTTGCAGAAGGTATCGGCGTTGGTGTTTCTTGGGGCGATGGCACAGCATTCGGCTCACTGATTTCAGTTGCGATTGCTATCCATAATATTCCTGAAGGCTTAGCAATTAGTCTGGTGCTGATTCCGCGTGGGACAAGCGTTTGGAAAGCCGCAGGATGGAGTATTTTCAGCAGTATTCCACAACCCTTGATGGCAGTGCCAGCGTATCTATTCGTGCTGGTTTTTCGTCCGTTTTTGCCGATTGGTTTGGGTTTGGCGGCAGGGGCGATGATTTGGATGGTCTTCCGTGAATTATTGCCAGAAGCTCTCGAAGACATGCCCCGTTCAACAGTGTATCCTGTGATGGCAATCGCTGTGATTGGGATGTTGCTCTTTCAATTTTTGATTGGCTAAGTCATGATTGAGGTTGAACTTTGGGGAAGGTAACAGTGAAAGTCGAGCCTTGCCCTTCAACACTCTCCACATGGATAGTCCCATGATGCAACTCGACAATCTCTTTTGCAATCGACAAACCAAGTCCTGTTCCCTGCACATTCATCACGTTATCGGCACGATAAAAGGCATCAAATAAATTGTTTTGATTATCAAGCGGAATACCAATACCATCGTCACGCACAGTCAAGATGAGCATTTGACCAGCATCTGCGAGTAGGACTTCCACACACGATAGACTATCTGAATATTTGAGCGCGTTGGAAACAAGATTGGTCACGACCCGCGCAAACAGACGATGGTCAATCTCTGCTGAAACCGTCACTTGTTTGACATTGAATTGTAGGCGATTTAGCGTAATCGGATTACGGAAGTTATCAAGTAAGGATTGAACGAATGACACTATATCTGTTGTAACAGGTTGGAAATCAAACACTTTATCGTCTGAGCGTAACCATAACAAAATTGCCTCAAATTCATCATTGATGAGACGCGCTTGCCCGACGATTCTGCCATAGTGTCGAATGCGTTGTTCGCTATCAAGACGATGCTCGTAGCGTTCGAGTGTGCTGGCAGATGCCATGATGGTTGTGAGTGGCGTGCGTAAATCATGTGAGATGATACTTGCCAAGCGATAGCGATTAGTGCGTGCGGATACTTCTTTTTCCAAGGCACTATGCAAGGCATGACTTTTCATGCGCTCATTCTCCAGTTGAACACGTTCTGAGATGTCTACGGCTGTTACGAAGACCACATCACGCCCTTGATAGGTTATTGGTGCGCCTGTGGTTGTCACATAGAAGATTTCGCCATTTTTACGTTGATGTCGCCAAATTGTTGTATCATCAAAGTCAGGAGACCCTTTGAGAAATTGAATTAGATGTCCTACGTCTTCTGTTAGATAGAGGTCTTTGAGCTTAATCTGCAAAAATTCATGGCGTGTATAGCCGTAAACGTCGATAGCTATATCATTGACTTCGATGAAGCGCATGGTTGTGGGGTCATATACTCCCATTGGATGAGGATTCTTCTTGAAGAGCAATTCAAAGTCAGCTTCGCGCGTGCGAATTTTCCGTTGATCGCAGTAGATAAGTACAAACAAACCAAGCGATGTCAGGATAATAAACCATAAGCCACTGGTGGCATCAAGCAATGATAAGGCTTGTGAATTCGCCCCAAATAAAGCCATGATGAGTGGCTCACGCAAGATAATCCAGAGGAAACCAAAGATAAGATAACTGAGTGTGATACGGATAGCAGTGTTCATAACTCGCTAGCGATACTCTATCTAACAGCCTTAAAGCGCAGTATAGGACATAATGCTAGTGGAGAGTATTAAGTTTTGCTAATTGATGAGCTATTTTCGCACGATATTAATCTGATTAACGCCCAACGACAGGGGCATGAATGTCGTGCGCGTCATCACTTGCAAGAAGGCTGGCAAGCCAAAGAGTGCAAATTGGATGCTGTTTGGTAACATGGGCATGTAAGGCACATCCCACAGACCATCGCCAAATTGCTTGATAACAGTGAATCCTGTATCTTCGCACCATGCTTTCCATGTTTGAGGGACATGACAGTTGATATGCGTTTTATCTTTGCCGATGGCATCTGTGTCACGGTCTTTATAGCGACGCAGACTATATTCAGGATGCGGTGTTGCAAATAAGAATAATCCGCCCTCTTGTAACTTGGCATACACATCACGAATAGTCTGTTGTGGGTCAGGGAGATGTTCCACCAAATGAAGAGCGACCACCACACTGAGTTCACCATCGGCAAAACGTGTGAAGTCTGTGGCATCCCCAACAGAAATTTCAGCTTTTGGTGCGTTGTATTGGGCTTGAGCCACTGCATCAGGAATCAAATCAACACCAATAGCAGTAAAATCTTCTTGAAGCAAACCTAATAAATCACCTAAGCCCGTTCCCATCTCGTAGAGTTTGCGCTCGCTACCACCTACTGGTGCATAGCGCGTTACCAATGAGGCATAGTAGCGACGTGCAAACCAATACATACTGAACTTGCCTAAAGGACGGTCTGCATAATTCCATTTTTTGAAATAATCGGCATTGTAGTATTCGAGTGGGGCTTGTTTCTCTGTCATGGTGTTCCGTTGCATTCGCTTATTAGTCGTAACAAAGCCTACAACATTCACTAAACAAAAACCACCGTCGAGTGAGCGGTGGTTCCGTCTTGCTTAAACTTCGTATTCGACTTCTCGCAGTTGGACATCGCTTGAGCTAGATTCGTAAATCGTAAACTCAAAGCTGTTGGTATCGAGGACACCATAGGTTTTGGAGGTTTGCCGTGAACTTTCAAAGGTATAGAGCGAGCCTGAATTAATCAAGATGCCCTCGTCCACACGCATGTATAAAGGCATATGCGTATGACCTGTGACCAGTACATCAGTCTTGAGTGATTTTAACACCATACTGAGGTAGGTCTCTGAAAGATGGTCACGATACATGCCCCACATATTGTTGCCAGGCTTGCCGTGACACATAAACATATGGCGACCACCCATTTTCCCACGCCAATCTACGGGAAGGTCTTTCAAATAAGCCGTATTTTCTTCGGAAATACCGTAGAACCATTCATCATGATTCCCTCGCACTGTAATGATTTCATGCTTACGAATGCAATTCACCACCTGATTTTGTTCGGGACCACGCCCGACCAAATCGCCAGCGCACAAAATACGGGAGACTTGGTGTTCTTGTTTGAGTTTTTTAAGTGTTGTTGCTAGCGCACCATAATCTCCATGAACATCAGATAAAATTCCTACTTTCATTAAGTTACCTATCGGACTGTTGACATGATGTTATTATATGCCATATTGGAATTTTCTTGTACCCTACGAAACAATTGAAATTAAGAAGGCTTAATGCGTGCATGTTGACCAAACGCCTCATCTTATTCACTGTATTGCTCATCAATTGCATGAGTATCGCGCAAGCACAGGAGCTTGAATCGTGCAGTAATCGTCAATTTGTGGCGGAATTTCCGCGTGTAAATCCTCTGTATTGGTGTATCGAATTGCCCTTTTCAGCAGACCGTGAAGATGCACAAACCTTTACAGACCTGCATTTCGCAAGCGATGGCGCACTCTATGCGACACATCCATTTCGTGGGCAAGTCGTCAGGTTGAGTGATAGCGATGGGGATAATTTGCCAGATACTGAAACAATCGTGGCTGATGGTTTACGCTATCCCAATGGCATTGCTGAGCATAACGAGACACTCTATATTCTTGGTGATGGCGTTATCTATACATTAAGTGGTGATGAAATTGACACACTTATCGACGACCTCCCATCAGGAAGAGGGTTTCTCGCACGCGGTATCATTATTCACGAAGACCATCTGTATGTTGCCATTCCATCACCATGTGATTTTTGCGTTGGGGATGACCCTCTACATGGCACAGTGATTCGGATGGCATTGGATGGCACAGAGCAAACTATTATCGCCAGAGGGTTGCGCTATCCATCAGCACTCGCAATTTATCAAGATACCTTATGGGTGACAGATAGTGCGCGTGATAGTTTCTCAGCCGATGTATTCTATGATGAGGTCAATCGCATTGATTTAAACAGTGATACTGTGCCTCATTTCGGATTCCCCTATTGTGTGGGCTACGATAACCTGCCTGACTTAGAGGGCGATTTTGATTGCACCACTGCCACTGCACCCATTATTACCTTACGCAGCAACAGCACACCGATTAGCTTACATCATTACAGTGATGATTTATTCAACTCAATGGCAGACCGCTTGCTCATCGTTTTACTGGGAGATACGAACAGTCGCTATATTGCAGGACACGCCATTATCTCCGTTGCAATCACTGATGATGGATTTTTCTACGAAAATGTTGCGCCTGTTGATAATGCAACCAATAGTCTTCCGTCACGGTGGCAACAAGCCGATGGACGCGATGTTGACCCACGCCAAACAGAATTTGTGAACAATCAAGCTGGGGGGATTTTTCCACATTTTCCGTATGATGTCGTGCATAGTCCCGAAGGATGGCTCTATTTCAGTATTCAGGGCAAGGGAGTTTATGTTTTGCGTCCATAATTATGAAAACCACAAAGACGCAGAGAACACAAAGGAACTTATAGAAATAATACTGAGAAATATTTGATTTCACATCAAACATATCATATCTTGATGATTGCCTGTTATCATTGAAAAAATAGCGATATAAAGGTACACACACCATGGCAGAGACCAATTCCACATCCCATCATACGCTATTACTCCCTGAAACAATTCGGCGACGCTTTGACCCCTTAATGCTCTACGCTAAACGGATTCGTTCAGGCAGTATGAAAGGCGAACGGCGCAGTGTTAAACGGGGCACAAGCATCGAATTTGCCGATTATCGAAACTATACCCCTGGTGATGACCTGCGTAAATTGGATTGGAATGTCTATGCTCGTCTGGAAAAGCCCTACATCAAATTATTAGAAGATGAAGAAGACCTCGCCGTTCATATTCTGCTAGATGTGAGTGCGAGTATGGATTTCCCTAAAGAGGATGAAAACGATACAGGAGGCGACCCAGAACACAATAAATTGCTGTTTGCGAAGCGTCTGTTGGCAGGCTTGTCGTACATTTCACTCAAATCAGGTGATAGATTGATGGTAACGGCACTCGGTGAAGGTGGCTTTCAGCATTTTGGTCCGTCTCGTGGACGTGCTCAAGTTGTGCCAATGTTGCGCTATGCTCATAATCTAAATGCAACAGGCAACACCGATCTCAATCAACAACTGCGCCAATATGCTTTGCGTGAACGTCGGGCAGGTTTGGTAATTCTCATTACAGATATGTTCTCACCGACAGGTTATATCGACGGATTGAATACGCTGTTGGGTAAGGGTCACGAAATTGCGATTATTCACTTGCTCTCCCCCGATGAAGTTACACCGCCACTGGCTGGTGACTTAAGCCTGATTGATGCAGAGACAGGTCTACACCAAGATGTAACGGTCGATGCCAATATGCGGACGCTGTATCAGCAACGGTTATCGAATTGGCTAGATGGCATCCGCAATGATTGTGGACGTAAAGGCGTGCATTATTTGATGGTCGAGACCGATATTCCCTTCGAGAAAGTGATTTTGTTCGAGCTACGTAAAATCGGCATTGTGAGATAGCTCACTGCCAGTCACGCACACAGCGAATACCAAATTCATCACGGCGATTGGTCGCGCTGGCGGGGATACGGTTGGTGTTGCGTGCATTGCCTCGCAAGCCATCAAAATAGGATGTTCCACGCACAACTGGAATTGGACGATTGTTATTCTCTAAATCTTGGAAATCATCTAAGTAAATTTGTGCGCGCGTCGGGTTTGGATAGCCATAATAGGCTGATAATGTCCACTCGCTGACATTGCCCTGCAGTTGATATGCGCCAACCCACGATGCACCATCACTGTAATCATCGACTGCGGTTGTTGTATCTTGATTCCAATGATAAGCATCTGAATCGTAATCATTGCCCCAAGGGAAAACAAATGACTGTACACCACGCGATGCGTATTCCCATTGCACTTCGGACGGCAGATAACCACCGCGTAGCTCACAGTAGGCGCGTGCTTCAGGCCATGTGGTGTTATCACGCGGTAGCTCATCACCCACAAAAGTAGGTTCGGCATCGATGACACCCCCCATTTGCTCAAATTGTTCTTGACTGACCTCAAATTGGTCAATCCAGTAAGGGAATGGCACACAAATTTCAGACGGTGGTTCTTCATCATCCCAATTGAGGTCGCTAGGATTTAACTCTTGCATGATTTCAATCAGGCGTGGGGTCACACCAAAATCAAAGCAACCAGCAGGGACAAGTACCATCGGCACACCATCAAACTCGCGGATAATCGGTTGCCATGTCTCATCATCATTGACCACTTGTAGTAGCTCGCGTAAATCATCTAATTCTGAGCGTGGATAATCGCCCAAAATTGAGACAAACTGCGTCGCAAGCCATCCCTGACGACCATCTAAGGTTTCGATTTGCATCCAGTCTGTTTCTGTCGTTGCGTCCAGCACAATAAAAATATCACCTGGTGTGATTGCTGTGACGATGCTGGCTTCTGTATTTGGTGCTGTACGTAGATTGAGACCATCCCCCAAAGTTGCCGATACACGTCCGACTGTGACAGGTAATTGTGCCTGTACTGTTGCTACAATTTGAGTTGCCACTGCAATTTGGGTCTCAGTTGCATTGGCTTGTGCTGTCGTTGTCGCAACAATGTCAGGTGTTATTGTCGGTGGTATAGTCGCAGTTGCTGTAGAGGTCGCTGTTGCAGTTACCGTTGGTGGCAAGGTCGCTGTTACTGTTGCCGTGAATGTCGGCTGAGGTGTATTAGTAGGAGCAAGATTGGTAGCTTGCACTCTTTGGGTCGCAATTTCGTTTTGAGCGTTGAGTGTGGCTTGCGCCAATTGTGCCTGTGATGTTGCTTGTGCCTGGGCAGTGCGAGTCACATTCGGTGTGTTAGTCGCAGTAGGTTGTGGTGTGCTGGTCAATGTCGCCGTTGATGTGGGCGTTTCTGTGAATTGAGCTTCTGTTTCGGCAATAATAGCCAGTTGTGTCTGGGTCAACTTCGCAATTTCGGTTTCGACAAGTGCATCAAGCGTAGCTTGACGATCAGGTGTTTCAGTAGCAGATGGTCTCGCGAGTGCTGTCAATGTTCGTGGAATCGCTGTATTGAGTGCGTCTGCTTCCGCGATTTGTGTTGGTGGTGGTGGATTAATAATCGGTTGCAGGAAGAAGGCAATCAGTAGAATTGTTGCAACGGTTGCAACAAACCCTAAACTATAGCGAATAACACGCTCATACCAGAATTGACGGTCAATCAATTGACGGATGATGTCCATATCTTTATGAAAATCAGGATTAGAGCGTACTCGTGCAGACTGTCGTCGCGTCAGTTCGTGCATTTCGATGGGGAGTTGCTCAGGTTGGGGATTGGGCGTATTGTTAATCATCACAGGAATGACTAAATCAATATTTTTTTGCAAGCCTTGCACAACTTCCAGATAGACATAATCGCGTCCTGCTTGGCGGTCTGCTTCGCGCCGATTGAGTTCGTCTAGCCATTTTTCACCGATGATGACCAATAGCACATTAGCACGTTCGAGGCTTTGTTGTAGGACATCTTCAAAATCAACCCCACCGCCAAGGCGATCAACATCTACGAACACATTACGTGCGCCATATTTGAGCGTCAACCAATCCGCAATGCGGTGAGTGCGCTCCATGCTATCTACACGACGATATGAGATGAAAATTTTTGGCATCTGACAGTGCCTTTTGTCCCGATTGAAGTCCCGCTAACCTTATATTAACCTATCGGTGGGATTCTGCAACAACTTCTGCATATCTCATACCAATGAACACTTGTTTTTGCAGAAATTTAATGCACAAGCTGGTGCATTGCCTCTATCATCAAAGGTAAGCAATGTTCAAGAACAGGAGCAGACCATGATTGATGCGCGAACTGGCACCATTCAATTGACTGATAATGATGCGATAATCGCTAATGTGTCACGAAACGATTTTGACGTAGCCTTCCCTGATGCCGAAATTGACTGGGAGCATAACACTCGTGCTGCCTTAATTGTCGAACGTTTTTATGATAGTGGTTGGCGTGCCACGCTGAAATTGCAATTCACTGAGCATAAACTAACTGATGTACTGATGCGCGTGTGGGATACCAACAACGTTGCTGATAAAGAGCATTTTCATGAGCAACAGTCTCAGGTTCATGCCGAGCTACTCGCGGAGTGGCTAGATGGCGACGCACCCTATCATTATGATTGGGGAGTCGTACAATTGTTGACTGATAACCCATACAGCACGTATTTTATCTCTGTGCAGTATAATTAAGTACTGGTCATTGGTTGTTGGTATTCTAAAAATGAGTTTGTTGTAGCAACTCATCTCAATTCTTTTAAAAGTTAGGCAATAACATGAAACAACTCATCATCTGCCTAGTGATACTCATACTTACAGGGTGCAATCTCGGTGAGCCTGGTGATTTAACACCGATTCCGACAGTGGATTTGCCAACTGTTGAAATTCTCTCGCCGACGAATAATCAGGAAGTGCTTGAGGGCATTGAATTTGATTTTGACATCGTTGCCCGTGATGCAAGTGATGGTATTGCACGGGTTGAACTCTATATTGATGAGGTGCTCATCAACACATCAAGTCCTGTTGAAGAAGATGCTGTGCCGATTTTCCGCACGACAATGAATTGGCGTGGAACAGGCGTGGGTCGTCATATTGTAGAGGTGATTGCATATCGCCCAGATGATACGCCGTCTGACCCTGCGCGTTTGACAATTGAGGTATTGGCGCGTGAATGAACGAAATATCGTCAAAGCAAAGATAGGGGTTTGCTACAGCGAAACCATTCCTTCGCGGGCGCAGTGTACTACGCCCCTACAAATTGTTTTCAACATTCTGATAGCAGTATTTCTCTCGGCATGTGGCGCAACACCTGAGCCATCAGCAACAGCAACACCGATACCAGCAACAGTCAATATCAACTTACCTGACTCACCATGGGGAACAGTGGCATTGATTGGTCAAGCACCGCAATTATCAGCCCCAGCCTTTGCGTATACCCCAGCCGACCGCATCACAACATGGACAGGCATCCAAGCGGATAATCTAGCGACGCATTATGCAATTGGCATCACAGACGAGCAATCCGAATTAGATGTGCCAACTTTCTTCCCACAGCAGCAAATGCTATTCGCTACAACACAAGGCGCACTAAAAATCTGGCTTGACCGCAATGCTAGTGAGAGTGGCTTACGTCTTCATGCAAGTACCCTCAATTTTGATGGCACACTCGCAACAGGTATTATCCCTATAAGTGTTGAGCGCACACGCAATTATGATGTGATGGCGATTGATACACGTCAATTTCGCATTGTAACCAGTGGTGGACTCGGTGAAATCACCAATTTGTATCTCTATCAGATTGATGACACAGGGCGACCATCAGGAGGTGAATTGCTACAAATTGATGGCGACCATCCTGCCCTCTTACGTGATAATCAAGGACAGAATCATCTCTTTTGGTTGAACGATAACGGGCGCAATGTGTTTTATGCTCAGTTTGATGAAATTGCGACACCGAATCTCGTCAATGTGAGGCAGATTGCACGCACAAATATCGCAGTCACTGATGCAATTCTAGATTTTAGTATTGCCTATGACGGAACGACAGTCTATCTGTTTTGGACGATTCGGCGTGTGGATGATACACAAGTGGTTTTGATGAGTAGCGGACAATTATCTGATGAACGCTTTAGTTCACCTGCGCCCTTATTGACACCTGATGGTGACAGCATTCAATGGGTATCTTCTGCACGGCAATTTCAACGCCCTGTACCGATTGTTGCCAATCATGATGAGACCCTATCCGTGCTTTGGCTAGCAGATGGTGCAATTATCGATAATGAGTTGGTAGTTGAAAGTGGACGTTTAATCGGTTTACCACAGATTGATACAGCGACAGATCGCATTGGCATTAGCTGGGCGCAATCGACTAACAACGGTCATGCAAATCTGTTTTTCGTGGAGCGTCCGCGCTTACCTTGAAACAAAAAAGAGCCGTGTGGCTCTCTTAGTTAATTAGGCACTTTGTCCGACGCGATGCGCTTTTTCGATGATAATTTTGAAGGCTTCTTCGTCGGTATCCACTGTGTAAATGTGTTTGACAGCCCGCAATCCCATACGCTTTGCCATCAATACAAAGGCTTTAATCACTGAATTTGCGCCAACATAGACAACCACGCCTTGATTCTTGGGTAACATCTTATTGATGTGTTGGAAGCCCCCCAACAAATCACGAGGCGTTGATGTACTTTCGCGGAAGTCATAAATCATGTGAACAGGATATGACACTTGTTGCATCAGATCGACACTATTTTGGTAGGCTGTGATGAAATCTGATACGTCCCACTCACCCATGAATCGCGCACGAACCATTCGCTGAGCAGCCCCGTACCAGTTAAGACTAACTGGCATTATGTTCCTCCTGATTTATCGACTACAATTTAATTATACGTAATATTTCATTTTCATGTGATAAAGAACCTGCAAAATATTTGATTGCTCATCTTTTAATTTCTCCCATTAAGTATTTATACCATTGTTATGCATTAATCATTACGTAAAAATGTAAACTACGGATACATTTGTGTCTATTTTTAACGAGTTTTTATAGTTTGGGGTCAGGATAGGTCAATTTAGGCATTAGTTGTTGGTAATTGGTTTTTAGTTATTGGTAATTTATTACAAAGCAATCGCACTAGGTACTTTGTTTTAGTATTTTATTCAGCAAATACTTTCTGTTTTTGTTCCGTTCATGGCGTTCTTTGCGCTTTGGTGGTGACTATGGTTTTGATGTAATTAGTCACTGTGTTGCTTTTAGGCTTTCGTGCAATCACACTTTGCGTTAAGGTTTTGAATATTTTTCATAGCTGATAGGATGCGCTTATGCGATTTGAAACGTTTCAAGATGCGATTGATTATATGATGCACACACGTCGAACGCGCATCAGCAAACGAGGCTTAGACGAAAATACCCGTAACATTAATCACACAAAAACCTTGCTGACAAAAACGGGTTTGCTCAAGAATAATACGCGTCAATATTGTGTCATCACAGGAAGCAAAGGCAAAGGCAGCACGGCTGTCATCACGGCTAAATTATTACAATCGCTCGGACACAAAACAGGCTTAATTACTAGTCCACATCTGCGCTATTGGAATGAACGAATTCGGATTGACGGCAGAGCAATCCCTGAAGCAGATTTCATGCGAATTTTAGATTTGCTCGCACTGACAATTGATGCTCAAATTGATACACTAACTGATGAACAGTATCTCAGCCCACAAGGGATTTTATTGCTGATTGCGCTCCAATGGTGGAATGAAGAAGGGGTCACGGCAGGTGTGCTTGAAGTTGGACGAGGTGGTCGCTTCGATGATATGTCGCTTGTGCCGAACCAAGTATCAGTATTCACACCGATTTTTATGGAACACGCACAATATCTTGGCAATTCGCTGGAACGCATTGCATGGCATAAAGCAGGCATCATGAGTCAAGGTGGCTATAGTTACAGTGTTCCACAAGACCCTGCTGTGATGACTGTCCTCACCAGAGAAGCTGATGCCAAAGACAATGAATTTTTCTGGTTTTCGTCACTTGATATGGGTGAATACATCGCGGATACCCCAACAGGGATTCGCTTCAAACTGGGACGTTATGGCGAGCTTGATTTACCGCTATATGGACGTTATCAAATCCCGAATGCAACTTTGGCTGTACAAACGGCTGGTAATATGCACAGTCGCTTAAAAGGCATCTCGCATAGTTCACCTGAATATGTCAAGCGCATCCGTGAAGGCTTAGCTTCTGTCGTGTGGCATGGACGCTTACAACAATTGCAAACCTCCCCTGCTGTTTACGTGGATGGCGCAATTAATGTCTATTCAGCACAGAATTTCCTGAAAAGTATCGGTGAACGACTGACGCACCCAATTGTGACGATTATGGGCGTGCCACAAGATCGTGATGTAGCAGGGGTTTATAAAATTTATGCAGATGCGAGTGACTATCTCATCATCACTGAGAATAATATTCACCCCTATATTCACTTCCCTGAAAAAGAGGAATCACTCCAGATTGCGCGACAATTTCATGATGATGTGGAACACCGAAAAATTTTGCCTGATGCTCTTGACCTCGCATATGAAAAAGCAGGGACAAACGGCACGATTTTATTGGGAGTTGCACAACCTTTAGTCGGTGAAGCGATGATAATTTGGGATATTGATACACTGGAAATTTGAGAATACATCAGGAATTACAGTTAAGAACATCCCGTTGGATGTCCCTAACGCTATTTTGCTTTGTTATCGATAGGCTTCAGGCAGGACAAGTTTATCGGTTTTGCCGTAATGATGCACAATCTGTTTAAGAATATCAGATGAATCTGTATAGAGGAAAATCGGCAAGAGATGGCGTTGTGCGAGATACTGCGTCAAATCAAGATAACTTTCATCGACAGCTACCCACAGTTTGAGATTATGGCGATAGTGCCATGCTTCGTACAATTTAACGAGAACAGCGATATAGTGCTTGGCATGAATTGACACATGACGGTCTACGACTGCCATATCCAATACTAGATGGCAAACATCATTCTCGTTGAGAGCCATCATCTTCTCGTTGAGAATTTGAGTGATGCGCTCTGGGTCATTGTTCATGACAGGTGTTTTAACAGTTGTTATCAAAATATGATATTGTGGAATTGTCTGTACCAAAAAAGCCATAATTTATTCTCTGCATTACATTTATCTTCTAGTACTTTAGTCTAGCTTAAAATCATTTTGCGTGTGCTACCATTTGGTTAGAAATTAGCGATATTTTCGTAATTATCATTGAAACACAGCCAATGATTGCTGACAGACACTTTCCAGAAAAGTCGATTCTGCTAAGATTGTAGTTAATACACGCAAGTAACACGTTAATGAGTACAGTATGGTCAGGGTTTTTATATCCACCGTTATCGGTGTTGTGATTGGAATTATTGCGGGTGTCTTGCTCGGATGGGGTTTCCCTGCTGAGTACACCAATAGCACTTTATCGGAATTGGGACAACAGCATCAAGATACATATACCCTGATGATTGCCAAAGGTTACGTTGACGATAGAGATTTAAGTGGTGCATTTGAACGTTTGCAATTGCTCGGTGTCGAGAATGTTCCTGCGTATGTGCAAGACATCACTGAGCGTTATATCACCAATTCACGCGAATTGAATGATATTCAGGTCTTAGTTGCACTATCGGATGGTTTAGGACGCTTAACCCCTGTCATGCAGACGTTCTGCCAGTTATGTGATGGGGAGCAATAGAATGTCTAATTTGCCACCGTCTACACTCCCTGAACAAGAAGCGATTTATCGTAATAGCCGTTACCAACGTCGGCGTAGTCCAATTTCACTGACAGCACTCGTCATCGGTTTACTAATTGGTCTTGGTGGTGGATGGTATTATGCTTACATTATCAATCCAACTCAAGAAACTAGCACACGCCCTGACCAACTGCGCCTAAGTGAAAAAGAAAATTATGTCGTGGCTATCATGCTGGCAAATAGTTATGGTGATGATGTACAAACAACATTTGACCGCCTGATTGACCTTGAACTCGGTGCTGACCCTGTGCAAGAAGTCGCAAATATCGCTTGTAATCTGGCACGGACAGGTTATGTCGATAGCACATCAGGCTTAAATGCTGTGCGTGCGATGCGGACATTTTATCAATTGCAGGGACGGACAGGATGCGCCGATACAATCATCCCTGACCCACAAGAAATTCCTTTGCAAGTGACTTTAGAGGTAGCAACACCGACTCCGACATTGCCTCCGCCAGCGACAAAAACACCAGCTAGTAATTTACCAACACCAACAACCGATGCAGTGGTCGTCGTGCCAACAACTGTGCCACAGAGAACATATAACGGCATCATCGCGCAGACTTTTTGTAGCACCGAATTATCAGGGATTATTGAAGTTCGAGTCCGACTTGGCACGGAAGAAATTGCTGGTGAGCCTGTGCGTGTTTCGTGGGAAGGACAACAGAGCGATTTTGTGACAGGGCTGAAGCCTGAGCGTGGCATCGGCTATGCTGATTTCCAGATGGAAGCAGGCGTTAGTTACATTGTTTCGATGCCTGGTCTGAGTGACCCAATTGCAAATCCGATTGTTGCAGATAGTTGTACTGACCCGAATAATAACGAAACAGCCATTACCTCCTATCGGATTGTGTTCTTACGCAATTGATGATGCAGGAATTGTCTCTGGTGGGCTATTCTTGAGTTGTGCTTTCAGTTGTTTGGCTGCCATCGCGTAACCACCTGCATCGGCATCAAGGAAGTGAACTTGTCGCCCGAAGCGGTCAAAGACAATGCAGGTCATCAAACTATGGTCAGCGACGTGCATCCCGTAGCTTAATTCACCCACCGATTGATACACATACAGAAAGTCTTCTAATTGTTTGCGTTGTTCTGCTGTGCCACTAATCGTCATGCGTAACATATCATCGAATTTTTCGTGGTCAGTGGAAGCGCGGACTGTTGTTTTGTACTTATCCCAAATTTTATCGATATACTTCCACAGAAAGTAACCACCAATTGACCAAAACATCAGGGATAACATGCTCCAGAGTGATGGTTTTTTGCCTTCTTTCCAGCCTAATTCATTTTTGTATTGTTGCGGATTGGTTGCAACACGCATTTGGTCGAGTTTAATGGGATGGCGTTGTTCTGCATTACCGTAAATCTTGGTAATTTCTTCCAGCACATGGTCATAGATTTGGTGATTGCGTTCTGTTTTATGTGATGTCGCTTTGACGAGTAGACTTAGCACTTCGCCATTCGAGGCAGGGTGACGACTCCAGCGACATTCAAAGCCTGAAAAATCGGCTTCGCCAACCACATCATCAGCGATAAGGTACAAATCAGCCGTGTGAGGGAATTTAATCAAATCATCCGCATAAGCTAGTCCCCCACCTGTAAAGACAGGTTGCTGGAAATTTTCGCTCATATTGACTTTGCCAACTTTAAGCACATAGCCATCATCAAGAACCGTTGCAACGGGCACAATCCCAGCCCGAATATCCAAATCAAAGCTAGTTTTGGCTAATTGACGCACCGCACCCAAAGCATCACGCACTTGATCAGCAACAGTTGGTGGCACAACAACGGCTGCCCCATCCCCACCAAATAAAAAAGGCACATCTGTATTCGAGATACTATTCAAAATTGCTGTAATCGTCGCGGCTGCCATCGTGTTGACTGCTTTGTAGCGTCCTGAATCAATCGCATCTGTTGAATCGCGGACATCCGTAAGCGCAATCAACCAATCACGCGGTACATCCGTGTAGTGGTTGATGTCTGTAATTTGCTTGAGATTATCCATCGGTGGTAAATCATGGAAAAAATTGATGTTTGACACAATATCCATTTCCGTTCAATTAATGCTACTAGTCTATCTATACTTACGTTCATTTTACGGCAATGAGATGAGTAGCGCGCTAAAACAAACGGGATTACAACACAGCCACAACAATTAGAAGTCACTTAGATGTTCGTTTTTACATATATTGGGAGCGTTTGAAACACTCCCTTACGCTTGTTAACTAGAGATTTTGTGTAAGGGTGTAGTCTGTGACCCACCCAAAGATACCGACAGCTTTTGGCATTAATTTCTTAAACAAAATTCATGTAATTTACAAATACTGCTGAATGATGGCTTTCAGGTCGTGGGCACGATGTTGAAAGGTATGTTGCTTGAGGAAACGCTCATAAGCCGCTTGTGCTAGTCGTTGACGCTCTGTGTCATTCGCTAGTAAATGACGATAACGGTCAATCGCTTCTTCAGCAGAATTGACAATGACAATTTCTTTATCAGGCTCAAACCATAATTCGATGCCCTTATAGGGATTGGCAACCATCACCGAACGCATCGCAGCTAATTCAAAGGGTCGCATCGATGATGACCCATAGACACTGGCATGTGCACCTCGTGTGATGACCAAATTGAGCTTACTCCGACAGACATATTCACGTAGTTTGCTGAAACTCAGATAAGGCAATTGTTCGACACGCCCTAACTCTCCTAATTTTGTGCCACGCACGGCAAATTTGGCATCGGGCAATTGTTGACTGGCTTGGATCAACATGCCGTCAATCCACTCTGAGCGATATTCGCGCCCATGCCCGAAGAAAAACGCATCATAATCTTGCATAATGTCAAGTGGCGCGTAGAGTGCAGGGTCGGCAGCGTACCACACCGTGTGTGCTTCGCGTGCGCCGAGTTGCTTGAGGTAGTCTTCACCGCCTGTGCTATTGCTGATGAAGGCAGTGTATTCACTCACATCCGCACCTTGATAAATGCGAAAGCCCGATGCAAAGCCTTTCATATTGGGCAAGCTGGCTGGGACATCGCCATCAAAATAGATGACAGGCTTATTGAATTTATCCTGAATATACTGCGGAATCCCTGTGAGATGATTGAGCGGTACTGTCAAGAAGATGACCGCATCAATATCAGTTTGTTTGCTGAGGATGGTCTCTAAATGGCGTTGCCAGAGTGGTGCAATGAGCGTTTGTGCGAGTTGACGTGTGGCTTTGTCACTTGCAGATTCGACGTTGCTATCGTCAGGGGCAGTCGTATCATCCATTTGGACTTGGCGTTGTGGTAAAAACCGTTGCAAAGTATCACGCCCTGCTTTGAAAACATCCCCATAGAGTTTGGCAGGGTTGGATTGAGCACGCCACCAGAGTGATTCTACTGCAGGTCCTTGATAGGGTGTTGCAATCACTTCGACACCAATTTCGTAGAGTGCTTTCATCAATTGCCAGAAGGCAGGGGTCGCGCTAAACGGTTGCTTCAAATCTAATGATGAGACGACAATCAAGAGTTTCATAGAGTTGCAGTTCTGTGTTCTGAGCAATGAGTGCTGAGTATAGTTAGTATCATTGAATATTCAATTGTCAGCACTATCTTGGTCAGTTCCGTCTTGTTTGTCCGATGATGGCGCGAATAAGTTGTAGATAATTTTACGCACACCACCTGCTGATTTATGTAGTGCATCTGCCTGTGCTAGATTGTCAACAGCGGATTTACTTTTAGGGTCTAGTTGTAGCACTTTCTCAAAGTCATCTCTCGCTTTAGCGTATTTCTCAAGTGTCATATAAGTCCACGCACGATAAGCATAGTAACTTGGGTTATCAGAGTCACGTTTGATGGCTCTTGAAATATCAGCTACGGCACTATTGTAACGTTCCATGTCTGCATAAACAGTCGCACGATGAAAAAAGGCATCATCACGATTCCAATCACGCGCAGTGACTTTAGTCAAGTCGTCTATGGCTTTATCATATTGTCCTAAGTGTCCGTAAGCTGTGCCACGATTCATATAGGCATCGTAGGAAGAATCACCTAAATCAATCGCCATTTGATAGTCAACGAGTGCCTTCTCATATTGTTCAGTCATAACATATATATCACCACGCAAAGCATATGTAAGCGATGCGTGTCGGTTAATGGCTATGGCTTTGTTGATATAACGCAAGGCAGCATCTGTCTGGAACAGTGTTGCCTGTAACCTCGCAATTCGGAGCATTGTCTCTATCGACTCAGGTTGTAATTGTAAGATATGCTCATAATCTTTTAGGGCGCGAACAACTTGATTTTCTTGACTATAAAGTTGCCCACGTTTCAGCAAATAGTTTGCATTATCTGGTTCAATCCGAATGGCACTTGTCAAATCAAGGATAGCATGTTCATACTGTTCCCATTCTTTATAGACTGTCGCGCGTGCAGAATAAGCATCAGCAAACTCAGGATGAAGTTTTAGACATTGACAAAGTGCTTGATAGGCTTCGTCATAACGTTTTTGTTTGATAGATGCCATGCCTAAAATATAGTAATTAAAACAGTTATTGGGTTCACGCCGAATTATAGAATCAGCATATGTAAATATGTTGATGTAATCCCTTTTCAAATATAAGTCAACTAAAAATATGCCTTCACTTTTAGGCATCAATAGAAATTTTTCGATTCCATCAAGGCTATCATGTATTTTCAACCACTCTTTGGACACATCATGCCAGTTATGAGCTAGAATAGCAGATCCACCTTCGGAATTTATTTTACCTTTTATATACGTTTCAGCATTTCCATAATCTTTTTGAAACACTGCATTCATTACCCGAACATAGTTATGTTCGTTGATGATGGTATATCTAATTTTTTTGTAGTCGAGAATTGAGAGTGGAAATATTGATTTAGGCGTTGTAAGACTATGGGTAGGCACAATAGGTTGGATTCGTAGTTGAATTTCAGATAGAGTCGTGCGAATAACATCAGCACTAATCTGAATCGGCTCATAATCTAGCAAAGAATACCAAGCATCAGGTAACTTAGCTTTTATCAGAGGAGCATCCCACGAATCATCCCCATACATCAAAGGAATGATAATTTGCTGATGTTTGAGAGCAGTTTCAACCATCAGGCGATAGTGATTGGTATAACCATATACTCTCAAACCAAGTGCCGTGACAGGTAGAATTAGACAATCACACGACAATTGCTGAGACTTGATATTTTTGTCAAAATCGTGGTTTATATCCTCGGAGAAATGATAATACACCTCGAAATCACGGTCAGTGAGATAGTCATAGATAACTTTCGTTAATGCTTGAAAACTACGATGTGTACCGATGAATACCCGTTGCTTAGTCACGATGCAGTCTACCCTATCAAACAATCAATCCCTACAAGCATACTCCCCACCGTAGGGCAAGCGCAAGCATCCGCCCCTGTTGACTCAAGTTGCCTCCATGCTATAATCGCGCCCTTAAAAGGAAACATCCGATTTAGACAACTAGCGGAGGCATTCATGCCCACACGTAAACTAACCATTGTGCTGATTGCGTTATCAGCATTGTGGATGAGCATCACAAGTAACGCACAAGATAATCTGTTACAAAATGGGGGCTTCAACAATTCAGGGAACTATGTTGACCAACGCCCAGCAGGGAGTGAACAATCATTTGCAATTGCGCCTGGTTGGAATGGATGGCAGACCAACAGCCCAAGCACCCAAAGTTGGCAAAATATTGGCCCAATTGCCTTCCCTCATACAGGGGATAGCAAACGAGAAGGCGATGCCAGCCAAAATATCGGACGTGGTGATGCGACTTTTACCGCAGCCGTTTATCAGACCATTGGTGGTGTCGCAGAAGGTAATACCTATCGCTTTAGTGCGTGGGTTTTCCAAGATAGCGAAGCAGGCAGTGGTTCACAAACGCGCGTGGGTATCGGCAGTAATGTCGGTGGCAACCCTTTCGGGAGTCCAATTACATGGTCACCTTGGATGACCTCCATTGATAGCTGGCAAGAAATCACTGTTGAAGCAACTGTTCCAGCAGGAAGCATCACGGTGTTTATCTATTCGACACAAAGCCAACCTAGAGCACAAAACCAAAATTACTATGATGATGCCGAATTAATTCTGGTCAGTGGTGAGGGCACAGTCGATGTCGGCGACGGTGAAGAAGACCCCGAAAATCCTGATGCACCACCGCCACCACCCACTTCGACACCACAAACATTTGCGCCGTTTGTCAGTGTGCAAGCGACTCAAGAAAGCGGACGCATCACACACACTGTCGTCACAGGTGATACCTTAGCAGCGATTGCTGTCGCTTATGGTGTGCCATCTAGCGAAATCTTAGAACTGAACGGCTTGACCCGTGATGAAGCACGTTTCTTGCGGATTGGTCAGGTGCTGATTATCAGTGAGGGTAATCCCGACGCACCATCTGATGAAGCGGAATCCCAAGAAGCAGAAGAAAACGAAGACACTGATGAAGGTTCAGGGGGTGGCTTTACATCACCGACACCACAAACTGTCGCCGATGCTGCAACCGATATTCCGACACCAACGGATGTTCCAGAAGAAGAAGCAACAGAAGAACTTGAGCCAACGGAAATTCCATCCGCGACACCGATTCCTGCCACACCAACGGACGCACCGACTGCACCTGTTGTCCAAGCAACGGATAGCGACCCACTCTCGATTGAGACAGGTGTTTGTACCTTGATGTTCGATGATAGCAATAACAATAACATTCAAGATGCAGACGAAGACTTACTCAGTGGCGGTCAAATCACACTCAGTGACACGACTGGCGACATTTTGCAAGAATATGTCACTGACGGTAGTGAACCTTTCTGCTTTGAAGAACTCGCACCAGGCAGTTACACCATGCGTGGCATCGCCCCTGATGGCTTTGGCTTGAATAGCAGTCTACGGGCAGTTAGCGTCGTCGCTGGTGAAGCCTTCGTTGTTGAATACGCTGCTGTCGAAGGCTTAGAAGTCGCTACAATCCCAACAGTTACGACCAGTGACGCAGACGATCCAGCAGACATTATCGAAGAAGAACCTGACCCTATCAACAACATCCGTAACATTGCAGGGATTCTCGTGTTAGGGATTGCAGGAGCAGTCCTACTAGGTGGGATTGTCGTCGGCGTACTCGTCGGGCGCAATTAATCAGGTAATAGGAGATAAGCATGAGTCGGAAACTATGTTTAGCAGTTATAACAACACTGATAGTCGCGAGTATGGCAGTTGCACAAACATCGACAGGACAATTGTGTGTGCGTGCCTTTGAAGACCGCAATGGCAATGGCACACAAGACCCTAACGAGCCACCGATTGTACGAGGATTGAGCGCAACTTTATCTGATGATAGCGGTGTGATTGTCGATACGGGCTTGATGGAAGCCTCCAGCACAGCCAGTAGTGGGACACTCTGTTTTCAAGGACTAGAAGCAGGGCAATATCGTGTGCGGGTTAGCAGCGCCGATTATATTGCGACGACACCTAATGATTTCACATCAGCAGTCAGTGATAGTGGCGTGCCACAGGTACTCTCATTTGGAGGGCAAATTATCCCAATAGAAGCCCCTGTTGCCGATACCAGCCTCTCACAAGAAGCGCGAATTCAACGCTTAATTGCAAAAGCCGTTGTTGGTGGAATTGGCGCACTCATTGTGATGGGTGCCATGACCGTTATCGGTGTGCTGATTTACTTCTTCGCTCTACGCAATCGCCAACAACCGAGAACAGGCACCTATCGTCCTGTAACACAAACAGGCGCGTATCCCGTTGCCACAGGAACAGGGTCATATCCGCGTGCTACGGATACAGGCGCATATCCAAGTGCAAGCAATACCCCTGCCACAGGCTCGCAACCTGCTGTTATCGATGACGATATGCCAAATGTGCGAACATTGGAAGAAGTCCAAGTAATGTACGATGATGACGAGGACGATGATACCAATAAACCAACGACTCGCATCGACACAGATCCCTATAATGATGCGTCCGATGATGACTTCGCTTTTGATGACGAAGATTCCCCGTATCGTCCGCCTAACGAATAATTATACAACTGGGGACATGGTGTTCATGTCCCTAGCATCTAATCACAAAGTAGAATATCCTCCAATTGGTTGATAGCCACGCACATAATCGATTACAAACTCGCGCGGATATGGCGCATTAAGTGTATCTTCTATTGGTAAATCATAGATATTGAGCATAAATTGCATTGGGTAATTCGGCGACTGCTTCACCGTTTGGCGTTTTTCATTATTGATATAGAAATCAACCTGCGTCGGTGTCCATTCAATCGCATAAAGATGAAAATCAGTGGCATCAATAGCTAAACGGTCATGGAAAAATTCTGGCTTTAGTTGTGGATCATGAATCGGTTTGATGCCATAACGCACTTCGGCATCATGGTCTGTCATTTCACTCCCAAATACTTCAAATACAGTAATTTCGCCCGATTGATGCGCTTTAGTCTCAGTACCAATCAACCAGAGAGCAACCAAAGTATTGCTAGAGCGCACAGCTTTGATTCTTGCTTCAAAATAGCCATATTGAGGTGTATACAGAAACTGTGTTGGTTGAGATTCACGAACGATAAGTCCCTCTTTGAAGCGATGTTGTCCAATAGACGACCCGACCTCGCCAGCGAATAAGCCTGTCTGAGTGGATGAGCAACGGATATTCTCATCAAATTCAGGACACCATTCAGCTTGGTCTGCATCAATCCGCAAGATTAGATTGCTATTGTCAAGATGATAACGCGGTGCACTACGTTCGCGCGAACTCCAGTGAGGCAAATAATAGGGAATCCAATTATCCAAATTGAGCTTCGGAGTATCAAAATCATCATTGAATTCCAGTTGATAGCCTTCTTTTTCGATAGGGTTACGCGGAAAATCAGGCAAGCGTTTCTCCTTTAACTTGATACGTTCAAATCCCACGCATTGAGGTCGGTAAGAAAACGATAGGCTGTCATGTCTAGGTGTATTGGTGTAAGACTTGCATAGCCATTATGGACTGCCCATAAATCTGTGCCCGCTTCATCAAGAACACCTGTCGGCGGTTCACCAACAATGCGTACTCGATTACCATCTTGTTCTAATTCATCCCGATAGATGCGGACACCTTGCCGTGTGATGCGGATTCCTTTGACTTTGCCCTTTGGCACATTAAGACTCAGTATAGTAAATTCGGGGAGAGCTTTATTCTCATTCAGAATTTTATCAACGACAATTGAGGTAATACGAACTGCTTCGGCATAATCTTCAACATTATCCGCGTCACGGTCAGCGAGGGAAATTGCTAGCGCAGGAACACCATGAATCGCTGCTTCGAGGGCAGCCGTGACTGTGCCACTGTAGGTGACATCTTGCCCCATATTTTCGCCACGATTAATGCCTGAAACGACTAAGCGAGGCGGAAACGGACGCAGACCCATCGAAGATAGAGCAATACAATCGGCTGGTGAACCATCAATGGATAAAGCTGGCATTCCATTAGCGAGTTGTGTTTCTTCAAAGTCAATATGGGTAAATAAGGTCTTTTTATGTCCGCTTGCACTTTGATTGCGCGCAGGGGCAGCGATGTGAATTTCACCAAATTGTTGCATGGCTTCGGCAAGGGCTTGAATCCCAGGCGCATGAACCCCATCATCGTTGGTGATAAGTAGAGAAGTCATCAGATAATTCTTTCAGATTTTAACACTCAGAAAATATGTTATAGTGTATCATAGTGGCTGTGTTTTGAAATATTTTTTGGTATTGTCCTATCAAATAAATTGGCACTCTGTACTATCTCTTGACCCTATCTGCCATTATTTAACCCACCGATAAAAAATAAACAATAATTTTTACGGATGTATTGTGTAAAATAGATGTAGCTACAGGGGGATAGTGCTGTCACACTAAGTCTGTAGCACGCTAAAGCGAGGATACACAACATGGCAGAAGATCGTAGTTTCCAGACAAGCTACATAGAAGGCGTGAACAAATTTCAGAATGTCCGTAGCAAAGCATTCTTCTCTGAAATGATGAGTTTGCTACGTGGGCAATCCGCAGAATTACTATCATTCGATGATGTGCGCGCACGCTTGCGCCTAAGAGAAGAAAGCTATAAGGGTTTACACGATATTCCCGTTGATAAAATTGTAGGCAGTGTTGGACGACATAAAGATTTCACTAACAAGTTCCTACCCAAAACGCATGAAATGAAGGAACGCTGGAGTCGCGTTTATGCGAAGATGAATAGCATGGAAGGCGTTCCCCCTATCGAAGTTTACCAAGTTGATGATGTGTACTTCGTGCGCGATGGCAATCATCGGGTGTCTGTTGCACGCGAAATTGGCTCGAAGACCATTCAAGCACATGTCACGGAATTACCAACAGCCGTTGACCTTGAACCAGGGATGACTCTTGAAGATTTGGATGCTGCCGCCGCTTATATCGTTTTCCTTGAGGAAACACAACTCAAGCGCACACGTCCGATGCACCAATCGATGCAACTGAGTGACCCATCAGGCTATGCTGAATTGATGGGACATATCTTCTTGCATGGTCAAGTGATGGAAACCTTACGTGAAGAAGCGGTTTCAACTGCGGATGCAGCAGCCGATTGGTACGATAACATTTATCGTCCAGCCGTGACGCTCATTCGTAAGCATAACGTGCTCGACCTAACGGGCGAGAATCGTAAACACAGTGAGGCAGACCTATATATTTGGATGGTTGACCACTTACGTGATATTCGGCGACAACATAGCAATGACAATCCATCACGGAAATTCAGCCATGCCCTTGTCGATTACCTGAGCGAGAAAAAGATTGCGATTCCACGTGAGTTGCTAGATGAAGAAGATGAAACTGTGATGCTATCACGCACACAGGTCATGAAAAACATCGACGAATTCCGCAACAAAAGCTAAAACAACTACATACAGTCATCACAGCGCACGAATACAAGCTATCTGTGCGCTTTTTTGTTTTGGATATCAACTTTATGGAATGCAAAACTCGTCAATTGATTGATAATATGTCGATTAGACATACCATCTCACAAACTCCAAGCAAGGAGAAAATTGCAACATGCAGAAATGGACTGAATCAGAACTCGGTTGGTATTTACAAACACTAGAAGAAAATGATACTTACCGTCTTGCACTTGCTCTGAGTGGTATCGCTAAAATAAGCACGCTGGATCAACCTGTACCTACAGGCAATTCTAAGGTGATAAACCACTTAGAAATACTCATTGAAGACAATAGAATGTGTATGGTGAACAGTACGATACCACCGTCTTATGGTGAAATGCGTTGGTTAGCAGCGAGGATTTTAGCCTGTGAATATGCCTATTTGGGTATCAAGAAATCTATCGTTTTGGAAAATGTAGTGCAACCAATAAAAGGCAGGGAGCTAGACAGAATTTCACCTGATAAACCTATGACTTTAGATGAACGCGCAAAAGCAGGGCTACTGCCAACAAAAACTGAAATTATTAATCCGCAAGATTATGTTGATTGTTGTTCAAAAGAAGCTGTTGGAGAACGCAGACGAAATCAAAATAAGAATGATTTGTAAAGGTAAATTAGTGAGCAAATTGTAAACGGACGGCATGGATACCGTCCCTACAATGAGCTTTATTGTGTCTGTTAAACACGAATTATAATACTGGTGTTAGTTACTTGCGCTCCCGAGGAGAGCATCACGGGCATCAACCGCAGGTTGGAAGTTGCTATTGACCTGTAACGCCGTGTTAAAATTGGTCAATGCACTTTGGGTTTCGCCCAATGCAGAACGTGCCATGCCAGCATAATAGTAGGTTTCTTCGACATAGCAGATACCATCTGGATTTTGGCAATTTTCAATTGTTTCACGGGCAATGCGGATAATTTCTGCATATAAGCCACTCGCAAAGGCTTCGTCATCGCTGGCTTGCGCGACTTCGTAGTAAGTTTCGTAGATACCAAATTGATACCACATCATACGCCAAGGCACACCAATTTCACGCGCGCGGTCAAATGCGAGTTTTGCATTGTTGAAGTAGTCCAAGGCTTGCGCTTCGTTGCCATTTTCGCGTTCGTAACGAGCAAGGTCAACATAGTTTGTGCCGATATTGAACCATGCAAAGGAATCAAGATTATCTTGGCTAGCTTCTTCGGTAGCAATCGTCAGCGCATTGATGATATTAGCGAATTCATCAGCATCATTGCCGAGTAAGTCCATCAATTCGGCTTCGCGGTCTTGGCGATAGAGCACAATATAGGTATAGTTGAAGTGTTGCCAAAATTCTTCGATATGGGCATAACTATAATTGTAGTTAGCCCCTTCAAAGCTATCATGTGTCGTGAAAATACGCGCATTATCGTCGTAGCCCTTCATCAGCAGGTAATGTCCCATCCAACCAAAATCTCTCCCTGGTGGGTCGTATCCTTGCTCGATGATGACAGGAAAATCATTAGCAATCAACGTGCGTAAGGTATCAACTGTCCCCCCATTGCGTTGCAGTGCAAACACGGGGATTTCTGGCACTTGTGTGTTGACGAACTCTACAATCTGCCAAGGGCTGACATTCTTATCCTCGATATTGGGCTTGAGGAAATTCTGAGAGCGAACTTGATTATCTGTATACCCAAAGAAGCTGAGCGCATTGGTCACTGTTGCAGGACCGCAGTTATTCCACATTTGTGGTTCATAATTAAAGCCTTGCATGGTATACGCCGTTGGCAAGGTCGATTGTTCAGTATCTTGGGCATGAGATGCCACGATTGGAACGAGCAATAAAACGATGAAAATGACACTACGCCACAAAGTTTTCTGCATGGGATTTTCCTCTAAATGATCACTATGCCCGTATTATACAAAGAATCTAAGCGGATTACATTGCGAGTAAGCAACGCCTACCCAACGGTTTGCATAGGATAATGAGGAATTATTACGTGAAGATAGCTTTGAACTGTAGAGATTTAGGAAGCGGAGAGAAGCTGGATAAATTGACTTTTGAAGCTGAAACTAGAGCATTTCAGCAGGTCAGCACTTCAGACAAAACCTCTTATTTTTCTGCTTGGCTGACTGGCTGAGACGCTGACTAGCTCATAAAATCAGTCTTTATTATTTGTTAGATGAATTTTGTTCCCATATGACTGTAACTAAGAACTATCCCAACAACAATCGCCATGCAAAGAAAAATAACAAACCACCACCAATTGTCAGGAGTAGATTATTGAATCGCCATGCAATAATTACTGAGGCAATGCTGGCATAGAGATAGGCATTGTCTAGTGCCAGCGTGAATTGACCATCGCGCACAAAGGCTTCTGGCACAAGAATTGCAGTCAGCACCGCAACGGGGACATAACGTAAAGCACGAAAAAGACGTTCTGGAAGGTCTACGCGCCCAATAATCAGCATCGGCACATAGCGTGGCAAAAATGTGACCAACATCATCCCAACAATGAGAAAAAGCTCGTTCTGCGTCATGCGTCGCTCTCCATGCTATCCAATGGAATTTCGAGTGGTTGGGGTTTAGGGGACAAACTCTCTGCGATGACACCTGTAGCAATTCCCAAAATTGCTGCCACCATCAAACCACCATTATTAGGAATATCACGCGCCAAAATCGACACCACCCCTGCTACGACTGCCGATAGTAGCATTGGGCGCGTGGTTAGCAAGGGTACAACAATGCCGATAAACGTCACCACGAGTGCAAAATCTAACCCAAGTTCAGCAATGCCTTCCAATTGTGAACCAGCCACCAGACCTATCACTGTCCAGAGTTGCCAATTGACATACATCGATACAGACGACCCCAAGTGATACCAGCGTTTATAAGGCGCATCCGTTGGATAATTGTTGATGACCACTGCATAGGTTTCATCTGTGAGCCAGAAAGCAAGCGGTAACATCCACTTCTGGGAGAAATCTTTCATGTAAGGACCAAGCGAAGCACTATAGAGTGCATGACGTAAATTGACAACAAACGTTGTGAAGATAATCAAGGCGATGCCGAGTCCATCAGCAAAGAGTTTAGCAGCAATGAATTGGGCTGAGCCTGCAAACACAAATACTGAAAAACCAATGACGGCAGATGGTGTTAAGCCTGCACCAATTGCAATTGCACCGAAAATTGTGCCAAAGGGTGCCGCACCAACCATCATCGGAATCGTATCTTTTGCACCGCGTACAAATTCTGTTGTTCTTGAGATTTTTGATTTTTCTGGCATGGATAATCAATTCATGAATTGCCCTGGTGGGACACCGATGACACGTTTGAACCATTTTGTGAGATGACTTTGGTCAGCAAAGCCAACTGCCACCGCCACATCTGCTATTGCTTGCCCTTCTGCAAGTAAGACCTTAGCCCGTTGCAAACGCACCTGAATTAAATATTTGTGTGGGGGTAAACCTGTATGTGCTTTGAACATCCTTGAGAGATGATAAGGGCTGAGATTGACAGCACGAGCTAAATCATCCAGTGAGACATCATCAGCATAATAGGTTTGCAAATAATCTTGAGCGCGTGCGACTGCTTGATTATCTTGACTCGGCAACAGAGGATTCACACCATTGGAGGCATGACGACGAATCAGCAAGCCCATTGCTTCTCGAAGCACCGTATCTTTATGAAGTCGTGTTTGACTTTGCTCCATTGCGCGATGCAGATTAATCAATTGTCGTGACAGTGTTGCATCGACCAATACAGGTTGATTAAACACAGGAAAATCCCAATATTTGCCTGAAATTTCGGATGCAATTTGTCGCATCAGTGTCACGCTAGGATAAAAAGTGCGATATTGCCAGCCGTTATCATCAACAGGATAACCACTGTGAACTTCACCAGGATTAATCAGCACAATTTCACCTTGATAGATGCGTTGTTGTGACCGCTTATGCTGAAATTCGTAGTAGCCACGTTCGATAACACCCACAACATACTCTTCGTGAAAATGTAAGGGAAAACGATGCGTGATGTAGCGCGCATGGAGCATTTCCATATTATATTCTGGCATATGCCAGTAGGTGGCTTGTTCGCGTTTGGGTGTCATCATGGATGATAGTGTAACAAACAATAGCCATAGCGTCTTGTCGATTCTTGCGGTCTTACTGCTGTTTTTACGGTTCAAAATCCAATTGAGACCGTATCCCATTATAGGCAAGAGGGTATACATCGCCAAAGCAAATACACTATAATACATGTGTAAGCATTCATATATTGAGATAGCGTATCAGTAAGAAAATACAATGTCCCAGAATATCTACAAAATCGGTAATTTAGATTGTGCGAATTGTGCCAAAGAACTCGAAACAGGCCTCAATAAATTAGAGGGTGTGCAAATTGCCAATGTCAATTTTGCCAATATGACACTCACTGTTCAAGGCAATGCAAATTTCGCTGATTTGCGCAAACGCACCGAAGCCTTTGGACACACGCTCCACGATAATTCAGCAGAGCCATCACAAAACACGAATAGCAGACCACGCGGTGGTGTTCTCGGATTTGTCGATTATTTGCTGAGTCGCTTCGATACACGGATGGCACTCATTGGTGCAGGTATTTTGTTGACAACTTTACTAGCTTCCGTAATTTTTGCCGATGAAACATTAATAACAACGATTGGCTACTCAATCGCCCTGATAATTGCAGTGTATCCGATAGCAAAAAAAGGCTTCACTGCTTTACGTATCAATCGACGCTTCACAATTGATTTACTGATGAGCATCGCTGGCATTGGCGCGTTACTTCTTGGTGAATATTTAGAAGCTACGACTGTTGTTTTCTTCTATATCATTGGCGAAGCTCTTGAAGGATATGTTACGAACCGTGCGCGAGATAGCATCGGCGCATTGCTCGAATTACAACCAAATACAGCCCTACTACTGCGTAATGGCGAAGAAACACAAGTCGATGTGGCATCACTGTCTATTGGCGATACTATCTTGGTGAAAGCTGGGGAACGTATCCCAATGGATGGCACAGTGCTCACAGGTTATAGTGGAGTCAACCAAGCAGCGATTACTGGTGAGAGTATGCCCATCAACAAAGTCGCTGGTGATGATGTCTTTGCAGGGAGCATCAACGAGAGTGGCACACTGACTGTTAAGGTCACAACCCTCGCGCATGACAACACTCTGAGTCGCATCATCAAAATGGTGGAAGACGCACAAGGTCGGCAAGCACCGTCACAGCGCATCATCGACCAATTTGCCAATTATTACACGCCAGCCGTAATTGTCCTCGCTTTGTTGATTGCGATTGTACCGACCCTATTTTTTGGGCAAGCATTAATTGCAACCGAAGCAAGTGAAGGTTGGTTATATCGTGCGTTGACAATTCTCGTGATTGCGTGTCCCTGTGCTTTGGTTATCAGCACACCTGTGACAATCATCAGTGCAATTACTCGTTCAGCCCAACAAGGCGTTCTGATTAAAGGTGGTGCATTTCTAGAAGTAATGGGGACGATTAAAGCAGTGGCATTCGATAAAACAGGCACACTGACCAAAGGCGAACCTGTTGTCATACAAACGCGCAGTTTTGATTGTGAGACAGGCGATAATTGTGCAGAATGTGATGATGTGCTGGCACTCGCAACCGCCGTTGAAAGCAGAAGCACACATCCACTAGCACAAGCTGTTATCAATGAAGCGACTATACGCGATATGCTCAATCACTATCCTCATGCGAACAATGTGCAAACACTCAGCGGACGTGGCGTGACAGGTATTGTCGAGGGTCAACAAGTTGTGGTTGGCTCACATGCGTTGTTTGATAGTGAATTTGCTCATAATGATGCCATTTGTGCGATGGTGACATCTGCTGAAGCACAGGGTCAAACGACGATGTTGATTCATGACGGTAATAAAGTACGCGGATTCATTGGCGTTGCAGATGCAGTACGCGAGAGTAGTCAAGCAGTGGTCACGAAACTCAATCAGCTTGGATTGAAGACAATTATGCTGACAGGCGATAATCCCATAGTTGCACAAGCTGTTGCTGAACAAGTTAAGGTCACTGATGTCCGTGCCTCACTGATGCCTGATGACAAAGTAACAGCAATCGAAGGCTTATTAGCCACACACGGCACTGTTGCAATGGTTGGGGATGGTGTGAACGATACCCCTGCACTTGCCACCGCCACTGTCGGAATAGCAATGGGTGGCGCAGGTACAGCGCAAGCGATGGAAACAGCCGATGTTGTACTGATGGCAGATGATTTACAACAGTTACCCTTCGCAATTGGTTTATCACGCTTTGCACGCAATCTCATTCGGCAAAATATTGTGCTGGCGATCGCGATGAAACTCATCTTTCTTGCGCTGGCGACCACAGGTGGCGTGACCATGTGGATGGCGATTTTCGCTGATGTCGGGATGTCATTGATTGTGACACTCAATGGGATGCGTGCCTTACGATATCATTAGCTGTTTTTCCTGATAAATACCTCAAGGTCGGTATAATTGAAGAAAACATTTAATAGCACTATAATGGGGTTCAAGTACATATAAATTATTGAAAAGAAGCTCAGTGGCACAACCTAAGAAAAAGCAAAAACGTACTTATCGAACCAGAGTGTTGTTGCCTATAGCTATCACAGCAGTTGTATCTATCCTAGTCGGTTTCTCGCTAGCATCACTCTTATTCAACTATGGTAATAGCAGTGTCGATAATGACGAACAAGTATCACTTATGTTCATCGTTGTAAGTCCAGTTCTGTCCGCCACTGTTCCACCACCAACAATAACACCACTCTACACAAGAGAGTCGTTCGAGGTACTAGCAACGCGAATCGTAGAAACAGCAACAGCAGCAGGCATTATCTCGCTCACCCAATGGGCACAAAATACTCTCACTGACACCCCTGATAGTCTCCAAGTTGAAGCAACAGGTACAGCGCAAACAAATATAGATGAAGCTATTCAAACAACCAACATCATCCAGATAGGAACAGCTCAGGCAGTTCAGGCAACAGAATTTGCCAACAATTCAGAAGCTGATTACACACAATTAGCATGTAATCTTGACGGTGAATTTGATTTAAGTATCAACCAGACTACAATTCGTGATGAAGATACACTCATATTACAATTTCGCATCTACAATAGCCTCGCAGATTTTGTGGATATTGAAATTTTTGGTGGAATCCTCACAAATGATGAATACAAAAACATTAGCTCTGTTGGCGGTGAGGTCGGTGACGGCAATATAATGGCAAATTCAGCGATAACTTTCACCACGAGGGTCTCTGGAACAGACTATGATAATGGTCGTTATCTCGTCGGGATTCAATTACTAAATGCACAGGGCGAAACACTCTCAAATTGTGCCTTACCTGTAACTTTTATCGATTAATCATATGCCACACCATGGGCGTATTGCCTTGCGAAATTTTCGTATTGGCGACCATAAGTGGCATGACCACGATGATGGCGATTTTCGCTGATGTCGGGATGTCATTGATTGTGGCACTCAATGAAATGCGTGCCTTACGATACGATTGATTAGACCAACTAACTAATAAGGGTCACAAGAGATGGGGCATGATGCCCCTTAACTTGTTTATTCTGAGCGAAGTGTTCCGAGCAATTGCACAATCTCATCACGATAAGTGCTAAATTCTCCATCTCCCAGCACTGAGATATTGAACAAGAATAGGTCAGTTTCAGCATAGATGACGAATACTGTACCAGTATCATCTGTGTAAACTGTTAAATTATCGAATTCGGTTGGTGTCAGTACGGAATCCTCTGGCACGGATACATAGCGTTCAATAGCTTCATCAATGCTTAACCCATCTAATGGTGTGCTTGATAAAGGCATGACGTTAACATCTAAGTTGCTCACGGTACTTCCTGTAAGGATTTGCCAACCATCAAGTGCATCAAGTAGAAATTGTTCTCCGCCGAGGGTTATTGCCAGCGTTTCAGTGCTTTCTTCTACTGTCTCCTCAGTTGTTACTGGTTCGTTTTCTGTTGATTCAGAATCTGAGCTATCAGCCCCACAAGCTACTAGTATAAATACCATTACTGAGATGAGTAAAATTTTCCAAATCATGTGCTTCATCGTTAATCCTTGGTGCACTATGTAAGATTCTTTGTAATTATAGGCAGATTTGATAATCCTACAAGTTAATTTGTAATGATTTAACACTCCAACACGTTAGTAGAAGTGACGTAGCTACGATAGACAGAACATAGGACACAAGGAATGGGATGGGACAACACACCTGAAACACCACTCGATGACCTTGATGACGATCAATTGGTCATGATGGTTCAAGAGGATAAGAGCGCGTTTGAGATACTTTACAGGCGATATGTCCGTCGGATTTATCGGTATTGTCTCAAGCGCACGAGCAATGTGCAAATTGCGGAAGATTTGTGTAGCGATATTTTTCTGCGTGTCCTTGAGAAGTTGGATACGTATCACCCAAATGGAAATTTCGCTGGCTGGCTCTTCCGTATTGCCCACAATGCCATCGTTGACCATTATCGTCGCCAAAAAGAGGTCATCAATATTGAGCACCTTCAGATGAAGGGAGAAACCCACATGAGCAAAATAGTTGCCAATCAATTGCTCGTCAGTGAAATTTTATCAGAACTCACGGATGATGAACGCCAATTGATTGTACTAAGACTCGAAGCGGAATTATCCGCACCCGAAATTGCCGAACGCACAGGACAAACTGCCAACGCTGTCCGTGTACAGATTTATCGTCTGATGAAGCGACTACGTGCCCGTTATAGCAACATGCTAGGAGATGCCTCATGACAAATTACGAAGAACAACAAGCCCAATTGTTGGATGCGTATCTCACAGCTTTACAACAGAATCCGAATGCCACTGCACCTGATGAACTTGACAGCGATATGGCTGACTTTGCCCGCTTGATGGTCGGTGATACAGCATCTGCAAGCAACACGATTGAAGAACGCATCTGGCAAAGCATTCAAGCGGATGACACACCCGATAACATCACAGCATATCCTACAAACGATGAAGGAGATCCTTATATGACAAAACTCAAAGAGAAAAATAAGCGTACTAGCCGTGTGAGAGGGTGGTTGCCATTGGTTGCCACAGCAGCCGTTTCTGTATTGGTGAGCCTCCTGCTAGCATCTATCTTATTCAACCGAGATACAAGTGCCAATATGTTCCAGCCAACATCACGACCACTTGACGGAACACCTCTCGAAGTGCGTGCAACACAAATCATCCAAACAGCAACAGCAGAAGTGAGCATACTAACCCAAAGTGCCAACCCAACAGCAAGTCCAACATTTGTACCAACGGTGACACCTATCAGTACAATTGATCCGTTTCTGATGACAGCAACTGCCTTAGTCGAAGATGCAACTGCTACGGTTCAATTTGGGGAACTGACTACTACTGAACTTTTCCAAACGGTGACAGCAGAAGCCCAAAATAGTATCCAAACTGTTCAACCAACAGCCACACTTCCGAACGTTGTGCAAACAGCAACGGCTGAAGTAGACATGCTGACTCAAGAAGCCAGCAATTCTAGTGTCAATTCAGCACAGTTAGAATGCAATTTTGAGGGTGAATTTGACTTTAGCATCAATCAAAATGTGATTGGCAACGATGATACACTCGTTATCACTTGGCGGTCTTACAATGAGCAAGCCAATATGATTAACCTTGAGATATTTGGTGGATTCTTGACCAATGACCAATATGAAATCATTCGTAGCTATCAAGGGGATTATGATGATGAACGTATCTCGTCAGAACAACCGTATACATTCGAGCGTGCCGTCGCAGGGACAAATTATCAAAATGGTAGCTACCTAGTCGGCATTCGCTTGATATTCGGTAATCAACGAAGTGCAGAGACACTATCTAGTTGTGCTTTACCTGTGACCTTTGTAGATTAGCAGTAAAATCAGTATCGTAAGGACATCCCATGGGATGTCCTTTATCTCTATATTCAAGATACTCACGCAATACAGAGCCACAAACTGACCCTTTTCGCGTTATCATAGAAACACACTCAACAAATACGAGATTTTTACGATGACCACACCCAATAAAATTATCACTTTAGACCGCTTTCTCGTTGAACGTCAGCGCAACTATCCGCAAGCATCAGGACGTTTCACACACTTCATGACACAAATCGGCACAATTGGCAAAATCATCGCCAGCCAGATGCGTCATGCTGCTCTCAATGATTTACTCGGCACAACCGATGATACCAATGTTCAAGGCGAATCCGTGAAACCACTTGACCGCATCGGCAATCAAGCCTTCATTGAAGCTCTCGAATATGTGGATATTGTCGGCATGTTAATTTCAGAAGAGATGGACGAACCCAAATCGCTCGATAGTAAAAGTTCAGGCTTAGGCTATGCTGTGATGGTTGACCCTATAGATGGTTCATCGAATATTGATGTAAATGGCATCATCGGCTCGATTTTTTCGGTGCATAATATCGATCAAGCCTCCACATATTCCGAATCAGATGCGCTCAATCACAAAGGGCGTGAGCAAGTCGCAGCAGGGTATATTATGTATGGACCATCGACCATGCTGGTTTACACTGCCAACGATGGCGTTCATAGCTTCGTACTGAATCATGATATTGGCGAGTTCATTCTGCACAAAACCAATATTCAAATGCCGAAGAAAGGTAAGGTATTCAGTGCGAATTTGGGCTACTACAGCGAATGGATACCCACAACGCGCCAGTACACTGATAAATTTATGCAAAATAATGAATATTCACTACGGTATTCGGGAGCGTTGTTAGCGGATTTCCATCAGATATTGCATCAGGGGGGTGTGTTTTATTATCCAAGCACTCCGAGCAATCCCCATGGCAAATTACGCTTACTCTATGAATGTGCGCCACTCGCACTCATTGCGGAACAAGCAGGGGGATTAGCGAGTAACGGTACTATCAACATTTTGGATGTGCAACCGACTGACATTCATCAGCGCACACCCATCATTGTTGGCAGTCAGCATGAGGTTGAGCAATTTCTAGCAATGACAACTTAGATGACAGTTGTTTGTGCTTGTGCAGCTTCGGCTGCATCATCCATCATGCCTAAGCGTGTGAAGATGACCATCGCTTGCTGATATTTATTAATTGCAGCGCGTTTTTTGCCACGTTTAGCGAGACTTTGCCCCTGTGATAATAGCGTCTTGCCGACTTCGCCTTCGGCTTTAACTTGTTTGAAGGCACTCATCGCTTCGTCGTAGTAATAATCGATGTTATCGGTAAATTCGTCATGAGGGGCGTTCCCTAGCTCAGTCACGACATCGCCTAAGATACGGTTAGCATAGCCCATCCGCAAAATGCGCCCTGAGTATTCTGCGTTTTCATAAGAAGCAACGGCGTAGTCCCATGCAACTTGGGTTTGACCCGCTTGTAACTCAATTGATGCCAGTGCGTGGTACACTTCACAAAGTTGGTCTGCACGACGAATTTGATTGCGGTCATCATCAGCTTGCCACGCATTCAGACCGAGGTCTAAAGCCTTTTCGAGGGTTTCACGAGCTTTGTCGTATGATTTAAGGCTTATCCACATTTGACCTTCGTTGCCCAATGCGACTACCTGCAATGCAACATCCTCAAAAGATTTTGCGCCTTCGTATGCTTTGTGGAAGTAGCTCTTTGCACGGGTGAAATTCCCCAGTAGACGATAGGTTTCACCCAAATTGAGGTCAACAGTGGCAGTACGACGCAATGCACCTTCGTTTTCATAAATAGCGCGCGCTCTATCAAAATTGATAATAGAATTATCATACTTGCTACGATAACCGTGAATAATGCCTAAAATATTGTAGATACCTGCTTCGTTGAGGGCGTTGGCATCTTCAAGGGCTTCTTGACGGAGTGCTTCGAGGTGTTGGCTGGCTTCGGCAAATGGAATTGTATTTTGATGCCATGCTTCATAAATTTCATTAACGCGATTACGGAATGCTTCATCTATATCGGGGAGTGGTCTGTTTGTCATGTGAAATCACTTATTTTATTGTCGGACGATTTTTAAATAACTATTTTGGACAATTACGCACACATAATACAGCGTAATCTATCAGATACTAGGCTAATTGTCGTGTTTCTTATGTGAGATTATCAGGTAGCTCATGCACCATATTGGCACTATTAGCGATAATCCGCACATTGCGATCACTTGATGTTTCGCCAACATATAGTCGTAGATGGTCTGTAATGCTGGCGTAAGCATTCGGGAAGCGCAAAATTGCCTGACCAATTAAGCCCGTATCGAGCATGAGTTGGATACAATCATCTGATGGTGCAATCATAAACGATGCACCTTGCCATGTGGTCGGGCAATCAAAATAGCCAACATCACTGAACAGAAGATAGAACAGCGCAGGTGCTTGACGGTTATCTCCTTTGTAGACAGCAATGTATAAGCGCGATAGGCGATTATGATAATGAATCACCTGACAGCGATACAACTCAGGCTGACTAATATTGAAGATATTGGCATCGCCGTGTTCGGATTTGACCATACTGTTCTATGCTATCTGTTACCATCAAGTAATCTGCTGATGATTGAACCATAGCCCTCGTCCAAAGTACACAGGAAGAATGACAGGTTTCGTGGGTGGCATATCTGTTGTGAAAAATAGTCAACAAACTTGTAGCAAACTTTGTATTATTTTCCATAACGAACGTAAATAGTGTGTGCGGTTAGCGATATTAACCAACAAAACACCCATCTAGGGCAATTATTTGTGTACTTCTTATAGAAATATTGCGCTTTTTTGTCGCATTCTCACTAAAGCCAGTTATTATCTGAATTCCTATAATTGTGAACATTGTAACAATGTATAATTTTAACTAACTAGGAGTTCCCATGCCTAACTACGTTCCACCAGAATCAGCGATGGAATCCGCAGATGCTTTGCTCTCTTGGGCAAAAGAAAATGAAATTGCAGAAGTCGATGTTCGTTTTGTAGACATTCGCGGTATGCCACAACATTTCAGTATGCCACTATCCATGCTCGATGCTGGCGACTTTGAAGATGGTTTTGGTTTCGATGGTTCTAGTGTTCAAGGTTTCCAAGACATCAACGAATCCGACATGATTCTGTTGGCTGACCTCAGCACTGCAAAGGTTGATCCATTCTTTAAATATCCTACCCTCTCACTCAAATGTGATATTTATGATCCAATCACACGCGAGGCATACGCAAATGACCCACGTGGCTTTGTCAAACGTGCAGAAGCATACTTAACCGAGAGTGGCATTGCTGATACTGCCTACTTTGGTCCTGAAGCTGAATTTTTCTTGTTTAGCAATGTTCAATACAAATCAGCTAACAATGAAAGCACCTACAAAGTTGACAGTGTAGAAGCTATCTGGAATAGCAACAGCCCAGACCCAGCAGCAGGTTATGTCAACCGCGTCAAAGAAGGGTACTTCCCATTACCACCGAATGATAAAACCCAAGATTTGCGTGCAGAAATGACCGCAACCTTGATGGACTTCGGGATTCCAATCGAAGTACACCATCACGAAGTTGGTGGCGCATCCCAAGCAGAAATCGACATGAAGTTCGATACCATGCTAAAAATGGCAGATATGCTGATTGACTACAAATATGTCGTCAAGAATGTTGCTGCCAAAAATGGTATGTGGGCAACCTTCATGCCAAAGCCAATCTTCGGTGATAACGGCTCTGGTATGCACGTTCATCAATCCCTCTGGAAAGATGGTTTACCACTTTTCGCTGGTGACCAATACGCTGGTTTGAGCCAAATGGCTCTCTGGTACATCGGTGGTGTGCTTAAACATGCACCAGCACTGATTGCGTTCACTAACCCAACCACCAATAGCTTCCGCCGTTTGGTACCAGGCTACGAAGCACCTGTTAACTTAACTTACAGTGCGCGTAACCGTTCGGCTGGTGTGCGTATCCCAATGTACAGTAACAGTCCAAAAGCAAAACGTATTGAAACCCGTTGGCCAGACCCAACAGCGAATCCATACTTGGCATTCCCTGCATTGATGATGGCAGGTCTTGACGGTATCAAGAACCAAATTGACCCAGGTGACCCAGCAACCACCGACCTTTATGAAGGTTTGGAAGAAACACCACTCGTACCAGGCAACTTGCGCGATGCTTGCATGGCTCTCGCAGAAGACCATGACTTCTTGCTTGAAGGCGGCGTATTCAGCAAAGAATACATCGAAATGTACATTGAATATAAACTCGTTCACGATGCCGATGCTGTTGCGATGCGTCCTCATCCACACGAATTCAGCTTGTACTTCGACGTATAAGAAAACTAGAAACTATCCAAGTTAATCTCTTGGTTAATGTATGCAAAATCGCCTGTCTTGATGATAGGCGATTTTGTTTAATGCAACGACATCTTACTATCAACGCAACATCAAATTGTATTTCTCATTTTCGTTTTTATACATTCTTTATTGATTATATCTGCGACAGTTATGAAGGCGTAGTAAACTCTGATTAACGTGACGGGACATCACGTTACACACACAACATATCAGAGAGGGAACTTACCATGCAATACACACTGCAAGGTCTCATTCGTGGACTCCTGTGTAATACTTTACAGGTGGTCGAATACCCTACCGATAGCCTCATTCGGGTTTATCGTCCAAATCCATCGGACGATTTACAAGGTCGTATCAATGCTAATCCAAAGCAAACACTTGCTGTCCTCAGTGATGAAGCCCTATCCAATAGACGTAGTAATTTGCTCGCAGAAGCCCGTGTTGATGACGAAGGACGTTTCTCCATTGTTATGGATGATGCCCAAGTTAAATATGATGGTGGTGCGCTTGATATTGATTTATATCTTGAGCGTGTTCCGAATCAAAAAGATGAAGGCGCATCGTCTAGCCCAGTACAAGTCCACATCACGACGATTCAACCTAAGTGGCGTGAGACCAATAATGGTGCAACTAGTGTATTTAACTATACTTTCTCAGAAGCCAGTTGGTGTGCCTTGCGTCGTCGCTTTGGGGCGTGGGTTATTCTTGGGCGCGTCGGTATTTGTGAAAATGGACGTGTCACACAAGGTGTACCAAATCTGAGCATTACTGCATTCGACCAAGATTGGTTGCAAGACGATACATTAGGCAATGCAACAAGTGATGGCAATGGTTTCTTCCGTATTGATTATATGGAAGAGGATTTTAAGCAAACTTTCTTATCGCCATTCATCAATGTAGAGACACTTGGTCCAGCAGGACCTGATGTGTACTTCAACGTAACTGACGGAAGCACAACATTACTCCAAGAAAGCGATAGTGATGTGCGCGACGACGTTTCGCCATGCTTGTGCGTTGAACTCTGTGTCAACCTTGATTCACTCGGTGATTTCCCATATTTCACAAGCTATGGTGATATTCCGATTGACGCGGTTCATGGCGCACTCGACCAAACCACAGGGCTTGTCACACAGACTGTCGAAACAGCAGGGACAGTGCGTGGCATCGCTGGTGATGGCTTCCATAGCATCATTGAATTGGGTGGTTACATTCCCGATACCCATCCTGATACAGGTCGCCCGACGCGCTATCGTTTTATGTATGTCATTAGCGATACACAGACGACACCGAATCAGCAAATCAAGGGGAGCATCGTCAGGAATACGGTTGTGTCACAATTGATTGTGAATCCATCTGACCCAATCAGCACGCCACTCCAACCGATTGAAGTTCGCACAACAGCACCTACCACACCTTTAACTGACCGCACGATTGTGGTACAAGATCAAGTTGATGGTTGGATTGATGTCATTGCGAATACGATCCACAGTGGTTATGCCAATCCTTTACTGGCGATTGATACACGCCAGATTATCTCTGGAGGCAATCCGTCAAGTGTAGGTCTGAATGGTCAGCGCATCTGGTTACAAATGCAATTTGAAGATATTGACGGTAACGGACGCATCACATCGCCGATTTACCCGATGTATATCAACAATTGGAGCGAATTTGCTCAGTTATCACTTGGTGTGGACTTGTGTAGTGAATTGAGCGGTGATTTACCACTTACATATTCAGTTGACCATGAGTTGCTACAGAATTGGGCAATTTCGATTAGTACCGTTGCCAGTGGGTTTGTCTCACCAGCGTTGCCGAGTGGCAATGCTCCACGAGGAGGCAACGGCACAGTAACACTACAAACTAGCACATGGAGTCCGTGTGTCTATCACATCAGGCTCACAGGTCGCCGACAAGTGACAACAGGCTTGCAACGTGACGATAGCGACACCTTACGTTCATTGAGTGTCTACATCAATAATAGTGGCAGTTAGTCCTTAGACAACGCATGAATAAACAGTCGCCTATCTTAATGATGGGCGATTTCATTTACGGGTACCATTAGAAAACTAGCCAGGTGACTAATGGTGAAAAACACTTTACAACATTACAATAATTACAAAAATGCCATGATGGAGAAGTAACAATGCCACATGAACTCAGTTGGCACACCCCAAGGCGTATTGCCCATGCTCGTATTTTTGGTGACATGGGTATGGAACAACTCAACGCCTTTACACAAGAATTACAACACTATGTTGAGGATGGTGATGCACCTATTCATGTTCTCTTAGATGATAGCGAAGCAGGTCCGCCACCACTGACGATTAAAGAAGCTCGAGCAATCTTCGACATGGACAAGATAGATTTGACTCAATTGGGATGGTTTGTTGGAATTGTTGAACCTAAGCTGATGGCTAAAATTATGTTACCACTTATGTCATCTATGATGGATATTCAATACAAACGCTTCGACAATATAGATGATGCCATTGCTTTCCTCGAAGAAGAGGATGCTACGTTAAGCCTATCGTATTGATAAACATGGGTCTATTGTGTTTCTTTTTTGCGACGCATCTCGATGACGACAATACGAAACAGAGTATGATTATTAGAGATGTACACATTCTTCAAGGATTTAGCTGGTGTGAATCCACCAAAATTTCTCCCTCAGCTACTACAATGCACCATAATGAGTTTGTTGCTATCAGCTTGTGAATCTAACACTATATTAGACGCTCTATTTCATCCGTCAAACATTTATGCTTCGATAATAGAAGATGAAGAAGTCACTGCTGTGTGTCGAAGCATGGAAAGTAGGGGTTATCAATTTGATGCGTTCTCAGCCAATGAAGTTGGTATAGAAGTTGATTATCACAATCGTGGCACAGTGCGCTATCCACAATCGTTTTCGGTGAATCCGATTGTCATTACAGATATAGACCGAGATTTCGACAATGCGATTTCGTTGCAGGATGAATACTTGCAGGAACTTGAAATAAAAGCGCATACTTTCAACAAATTGTATCCAGCGAAGAAATCAACTTAACATTGAGTGGCATATTGTACTGGGATTATATCAACGGTATCAGAGTCTCTATATCACTGGGTGAAAGTTGTGAGGCGAATTATACGAATTGGAATACAGGGAGTTATGCGAACAGCTATCAACTCAATTCAGACGCTAGTTGTCCCTCTGGTCACGTTTCTCACTCATCTTAAGATATATTGATAGAGATTATGTAAAATTCATTACATTACGTATACCATCGATTATACGCAATGTAAAAATGAGCAAAATGATGCTATCTCATTAAAAAACAAATAGACCTGTACAGGTCTATTTGCTGTAATGCTAAAAATGTCAGGCGAGAGCTTAGTTGCTCACGATTGTGACGGAGCTAGCTTGCAAGCCTTTTTTGCCTTGTGTGATTTCAAATTCAACAGTTTGACCTTCTTCGAGGGTACGGTAACCTGTTGTTTGAATTTCTGAGAAGTGAACGAAAAGGTCATCACCATTTTCTTGTGAAATGAATCCGTAGCCTTTGTCACCGTTGAACCATTTAACTGTACCTTGTGAACGTTCTGCCATTGTTATTTCTCCTGTGTTGAAAAAATTGTACTAAGAGTTATGCTAACCTGCTACAGCACATAATCATGTCCTGCGTATTTGGAGAATACAATGTTGCAATGACGACACTGAAACCATATTTGGTTGTAGGTACATCACAGGTATTTGTTTTCTCATTGAGGTATTAGATGCTTAACTACTGCATCAATGTGGCTTGACGAAATTGTCATGATTAAACCACACAGCACTATAAGCATAGCAAACCTTATTGATTTGAATAGTCCCAATTTATCATATTGGATTATCACGTAACTAGCGGCAAACGGAATACTATCACACTGTATCGTCAAATAATGTATGATGACTAGAAAAAGTGTAACCAAGGGGAAATATAATGGTTGCCATTCCACAGCAACAGACGCTCACCGATGTTGAAATTAAACATAAAATCAATATCGGCAATCAACACTTCATTGATAACAAACAGGCTTACTATCGCTACTTACTCGAAGAAGCACCCGTTTATCAAGGCAAAGTCTCGGTTTTACCTGCGTATCTCGTTTCACGATATGATGACTGCTTACTTGTGCTAAAAGATAGTCGCTTTGTACGCAATCGTGCAACAGCAACAGGCGGTGGCGGACGCTTACCGTTTCCAATGCCAAAGTCTGTGCAATTGATGGCACAGAGCATGATTATCGAAGATGACCCTGAACATCGTCGTTTACGGAATTTAGTGCATAAAGCATTTACACCTCGTTCAATTGTAGCCATCGAAAAACGAGTTGAGCAATTGACACATGAATTACTTGATAAAGCTGAAGCACAAGGCACAGTCGATTTAATGGAGACTTATGCGCTACCGATTCCTGTGACAGTCATCCGAGAAATGGTCGGTGTACCAGAAGATTGGATGCCTCGTTTCCGTGATAGTATGCAAGTTTTGACAAAAGGACTTTCTGGCTGGAGTTTGTTCCGCACCTTGTTCTTTGACTTGCGACAATCAGTAAGTTTTATGCGCGAACTTATCGCCTATAAAAAAGCGAATCCTGCTGATGACATCCTGACAGGCTTAATTCAAGCGGAAGAAGCTGGTGAAACACTGACTGCAGATGAATTGGTCAGTTTGGTCTTCTTGTTGATTGTGGCAGGTTACGAAACAACGGTGCATCTCATCACCAATAGTGTGTTGACTTTACTGCAACATCCACAGGAATTGGATGAATTACGTCAGAATATGGATTTGATGCCATCGGCTGTCGAAGAGATTCTGCGCTATGCAGGTCCGATTAATAGTACCAAGCCTCAATACGCCACTGAAGACATCGAATTACATGGTGTGACGATTCCAAAAGGTAAAACCGTGTTTCCATTGTTAGGAGCAGCCAATCGCGACCCTCGTCAATTTGAGAACCCGCATATTTTCGATATTGAACGCACACCGAATAAGCATCTCGGCTTCGGACAAGGTATCCATTATTGTCTCGGTGCGCCTCTGGCACGTATGGAAACCAAGATTGCACTAACGACACTACTCAATCGTAATCCAAATCTCAAGCTGGCTGTGGATGTGAATCAACTGAAAGTCACTAAGATTCCTGGATGGCATCGCTACGAATCCTTACCTGTGACTCTAGGATAGATAGCAAAATCCACGTTTAACCACTTGCATTCGTAACCCCCAATAATTAGGGGGTTGTTCGACATATTTTTAGACTAAGCTAAATATTATTGTGCAATCGAAAAGGCAAACCATGATGGCAAATGCAGTCATCGAAACTCATGATTTAACCGTTTATTACGGCAAACATCGTGGGATTAGCAATATCAACCTGACAGTCGAACAGGGGGAAGTTTTCGGCTTTCTAGGACCCAATGGCGCAGGCAAAACAACCACGCAACGTGTGCTGATGGATGTGATTCACCCCAGTGCAGGGACAGCCAAAATTTTCGGCATGGATTGTCAAACTGATGGTGTCGAAATTCGTAAGCGCGTGAGTTATCTCCCAGGTGAATTGGCACTGTATCCAAGCATGAAAGCCAATGCCTATTTTGATATGCTGGATTCACTACATCCGAATACGATTGACCCCAGATTCCGTAGTGACTTATGCCAACGGCTTGACCTTGACCCGACCCGACGCATGAAAGAATATTCGCGTGGGAATAAGCAAAAAGTCGGCTTGGTAGCAGCCTTCATGGGTAAGCCTGATTTACTCATCTTAGATGAACCGACGGGTGGCTTAGACCCATTGGTACAACAAACTGTGATGGAAATGGTGCATGAAGTCAAAGCAGATGGGCGCACCGTATTTTTTTCGTCGCATATTTTGCCAGAAGTGCAAGCCGTCTGTGACCGTGTGGGTATTATCCGTGATGGGCAATTGGTCACCACTGAAAAAGTTGAGACATTGACACATCAAGCCTTTAAGCGTGTGCATCTGACATTTTCAGAGATGCCTCCTGCCAATGCTTTCGCAATGGATGGCGTTACAGAGACAGGACGTGATGGCAATACCATCATGCTAGAGGTGCAACAGAATTTGTCACAGGTAATGGAAGTGGCTGTGCCATTTGGTATTGTCGATATTGATACACCACACGTTACACTAGAGGAAATCTTCCTCAACTTTTATGATCGTTCGGCAAGCAACGGAGGTCATTGAGCATGTTCAATCTATTCAGACATGAACTCACCTCACGGTGGGTAGCGATTTTGGCTTGGGGCATCGGCTTGACTTTTTTCTCTGCCCTGTATATCGGGGTTTATCCTGATATGGCAGACGAAATGAGTAGCCTTGCCGATTTGAGTATCTACCAAGCAATGGGCATCGACTTAGCTTCGTTTGCTGGTTATATCGCATCCGTTGTTGTGCAGATTATGCCGATTATTCTCGGCATCTATGTGATTATGCTAGCAACGGGCACACTCGCAGGTGAAGAAGAAAACGGCACACTGGAGCTAATCGTGGCTTTGCCACTCAAACGCTGGCAAATTATCACGATGAAAACATTGGCGATACTCGTGGTTATCTTCTTGATTATGCTGCTTCTAGGCGCAGGAAGTGCTGCCACCTTGAATGCGGTCATCAACAGTGCGGATGTCAGCATTGATGTGACTCCGATGCAATTGTTCATGGCGTTGCTAGCAGTCTACCCGATGATGATTGCGCTGTTCGGGATGGGTCTCTTCTTTGGGGCGTTTATGCCTAGTCGCCGACTCGCGCTGGTGGTGATGTACACATTTTATCTCGCTAGCTATCTGATGAGCTCAGTGGCAGGTTTAGTGGATTCACTCAATTGGCTGCACACATTCTCTGTGTTTTCGTATGTTAACACGACAGCGACGATTTTCAGTGATGGTGCAGACATTGCCGATGTCAGTATTTTGCTAGGGATTGGTCTCGTTTTCTTTGGACTTGCTGTATGGGCATTCCAAGGACGTAATATCACGGTTGGTCAATGGATGTGGGAACGTGGACGTATCCCAGCATCAGCTAGGAGTTAAAGATGTTCAACCTATTCAGACATGAACTGGTCTCGCGTTGGCGTATGATTTTCATATGGGGGATTGGCTTGTCGCTATGGGGGTCAATCTACATCGCCATTTATCCTGATGTTGCCGAAGAAATGGCAGCTTTCGCCGATATGCAAATTGCAGTGGCAATGGGTATGGATATGACCACAATGGAAGGGTTCATCGCCTCGGTTGTGATTCAGATTTTGCCGCTGATTTTGGGCATCTACGCAATTATGCTCGGCACAGGCACATTGGCTGGTGAGGATGACAAAGGCACGCTCGAAATGGTGGTAGCGATGCCTCTCGAACGCTGGCAAGTTGTCACAATGAAAACCCTTGCCCTACTGACTCTACTGTTGCTGACTGTCATTGTGTTTGCGATTGGTGAATCGGTAGCCCTAGCGGTTGTCAGCAATATCACTGAAGCAAGAGATGTCATCACGCTTGAGCCACAACAGTTGTTCACGGCATTGCTCGGCATCTATCCGCTAATGGTGGTGATATTCTCTATTAGTCTGTTTTTGGGTGCGATTATGCCTAATCGTCGGATTGCGCTGGCTGTCATGGTCACGATTTATCTAGCGAGTTATGTCGCAAATTCGGCTGCTGGTTTGGTCGAATCACTGAATTGGCTGGAGACAATTTCGATTTTCTCCTATGTCAACACGTCGGGGAATGTCTTCACTGAGGGTGTGGAAATGGCTGATGTCGCTGTTCTGTTGGCAATCAGTGTCGTGTTCTTCCTATTAGCGGTTGTTAGCTTTCAAGGGCGGAATGTCACCGTTGGTCAGTGGTTCTGGCAACGTGGTCAATCTCCTGCGTAAATAATCTATGAGCCTGTCAAACAAAATGACAGGCTCTCATCAGCATCCCTCAGGGCTTATCTTCATTCCTCAACAATGCGGATAGAATCTCAGCTAAATCATTTTTGAATTGTAATTGTCTAAGAGGTTCACGATATAAAACCAGTCGCATATGAACTAATTGTTTAATACGTTCCCCACATACACCATATTGAGGTGCTATGGCGTAGAAATCTTGAGGTATGCCATCGCGCAAACCATAGTGTTGCACCATTATCGCATTGAGTTCATAACGTAGGTCGGGATAGCTGTCTAATAAGTTTAAGATAGATTGTAATATCTCACTTAGATGCCGTTGCTTCAAATGGTCAATTTCTTTGTCACTGAAATCAATATCATACAATAACGTATCAAGGTTTGTACCACTACCATGAGTATCATTCAACCAATTGTTGAACGCATCTAGCTGGCGAAGCGTTTGATTATCATTGATAGTTGGCATCCGCCCTTACCTCTAGGTAAATTTTAGTCAAATTATTCTATCACATCTACTTTTGTCACAATTCACCCCAAATTGGAACGATTCTCGATATTTTGGCGTTATGATGAGTGTGAAGACTTACTCAGGAGGAAAAATGTCAATTAAAAACTTATCACGTTTAATAATGGTATCGGGTCTTTTGATAGCAATGTTATTGGCTGTCTCCCCCACCTTTGCTTGTTCACCGATGGAAGGTGCATTTGATTACACTTTAGAAGAACAGATTGATGATGCCGACTTGATTGTTGTTGGCACAATTGTCGGTGGTGAGGTGCGGAATTACAGTGGTGCTTATGAAGTCATTGAGACCGCAGAAATTGAAGTCGAACAATATCTCAAAGGAACAGGACAAACCCTCATCAATGTGCGTGGATTCGGTGATGGCGCAGATTGCAACTCGATAGTAGCATTCGATGAACAATACATTGTATTTGTAGATATATTGGATGATGGTCAATATGTCGCATCTTATATGGCAGTACATGATGCTACCATGACCCCAAACGATGCCAACATCAATGACATCGTCGCTATCACAGGGGGTAGTAGCGACCCACAACCCCTATCACCAAATGAGCAAATAGCACGTCAACTAGATAATATCAGTACTTGGATGTTCATCATTGGCATTAGCATTATGGTTGGTGCAGTTGTTAGTGCCTTCTGGCTACGAGGACGCATCAACAACAAACGCAAGCGCAAAAGCAAGCGAAGCGAATAATTCCTGCCTTCTATGTGAGTGGTGCATCAGGTATGCTTGTCTTCTATTGACTTACGACACAAAAGACACCATGCCAACACCATTCACACACTTGCATATCACGCTACGTTTGATGCAAGATGAGGCAATTCCCCAAAAATTACGTGACTTTGCAATGACTCATCGCCCTGACTTTTTACTGGGTGGTATTGTTGCCGACCAACGTCCTGACGGTGGCAAACGCGCCGATACGCACTTCTACGAATATACCAAACCGATGACTGACCATCCTTGGCGTGTGATGTTCCAGCAAAATCCGAGCCTCAAGCAGGCAAAATCTGATGCACATCATGCTTTTTTGCTGGCGTATGTCGCACATTTGGCGGCTGACGAATATTGGTCACTGCACATGCTCAAGCCTCACTTTGCTGAGTCTGATTGGGGTGATGATTTGCGACATCGTTTCTATTTGTTGCATCTCTTACTCATCACTATGGATGAGCGCGATGAAACACGCTTACCTGAAGGTATCGGAGCAATCATGCAAGGATGCAAGCCTGATAATTGGCTACCCTTTTTATCCGACGACCTCATCATTGATTGGCGTGATTATCTGGCACACCAAATTGACGACCATGACAGCAAAACACTCGATATTTTTGGGGGACGTATCGATACTGCTCCTGAAAAAGTTCGTGAACTGCTAGATGATGCCTACTACATGCAACGCAATGTCTGGAACAATGTTTCACGCGAGATACTTGCCGATGTTGAAACCAAACTCTACGATTTTGCGCGTGAGCAACTCATCATCTATTGGGATGAATCGTCGCGCTGAGGTGACACCTGATACGGTTGTGTGACGGTCAACAACAGCATGACGACGAGTGTGCTGGTCAAATCAATGCCTATCAAGAACAAACGTAAAATGGGATTGAATCCAATCGCAACGAGCACAATTATTATCACAATATGGGCTGAGCGTCGCAATAGGAGTGGTATTGCTAGTGCAAACAACAAAATGAGATGATGCCAGCCAACATACGCATTAATCAACAAACCTGCTATTGTCACTAGCATGACCTGTTCAGCAATGTCTTGTGTTCTGCGCCATAGATACACAATCCACCCTAGTCCAGCAATAGACAACAATCCGATTAGAATGCCATTCAAATCATAGAAGCGTCCGACACCAATAATGGTCACATCCCACACAGGGCGTTCTGATGGTTCGAGGCGTGCCAATGTGATGTCGATAAAGTTGAGAATCAAGTCAAAGTCAAATACCAAGCTGAGGATGCCTACTGACAACGGAATCAGCAACATCTTCCACCAGTGTTTAATCGGCACAAGATAAAATAGATAAAACGCAATCCAGATACCACTCGGTGGTTTGAGACTTAACAAGAGCAATGCTAGCCCTGCATACCAAACATAGTACTTTTCTCTATAAGCAACCAATATCGTTAAAATGATGCCTGTAAAGGTAAACAGCACATCGACTTGGGCAAGCCAGATTTGATTGAGTACATAAAAATTCAAGGGAGATAATAAGATGAACCCAATCAGCAAGCGTCGTCCATCCCGAATGAACATCAACAAACCTGTGTATAGAATCACCAGTGACACATACTCAATCAACAGCCCGCTCAAATCCGCACCAAGCAATACTAATGGTGTCATCAACATAAAGAACCAAGGCGGACTAAAAATGCCTTCTACGATAAAAGGACTATCACCACTGACGTAGGCTTCAAGTGCTGGATAGAAAAATGTTTTCCAATCGCTATGCTCTAAAAGCCCGATACTGCCAATCAGAGCAAGCCAAATGGCAGGTAAAATCCAGCGTAGTAAAGACCAGAATAAAGGAGGCGATTGTCGCCAAAGCGGTTGATAACTAGACACGGACATCACTTTCTTAAGATGACTAATCGTTAATCATTATACGAGACTATAGTCATCCCTAAACAAAAGAAACTGCCCTGTTTGGACAAATCACTGAACATCTTCATCACTCGATGACGACATAGGTTCTTCTGCCTCATCATTATCTTGGTTGTACGACCCTGCTGAAGTTGTATCTAGGTCATTTAGTGCATTATTGTCGTCTGAGAGCTTTCGTATACGTTCCGATTCTTTAGCTTGCCAGTAGCCTTTGACAACTTCATCAAATTTCATCTTTATTTCATCATCTTGTAAAAATTTGATAAGGATACTCCTTTGGATTTCAGCAAACTGCCATGCATATGTGTTCTGAACAAAAGCATTACTAATCAATGTTACAAGTAAAAATACAACAGCTAGGTAAATAGAAGATTGTATACCAGTAATTATAAACCATACGAGAAGTGATATTTGAACAAATGTTATACACAGCACTATATAGTAATAATTATTTAATCGCGTATCATCAATAAAATAATCAGTATCAAAATACAATTTCTTTATTCTGGACGGATTAATCAAGGTCAAAGTTTGTAACCAGACTAGAAATGTAACTATTAGAACATTTTGCAATGTAAGTGCTGTTTGTCCTGCATTGATGTTATAAGCCATTATTAGTAGTAGACCAGTGAATGGTAGTGCAACTCTTGTGATGTAGCCATTCAAATACAAAGATCTAGTGATGACTATAATTGGATGTAATGGTCGATCTTTGCTAGTGTGCTTCTTTTCATTTTCACTGGGTAACTTAGTCATAAAGTCTCCTAATGACAATTGACTTTCAAACGAATCTGAT
>JBCCSC010000022.1:0-104485 GCA_039200705.1 Chloroflexota bacterium
ATGTGCCTTCATCGTTGTGAGGACTGACTAAACAGCATTTTAATGAGAAAGTTGTGAGGATGGAAATTTGCATCAAAAAAGCCTCTCAACACTGTGAAAGGCTTTTGTCGGGGTAGCGGGATTTGAACCCACGACCTCTTACACCCCATGCAAGCGCGCTTCCGGGCTGCGCCATACCCCGATGTGATAGTTAGTATACTGAAAATGCCATGTGTCGGCAAGGTTTGGTTATTGGTCTGATTGCAGGGCAAGCACCAATGCGCTACACTTTTTATGAATTCGTTGTTAATTGAATAGATAATGAAGATGAGCAAAGAAATGCGACTGACTGCGATGGTCGCTTGCGCTGGTTGAGCGTCTAAACTCGGTCCACGAGATTTGGCGCAAGTTTTGCAGCCACTAAAAAATACATTCTCTGCTGTAGATTATCCTAATTTGCTGATTGGACTTTCAGCACCTGATGATGCAGCAGTATATCAAGTAGATGAGCAACAGGCGATTATTTCAACGACTGATTTCTTTCCGCCTGTGGTTGATGACCCTTATCATTTTGGCGCGATTGCTGCTGCGAATGCCCTCAGTGATGTTTATGCAATGGGTGGCAAACCCTTGATGGCAATTAATCTAGTCGCCTACCCTGATGGGTTGGATTTGAGTATTTTGACAGATATCTTGCGCGGTGGTGCAGACAAAGTCAAAGAAGCAGGTGCAGTCATTGGTGGTGGGCACACTGTTACTGATAAAGAACCGAAATATGGCTTAGCTGTGACAGGTGAGGTTCATCCTGAGCGCATTTTCCGCAAGGAAGGCGCAAAAGTCGGTGATGTACTCATCTTAACGAAGCCATTGGGCATTGGCACAATCACAACGGCTATCAAACGAGGACAAGCAGAGCAAACTCATATCGACTCAGCGATTGCTGGCATGGCACATCTCAACAAGACTGCCTCAGAAGTTTTTCAGCAATATTCTGACGTAGTTCATGCTGTGACTGATATTACGGGCTATAGTTTGCTTGGGCATGGGCATGAGATGGCACATCTGAGCCATGTTGATTTTGAAATCGGATTTGATGATTTGCAGTGGTATGATGGTTCATTCCAATACGTACAAGCTGATATTTTCCCTGGCGGGATGCACCGTAATCGTGATTATTTCCAACAATGGGTCACTATTCCTGATGCAATGCCAAGTTGGAAAGAGTATTTATTATATGATCCTCAGACATCAGGTGGATTACTAGCTTCTGTTACACCTGATTCCGCAGATGAGATATTGGCAAAACTCATTGATAGTGGTGAACAAGCATCAATCATTGGAATAGTGAAAAATGGGGATGGCAAGTTACATTTGCGTTAGCCATCCAAGTTCTGTTGATAGATTCTTTGCGTGATTTCACTTCATAGACCATAATTTAAAAGTTGTTTGAATTAGGTTAAAAGGAGTGAGGCGCGTGAGTACAACAACTACTGTCCCAAAACCAGCCGATGCTGGCAATGGGCAAACTGCAATTGCAGATACCAAACTCGCATTCGCAAATGTTAGATCAGGTCCTGGTACAAATTATCGGGATATTGGCGACCTGCGTGATAATTCGCTTGTTGTTTATTACCCAAACTCAAAAACTAATGACAATTGGTATTATATCGAATATCGAGGGCTAGCTGGTTGGATTGCTGGTAGCATCGTTAATTTTGAGCCAACAATTGGCGGTAGCATCGAACAAGCCCCTACCCCATATGATGGTCAGGTGGCAGTGTGGCATTGGAAAGGCGATGCCATCGCCGAAAGTTCGATTGAAGATTTTGTACGTAACCTCAAGAATCGTGCACCGAATGTCGATGCAATTTGGGTCAAAACAAGCGATGGGTCAAATTGGCAAGGTGATTTTGACCGTAGCGACCTCGCTGTTAATGGACCTGATGACATTGACCGATGGGTGAGTATCCTCTCGCAATTTGGTTTGGACTTTCATGCTTGGTGTGTTCCTAAAGGGTTAGAACCTGACCGCGAGACGGCTATCATCAATGCGGTTTGTAATCGACCAGGTGTCAAGTCAATGATTTTGGATGTTGAACCGTATGCAGGGTTCTGGCAAGGTGGCGAAGATGGTATTCGTCCGTACATGCTCCAAATTCGCCGAGGGATTGACCGCAGTTTCCATGTTGGTATGACAGTAGACCCGCGCCCTTGGCATTATGCAAGCATCTTCCCTGATGAATGGTATCCCTTTGTAGGCAGTGTTCATACACAAAGTTACTGGGCGACTTTCCGCAATACACCTGATGAAACACTCCAGCAAACATATGACACATGGGCTGGTTATGGACGACCGATTATCCCTGCTTTACAAGGGGATGCGGCTCTGGTTGACCAAACAACCGCACATACACTCGCTACACAGAGACATGGCGCGACTGGTATCAGTTGGTGGCGATATGGTGTTATCTCACAATATGGTGCAGTGAATACCCCAATTGTGATTGAAGACCCTGGTGAACCTCAAGATAACCCAACGGATAATTTTGCGGATGAAGTTATCATTGAGCCGAAGAGCAGTGATTTCCGTTATGGCACGTATGGCAGTAAACGCTTCAATGAATTTGAGGGAACATGGAATTGGCCTGTGCTATGGGTATCGACTGAGCCGACGGTAAGTGAGGTGTGGGCAGAGTGGAAAACTGACCTCCCCTCTTCAGGACGCTATGAGATTTCTGTGTTTGTTCCTGCACGCCATGCCACAACGACTAAAGCCCGTTACAAAGTGCATGGCATCAAAGGGACGACAACGGAGGTTGTGATTGATATCAATCAGTGGGTAAATCGTAATCGATGGGTGTCGCTCGGAATTTTTGACCTCGTGAAAGAACAGTTGAATGCAGGGCGCGTTTTCCTGAATGATGTGACAGGCGAAAACGACAAAGAAATTGCTTTTGATGCGGTGCGTTTTCGTCGGATTGTGACTGTGACAGACCCCGATAATGGCTCATCAGGCGGTGGTAATGGCGGTAGCACAGGTGGAGGCACGTCGGGTGACCGTCCGAGTGTGGTTAATGGTGTGCCTGTTGCAGATGGTTATGATTCGCCTGTTGGCACAGCAGCCGAACGTGCAGGAACGCGCGTATGGCCTTCGGGTTGGTTGGATGCGAGTCCATTTGGGCGTTTGTATTTCATTGGCACGCCGAGTGAAGCCTATCACACAGGGGCAGATTTGAACTTTGGCGCACCCTATGCGGATAAAGGCTTGCCAACTTATGCTTGTGCGAATGGCGTGGTGACCTTTGCTGGACAATTGCGTGTGTGGGGCTTAGTGATTGTGATTCGGCATGACCCACTGTACACCCCATCAGGGCAAGTGTTATACAGCCGATATGGGCATGTACAGAATATGCGTGTGAGTGCTGGTCAGCGTGTAGTGCGTGGACAACAACTAGCCGAAATTGGCGATGCCTTCGGACGCTTTATCCCTCATTTACACTTTGATTTGAGTCCGACGACGCGCTTAGAAACTGTTCCGAGTGATTGGCCTGGCACGAATCAATCTGCCCTACTGCGGAATTACATTGACCCATTGGCTTGGATTCTGAAAAGTCGCCCGTGACACTATTTTCTAATTAACTAAAATAATTTTCTGTGAGGCACTTATCGTAGTGCCTCAGTTGCTTGTATCTCAGACTGTATCTCCATGTAAATTCGGATAATTGAAGAGGTGAATATAATAGTGTATTTACTTACGGACACAGCTAAAAATGTTGCCAGAATAATTGTGGAATATTATGAAAAAGGCGATTTGCCACAGAAATTTGACATACTCTACAAATATGCCTACGAAGAATTAAAAAGAGTAGTTTTTCGACAGTTCCCCGATATGCCTCTTAAACCACCCGAATCTGTTTGGCAGGAATTGCAAAAAGAAGGACTTATACAATATACGACTATGGCTTCCAGCAAATATAAAGGCAGCACATATAGTATTCTGATAACAAAGCAATTGATTGATGCAGTCAAGAACAACTTTGATGACCCTCACAAACTCTCACCAAATAATAGAATATTCCTAAGCTATGCATCTGAGGACAATCAAGTAGCTTATGAACTCAAGAGTGTTTTGGAGGAAGCTCTTAGTGATGTTTATGTATTTATGGCGGAAGCTCCCGATGGTATTCAAGTCGGACGCACATGGTTTGAAGAAGTCATCAGGAATTTAGAAGAATCGGATTCCATGATTATTTTGCTAACCCAAAATTCAATATACAAGAGATGGATATGGTTTGAGATTGGACATTTCTGGTCGAAAGGGTCAATGTCTATTTATCCCATACATACACCTTCCGATATGGAAATTCCTAGTCCCATCAATGAAATACAATCAAAACCTGTAACAGATAAATCACAATTTGATGGCATTCTGAGTGCCATAGCTAAGGATATCTTTGGGGATAATGCAACCGTGAGGGTTTACAATCATCAACAACTAGCAGATACCGTTGATGAGTACCTTTTTGACAGAACCACTGAGATATTAACTTCATTTATGACAGAAGAATATAAAGAGAGTGATTGGATAGTCTATCAAAAACTCGACGAGCAAAAGTCACTTCCGTTAGGAGCAACCAAGAAACATCTCAAATCACTAGTCGAGAACGATGACGAACTCAATTGGGAAGTGGATACAGAGAACAGTACAAGAATCAGCTTTAAGAAAATACCACCAGAATATTACTTCATGAGTGGTTAAAACGAGAAAGAAGTTAACCAATGAACTTCAAACAATTATCAGACCGAGCAATGGAAATCCGAGAGAAATTCGGGGATTTCGAGTTAGCCAATGGTGAGCGTAAATGGACACGCGAAGATGTGATGATGGGCTTTGTCGGGGATGTGGGTGATTTAGCAAAATTGGTGATGGCGCATCAGAATATTCGCGCAATTCCTGATAAAGATGTCAAACTGGAACATGAACTCGCAGATTGTCTGTGGTCAATTTTGGTGCTAGCGCGGATGTACGATATTGACCTTGAGTCAGCATTTCTAGATACGATGAACGAACTCGAAACACTATTGGATAATCACGCGCAACAAAAAAACGAGCCTAAATGACCCGTTTTGCATTTCTAATTGTTATGCTCATTATTTAACGTGGGTTAAAACAATCCCCAATCGGCAGCAGCCCCTTCTTCCATCATGGATGGGTCCCACATTTCCATGCCCATTTCAATCGTGGTCGGCGTGCCGAGAAAATCTTGTGCTGTGCGACGAGTTTGTTCGAGCAATTGTGGTGCGTATGGGCAGAATGGTGTCGTCATAATCATGAGGATATGCGCGTTTTCCTCTGTGATTTGAATATCACGAACAAGACCTAATTCAATGACATTCATACCAATTTCAGGGTCAATCACTGTGCGTAATGCTTCCATTGCGCCGTCTTTTTTCTGTTGTAAATCCATTGTTTCACCTCTCCGAATCCGCATCTATTGAGTGAGCTATAAATGAATTATAGCTGACTTGAGATGAATATAAAAGATAAACGTCTTAAATATTGACACCCATAAGGTGAATTGCTATACTAGCAAAACTTAATCACTAGGTATAGATAAAATTTAACTGACATTAAAAAATCATAAGAGAAAGGTCGATTGAATGGGTTCAACCCTCGAAATTCGCAACCTACACGCAGAGGTTGAAGAAACTGGTATGCCAATCTTGCGTGGTGTCAACCTCACGATTAAACAAGGCGAAATCCATGCGATGATGGGTCCTAATGGCTCAGGCAAAAGTACCCTCGCCAACGTGATTGCTGGTAACCCGACCTATGAAGTCACTGACGGTGAAATTTTGCTTGATGGCGAAAATATCCTCGAAATGGAAGCGGACGAACGCAGTCGTGCAGGTTTGTTCCTTGCATTTCAATATCCAGTGACCATCCCTGGTGTGACCTTGGCGAACTTCTTGCGTCACGCGATTAATGCACGCCTTAAAGCAGATGACCCAGAACACAAAGGGATGCCGATTCCACAATTCGTGCGGATGATGCGCGAGAAAATGAATATGCTCGGCATTGATAATAGTTTTGCTGGTCGCTACCTCAATGAAGGCTTCAGTGGTGGCGAGAAAAAACGTGCCGAAGTTCTCCAGATGGCGACACTCGAACCAAAATTTGCTGTCCTCGATGAAACCGATTCTGGTTTAGATATTGATGCCTTGCGTATTGTCGCAGAAGGTGTCGAAAAATTAACAGGTCCAGAGATGGGATCGCTCATCATCACCCATTATCAACGTATGTTAGACCATGTAAGACCAAATTTCGTTCACGTGATGTTGAATGGTCAAATTGTTGAGAGTGGTGGTCCTGAACTCGCACTACAACTCGAAGAAAATGGTTATGATTGGTTGCGCGAGAAATATGGTGTCGCACAACCTGCTGAATAATTTCACACAAGTCAAGCAAACTAACTCTCTAGGAGTGATCTCATGACTGAAATGGAAATGGATTTTGTACCAAGTGAGAAAGAATTAACGACGGAAGAGTCCGCGTTAAAGGACGTTCGTGGTGACTATGATGAATTATACGGTTTCCACGACGATGATGTGCAGTATAAGTACGTCAGTGAACCTGGCTTAGATGAACAAAAAGTGCGTGACATCAGCGCAATGAAAAATGAACCTGAATGGATGACAGACTATCGTGTTCAGGCATATCATGAATTCCTTGAGAAGCCAACTCCACAATGGGGCGGTGAACTCAACGAAATCGACTATGACAGCATTTATTACTACATGCGCGCATCAGATAGAGTAGAACGCGACTGGGACGAAGTTCCACCAGAAATCAAAGATACCTTTGACCGTCTTGGTATTCCAGAAGCAGAAGCAAAATATCTACAAGGTGTGAGCGCACAATATGATAGTGAAAGTGTCTATCACAACATTCAACAAGACCTTGAAGACAAGGGCGTTATCTTCCTTGATATGGACAGCGGTCTGCGCGAACATCCTGAATTGGTCAAAGAATATTTCGGGACTGTGATTCCATCCAACGATAACAAATTCGCAGCCTTGAACACAGCAACATGGTCAGGTGGTAGCTTTATCTATGTACCACCAGGTGTGCATGTCGAAATGCCATTGCAAGCCTACTTCCGCATCAACACGCAGAATATGGGTCAGTTTGAGCGTACTCTGATTATTGTTGATGAAGATGCTTACGTGCATTACGTCGAAGGCTGTACTGCACCAACCTACTCCAGTGACAGTTTGCATAGTGCTGTTGTCGAAATTATCGTCAAAGAAGGTGGACGTTGCCGTTACACGACCATTCAGAACTGGTCAAATAATGTCTATAACCTCGTGACGAAACGCGCTGTTTGCGAAGCTAATGCAACAATGGAATGGGTCGATGGTAACCTAGGCTCACGTCTGACGATGAAATACCCTGCTGTTATCCTCAATGGTGAAGGCGCACATGGTGAAGTCTTATCTATCGCTTTTGCTGGTAAGGGTCAACATCAAGATGCTGGTGCAAAAATCACACATAATGCACCGAACACCACCAGCCAAATCATCAGTAAATCTATCGGTAAAGATGGCGGACGCGGTAGCTATCGTGGTCTATTGAAAATCGCCGAGGGTGCTGATAACTGTAAATCAAATGTTGTCTGTGATGCCCTTTTGCTTGACGATGAAAGTCGTTCGGATACTTACCCAACCATCGAAATTGATGCTAAGAATGTCACGATGGGTCATGAAGCATCGGTCAGTAAAATTGGTGAAGACCAACTTTTCTACTTGATGAGTCGCGGTCTGAGCGAAGACGAAGCGAATGCAATGATTGTCAATGGCTTCCTCGAACCACTTGTCAAAGAACTGCCGATGGAATATGCCCTCGAAATGAACCGTCTAATTCAAATTCAACTCGAAGGTTCAATCGGCTAACGAAAATATGTGTTCACGTAAGGGAGGGTTTGAAACCCTCCCTTACACAGCATGTATTTAACAAACGCGAAATACTAAAAAGGAGAAGATATTCAGTGGTTGTCGTCAGAAGACGCTCTGATGCTGCTGAAGCACCTCGCTATACAGGCGATGATGTTATTGCAGTGAGCGATACCAACAATGAACCACAATGGCTACGTGATGCTCGTCAGCACGCATGGTCAGTGTATGAAGAAACACCAATGCCCCACATGGAAGAAGAATGGCGGCGCACGAATTATCGAAGCATCCGTTGGGAAGATGCTGATATTGTCATTAATGCGAATGGTGCAACAGAAGATGTTGTCCCTGCGAAAAATCGTGAACCACTTGTTGGTGACAAACAAGGTGGTCTGCTAATTTTCGTTGATGGTAAAGTTGTCCATCATGAAGTTGCGGACGAACTAACCAAGCAAGGTGTCATCTTCACTGATTTGAACACGGCTGTCCAAGAACATAGCGACCTTGTTGAAGCGAATCTTGGCAAAGCTGTTCAGCCAGAAATGGGTAAATTTGCTGCACTCCATGCCGCACTATGGCGTAATGGCATTTTTGTTTATGTGCCACGTAACAAAGTAGCTGAATTGCCACTGCATGTCATCGTTTACAACACCAAAGATGGTGCTAGCTTATTGCACAACCTTGTCGTTGTCGAAGAAAATGCACAGGCAACGGTACAAGTTGATTATGCAAGCCAAGATGGTGATACACACAGCGCATACTTTGGTGGGACAGAACTCATCGTTGATGCTGCTGCAAATCTGCGCTATGTGTCATTACAAGAGTGGAATCGTTCGACTTACGAATTCAGTCACCAACGGGCAGTTGTTGGGCGTGATGGCAATTTGGATTGGGTCATCGGCACAATGGGCAGTCGCTTGACGAAAGCCTTCATTGAAGTTGACCAAGTAGGCAAAGGTAGTAATGCGCGAGTTTCAGGTTTCTTCTTTGCTGATAAAACACAATTTTTTGACCTTGATACTCAACAAAATCACAATGCCCCACTAACCAATAGTGACTTACTATTCAAGGGTGCTGCGAAAGATACTGCACGGACATTGTGGCAGGGGATGATTAAATCTCTGCCGAAAATGCAAAAGATTGACGGCTATCAAGTTTGCCGTAATCTTGTTCTGAGTGATGATGCACGCATGGATGGTATCCCTGGACTTGAAATCGAAGCTGATGATGTGGCTTGTTCACATGCAGCAACCTTTGGTTCATTGGAAGAACAACCTATCTTCTACTTGATGAGTCGTGGCATTGAGCGTCCACAAGCAGAGTTAATGCTGATTTCTGGTTTCTTTGATGAATTGCTACAACGCATTCCATTTGAGAAAGTGCGTGACCGCCTCAGTGAAGAAATTGAAGCCAAGATTGTTGGCTGAGCAAATCGTGTAGATTATCAGAGGCGTGCCGTGTTTTGGTGCGCCTTTTTTGATATAAGAGTTTACAACAGAGAGCGTAATTTATGACAAAGCAAACTAAAACGCTACCTTTTGATGTAGAGAAAATTCGGCAAGATTTTCCGATTTTGCACCAAGAGCATCATGAAGGTGTACCACTTATTTTTCTTGATAATGCAGCTTCGAGTCAGAAACCGACACAAGTGATTGATGCGATAAGCAATTATTATCACAATTATCATGCGAATGTGCATCGTGGCATTCATAAATTGAGTGAACAAGCTACTGAAGCCTACGAAGGTGCACGTAAGAAAATGCGCGATTTCATCAATGCACCGAATCATCGGCAAGTCATTTTTACTCGTGGCACAACTGAAAGCATCAACCTTGTGGCTTTTACGTGGGGACGTAAGTTCTTGAATGAGGGTGATGTAGTTTTATCAACACAAATGGAGCATCATAGCAATATTGTCCCTTGGCAAATTCTTGCTGATGAAAAAGGCATTAAGGTCGAATATATTCCTGTGCTAGAGGATGGCACACTGGATATGGTAGCCTATCAACAAATGTTAGAGACACATCCTGTTAAGTTGGTGACCGTTGTGCATTCATCAAATGTACTGGGTACAGTGAATCCTGTTAAAGAGATGGCGACACTCGCACATGAGCATGGTGCATTAATCTTGGTAGATGGCGCACAAAGTGTTCCGCATATGCCTGTTGATGTCCAAGATTTAGATTGTGATTTTCTAGCATTCAGTAGCCACAAGATGGCAGGTCCGACAGGAATAGGTATCCTGTATGGTAAGCGGGATATTCTCGAAGCTATGCCACCCTATCAAGGTGGTGGCGACATGATTTCTAAGGTCACTCTCGATGGTAGTACATGGAATGATTTGCCTTATAAATTTGAGGCTGGTACACCGAGCATCGCTGAAGCTATTGGTCTAGGTGTTGCAGTCGATTATTTGAGTAACATTGGCATGGACAAGGTTCATGAGTACGAGCAAATGATTACAGCATATGCTTTAGAACGGCTCGATGAAGTATCAGGGGTAACAGTCTATGGACCTGATGCTAGCCGAAAAGGTGCGGTAGCTGCATTTACATTAGATAATGCTCATGCCCATGATGTGGCACAAGTGTTAGACAGTCACGGAATTGCGGTGCGTGCTGGTCACCATTGTGCAATGCCTCTGCATGATATTCTTTGTGTGACCGCGACTGCCCGTGCGAGTTTCTACATCTATAATACCTTTGATGAAGTTGATAAACTGGCAGAAGCACTCGAAAAAGTCAAAGATACATTTATCCTGTAACAAAAGGCAAAAGACACTATGGAAGATATGTATAGGCAGATGATTCTTGACCATGCGCGTAATCAACGTAATTGGGGCTTAATAGAATCTGCTGATTTTGACCACGAAGAACATAATCCGCTATGTGGTGATCGTTTACATCTGACACTGAAAGTTGATGATGGCATCATTACTGAGGTTGGTTGGGATGGCGACGGGTGTGCGATTAGCCAAGCATCTGCTTCAATGTTTGGGGAACAACTAATTGGGATGTCGCTTGATGACGCAATGAAACTCGATAAGCAAGTTGTTTTGGATAATATTGGCTTAGACTTAACCATTAATCGTGTTAAATGTGCGACCTTATCACTTAAAACATTAATTGTCGGCACATTGGGTGCACGTAAATGGGAAGACATTGAGGACGCAGAGTAAGATGGCATCACAATGGGTAACCTTTCTTGGCAAAGATGAGCTACAAGCAGGTCAACGCGAAGTTTTTGAAACTGATTATGGCAGTATTTTGCTGATGAATATTGATGGCACATTTTATGCTGTTGAAAATATGTGTAGTCATGCTGAATTTGAACTTGCCGATGGCGAAATGAGTGGATGTAAGATTGAGTGTCCGAAGCATGGGGCTTGGTTTGATGTACGCGATGGTGCGCCACTATCACCACCAGCAGACCGTCCAATAAAGATTTATGGGGCGCGTGTCGAAGGTGATGATGTACAAGTTTTGCTCAATATTCCGTGAGGACATAATGAAAGCACGCGATATTTTGGCATCATGGTATGCAGATGATGAAACACTGATTTTTGGGCATCGGGGCGCAATGGCTTATGCTCCGATGAATACAATACCTGCTTTTGAACTCGCCTATGAACAAGGTGCAGATGGCATCGAATTGGATGTTCATCTTTCAAAAGATGGCGAACTTGTGATTGTGCATGATTTTACAGTTGACCATACAACTAATGGCGAAGGTACAGTCACGGAAATGACATTAGCAGAGTTAAAAACTCTGGATGCAGGGTCATGGTTTGATGCAAAATTTGAAGGGATTCGTATTCCGACCTTGAGTGAGGTTTTTGAGGCTGTTGGTGATAAATTATATGTGAATGTTGAGATTAAGACTTTATCTCAAGATGGTGATGGCACAGAAGAAGCTGTTGCAGAGTGTATTCGCCAGCACAATTTAGGTGAGAGAGTGCTCATTTCGTCGTTCAATGTATCTGTTTTAAGACGTTTCAGAGTAATTTCGCCAAATATTCCTTTGGCACGTTTGTTGCATCATGTTTCTGTGTTTAATCTTCGTCCTGAGGATAGACTTTTTTATGATTGGTCAGAAGTTGAGGCATTTCATCCTTCAGAAGTCCTATGGCATAGAAGAGACCCAAATCGGGGAAGTCGTCCTGAAACTGCTGGAAATTTCGTAAATTGTTGGACTGTCAACGATGTTGATGTAGCGAAAGAACTTGTTACAAAACATGCTGTAAATGGCATTATCACCGATAAACCTGACATCATGGTCAAGGCATTGCGATGAGTTTACGCTCTGAGGGTGCGTGGTGGGATTTCGTCCGATTTGGTTTTCGCTTGCTTTATCATGAGATGGCATGGACATATGACACGGTTAGTTATGTGGTGTCATTGGGGCAATGGCGATGCTGGCAACGAACAGCCCTCAATTATCTCAGTGCGCCTGATGATGGTCTTATTTTAGAGATTGCACATGGCACGGGTAATCTGCAACTGGATTTTGCCGAAGCAGGGTATACAACAGTTGCTTTTGATTATTCGGCACAAATGGGACAAATTGCACGGTCAAAACTCATACGAAACAACATCAGCACCGATTTTACACAAGGTAAAGCACAGGAACTCCCCTTTGCCGATAAGAGTTTTGCTAGCATTGTGACCACTTTTCCGACTAATTTTATTGTTCAGCCTGAGACATTGCGCGAAGCCTATCGCGTGTTGAAGGCGAATGGTTGTCTGATTGCTGTTCTGAATGGGCAACTGACAGGCGGTGATATGATGACTTCTTTCATTGAATGGCTATACGAAATTACAGGTCAACGCGGTGAGGAAGCAGGTTCAGCATCGGGCTTTTTTGAAGGGTATGGATTTGAAGTCAGCCTTGCCGAAGTAGATTGTAAAAACAGCAAAGCACAGTCGGTTATCCTCAGAAAATGATACTTTAACACTACTCTTGACCCCTTAAGCAGAATAATTTTGTAAAATTGGGACTGGTCAGGATTTTTGGAGCGTGCTATACTCTTCAAGTCATATGGCGGATGTAGCTCAATGGCAGAGCACCTGATTGTGGTTCAGGACGTTGCGGGTTCAAGTCCCGTCATTCGCCCCAATTAAGAGGTATTCAAAAAATACCACAAGAATCAACGCCTCGCAGGCAACTTTGCGGGGCGTTTTACGTTTTGGCATAGAACAGAAGGGAGATATTATGAGCAATAATGAGGATTTCAAATATTTTCAGGGCAGTTTGTTACAAATAGAGTATTATCCTAGCCACTCGGCTAGAATTTCGTGAATTATTTCACAACTACTTGACACCTATCGTAATAAAATGTAATCTAGCGACATCTCATGTAACAAAATGTAACAAAACGGAGAGGTGAACGTATGGGATGGTCAGTTAGTTGGTCTATACCACAAAGGATCTATGTCGTAAAAATTGAAGGTGAAATAACAGAAGCTGATTTTATTGCAGGATGTGAAAAGTCAACAGAGTTTGTACGTGAAGGGATTGCGCCTGTACACTGCATTATTGATGCAAAATTCGCAACTATTCCTCATGTCAACATCGCTAAAGCACGCGAAATAGCCCAAGTTTTCAATGAACCAAAACTTGGATGGGTTTTGATGATAAGTGCAAACCCTATCGTTCGTATGGTTGGGTCGATATTAAGCCAGCTTTCAAATAAAAGGTGCAAGTTTGTCAATACGGTAGATGAAGCCCTTGTACTCTTGCAACGTGATGATTTGACTCTACAAAATAACATAGGTTATGTATATTCAAGATAAATAATTAGTCGTCGTTTAAGGCATAAAGACTAATTTCACAAACTCAATCGGAGTTGATTTAGTTTATACGGATCAACTAATCACATATCAAAAATAGACCGCTAATAATCAGAACTGTTAAGTAACTTAGTTTGTATAGGATGAAACATGAAAACAAAACATACTCAAGAACTTGTCCTTGACGCTCGAAATCGTTCCGTTTCATGGAACAAGCGTGCTGAACAACTTATCGAAATGGGACTAGAAAAACTTGACCTTGAACTTGGAATAATCAGTCGCATAAACCAAGATAAATACACTGTTCTGTACTCTAATAATCAGGAGCTAATTGGTAAGGAATTTCAACTTGGTGTTACATACTGCCAAATAACTATGAGTTTACGTCACTCTCGTGTCTTGGCAGTTGAAAATTTCGCAGTTTCAGATTATTTCCGTCATCCTGCCTATAAAGAATTTAACTTGGAAGCTTACATTGGAGGTCCGATTGTTTACAATGAAAGACCATTAGGGACAATCAATTTCACGAAATCTGAGAAGCGTACTTCATCTTTTACTTCAGAAGAAAAAGAATTTACGAAGAAACTCGCCAAAGCTGCTGCATTTCTCGTCATGGAAAGCAATATGAAATAACTAGTTAGTCAAGCTAGTTTTGAAATTATATAACTAGCACAGCAATTTATTGTGGTTCAGGACGTTGCGGGTTCAAGTCCCTTCATTCGCCCAAGTTAATTTTTTTACCCTACAAAATTTGTGGGGTATTTTATTTGATATACTTGCAGTCAAATTTACTTCATTTGTGTTGTTTACGATTGTTCGTTACGTGTACGGAGACGTTTAATCAAACTCGGCAGAGTGTAGTTATCCATCATTCGAGTCATGCGTGCTGAGCCTGTTTCCCCTCTTGCGAGATACTCTTCTTCGGTCGGTTTGTAACCACTATCTTGAATTTCTTTAACTTGTTTGAACTCACCGCGTGTGGCATAGAAAAAGATAATATTGATGATCAGCGCGTAAACAGCTAACACAGGGTCGCGGCGTGCAATCAAGAACCAAGGCACAGTCAGCATAATGCCTCCCAAGAATGCCCACATCGGACTTGCGGTGAGAAATGTCAGAACGAAGCCTAAAACATGGGTAATGACTAAGCCTATCGCATCCACTGCTAAAAATCCACCTAGAATGGGTGACAAGCCTCGTCCACCTTGGAATTTATAGTAGACAGGCCAATTGTGACCGACAACTGTGGCAACAGAAGTCAGTAAATAATAAGGTTGCTCAGGAAACCACATCCATACCAGCAATGTTGGTACAAAACCTTTAACAATATCAAGGATTGCTGTCAGGCAACCATAACGTGCCCCTAAACGTAAGCGAACCGAAGTCGCACTCACGAGGTCAGTTTCAATGGCATGTTCAGATGCAGGGTATTCGATAGTGGTTTTTTCCCACTTTGCCTTATCGGGGTCAACAACACGCACGACTAAACGCGCAAAGGAAATTGCGCCGATAAAGTAGCCGAATGCTATCGCAAAAATACTAAGTCCTAAACTCATGAGTCTCCTCCTACTATAGAAATTTCCCCTGTGATGCCATTGACTGATACAACGGTGTCTCGTAGCAAGGTACAGGCAGAGGGTACAGATACAACGGCTGGAATATTAAATTCACGCGCAACAATTGAGCTATGCGACAGAATACCGCCTGATTCAGCGATGACAGCCCCTGCTTTATTGAACAAGGGTGTCCAGCCAACATCTGAATATGGAATGACTAAGACATCCCCTGACTGCACTTTATCAAAATCTTGAATGCCCTCTACAACTCTCGCAGGACCTTGATAGTAGCCCCTTGATGTGGGAACACCTTGTAACTGCTTCTGTGCTGTGGTGTTGATAGGAACAACTGTGTCACCGATGATTGTCTCTGGCAAAACAATATCTTTGGATTGTTCCATCTCTTGCTTACGAGTAGCAATCTGTTCTTGATACTGTTTTGAATCTTGGGGATTATTGACAATAGTGCGAATCTCATCTATGTAAAGCAAGAAAATATCTTCTTGTTCACCAATAATACCTTTGTCTACAAAAGATTGTGCCAAAGCTAAAAATATATTTCGGAAAATGCCATAACCATAGGTATAGAGAGAACTTATCGCCTCGCGGTTGATGCGATAGCGTCGCGCACGGTGATAAATTGGGTCGAATATCGTGCGTTTTAACCCACTGATATCGAGTTCATCGCGTGTAATTTTCTTCTGTGTTGATTCTGGGGTATTTTGCAAATCAATAATCAACGATAGGATTAAATCTGGTTGCTCATGCCAAGCTTTAACAGAGAAATCATTGCCACTATCACTCAAATGCCCAAATGCCTGAATAAATAACTCAACATTTTTACGGAATTGAGCAGGAATAGTGGGACTCTTTAAGCCAGCATAGCCATCCTCTGAAAGAATTGTTTTTGCGTCAGGATTAAGTTGTTGATACTGTTGACTGAGGTTGAGTAAAGTCGGATTTGGATCATATAAATCAAGTTCAGGTGCATGAGCAGTCAAGTCGAAATTAGACCTATCAACATCTGCACTTTTCAACTGTCTTTGTAGCAGTTGGTTGTATATTTGCATCAAGAGTGGCGTGATGATGTTGAAATACGCTGTTTTTTGCACAAGTTGGTATAGTTCGTCAATAGATTGCAACAGCTCATCATCGCTCATATCCTCAAAGGAACGTTCGGCGAAACGCTCATATTGTCCTTTGGTTGTCTGTAGATGTTGTTGGATACGTTTATCGTATCGTGATTTATCAACTACAAAGCCAAGCATCCTAGGCAAATGACGATAGGTTTTGAGGCTTGGCTTGAACTTGGGCTTCTCATCGCCCCCTTCAATACCCATGATGAGTTCAAGGCTTTCGCGTGGCATCCCAAGTAATTCAAATACATCACCCATAACGCCCATATTAAAATAGGCACGATAATAAAAGGATTTGGACAATGAAAGTGGTTCAATATCATTGTGACCAATTAGTTCGGTGAGGATTTCAATCCATGCGCTATTAACCAGTGGCACATTAATTGACCAAACCAAGGGTGGGATTAAACCTGGTAAGACTTCTTTGGCAATACGATTTGAGTAGAACGATAAGTCGTGTAGGGACGTGATTTCCCTTACTTGTACCCAGTAGACTTGTTCACCGTCGTAGACCCATTCCAAGTCGATTGGGTGACCATATGCTTGAGCGATAGTTTTCGTTTGTTGTACGACTTGAGCAATCATATCATTTGATATATTGGTATCATCGTCAGGCTTAGCTAGCCAATCGCCCCATTTGTAGACCCATCGATGCGGTGATACGCCATGTTGCATGAGTGCTTCACCACTACCTGTTACAGCCTCGACAATGATTTCATCAAAACCTGTTAACGGGTTCTTGCTGAACGCCACACCAGACACAATAGGATTAACCATCTCCTGGATGATGACCGCCATTTTAATATCGTCAACATCGGGCAGAACTTTATCCATGTAGCCTTGCTTGTATGGATTTTGCGCTGAGTCCCAGACTTGTTGGATAGCACCTAGGAGGGCTTCATGTCCCCGAACATCCAGCAATGAGTCAAACTGACCTGCAAAGGATTGTCGGCTGGCATCTTCAACATTAGCAGACGAGCGAACAGCATACGACTTTTGTGGGTCAAGTTCTTGAATAATTGCAGACTGAAGTTTTGATAATGTGCCACCAGGATCGGTTAAGTAGCTTTCGTGATATTGCCAGGGGCATACTAACGTGTTGGGAACTGAAAAGCCATTTTTAGTGAGAAACATTAGACTTTTAGCTTTTCCGCCAACACTTTCACCGATACGACTTTCTAATGTCTGAAAAATAGCTTGTCCTGAGCTACTCACGGATATAACTCCGATTTTTAATTTACAGTGACTTATTTACTACAAAATATCTGAACCACTTAGCGGAAAACCCTCAAATCTTCATAGTCGTCCAAAATACCGTATTCGTTTGTGTCTAGTAAGTCGTAGTGCTCGAAAAGAGAAAAACGAGGTGGGAAATAGGTAAAGACCACAAATGCAATGCACAAAACGACAAAGACCGCTAATGAACTATAAGCAAAGGATTGTGGGTACGCCTCAGCCGTTAACAATCGATAGCTAATAATTTGACCGATAAATACTGCAACGTAGAAGATAGCAATATTAAACCAGTTGATATTACCTGTAATCGGTGTGTAGATGTACCAAGTTGCAACAATAATCGCCATCATGACAACGGTACTGACTGCTTTGGCGAAGAGGTAATTTCGCACACTATCGCGCACATAGGTGTATTCAATCAAGGAAAATATGACAGCAGGCCAGAAGACCAGTTTGAGATGTTCCCATGTACTTTCATTAACTGCACCAAACCATCCAATTGGTGACCAAAACTCGGATAATTCAAATACAAAATGTAAGCCTGCACCAAACAAGCCAATAAATATGAAAGACCCAATTTCCCACAGGAGGAGTTTTCTTCTTTGCCGCTGGAATTCTTGGCTCATAACCGTTACTCCTTAGAGAATGCCAAATAGAAACAGTACACCAATGAATGCGATGATACCGCCACCAATCCTCAGAATTGTTTTACCGATGTCATAGTGTTGGGAAATATCGCCAATTACCAAGCCTGCAATATGAATAAGTGTTGTCCCTGCCATGAAACCGAATATATATAAATCAGGCTGATCGGTATGTGGAATTTCTACACCATGAGCGTAACCATGGAACAGAGCAAACAAGGAGACTGCGATTAGTGCAATTCTCATAGATGTTGAAGTATCTGAGGCAATTGCAACACCTAATATCACGACGGAGAGTGCAATACCTATCTCTGTGAACGGGAAACCATCAACCGTTAGACCAATTCCCCCGCCAACAACCATCACACCAACAAATGTCAGTGGAACAAGCCAAACAGCACGCCCACCAATTTGTGCGCTCAAGATACCCACACTGAGCATAGCTAATAAGTGGTCAAATCCTAAGACGGGGTGTGTGAGTCCTGATATGAAAGCCCCTGCTCCTGTCACAGTGTTATCATGTGCAAAAACACTAGTAGGAAATAAAAGCCAATAGGCAACAATTAAACCCAAAAGTAATTTACAGGCATAGATAGTTATCTGAAACTGATTGTCGAAGCGAGATTTTGTCTGTATGTTGGCATTATCGTTGTAAATAAACCAATTGTTTTTCATGGTACGCATCTCATAAATATTATTTTGATGATTTGATTTATTAATGTAATTCACATTGTATACTCATCAAGAATACCTCAGAATGTTACGTTGTGCTACATATTGATTTATGAATATTACGATAGCCTCAAGATTTAACAACTGAGTTTCTGCCATTGCACTTGGTTTGAAATGCCAGTTCCATGTATGATTTATGTATCAAATATACAGTTTAATCAGGAGGTGATTTGTGGCGAGTGCTAGCACTATCAACAATCAAACTGTATCAGTGGATGGTTATCCACCACATACACGGACATTAGATTTACTAATGGGTGTCTTGAGTTTTGTGCTAATGGCTGGATTATTTATCGATGGTTGGGCGCATAATCGCGGCATTGTTGATGAAAGTTTCTTCACTCCCTACCATGCCGTGATGTATGGGAGTTATGCGCTGTTCGGCTTCACACTCGTTGGGATGCACTATCGTAATGTTGGCAAGGGGCATCGTTTTATGAAGGCGTTACCACAGGGCTACATGCTCTCACTGATAGGTGTCTTCATTTTTGCTATTGGTGGCTTAGGAGATATGCTGTGGCATATTGCATTTGGCATCGAGGATGGCATTGAAGCTCTCTACAGCCCAACACATCTCATTCTAGCAATTGGTTATTGTACTGTATTGGTAGGTGTACTCATGTCGGCATGGGTACGACAAGATTTGAAAAGCAATTGGCATGACTTAGGATGGGTACTACTGACAGCAACCTGCTTGCTGAGCATCTTCACCTTCTTCACACAACATTTACACTTTGTCACAAATTTTGAAGGCATTCTCAGTCAACCTATTGGTTCTGATAATCAAGAGGCTCTCACAACAGCCGTATTGAGCAGTTATATCATTGTCACAAGTTTGATGATTGGTCTCGTATTGTTACTGATAAAACGCTGGCGTTTACCAAGTGGGGCTATTACCTTTATTTTTACGCTCAATAGTCTATTGATGGGTTTAATGCTTATTCTTGATTTCGACAGCATGGACTTCGTTACTTTTTTATTGTTGATGTTGCTGATGACTGCCCCAACATTGATTACAGGTATCATTGGCGATGTCATGATTTGGCGTATGAAAATCAGTCACAATACACCCAAGCTAATCCGAGTCGTTGCAACCGTGATGGGGGTACTCTTAGGTGGACTTTATTTATCCGCGATTGCTATTTTAGGTGTAATTGATGGAGGTTCTTTTTGGTGGGAGATTCATACATTAGCAGGCATACCAACCCTAACGGGCTTAACTGGTTTTCTGTTATCTATTTTAGTTTTTCCGCCACAGATGCCACATGAATTAGTTGACACGGACTACAGCTAGATAATAGAGCAAAATAGAGAGAAGCATCCCTAAATTGGATGCTTTCTTGTTTGGATTAAACTTATGACTATTTGAGTTGTTCTTCAAGGCGGTCATTTGCAGGAGGTGGTGTATATGATAGAGCAGAAATTTCGGCACGCCATTCAGGTGTCATCTCAATATCAAGTGCCATCAGTGAGGCTTCGAGTTGTTGTGTGTTACGTGCACCGATGATTGGCGCAGTGATATCAGGATGAGACATCGTCCATGCAACGGCAAGCGTTGCAGGATGAATGTCTTTATCTTGAGCATGTAGTGTAAATTTTTCTGCTACTTCATAATAGGATGCTTCGCTGTAACGTTTGGTGTACATTTGATTCTCTACAACACGTCCTGACTGTGGCTTTTTGTCGATACCATATTTACCTGTTAGCAAGCCACCTCCCAATGGACTGTAGGGAATCACTGCGATATTTTTTGCTTTTGCTAATGGCAAAATTTCAACCTCAGCTTGTCGCTTCACGAGATTATACATTGGTTGGATAACCTCAATTCTTGCAAGATTTTGGTAGGCTGACACACCAAGTGCTAATGCTATTTGCCATGCCGCCCAATTACTAACAGCAGGGTATAAAATCTTACCTTGTGTGACGAGGTCATCCAAAGCACGGACAACATTTTCAATAGGCACTGTTGGGTCAAAATGATGTAGAAAATACACATCAATGCGGTCAGTACCAAGACGTTTGAGACTCTTTTCGACCTCTGTCATGATATGCCGACGTGAGTATCCACCACTGTTAATATCGTCTCGTTTGGTTTTTGAGGTCACTTTTGTGGTGATAACGAGTTCATCACGTTCGCCAGCCATCAACTTGCCAAGAATTTCTTCGGAACGCCCCCCTGCGTATACATTGGCACAATCAAAAAAGTTAATGCCCTTATCTCGACAGGCTTTGTACATCGCTGCTGACATAGCTTCATCGGCTGTATCACCAAATGACATGGTACCAAAGCATAATTGAGAGACTTTGACCCCTGTATTCCCTAATAATTTATACTCCACAGACTTTTCTCCTTGCACACAATTTTTGATACTATACCCTCTTTAAGTTCTTTCAGTCAGTTGGGATGGGTATAGATGGTGCTAGAAACCAAGATAGTTATGCTGATTCATCAGTGGTTGAAATCGGCAATCCCTCCCCCATCCATTCTGATAGTGAGCCATCGTAAACACTGACGTTTTCGTTGCCTGCGATAAGATGTGCAACTGCATTGACTGTCGCAGCGATGCCACCACCGCAATAAGTAATGATGCGATCTTTTTGTGATTCATCTTTTAATTGTTCTGCGAGAACTTCATCGGATGCAATGGTCATGTATGCTTCGTCTGTTAAAGTTTGGCTCGGTTTGCATGATGTGCCTGTGATGTATTTACCTCCATAGGCTTCAAGTGGCAAGGTGTAAACAGTCTCTATATTATTTTGCTTGAGCATCTCTTGAACATCATCTTTAGTCACAAACATCTCTGATTTGATATTTGTGTTAAACGTTGTAGGTGTATATTGATGATGACCTGTTTCGAGTTGTCCACCTACGGCTTCCCACGCAGGAAGTCCCCCATTTAGAATGCGAACATTTTCATGACCAGCGTAAGTCAAAACCCACCATGCCCGCGTAGCACTAGCAATTGTTTGGCGTGTGTAGACGATTACTTCCGAGTCATTATCAATACCCATTCCACCAATCGCACGCGCTAGTTGGTCTTCGGGTGCAATCATAAACATATATTTATGGTCAGCTTGGGACACGAGTTGATGGTCGAAAAAAGAAGCATTTGGGATATGCCTGTCTTTATACTCATCAAAAGATGTTGGCTCATCTTCTTTTGCAAAGAATAGTAACGTTGCATCAAAGATTTTGAGATTCGGATTATCTATTTTGTTCAATAATTCGTCTGCTTCAATCAAGATTTGCTGGCGTTGCATAGTCATTATCCCCCTAGTTAATTTAGCTATAGATTATTATACGGTTACATGATTTAGCTAGTTGCACACATCCTGATAATTTTTACATGGTCATATCCATTTTTGATGGCACTCATGAATTGGACATATGATAGAAACACTTAAACATTGGGAGTTTATTGAATGCAAAAATTGCAAGTCGGATTGCAAGATTATATAAGCAAACTACGCTTATTTTCAGTGAATGCACGGTTGATATTGATTGTCAGTTTTATCACAGGTCTAGCTCTTGGTGGATGGCGATTACTCTTTAATTTTTATGCGCTCAGTTTGGGCGAGCAATATAATGAATCATTTTTAGGGACACTGCAAACTTTACAATCATTAGCAGCAATCATTATGGCAATTCCGATAGCGTACCTTGCAGGACGCTATGCACATAAGAAATTGCTCTTGATTGTCAGCATTATTATTGGGAGTGCGATGTTAGGGAGTGTCCTGTTGCCCTTTCGTGCGTCGTTAATTATTTTTCGCATGTTATTTGGGGTTGGATTTGCAGCCCAGCAAGTCGTCGTTGCTCCGTTCTTGATGGCAAATACCAGTGATGATGAGCGACAATGGGTGTTCAGTTTCAACCTTGGTCTGACCATGACAGCAACTTTCATCGGGAATACAATTGGTGGTAGTTTACCGAGTGTCTATGCTGGTATCTTTGATGTGGGTGTGACTGATACACTAGCTTATCAATGGGCAATCGGCACATTAGCCATTTTGGTGCTCGCAGGAATGATTCCGCTTTTGCTCTTACGCCCGACTAAAGATGCTGTTGATGTACGCGAGACACCTTGGCATCTTATCAAAGCCTATGGGATGACTTTACTCCCCTTCTTATTGCCAAATCTTGTGGTGGGTTTGGGCGCGGGCTTGATGCAACCGTTCATGAATTTGTATTTCCGTAGTGTTTACAATCAAACAGATTTTGTCATTGGCTTGGTTTTTGCATTTGGTGGCTTTGCAATGGCAGTTGCTCAGTTCATTGCACCGCCGATGGCAGACCGTCTGGGGAAAATTAATGCTGTTATATTGACACAGGCGATTTCGATTCCATTTCTCCTTACTTTAGGCATCGGTGCTTTTGTTGTGCCGAGTGGCTATGGTTCAGTGGGGATTTGGTTTCCGACTGCGGTCTTTGCATTTATGGTGCGCCTTGCATTGATGAATATGGGCAATCCAATTTATCAAACTTTTATGCTGGAAGGTGTGCCAACAAAAGTTAGTGCCTTAGCTGTTTCACTCAGTAGTATTTCGTTCCAATTTGGCTGGTTTGTGATGCCTCAAGTGAGTGGCTATCTACAAGTTGAATATGGTGAGTATGGTTTTGTTCCAATTTTTGGTGGGGTCGCTCTATTTTATGCTATCGCTGTCGTGATGGAGATGATATTCTTTAAAAATGAGCGTAAGAGACGATTTGTTACAGAAGCATCCTAATTACACAATTACGCTGACTTTGGCTAAAACTTTATATTCTCCGAGTTTACAAAACACGTTGGTTCTTTCATGAGGAGCATCATCGCTATGTGGCATAAAAGAACAATCCTGACAATTATTTTGGTCATTATGATGTCTTTATCTGCATCTGCACAAGAGGTAACACTTGATGTGACATGGGTTGAATCCGAGGCATGTACTCTGTTTGAAGATTTAGTCACAGACTATTCAGAGGCAACTATTAATGTCGTCTGTGTTCCTCAAGCGCAATGGTTTGATGCTATTTTTGTTGACCTTGCTGCACAATCTGGTGCGGATTTACTCATCATGGATACACAATTTTTTGGTACTGCTACTGAGCGAAATCACTTATTTGACCTGAATGTCTGGTATGCCAATACCTTTGATAATGAGACGTTTCCAGAACAAGTATTAGACATTCATCGTGATGACAATATGTTAATAGCGATGCCTCTCCAGCCTGATGTGCGATTACTAGCCTATCGTGCTGATGTTTATCAGGCATTGGGATTATCCGCACCAGTTACTTGGGAGGAACTCGTCGAACAAGCGCAACTCTTCAGAGTAAATGATGATATTCCTTTTGGTTTTGTGACACATTGGAGTCGGCAAAACGATTATGTTTCGTCCACATGGAATCATATTTTGTGGTCATCTGGTGGTTCATTATGGGACGAAGCGACTTTCACAGTCGAGGATATTCTGAACACGGATGATGCTTTGGAAGCAGTGACAATTGCGAATATCTTGTGGCAGACTGCTCCTGATGATGCTTTGACGTTCACACCAACTGAGGTAGCTAATGCTATCTGCGATGGTGATGTCGCTGTAGTCGAGTTATGGGCTAATGACATTCGTCAATTAGCTGATGTGGAAAGCTGCAACGAAGCAGAAAACATTGCTTACACTATAGTCCCAGCAGGGGATGCAGGGCAATTCACTGGCTATGGTGGATTTGGTATCAGTGTTAGTGCTTATACAGATAAAGAGGAAATGGCTCTCGACTTTTTAACATGGTTCTTCTCAGACTCGATACAAGAACAATGGTTACGTGAGGGTGGCATGACAACCCGTAATGACCTCCTCAATGATGAGGCTATCCAAGTAGATTTACCCTTCATAGTCAGTTACCGCGATTCATTACCTTTAGTACGGGATTATTGGCAAATTGAAATCTTTCCGATTTTGTTAGAATTGCAACAGCAATACATTCAGCCAGCAATTGCAGGACAACTCAATGCTGAAGAAGCTCTGGATACGCTTGCCACTGCTCAACAGGAGGCACTCGACACACGCTATGGTAGAAATGAGTAGAATTCAGCAGGCAAAAATTGGTTTGTCAAATGAAACAAATATGCTATAATTAGAACAAATCTTCCGAAAAGAGGAGGTGTTTTCATGACCAATAAACAATTACCCCTGTTTCCTTCACAGCCCTCATCAGCCAATGAGATTAGTAAACAGACCCCTGTTGCCGCCACCCTCGAACATTTTCGGAAATATCTTGCAAAAGAAGGTAAATCCAGCCATACCATTAAAGCCTTTCTTGGTGATATGAACTTACTCATTGAACATACTAGCGAAGAAACGCCTATTGGTCACTACAATACAAGCAATCTCAATGAGTATTTGGACTGGATGGAAAATCGGCGCGGTGTGTCATGCAGTCGTAAAACTTATGCTCGGCGCGTGACGACTCTTAAAGTTTATTTCAAATGGTTGAAAAATCTTGATGCGATTAAACGCGATCCTGCACTGGCAATCCTTCAACGTTCTGGTCCTGCCCCGCTCTCGAATGTATTAACACCTAATGATGTTGATGCTGTGCTAAAGATTGCCAAAACACAGAAAAAAGGCGACGACTCTGATTATCGCCCTGAACTGCTATTTCGTCTTTTGTTGCAAACAGGCATCAAAAAGAGTGAAGCGGGTCGTTTGACTCTAGAAGATTTTGACAATGAGAATCCACAGCATCCAACAGTTATCATCAAACACAAAGCCAAGAATGTGTATAAAGAACGTCGGATTGAATTAGATGCTGACTTGATAGCAGTGTTGGAACTGTATGTTCAACAATACAATCCCAAAGACACACTCTTCACCTGTACGACACGCAATTTAGAATATATTTTGACTGATTTGGGCAAAGAAGCAGATGTACCATTTAAGCTATCGTTTGAGGTTATGCGCTGGACGATGGGTGTGCGTGATTGGCGTGCAGGAGATGATGAAGAGAGCATCCGCGAAAAAATGGGCTTGAGTCAAACAAGTTGGTACGAAACCAGTAACAAAATCAAGCGACTTGTAGCACAACAGGTGGCATCAGAGAATGTAGCGGTTTAAATCTGAGGGCGAACAATTCGCCCCTTTTGTTCAATAGACACGCAATAGTAGTCCTTTAAGATATTCCCCTTCTGGAAAAGTTAAAGCAATCGGATGGTCACTGCTTGCGCCAAGATGTTGCACAATCTGCGCTTGTCGTCCTGAATCTGCTAAAGCCCCAAAGACAATTTTCTGAAATAAGTCACGACTGATTGCGCCTGAGCAAGAGAATGTCATCAGATACCCACCTGATTTGACGAGTTTAAAGCCATTCAGATTAATATCTTTATAGCCACGCGCTGCGCTATCAATTTGACGTTTGTTGTGAGCAAACTTGGGTGGGTCAAGAATCACTAAGTCAAATTCTTGTTCTTGTTCAACACAGTCTCTTAGATAGTCAAAGACATCAGCTTGGACAAATTCCACATCTCGATTACGCCATTCATTGCCATAATAGGTATGTTCTGCTAATTGAAGTGCTTCTTCTGAGGAATCGACATTGATTACATGCGCTGATGAGCGAAGACCAAATCCACCAGAAAAAGCAAAAGTATTTAAGATAGTATGTGTCTCAGGTGTCCAATCATGTTTTTGGGACAGTGATTCAACAAGTGCATGATTATCAGTCTGGTCAAGATAATAGCCTGTTTTATGCCCCGTTCGGACATCCACCACACGCACGAGATTGTCATCACGGAATGGGATAAGTTCTGGTGGTTCTGCTCCCCAAAGTAAGCCTGTGGATTGCTTTAAGCCTTCTTTACCACGTACATCGACATCACTCCGTTCATAGATACCTTCAATAGGCATATCGGCTTCTGCAAATAATTCTGCAAGCAACTCGGCAATCATGTATTTTTGTTGATCAATGTGGAGTGTCAATGCTTGTAAGACAAGAAAATTGCTGTAGCGGTCAACAATCAATCCTGGAATAAAATCATTTTCGGCATTGATAACACGATTCCCTGCATAGAATTGAGGCTTAGGATAGCGTTGTGCAATCGCACGGTTGAGCATTCGTCGCCACCATGCGTTATTGATAGGTTCATCCTCCCATGTGAGAATCCGTACCTGAATCTGTGATTGATGATTCCAGTAACCGCGTGCTAAGAAATTACGGTTATGGTCAATCACCGTTACGATGTCGCCATCTTCGGCATTCTCGGCTTTATAGATTGCACCACTGAAAATCCAAGGATGCTGATTACGTATAGGCTTTTCGCGCCCTTTGCGAATGTGTATCAGTCCGTTGCTCATATATATGTATCCTTTGCTAGAAACACATCAAGGCATGGATTGCCATGCCCCGATGAGAGAAATTATTGGAATACCTGATTATATCAGTCTGTTAGCATGTTTCGCAGGTCAGTTTCAGTTAGAATTGGCACGCCTAATGTCTCTGCTTTTTGCGCTTTACTACCTGCATTATCACCAGCAACAACAAAATCAGTCTTCTTGCTGACACTCCCACTAACTTTGCCACCATAGGATTCGATGAGTTCTTTAATTTCATCGCGTGGGACAGACATCGTACCCGTGAGAACGAATTTTTTACCTTCCAAGGATGTGCCAGCTTGGATAGTTTCTTCGGCTTCCATTGTGACACCTACATCACGCATTTTCTGGAGCATCGTTTGATGATAGTCATCTGCGAACCAATCCACCACATTTCGCACAAGAATCGGTCCGAAGCCTTCTATGGTGATGAGTGGTCGTGCAACATCAATGAGATTTTGTAATGATGTAGCAAGATCCTCTGCGGATGGCGCATCGGATGGTGCAAGTTCTAGGATGGGCTTGAGTAGACGAGTGAGTTTTGTTTCTAGCTTATCGCTATCAACATAACGAGGTGCGAGTTCAACTAAAGGATTGCTTAAGCGTTTGCGTGCTTTGACGACATCATCTAAGCGACCTTCTAGTGCATCGTCAGTGTTGATAATTGGTTGGACTAAGTCAATGAAGGTATTTTCATATGTTTTGACTTGTGTAGCACGGTCAATTAGCACATCTATCGACTTGAAATGTTCTGCTAACAAATTGGCGACAATTGTGCCGATTCCATCAATGCCGAGTGATGATAACACTTGTGCCAGTGGACGTGATTTTGCGTTTTCGATGGCAGATAGTAAATTTTCAACTTTTTTGTCTCCAAAACCTTCGAGTTCAAGAATAGGTTCTGCTTGTAAGTAGAAAATATCTGCTTCATCTTTTATGAGATTCGCTTCGATGAGAGCTTCGATAGTTGAGGGTCCCATACCATCAATATCCATTGCCCCACGCGATACAAAAAATTCAAGTGAACGAAAAACGCGCTCTGGGCATTTAGGATTCGGACAGAATAAATCAACTGCACCTTCAGGACGAATGAGTTCATCACCTGAAAATGGACAGGTTTCAGGAGCTATGATTGGCTTTTCATGTCCTTGACGTGCGCCTTCGACAGGACCAATCACATAAGGAATAACATCACCTGAGCGTTTGATAACAACGCGGTCATTGTAGCGAATATCAAGTTCTTGGATGAGGTCGTAATTGTGCAAACTAGCGTTAGAAACTGTCACGCCACCAATATAGATTGGTTCGAGTTGGGCTGTTGGGGTCACTTTGCCTGTGCGCCCAATGTTTATCGTAACATCAAGTAAGGTTGTTGTCCCTTCTTCAGCAGGAAATTTATAGGCAGTTGCACCACGCGGATCTTTTCCTGAAACGCCCAATTCGCGCTGGATTGGGAGCGAGTTAATTTTGATAACGAGTCCATCAATCTCAAATAGCAAGTCATGTCGGCGATTTTCCCATTCATTCAAATGTGGGATAATGTGGGATAATGTGGGATAATGGCTAATATTAGGAACAATATTAAAGCCCATCGCAGACATAAAATCCAATACATCCATTTCACTATTCACATCCACACCGTTACTATCGACAATGCTATAGATGAACGCCGTCAAATCACGTTCTGCGGTGACGCGAGAATCTTTCTGTTTGAGTGAGCCTGATGCTGTGTTACGTGCATTGACGTATGTGGGCAAGCCTTTTGCTTCTTGCTCTTGATTGAGTTGTTCAAAAGCATCTTTGAGGAACATGACTTCACCACGAACGACTAATCTTGATGGTGGATTTAAGTCGCTACTAGGGTCAGCGGGGATGCGTAGTGGCACAGTTTTAATCGTTTTGACATTGAGCGTTACATCATCACCAATTTCGCCATTCCCTCGTGTAGCGGCTGTTGTCAGGATACCGTTTTCATAAGTTAGTACAATGGATAGCCCATCAAGTTTCGGTTCAAGGACATAGTCTAGTTCAACGTTATCAGGGAGTAATTTACGATTGCGCTCTTCCCACTTTTGGAGGTCATCACCATCGAAAGCATTGGATAAACTCAAAATTGGCGCGGCATGTGGAACTTTCTCGAAGTTAGAGTCTAAATCGCTACCGACTCGTTTTGTAGGTGAATCAGGCGTTTGAAGTTCAGGATGCTCTTGCTCAATTTGGACGAGTTCATGATAGAGTTTATCGTATTCACCATCGGTGATGATGGGGTCATTCAAAATATAGTAGCGATAAATATGATAATTTAACTCTTCGCGCAACTCACTCGCACGTTCCGCAACATTTGCCATTAAGGACTACTCCTGATAGAAATCGAATTTATGTTCTATTTTATCATAGAATTTGATAATGTACGACTAATTACGGTGCTTGAACTGTCAAGAAGTTGCTGACAGCCCATCCACGACGATTGACATCATTGGGGTCTTGAATTTCCCACCATGTAAACCCATCTGATTGCTGAGGTCCATCTAGCACATTGAAGACTTCGCCTTCTTCTGCACGGAACAGTACACTACTTTCGAGGAGGCTTGCTGTCGAACGCACATTGAGGGTATTAACATCTACCCCTTCAACCACGACAACGCTCCCGATGCGTATCGCAGCAGGTGTCGGTGATAATTGAACAGGCGCGAGGGTTGGTCCTGCGAGTTGCAAATCAGTTGGGGCATTTTGTCCACTGATGATTTCGGTTGATGGTGCTTGTACAACACCTTGAGCATTTACATCCGAATTGATCGTACTTGGGTCACCAGTGACAATGACAATAATTGGGTCAGGATTTGCTGAAAATGGATTAGAACTACCCATAAAATAAATTGCACCGAGGATACCAAAAGAAACAACCAAAACACCAATCAGCATAATGACGATTGACCACCAAGGCAGATAAAGTGCACTATCTTTGGGTGATGTGGCTCGACGGTTGCGACGTGGGCGCGGTGCGTAACTCGCTGGTGGCGATTGTCTTGCTTGAACATGCCCTGTTGGTGGTTTTGGTGTTGACCGTCTGACCATTTTGGTGCGGTGTTTTTTATTTTGCTCAGTGTCCGCTTGTGGCGCACGCGGATTTGGGCGTGTACCACTCGCATCTGATAAAATAGTTTCGTCAGTTTCTTCGTCATGGGGTGGTGGTAGATTGTTATCCGCCATCACTGTATCCTCTATGTGCGCTTGATAGATATATCTATATCATACCGTCACTATGCTATTGTGGACAGGATTGCTGTCAGTTTATTGATTGCGTTCATCCAACCACTCACGAAATTTCTCGTATGACCATGTATTAATCACTGATTCAGCAGTTAACCAACCACGACGCGCATTATTAACCCCATAATCACGTAAATCCATCATCCAATCATCATGAGCATCAGTATTAATGCTGATGAGCACTCCTTTTTCGATAGCCAATTTGATGTATTGTGCATCTAAATCAAGCCGTTCGGGATTTGCATTTAATTCTAGAGCAACATTGTATTCTTTTGCTGCGTCAAGTATGGCATCAATATCAATTTTAGCAGGCTCACGCCGACTAATTAGACGACCTGTTGGATGTCCAATGCAATCTACATGCGGATTGCTAATCGCTTTCACCAAGCGTTTATTATACGTTTCTTTGTTTTGTTGTAAGGCGACATGCGGTGATGCGATGACCCAATCAAACTGTGCAAGAACGTCATCATCGAAATCAAGCGAACCATCTGCTTTGATGTCCACTTCAATGCCATGTAGAACTTCAATCCCTTCTATTTCAGCATTGACCTTGCGGACTTCTTCTTGTTGTGCCAATGCTTCTTCGGGTTTGAGTCCGCCTGCTTGGGCTTGCATCTGAGAATGGTCTGTGATGCAAATATAGTGCATTCCTCGTTGTTTGGCAGCTTGTGCCATTTCCATGATACTGAGTTTGCCATCACTATAGGTCGTGTGCATATGCAAATCAGCGATAATATCATTATCCGCTATTAGATTCGGCAGATTATTATTCTTTGCCTCTTCGATTTCGCCAGAGTCTTCACGGAGTTCTGGAGACACCCACGCTAGACCAATTTTTTCGTAAACCTCTTGCTCAGTCTCACAATAAACATAATGTGACTCGTCCATTAAATTGCCCTCTTCATCAATTGGACGTAAGGCATCTTCATTGAGCGAGTACCCTTTTTCACGAGCGATTTCGCGCACTTTGATATTGTGTGCTTGACTCCCTGTGAAATATTGTAGGGCTGTTCCCCAACGTTGTTTCGGTAAGACACGCACATCCACTTGTAAGCCAGTGTGTAATTCTACAGAACTTTTTGTTTCGCCATGTCCGAGAACTCGTGCGACTTCTTCCATGTTAACAACGGCATCCATAATGGGTTGGGCATCATCACCCGCAATTAGAATATCGACATCACCGATTGTTGTCCGTGCCCGACGAATGCTACCAGCAATGACACCCTCTTGTGCTTCAGGAAGTTCAAGCAAGTAATTGAGAATACGCTCGGCTGCTGGACGGGCTTTACCAATAGGGGTACGGTCTGAACGACGTGCAATCGCTTCAATGCCATCTAGGACTTTTTGTTCACTCTTTTTACCCATGCCCGATAAATCGCGCAATTGCCCTTTTTCAGCCGCTTGTTTGAGTTCTTCAATGCTAGTAATGCCTAGTTCATCCCAAAATAATTTCGCTTTTTTGGGACCAACACCATTGATGCGTTTAATTTCGACAACGCCTAGAGGAACTTCGGTTTTACGTTTTTCGTAATATTCCATTTTGCCTGTTTCAAGGAGTTCTGTGATTTTATCAGCAATCGCTTTGCCAACTCCAGGAATTTCTTGCAGAGTGCCTTCATCGAGATAGGCTTGTAAATCACGCGCGAGTTCAGCGAGTTCTTCCGAAGCACGACGATAGGATAAAAAGCGGAAGCGGGATTCGCCTTGGATTTCGAGAATATCAGCAATATTGGCGAAAATTTCTGCAATTTCACGATTGGTAAAAGACAAAGTAAAGCTCCTATCAAATTAGGTGAGGACAGGCAATAGTGAACGAACAAAAAATGCTAAAACAATCAAACAAATCGGGAAGGTAATCAGGCTACCAATACGCACTTGACGATTCCATGTAGGCGGTTGTTCAGGGATATGACTTAATTTACCACGCAATCGCCCCCATAAAACACGTATTTTCCATGCAGTGGAAGGCGAAAATAGTGTAATCAAGCTCATGATTGTGACCCATGTGACGACAAATTTGAAAACAACAAATACAGCAACAAATGCGATTATAGACATTAGGCAGTATCTTTCATATACGTTTAGAACGTATGTATTATAGCGAATTTTAGCAATTTGTAAGCAATCAACTTGATAATTTCGTGTATTATAGTGAGCAGACAGTACCAAAGCATTACAGATTGAGGGTTTATGATACGGGACTTATTAATGTCAGTTCAATGGCGTGACCTAATTAAAGAAATATTAACTATGGCACTGATTGTCGGTGTTTTGCAGTTTGTTCTACCACGGTCTGTGGTTAAAGGCAGTAGTATGGAGCCAAATTTGCAAGAGGGTCAACGTCTTGCAGCGAGTCCATTACCTTATATTTGGGGCGAACCACAGCGAGGAGACATTGTAATGATGCACCCTGTTGAGGAAGATGGTCCTAATTTGGTCAAGCGTATTGTGGGCTTGCCGAACGAACGGGTTCACATCCATGATGGTATATTGAGTATCAATGGCGTGGTAGTTAACGAGCCATATCTCGATATGGAGATGCTTGGTAATCGAAATGGTTTTTGGGAGTTAGGTGATAACGAATACTTCATTGTAGGCGATAATCGCCTCACCAGCTATGACTCACGCAATTATGATGCTGTGAACGGTGATTTGATTATAGGCAAGGTACTATTTCGCTGGTATCCACTCAATCAAGTGACATGGTTCACTTCAAATTAACGGTATGTAAGTCTATCTATAAGTACAGTTTAACCATCTGAATATCACTCTAGCATGATTTGCAAACGCAACATACGTTGCTATTCGTGCTGTTTCGCGCTATAATATGATATAGAAATTACATAATGACCAGGGGAGCTAACACAAGTTGGCTGAGAGGATGCGTAATGTCGTATCGACCCTTACACCTGACTCAGATAATGCTGGCGTAGGAAGTGTTAACAGCGCATTTTGCTGTGATTCAGATCACCCCTGCAGCACCCCGTCAGGGGTGATTTGTTTTTACATATGCCCCTTGGTCGAACTATAAATTCTATACACTCTTTGAAGGAGTTCACGTTTCTATGCGTTTACGTACCTTAATCTTAGTCTTCCTATTTGTTCTCTCCACCTCAATAAGCACAATTGCTCAAGATGATGGTGTAACTATCACACTAGTTACTCATGATAGTTTCAATATGAGTGAAGAAGTGATTGAAGCATTCCAAGAAGAAACAGGTATTACACTCGATATTTTACGCGCAGGTGATGCAGGGCAAGTCGTCAATCAATCAGTACTCAGTGCTGGCAACCCATTGGGCGATGTATTATTTGGTGTGGATAATACATTTCTCAGTCGTGCACTTAACGCTGAAATTTTTATTCCATACGAATCTCCCCTACTAGAAAATGTCAGCGAAGAATTCATTCTCGATGAAGACTTTAACGTGACACCAATTGATTATGGTGATGTGTGTTTAAATTATGATGTCGCTTATTTTGAAGATAACGACATTCCTGTGCCAGAGTCCTTAGCGGATTTAACGGATGAAGTCTATTCAGGTTTGCTGGTCGTCGAAAATCCAGCGACATCATCCCCTGGTTTAGCTTTCTTGCTGGCAACAGTCGCAGAATTTGGTGAAGCATCAGATGATAATGAGTATAGTTACTTAGATTATTGGTCTGACTTAGTTGCCAATGATACATTGATTGCCGAAGACTGGAGTACTGCTTATTTTGGTAACTTCACACAAGGTAGTGAAGATGGCACATATCCGTTGGTTGTGAGCTATGCGAGTAGCCCACCTTTTACCTACAATGAAGAACTTGATATGGCTACGACTGAAAGTATTGTGGCAGCAGGTACTTGTTTTCGTCAGATTGAATTTGCTGGCATCCTTGATGGTACAGAACATGAAGCCGAAGCTCAACAAGTCATTGACTGGATGCTCAGTTTAGAATTTCAAGAAGCTGTCCCAGACCAGATGTTTGTTTTTCCTGTTCATGTAGACGCAGAGTTGCCTGAGTTATTCGCAACCTATGCTCAAATTCCTGATGAGCCAGCCACACTAGATTACGCTACGATTGAGGAAAATCGTGACCAGTGGATTCAAGATTGGCTTGAAACGGTTCTCGATTAATGCGCCTTTCAACACTCTTATGGTACGGGCTGATGCTCGTACCTCTTGCTTTTTTGCTTATTTTTTTCTTCTATCCACTTACTTCTATTTTTACGTTTAGTCTCTTCGATGATGGGCGATTCGACCTTAGTGGATTTATCACACTTGCAACCCGTCCACTATACATTGAGACCTTACTGCGAACGATTTGGCAAGCCACACTATCGACTATTTTCACTATCGGATTGGCTTTACCCGCTTCATATGTTTTTACACGATATCAATTCATCGGAAAATCGTTGTTACTCTCATTATCGACTTTGCCTTTTGTGTTGCCAACAGTTGTAGTTGCAACAGCATTCACCGCTTTAATTGGTCCGAGAGGATTAGTGAACGAATGGCTGATGGCTATCTTTTCATTGGAAGATGCACCGATAGATTTACAAGGCACACTTACTATCATTCTGATTGTGCATGTTTTCTATAATTATGCGATTGCTCTGCGGATGATTACGAGTTACTGGGCGAATCAATCAACGAATATTGAATCCGCAGCACAAGTTTTAGGCGCATCAGGATGGCGATTGTGGTGGTCAATTCGTCTACCAATGTTGCGCCCTGCGATTCTGGCAGCATCTATTTTAGTTTTTATCTTCACCTTCACGAGTTTTGGCGTTGTTTTGATTTTAGGTGATTTATCGTTCATCACACTTGAGGTACAAATTTTCTATCAGGCAAGAAGTATCTTTAATTTGCCTTTGGCAGCCGCTTTATCATTGGTACAGATTGGATCAATGCTATTGATGATGGTTCTGTACACATGGTTGCAACGACGAATTGCTACATCCAATTTGCAATCGAGTAGACAGACTGCACGTCCACCTCAGACATCGCGTGAAAAGATATTTTTAGCTGTGAATCTCGTCGTGATGATTATCTTGCTCTTTACCCCACTACTAGCTTTAGTGGCACGGTCATTATTTCAAGATGGTGCTTTCACACTCAGTTATTATTCAGGTCTGAGCACACTTGATGATGGTTCAGTTTTAGCTATTTCACCATTTGATGCAACGCTAAATTCATTTCGTGTCGCATTAACAGCCACTGGTTTTGCTCTCGTACTTGGTCTGATGACAGCCTATTTAATTGGTGGTCGCAATCGTCCGCGCTGGATATCTCAAGTGATTGACCCCTTGTTCATGCTACCACTAGCAACGAGTGCCGTCACACTCGGTTTTGGTTTCACAATCGCGTTGGATGAACCGCCACTTGATTTGCGTGCTTCTTGGTGGATTATTCCAATTGCTCATACGCTTGTTGCGATTCCATTTGTTGTGCGGAGTGTGTTACCTGCTATTCGTGCCATTCCACATAACATCCAAGAGGCAAGCAGTGTACTTGGGGCATCGCCTCTTAGACAGTGGTGGTTAATTGAACTGCCTCTAATTAGTCGAGGACTAATTGTTGGGGCAACGTTTGCTTTCACCATTAGTATGGGTGAATTTGGTGCGTCGCTCTTTGTTGTACGTGGTGATTCGGCAACAATGCCACTGGTGATTTATCGTCTACTGGGTGAACCTGGACTTAACAACTATGGTCAAGCCCTCGCTATGAGTTCGCTCCTGATGTTGGTTTGTGCCGTGAGTTTCATCGCTATCGAACGTATCCGTAGTGCAGGTATTGGAGAGTTTTGATGCTGACAGTTAAAAATGTATCTTATCAATATGAGCGAGTACCTGTGCTACAAGCAATTGATATGAGTGTGGAATCAGGTGAGATTGTATGCTTATTAGGTGAAAGTGGTAGTGGTAAGACAACCCTGCTACGGGTAATTGCAGGACTAGAAACAGGTTATACAGGCGAAATCAACTTAGAGGGACAAATTCTGCGAAATATACCAATTCATCAACGTGGCTTTGGATTAATGTTCCAAGATTTTGCTTTATTCCCACATATGACTGTAGCTCAAAATGTGGCTTTTGGCTTGCGGATGCAAGGGATATCCAAAGCAGAGCAACAGCAGGCTGTCGATGAGATGTTAGACCTTGTTGGCTTGGCAGGTTATCAAGACCGTTCAATTGATGCACTTTCTGGTGGACAAAAACAACGGGTTGCTCTTGCGCGTAGCCTTGCCCCAAAACCTCGTTTACTCATGCTTGATGAGCCACTAGGGTCGCTTGATGCAGGTCTACGTGACCGCTTGCTAGCAGAATTGGGAGAGATTATCAGGCAAATTGGACTCACTGCGATTTATGTTACGCACGACCAGCAAGAAGCCTACGCCATTGCAGACCGCATTGCCATCATGAATGAAGGGCAAATCGAACAATATGATACACCTGAGATACTTTATCATCAGCCAAAATCACAATTTGTGGCACAATTTTTGGGATTGACCAATATTGTACCGAGCACTCTTCTGCCTACGATTCCTTTTGATGCACCTCATGTATTGCTTCATCCGAATAGCTTACACATCTCAGACGATGGTGCGTTAGTTGGCAAATTAATTGAACGTACATTTCAAGGAGAGCATTACCGACTCATTATACAAATCAAGGATGATGTTGAACTACGCCTCAATGTATCCTCTAGTAAGAGCATCCCTCAACTCGGTGACAGCGTGCTCGTTGCGATTAACACCGATAGAATTCACCCACTTTATTTATAGAATGGTTATATCCACATCAAGCCATCGTTCATGTAAGACTCGTATAGTGCATATCATCATGAGTTGGGTGATAGCTAGGAGCAAGTCTATAAACTATGAATGATACTAAACAAGGAACACTCCTTGATAAGCGTTTAATTGTCATTTTGTTGATTATTTTTGTACAGATTGTCGGCGCATCGATGGTCTTGCCCATTCTACCATTGTATGCCGAACGCGAATTTGGGATGCGCGAATCAACTATCACACTTTTGAATACTTCTTTTTTTGCAGCACAATTCATTGCAGGTCCATTTCTAGGGCGGTTATCTGACCGCTACGGGCGCATTCCCGTGTTACTCGTCAGTCAAATTGGAACTGTCATCGCATTTTTGATGCTAGGCTTTGGGCAAGCTATTTGGGTTTTGTTTGCTGCACGAATACTAGATGGCATCACAGGTGGAAATATCATCGTCGCGCAAGCCTATATCACGGACATCACGCCGAAGGAAAAGCGCACTACCGCTCTCGGATATTTGTTTGCAGCCTTTGGTGTTGGCTTTGTGTTTGGTCCTGCCCTCGCAGGATTTCTTGCGAGTCAGTTCAGTTATCAAACCCCTTATGTAATTGCTGCGATTGCGGCGGCTGTCGTTGTACTCATGACCTATTTCATTCTCGAAGAAACAGTCACCGATGAACAAAAGGCCAAGAATAGTGATGATGCACAATCTAAAATGACCACATCAGGGGTTATGCAGAATATACCTTTGATGGGTATTCTACTCATCACCTTTGGTGCACAACTTGCTTTTGCGATGTTGCAGTCAACTCTTGCACTATTTGGGGATGAAGTTTTGTTCGCTAGCAATCCTGAACAAGCTGAAATTGGTGTTGGGTTACTGTTCACATCAATTGGCGTCGGGCAAATCGTGACGCAGGGTTATATTCTACGCAAAATTTCTGGCACATTTGGCGATGGCATGGTGATTCTGGTTGGTGCAGTTGTGCGGATGATTTCGATGTTTGTGCTGGTGATTATTGCTGTGCCAATTTCGGCAGGTATTGCTGTGTTTCTCTTCGCCGTTGGAACAGGTCTCCAATTACCTGCATTGCAGTCCATTATCACTGAAACTGTCCCACCGAATCAGCGCGGTGGCGTAATGGGACTTTATCAATCAGCAATTAGCCTATCAATAATTATAGGGAGTGCTATCGCTGGCTTTATGTTTGAGATTGATCCAATCTTGCCTTATATTTTTGGTGGTGTGGTCTTCGGCATTATGATTGTCCCTGCTTATTTCCTAATGCAGTGGAATAGAAAGCAAAAGCGCGATGAGCAAACCGCGCTTGAGCATTCATTACCAACACCAGTAGGCGATTAACCAATATCATTCCAGAAATCTTCTAGCGCATTAACTGTCATATCCAAGCGTTCAAAATGTGGTAATCCGCGCGTGTTAAGAATCCGTCTTGCTCGCCAATTATCGTTGCTTGTTAGAATCTCTGGTAAGAGGTCAAAATTAACGTTAGGGTCTTCATCGTAGAGTAACAAGGTCGGTACAGTGAGATGTTTATAGGTGAACTCTGCGATATCTGGCGTGAACAGCGAACCACTCACGAATTTTAAGGGTGCATAGCGTGCATTTGGTTGATGTGTACTGCGATAATGATAATCGAATAACCCTTCATCAATTTCACCATAGAAGTTGAGACTTAGGAAAAAACGCAAACTAGGTTTCGTTGTCAGTAAGTCATACAGTCGTTGGCTCCAAACTGGATTACTCAAGAATTTATAAACACCATCACTCTGGTCATTTTCTTGAGCCGATTGTGATACACGTTTCGCCATTTTTGGGGTGAGTCCCGTTGGAGAAATAAGTGTTAATGAATGAAACAAGTCAGGGTTTTGATGGGCTGCGAGGGCTGCGAATTCTGATGTTAAAGATAGTGCTAAAACATCAGCAGGTTCGCCAACTACTTGTTGCAAAAAGTCAGTAATTGAGTTGACATACAATTCGGTTGAGTATTCACGGTTGGTGCGTTCAGAGAAACCAAAACCTGGTAGATCTAGTGCATAAACAGGACGTTTTAATCCATAGTGTTGAAATAGCGGACGCACTTCATAAGCATTGGCTGCTGCATTGATACTATGCAAAAGCACTAAAGGACGACCTTCTGTATCTAAGTCGGCATAATAGCTCATCAGTGTTGACTTTTTACCGTGAAAGTTCTCACGAGGTGCATCAACAGCAGGTCCGATTGGCATATCATGATCAACCACCAAGCTACTGTAGAGTGCCCAACCACCAATAACTGCTCCTCCAAGCAACAGCCAAGGAGGTAATTTAAAGCGTGCCATATTTATCCTTACGTTTTATTATTGAAGTCATGCAAGCACTATTATTTACGATTGACATTAGCATTTATATATCTTTGGGTAGGATTATTGTAAATGTACTGCCAATGCCCTCTTCGCTTTCAACAAATATTTCACCATTATGTTCTTCAACGATAGCTGCGACCATCGATAAGCCCAAGCCCGTGCCTTCTTGCTTTTTGTGGGTTAGTTTCTTAACACGGAAGAAGGCATCAAACAATTTCGGAATATCGTCTTTCGGAATTCCTAAGCCTGTATCTTCAACTTGGATTTCGTAATGTGCTTCGCGATCACACAGGCGTAATACAACTGTACCACCATCAGGTGTGTATTTAATTGCATTTGATACGAGGTTATCCAACATCCGCTCGAAGTAACTTCTCTCGATTAGATAATTGATTTTCTCTTCTGGGATATCAATTGAGAGCGCAATGTCTTTCACCTTTGCATTGATGAGTGAAGTCTGATAGACGCTTTCAAAAATTGGTTGTAATGGCAGGTCAATCCGTCGCATTTGGTCGCCGACTTGCATCTGTGCCAAATCAATAATATCTGTGACAAGTCGTTGCATTTTCCGCGCTGTATTTTCAATATTGGATGCGATATTTTCAAGTTCTGATACATCATCAGGTGGGGTCTGGCGCAACAATTGTGTGTATAGTAATACGCCTGTCAGTGGATTTTTGAGGTCGTGGGCTGCGCCATAGAGAAAGCGGTCTTTAATTTGAGCCAATGCTTCAAATTGTTGACGGTCTCGGTCACGTAAGGCTTCGATTTCTTTGCGTTGACGTGATGCTGTTAGTTGATTTTCGACCCGCGCCATGACTTCACGAAACTTGAAGGGCTTACTGATATAATCAGCACCACCAACATCAAAGCCTTTAACTACATCATCTGTTTCGCTGAGCGCACTCAAGAAGATAACAGGAATATCTTTAGTTTGCTCATTGGACTTGATAGCTTCACAAACTTGATAGCCATTCATCCCAGGCATTTGAATATCTAACAACACCAAGTCTGGTGGATTATCTGCAATTTGTTCAAGGGCTTCTTGCCCATCAAAGGCAATCTTGGTTTCGTACCCCCTGTGCTTGAGCATATCACCGAGCATATCGAGATTATCAACGATGTCGTCAACGAGCAGAATATATTCGTTATCAGTCATATAAATTTATCCGTGTTAAGCCATGATTGATGCAAATGATTTGTTGTTATGATTTCAAGTGTAGTGTGATTGTATCATGAATTGAGACTTGTAAACGTTCAGATGCACTGCCTTGATTGATACCAATTTCAAGGTATCCATTACTATCCACTTGCAACAACAAATCACCGACTGCGACTTCATGGTAAGCGTGTTTAATTGCCTGTAGGTGGACATCTTTGATATGTAAGTGTGCTGTGGTCGCATCAAGTGTGAGATTGGCATCAGGTGTTGTTAATTCGAGTGTCACATCATCTTGCCACTGTAGTGTACCAATATTGGTGATGATATTACCGAAGTAGTCAATATGTGTAATTTCTCCTTTGATATGGTCATCCATAATTGAAAGGGTTGGCATGGGCAAACGCACTAAATCTGTTATGGCTTCTCCAAATGCACCTAAAGGCACATCTCCTCGTCTAGCATAGGCAGCGGCTGGTGAAAAAATATCACGTCCGTGAAATGTAAAACTACTATCTGTCAACTGATACGCAGGATTAGATAATTCTACAGCTTGATATTCACCAATTTCTGCTAGTGTTGGTGTAAGAATACCATTGTCAGGAGCAATGAATTGATATTTTTCGGTTTTTACCAATATTGGACGACGTGTACTGCCTACTGTGGGGTCAATTACCACTAAGAAGACTGTACCATCAGGAAAATACTTGTAAGCATTGCGGAGCATGAGTGCACCATCATGAATGGATTGCCGTTTGACATGGTGCGAAATATCGACAAATTCGGCATCAGGGCAAATATTTTTCATGACACCTTTCATCACACCAACATAAATATCACTTGTGCCAAAGTCGGTTAAGAGAGCAATGAGTTTTCCCATTTTGTTTGACAAGTCCTATCTTAGATTGCTATACTGCTGCACATGATAAACCAAATCTTGCACACATCACATCATCATCTAGTAACAAATATCCAATCGGTGTCGGGTGGCTGAGACTGTTGTGTAAGTATTGCTATTGTGTATCCAAACCCTGCGCCTTGCGGGGTTTTTTGTTTTTATGTGACTAGAGAGGACAAGAATGTTAGCTGTCATTGACTATGGTGCAGGTAACTTACGGAGTGTGATGCACGCTCTAAAATATTTAAATGCTGAAAATGTACAACTTGTACAAGAGCCTTCTCAAATGGAAGATGCCGAAAAAATTATTCTCCCTGGTGTCGGTGCATTTGGTGCAGGAATGCAACAATTACATCAGCAACAACTCGTTGAACCCTTGAAACAAGCTATTAACAACGGCATCCAATATCTTGGGATTTGTCTTGGGATGCAATTTTTATTTGACTACAGTGATGAAATGGGACAGCATGACGGTTTAGGGGTTTTAGCTGGCAAAGTTACACGCTTCCCTGAATTTGATGAGTTAAAAGTGCCTCATATGGGTTGGAATGTATTACAACAGACAAAAGAATCTAACCTGCTTGGTAGTCTACCAGACAATCCATATGCTTATTTTGTGCACAGCTATTATTGCTTGCCTGAAAATGATAACGATGTACTCGTGACAGTGGATTATGGTATACCTTTCACGGCTGCTGTGGAGCGCGATAATGTCTATGGAGTACAATTTCACCCTGAAAAAAGTCAACAAGTGGGTTTACAAATTTTGACAAATTTCTTGGCTTTATAAATGAGGAGTCAGTGATGATTATTTATCCTGCAATTGATTTACGTGGTGGCAAGGTCGTTCGCCTGATGGAAGGTGACCCCAATCGACAAACTATATTCAGCGATGACCCAATTCAGACAGCGAAAGAATGGATTGAGCAAGGTGCAGAATGGATTCATATGGTGAATCTCGACGGCGCATTCGGGGAAGCGAATGATAATATGACTATTCTAGAGGTAGTTGCCAAAGAAGATGTAAAAGTACAATTCGGTGGTGGATTACGTTCCATCGGAGATATTGAGATAGCACTTGCTAAAGGTGCAAGTCGAGCGGTGATTGGTACACTCGCAGCGAATAACCCTGATGTGGTCGAAGAAGCTATTAACAAATTTGGCGCAGAAAAAATATGTGTTGCAATGGATGCTAAAAATGGCTTCGTAACCACCAATGGTTGGACACAACAATCTACTCTAACACCTGTTGAATTTGGGCGGTTAATGCGCGAACGTGGTGTTGACCATGCTCTATACACCGATGTTAGTCGTGATGGGAGTATGTTAGGCGTGAATATTGAAGATACAATTGCATTGGCTCGCAACACAGACTTACAGGTGATTGCATCAGGGGGTGTGAGTAAAATGATTGAGATTGCCCAACTCGCGCATAGTAATGTCATTGCAGGGGTTGTGATTGGGATGGCACTCTATCGTGATGAAATTGGATTGAATGAAGCTCTTGCAGTTGCAAAGGAAGCTAAATAATGTTGGCAAAGCGTATTATTCCCTGCCTTGATGTTAAAGATGGTCGCGTAGTCAAGGGAGTCAATTTTGTTAATCTAGTAGATGCTGGCGACCCTGTTGAACAAGCGATTATCTATGACCGTGAAGGTGCAGATGAGCTTGTCTTCCTCGATATTACAGCATCTCATGAAGACCGTAAAACAACTTTAGATATGGTTCGGCGCGTTGCAGATAGTATTTTTATCCCCTTTGCTGTTGGTGGAGGCATTCGCACAGTTGATAACATCCGCGATACATTGTTGGCAGGGGCGGATAAAGTTACGATTAATAGTGCAGCAGTCAAAAATCCACAATTGATTAATGACGGCGCATGGGCATTTGGTAGTCAGTGTATTGTCGTAGCGATTGACCCCAAATATATTGATGGACAATGGATTGTGCATATCAATGGTGGACGCATCCCAACAGAGCGCGAAGCTGTTGAATGGGCAAAAGAAGTCGAAGACCGCGGTGCAGGCGAAATCATGCTAACAAGCATGGATAGAGATGGCACAAAAGCTGGATACGACCTCGAAATGCTAGAAAGTGTTTCGGATGCAGTCAGTATTCCTGTGATTGCTTCAGGAGGTGCAGGGGCAAAAGAACATTTCTATGATGCGCTGACTGTCGGGAAAGCATCAGCCGCCTTAGCTGCAAGTTTGTTTCACTTCAATGAATTACGCATGGCTGACCTCAAGCAATATTTGACCGAAAAAGATGTTCCTGTTCGTATGAATGGATGGGAAATCCCAAATGCTCAGTGAGAAAGCTATTGCCACTATAAAATGGAATGAGCAAGGTCTCATACCTGCCATTGTTCAGGATGCTCATACCAAAGATGTATTGATGATGGCATACATGAATAGTAAGGCATTGAACAAAACACAAGAGCTTGGTGAAACGGTGTTTTGGTCGCGCAGTCGTCAAGCGTATTGGCACAAGGGCGAGACGAGTGGGCATACTCAGAAAGTGATTGATATTCGCATTGATTGTGATGCAGATACCCTACTTATTTTAGTTGAGCCTACAGGACCTGCTTGCCATACAGGTGAAACACAGTGTTTTTATCGTAGCATTAGTGACTTTAACGAAAATCCAAAACGAGATTGAATATGCCAGATATGATTTATCAACTGGAACAAATTATTACAAATCGCAAAGAAAACCCTTCTGAGGAAAGCTATACCAGCAGTTTATTCAGCAAAGGGCGACACAAAATCGCACAGAAAGTTGGTGAAGAAGCAACAGAAGTTGTGGTGGCATCATTAGCGGAGGGACGCGAGGAACAAATCGGCGAATTAGCAGACTTGTTTTATCATACGTTAGTCTTAATGGCAGACTTAGACATCACACTAGAAGACATCAATGTTGAACTTGAAAAACGTCACAAATAAGCATCTACACAAAGGAACAGATTTTGAGTAATTCGCCATTCGTTGCAGAAACGACTTTTCATGTGCGTTATGCGGAAACTGACGCACAACAGATTGTGCATCATGCAGCCTATATTGTCTATTTTGAGGAAGGGCGCAGTGCTTTCTTGCGTCAGCAAGGGACAAGTTATGCTGACTTTGAGCGCAGTGGCTATTATCTGGCTGTGACAGGAGTCGAAGCAAAGTATCTGAAAGCATCGCGCTATGATGACGAACTCACTGTGCGGTGCTGGGTCTCAAAGGCACGTAGTCGTATGATGGAATTTCAGTATGAAATAATTCATGGTGCATCAGATGAATTGCGGGTTACTGGATCAAGCCAACATATTTGCTTAACACACGAAGGAAAAATCGCGCGGATTCCTGACTCATGGCAATAATGGGTGTAAAATCAGCTAGAATAAACATATAATGAGTACAAATTAATCAAATCTAAATTAGATTATTCATTGGAGATACAATGGCTCTTACCTATGCTGATAAACCTTGGGTCAAAACATATGATACAGGTATACCTGCATCAATTGATTATCCAAATGTTCCCTTGCATCAATTTTTAGTCGATACAACGAACAAATATCCTAATAAAACTGCTCTTATTACGAGTGCAAAATTGCCTGTTGTAGGTCGTGTATCGTCAGGCATGACGTATCGTGAATTGAATAGTGCGAGTGATGCTCTGGCAAAAGCTCTAGTTGAACTTGGGCTAAAAAAAGGTGACCGCGTGGCAATCGTTATGCCAAATAGTGTGGCTTTTGCTATTAGTTTCTTTGCGACTCTCAAAGCTGGTGGTGTAGTAGCTGCGACGAATCCAACATATCCACCTAAAAAGATGGCTTATCAAATTGATGATTGTGATGCAGAAATCGTCATCACTTTGACACTTTTTTATGACCTCATCAAACAAGTACAACCTGAAACCAAAGCGAAAACTGTAATTGTTGCGAATATCAAGGAGTATCTGCCGACCCCTGCACGGATTCTCTTTGGGATAGCGCGTGAGAAGAAAGATGGTCATTATTTAGCTGAAGTCAAAGCTGGCGATTACTGGTTTCAAGATTTGCTAAGTCGTTATGCAGGGCAATCTGTATCAGTGGACATCGACCCACAACAAGACCTTGCCTTGTTCCAATACACAGGCGGTACAACAGGTGTCAGTAAAGCAGCGATGGCAAAACATAAAGCCCTTGTTGCGAATATGTTGCAAATGCAAAAGTTGATTGAATCACTCCCGATTGCACCACAAGATAATATTTTTCTTGGTGGTATTCCTATGTTTCATGTTTATGGCTTAGTGGCGATGTTAAGCCTCAACGTGAGTATGGGTTCACAAATCATCCTTGTTGCGAATGCACGCGATATTGATGAGGTTGTTGATATTATTGACCACTTTAAATGTACGCTATTCCCTGGTGTACCAGCACTCTACAATGCGGTTAATAATCATCCTCGTGTATTATCAGGGGATGCCAGCTTAAAATCACTCATTTATTGCATCAGTGGCTCTGCTCCACTCCCTAGGGCGACAAAAGAAGAGTTTGAGCGTTTGAGTGGCGCAGCAGTACGAGAAGGCTTTGGTATGAGTGAAGCACCAACAGCAACACACACCAATCCTATCAAAGGTGAAAACCGTGTTGGGTCTATTGGTTTGCCACTCCCTGATATGGAAATGAGAATTGTCAGCCTTGACGATGGTGAGACTGATGTCGCTGTAGGTGAAGTGGGCGAACTCGCTATGGCAGGTCCAAATATCATGGTGGGTTACCATAAGATGCCTACAGAGACAAAAAATGTACTCAGAGAAAAAGATGGCAAAGTTTGGCTCTTTACAGGCGATATCGCTCGGATGGATGATGATGGTTATTTTTATATCGTTGACCGCAAGAAAGATATGGCACTTATTGGCGGGTTCAATGTCTACCCTGCTGAGGTAGAAGATGCACTCAAATCACACCCAGCCGTGTTAGAAGTTGGTGTTGCAGCAATCCCACATCCTGAAAAAGAAGGGCAAGAAGCATTGAAAGCGTGGGTTGTTCTGAAACCTGACCAGACAGTTACTGACAAAGAATTAATCCAATTCTGTGACGATAAATTAGCTCCCTATTCTATTCCTCGTCGTATTTCGTTCATTGACGAATTACCAAAGAGTGCAGTTGGCAAAACATTACGACGTGAACTCGTTCGACTTGAAATGGAATCATAGTCAATTAAATTTACATTTCGGCAAATCTAGTGCCAGAGCATGTGAAGTGTTCTGGCATTTTTTGTCAATATATATTGTAATTACACAATAAATTATATTTCAAATATTTATTTTAAGCTATTTATTATGAGCAAAATGTAAATATAATTTACATTTTAAGACTTAAATTTTTCTATAAGTAAGAAATATTAAGACAATCTTCAATTTTGATTGTCAATTTTCTTGACATTCGCCTCTACATAGTAGCATAATGTAATAGGCGAATTTTTACATATATGTAACTTATAATAAACGGAAGTCGCAGTATCGCCTCAGACTTACCCCCAAGGAAGGACTTCATCTCGATGATGAAACTCAATGAGGCAATGGATATTGCTTACCAAGAATTAATTGAACAAGCAGAAAATTCTCCTGTATTATTGCTTCATCCAAAATCGCGGTACAGATCAATATTGGTTGCGATGCTCGTCAATGATGATGATGTTAATTCTTTTTACTATTCACTAGGTCCTGATGATATTAATTTGCGTGCATTTATAGAAAGTCTCCTGCACGAAATGGTCAATCAGCATTCTACATTTGGTCGGCATATTAATCTTTTATCACCAAATGTATTTGATAACCTTGCTAACAACGAAAATATGTCACAATTGTTAGAAAAATTTACATTAGAACTCTCAGAACTTGGTGACGATCCCGTTCTTTTTATTTTGGATGAATATGACAGAAGTGATGATGCAGACGACATCCATACTTTTATCGAACGTCTCGCAGATGTACTCCCAGAAAATTGCCACTTAGTTCTTAATAGCCGTACCCTGCCTCGTCTACCATGGGTAGCGATGATTGCTAAAAATCGTGCAGCACTACTATTAGATGACCAACTCATTCAAGAAGATTTTTACAATAATAAACGTGACGAAACCTATGACTTAGAGGTCTTTGCTTTAGGACCCGGAATTGTCAATTATAAAGGTGAGCAAATTAAATCATGGGAAGGACACTTACCGCGCTTGCTGTTCTTCTTTGCATTAGATAAACCTATTGTTACACGCTCCGAAATATGTAGTGCTTTTTGGCCTGACCTGCCAATTGACCAAGCGGTTAATGTTTTTCACGTTACTAAAAGGCGACTACATAAAGCATTAGGGGCTGATGTACTTGTACACAATGATACATATTACCAAGTCAATCCAGAATTAAACGTCTATCATGATGTTTTAGATTTTGTCGAAACATTAATGCGTAGTCGTAATCCTGATAATCCGAATCCTTTCGATGATTGGCAACATGCAGCACAACTCTATCGAGGACCATTTTTACACGGGCATAATGACAGTTGGATATTAGAGCGTCGTAATGCTTTCCGTATTGGTTATCTGGAAGCTCTGACTAATATGGCATCAGCATGGATTGAAAAAGACCGTAAAGAATTAGCTCTTAAACTGTATCTCCAAGCCCTTGATGAAGATAACACACGAGAAGATATTCATCGCCAAACCATGCAACTCTATGTTGATTTGGGTCGTCGTAGTGAAGCGATTGCTCATTATCAAGATTTAGAGAAAAGTTTTGGCGAGCAGAAACGAGATATATCTGAGGAAACAACAGCACTCTATAGCACAATCGTTAACTAAATTTTCTAAGTTCTACCGTAAATTGAAAATGCCTGACATTGATACAGTCAGGCATTTTTGTTTGCACCCCCGGAGGGATTCGAACCCCCGACCTAGTGATTAGAAGTCACCCGCTCTAATCCCCTGAGCTACGGAGGCAACTTATGATGCTTAATTAGCATAAAGTTCATTAGATGAACTGTCAATGTTAATCTATGACAAAACAATCTCAACTCTACACAGAGAGTAGCCTCAGATATGACTCAATATCAATAGTACGTTCTATTAAGTTACGCCATTGTTGACTAACAATTTCATGTCCATGTCGCCAGCCAATAATGCCTCCTGTAATAGATGCGACAATGTGTGCTTGATATGGCACGAGTATCGCAGTTTCCATAGCTTTTGAGAAATCATCTGGATAGCGCATGATACAGTAAAGAGCCATTGTAAATATTGTTGCATCTTTGTTAGATGTTTCAATCAGACGCAGTGCATGTGTTGAGCTACCAAAGCCTAAAACATGACCAATTTTACGCAAGGTCATATCAAATAACGGGTCATGTCCAGAACAACTTTGCCAGATAGATGTCATATAGTCGATTGGTTGCGTATCGGTTTGTGCTAAATGAGCTAAATGTATCATTGCACGATTCACTATGGCATGACTTTCAGAAGTTTCATCTGATAATCCGCTTCTTGCCCCTATTAACAAAGCAACTAGTAAGTTCTGCTCAAAACTTTCGTCTTGTGGATTACTGGTAGATATAAAGTCAAGGGCTTCAGTTACATTGCGGGAAAGTGAAATTCTATTGCTTATCTGTTGACGTGCGAGAATATCCCCTACGAACATTCCTACTACAAGCCCTCTGTATCGTTGTGCATTCATCAGCAAATCGTAACCTTGTATTCACATCTCTGATTGAATTATGTGGTAAATTAGTGTTGTGACATTTTCAAATACAATGTGGAGTAATTTAATGGAAACTGTGCGTAAGCACCACCAAAAATTATCAACTGCCCTCTTACTGGTTGTAATCTTTCTGGCAGGATATGTCGTTGGTGGACTCAATACATCAATCAGCGAAGCACAAGATGGGGTAATTAGTGACTCGGAAGCAGCGTTCACCCCACTTTTTGAAACATTCCAACTGATTCAAACTCGTTTTGCACTTGACCAAGATGTTCCTGTCGATACCCTCGTCAATGGTGCTATAACAGGTATGATTGACTCATTGGAAGATCCTTTTAGTAGTTACTTAGACCCACAAGCCTATGATAACTTTGCGACGCAACTACAGGGTGATGTTGAAGGAATTGGTGTTGTTATCTTCACCAATGAGGCAGAACAAATCGAAGTGCGTCAAGTTTTTGAAGGTACAGGCGCAGATGAAGCAGGTGTCGAAGTCGGCGATATTTTCCTCGAAGTCGATGGTATTGATGTGACAGATTATGACCAAACTCAGCTTGGCAACGTTGTGCGTGGTGATGCTGGCACACAAGTTGAAATCACATTCTTGCGCGATAATGAAGAAGTCACCTTGACGATTACTCGTGTGCGCTTTGAAATTCCTAATGTTGAATATGAATTGCTCGAAGAATCCAATATTGCTTATATCAGCATGGCTGATTTTAACAGTAATTCACGTCCACAATTGGATGAAGCTATCGAAGCGTTAGATGTTAATTCACGCGATGCGCTGATTTTTGATTTACGTAACAATCCAGGCGGTACACTGACCTCCGCCGTTGATGTAGCAAGCGCATTTATCGAAGAGGGTGTTATCTTATATGAATCGTTTGCAGATGGCACTGAGCAAACATTTGAAGCAAATGGTAATTTTGCTGGCATCACAGTCCCTATTGTTGTCATGATTAACGAGAACAGCGCGAGTGCATCTGAGCTAGTTTCTGGTGCAATGCAAGATGCAGGTGTTGCCACTCTGATTGGCGAAATCTCATTTGGTAAGGGAACGGTTCAAACTATCCAACCATTGAGCAATGATGGTGCAGTACGCCTCACAATTGCGCGTTATTTGTTACCAAGTCGTCGTTGGATTCATGATGTGGGTATTACACCTGACATTGTGATTGAATTTGATGAATTGGAAGCCACCGAAGACACACCTGATGTACAGCTAGAAGCCGCGATTGACTTCCTGATTAACGGACAATAATTGAGTACATATTGAACTAGAAAAGGCTGATAAATCGTTATCAGCCTTTTTAATTGCTATCATCTATTAGAGATGTTTATGCTGTTTGTTGTTCTAAAAACGCATCTAAGGCATTAGCATCGTCGGCGTTTTGACGGAAACGTGTGATGAATTGTTCGATGGTGTAGTTATTGCTCTGTGGACCATTATGCTCAAGAACATAAGTAGCACACAGTGCGCCAATCATCCCACATAGGTGTAGCGGTAATGATTTTGATAAGCCTGCGATGAAGCCTGCACGATAAGCATCCCCTGCACCTGTTGGATCAACAATTGCTGTAGGTTCAAAAGTTGGGACATTAATGACTTCACCATTATTGAAAATCTCTGAACCATCTCCACCATGTGTGATGACAAGTAAATCAACCACTTGGCGCAAATCATCCATAGACATGCCTGTTTTCTTCATCACCATATTCGATTCATATTCATTGATAACCATCAGATAAGCTCCTTGCATATCATGTTGCAAGGTCGCACCATCCATGCGAGCAATCTGTTGGCTTGGGTCATAAACAAATTTTAGCCCACGTTCACGACACTCATTGGTGAGGTTGGTCATGGCTGTTGGGTCACTCGGCGAAATAATCACAAGGTCAGGAGCAGTATTGCCTGACATATCAGCGAGGCGATAATCTGCTGATTTTGCCATTGCACCACTATAGAACGACGCAATTTGATTATTTTCTTCATCAGTATTGCAGAAAAACGATGCTGTAAAGACATCATCATGTTGTTGTACTGTACTGGTATCAACGCCCATATTTTCAAGCCATGAGCGATAATCAGGGAAATCACGACCAACTGTTCCCATCAAGCGTGGGCGCAATCCTAGCTTTGCCATATTAAAGGCAATATTAGCGGCAACACCGCCCCAGTGTTTAGTCATATCTTCAACAAGGAAGCTCAGACTCACCTGTTGGAGTGCTTCTGTCACAATATGTTCTTTAAAGCTACCAGGAAAACGCATCAAGTAATCGTATGCAATCGAACCCGTAACGACAATATCTTGCATTGGTATACTCACTAACTCTTCTAATCATTGAAAAAGACACGATAGTATAGCACATTCAATTCATGTTTTAAGATAGAGCTATACTATTTTTAGGTCGTAACTCTAAAAGAGGCTTTTATGACAAATCAGAACCATAATTCTCATGATGATGAGGATAATCAACAACCTAAGTTAATGAAATCTTTTGTTGGGCGTACTATTTCTGTGTTTGGATTGGTTGAACGGATTGTCAAGGAATTCGAGTTAGAGCATGGCGAAGGGCAATCCGATGCTATCAAATCTGCTATGACAGATGTCGAACGTCGGCAGATGTTATTAGATGTAGCAGAGTATATCTTTGGGGTCGAATCTTTGCGTCTTAATCCACAAGAGCAAGCGCAGGTTATTGGACTCGCTCACGGTGAATTGTTTGGATATGGCCCATTAGACATATTCTTTGAAGATGAGCGAGTTACGACTATCAGTTTAGAAGGTGCAAGCAAAATCAGTGTGCGCTACGGTGCTGGCAAAGATTTCACTACCCATGAGCCAATCTTTGAAGATACACCACACATGCGACGTATTATTCAGCGTATTTTGCGCCATTCAGGAGCAGAATTACGTGATGATGTCCCTATCATAGAAACAGGGCTTACTATCAACACACGACGCGTGTCCATTAGTGTTGTTGCGCCACCATTCGCTCCAGAGATGGCAGTTGATATACGTGTACATCCTACTGAACTACCGACTGCCAATGATTGGATTGAAGCGAATATTCTCAATGAGAAGACGTATGGGTTACTCAAAGCAATTATGCAGTCTCATCATGGTCTCGTAATTGTAGGAGACACAGAATCAGGCAAAACTACACTCACATCTATCTTATTGCAAGAGATTGATGGTAAGGACTTAATCTCAGTTGAGCGTGCAAGTGAACTGGTCTTACCAGAGGGTGCAACATGGTTAGCAACACAGTGGGCTATCAACAATGACAAAAGCAAGACATTTGGTGAGCAAATTCAAGTTGCGATTGAGTCAAATCCGAAAACATTGGTGATTGATGAAATTCGTAATGATGAACCTGAAGCGATTGCGCCATTGCTCACAGCAGATAATGCACCGCGTCAAATTTGGTCGTTTCGTGGGGCATCAGAAGCGAAACGAATAGCAAGTTCATTTGGCATATTAGCACGGATGGCGGATAGCAGTCAGCCTGAAGATATGGTTTCACAATTACAAAAAAGATTGCCTTTTGTGGTGATTATTAAACGGCGCAAAGGCACATTGGAAGTACGAGAAATCGCTGAATGGCAATTCTCAGATGACGCAGACTATGCAAATTTCGTCTCATTGATGCGCGTGGCATGGGAAGGATGTGCGCCAACAGGTAAACTGCCTCAACATGAGTTAGATTTACCTGATAATTTTTGGGAAACATAGATTAATTGAGGACATGAGTTGCCCTCTTCTTTACTGGTTACATTTCGCTCGTTGTGGTGAGTTGTAAACCATGTTCTGCAAATTGGCTAAAAGTATCGTTTGCTAATTTATCGAAGTCAATTTCGGGATTCGCAACTGAGGACATGGTATCTGTTAGAACATGAATTTTGCCAATAATGTCAGGTTGCCCATCAAAGTAGCGCATCATAGATGTGACAGATTCTAATACACAATGACTCTTTGCCTGCCCTGCGACATAAATTTTATCGTACAGCTTTAGTTCATCTAACAAAGCTGAATTGAGGGCATCATCACCTAGCATAGATGGTTTTACTTCGGGTTCAAAGATGCTGTAGTGTTCGACAGTTGGCACAGTGCCTTTTGTGATGAAGTGAGGGATTATCTGACGGGCAGCACTATGATAGACAACTGCTTCGTAGAGCGCAGGCGTGATATTATGCCCTACTGTGCCAATTAGTGTGTGGTAAGGCCAAATCATCAATTGTTTTTTAGCATTTTCTTCGAGGCGTTCTGTATATTCTAATGACCATTCAGGATGGTATGGAGCGTTCCATTCACCTGTTTGAACTTGAGCATGTGTAATGACTGTAAATGGAGTTGGATGATTACCCTCTGAATCTAACCACCAAGACGGTGAAAAAATTTGATTTGGCAGATGGCTATCCAGTGAGGCATAAATCGCACTAATATCACCAACATGGTCGAATAACCACTCAATAGTACGTCGCGTATCATCTACCGCGCCAGGCACGCTTAAAGTACCATTTTCGTGAATAAAATCAACTTGTGCATCAATCAAGAGTAAGGCTGCGTCATATTGATTATTCTCATCCACAGGTAAATGGACTTCGCTACCTGCTGTCGTTGCACTTTCAACATTGGGAACAAATAGTGTGCCTACTTTTGCTGAGTCATAAAATGTTGGATAGCTCATCCTAATCTCCTATTCTGTTCTCATATTAAGTAGATGATAGCGTGTTTTAGGGAGGATAGTAGAGGAGAAAAATACCCCTCGTGGTGAGGGGTATCTGCTTATTTCATTATGGGAGTTGACCAAAAACTTCGACAAGATTGGCTAGTTGTTCATTGTTTGGTTGGCGATTGATAACATCCAGACGTAAACGTCCTGTATTATCACGCCATGCCACTGCAGGTGTTCCTGTGATTTGATTGTTTTGTTGACTCGCTAATTGTTGGTCAATTTGGAATTGGTCAGCGGTTTCTGCACAATCAAGTAATTCACTATATGGCACACCGATTTCGCGTGCAAAATCAGCACCATCAATACTTGCGCCATTGGTAGTCGTTAAACGGAACATAGCATCATGTGCAGGCCAGAATGCGAGAGGATCATCTTGGACTTCTGCGGCACATTCTACTAAGCCAAAGATAAATTGTGATTGGGTTGAAATCGGCAACATGCGAAATTCAAAACGTGCTTGTCCTGTGAAGACATAATCTTGAATGAATTTTTTAACGGTTGATTGGTATGACTGGCAGTGTGGGCAGAGGAAATCTTCCCATGCAACTACTGTAATTGGCGCATCAGGGTCACCTAGGATGAATGCACCATCATCTGTGCGTTCAGCGTAAACACCCTCATAATTGAGTGAGCCTACGTTGGGGGATGCAAAATATAAAACAATCCCAAAAATAGCAATTGCAGCGACAACAATGCCACCAATGATCGTCATTTGGCGATTTTTATCTGAATTTTTAACTTTTGCTTTCTGAGTCACGTTTATTTTACCTTTAAACTAATTCGACCTCGTGTATGTGATACCGTCTAAATATTACCAAGTTCTTGCCAATATTATACGTTAAGCCTTCGTCGGCATAAAGGGGATGAGCCAAGGCACTTGGCGACGATAATTTTCATAAGTTTCGCCATAATAATCAAGCATACGGCGTTCTTCAATGATAGACCCAAATACAAAGTAAGCAGTTGCTAATAAATTAAACATTAAACCTGTGTTGGTCAGTATGGGAGAGAACCAGAAGAACATGAGTGAGAAAAGGTACAGAGGATGGCGGACGAATCCATATAAACCGTCTATTTTCAGTGGTTCGTCTTGTAGTGGTAATTCATCACCTGATAAATAGGCTATTACTTGTCGTAAGCCAGCAAAACGCATCCAATCAATTTGTAAAATGGATATAGCTACACCCAATAATCCTAGGAACTGTAGTATTTGGAAAAATAGCTTGAGGTTGTCAGGCACAGTGTAGAGAACTGGGCTATTGATTGCCATGTACAAAAATAAGGGTGCAAGACTAATGACAGAAAGCACATTGTAAAATAAACGATACCATCCATGGCGGAATCGCTCACCAAACTTATCAGCTATATAGGCTTTGACACGTTTATCGGCTGTGACGCTATGTACTAGTGCAAATCCAAGCATCCAGAGTACAATGACGAGCATACACACACTTTCTGACTGAGGAGTTCATTATGCGTGCGGTTGATATTATCGAGAAAAAACGCGATGGACAAGCACTATCTACTGAGGAAATCAATTGGTTTATTGAGCAATATACTGCCGAAGTCATCCCTGATTATCAAGCATCGGCATTGTTGATGGCAATTTACTTTCAAGGGATGACACGCGAAGAAACAGTTGCTCTCACACTAGCTATGGCACATTCAGGCGAAATGCTTGATTTATCGGATGTCATTGAGTATGCAGTCGATAAACACTCATCAGGTGGTGTGGGTGATAAGACAACTTTAGTGGTGTTACCAATGGTTTCTGCGATGGGAGTGCCTGTTGCTAAGATGAGTGGTCGTGGACTTGGTTTTTCAGGTGGGACGCTCGACAAGTTAGAGGCAATCAAGGGCTATAATGTCAACCTCACTGATACAGAGTTTCGTCGGCAAACCCAAGAAATTAAGTTGGTTCTAGCAGGTCAAACAGGCGAACTTGCGCCAGCCGATGGCAAACTCTATGCTTTGCGCGATGTAACAGCAACAGTCCCTAGTTTGCCCTTAATAGCAGCCAGCATTATGAGCAAGAAATTGGCAGCAGGAGCACATGGCATTGTGTTAGATGTCAAAAGTGGACGTGGTGCATTTATGACAACGCTAGAATCTGCACGCGAACTCGCTCATATTATGGTGGCAATTGGAACAGATGCAGGACGTGATACGGTTGCTCTACTATCAGATATGAACCAGCCACTTGGCTGTGCTGTGGGTAATGCGCTGGAGGTCAAAGAAGCCATTGAAACACTTAAAGGTGGTGGTCCTGCTGATTTCCGTGAGCATTGTATCGAAGTCGCAACATATATGGTTGAATTGGCAGGACAAGGTAAAAAGTGGACAGACCATGATGCCCTGCGTGAAGAACTCATTCACACCTTAACTAACGGACGAGCTTTAGAGAAGTTCAAGCTCATGGTCGAAGCGCAAGGTGGCGAAGTTCGTGCTGTTGATGACCCATCACTTTTGCCTAGTGCAAGTATTATCCATGAGGTCAAGGCATTATCTAGTGGTTATATCTCAACTGTTACTGCTGATGATATTGCGCGTGCATCCCTCGCTTTGGGTGCTGGACGTGAGAAAAAAGAAGACAAAATTGATTTAGCTGTGGGTGTTGAAGTCTTTGCAAATGTGGGCGATTCTGTGGTCGAAGGGGATTTATTAGCAACGATTCATGCGAATAGTGATAATGCTCTGCAAAATGCACTCACATACACTGAGCAAGCTATCACCATACAAACAGACACAATTGAGCCATTGCCTTTGTTTTATGGCGTGGTTGATGGACGTACACAATCATAATCAAGGTAATTGTGTTAGTTCATTATTAATGTATCGGAAACGATTCATAGGGGCATCCATCCAATAGCCATTTTCAAAGCGGATAGTTCCTGTGATACCTTCATATACTATCTCAGATAATGGCTGTTGATTGAGAATCGTTTGTAAAACAATTTGTGTTGCATCGTAAGTCAATGGTGCAATCAAACGAGGCTCAGGAACAAATTGTGCGCTATTGAGATAGCGTTCACGGAATGTTTCATCAGGTAATTGCGAACTAGAAATCACTTCAATCGAACTGATGTCTGACAGTAATTGTGGAACTTGCGCCAGCGATAATATTTCACTTCCAATTATCGTCTGCTCAGCGACTATATCATTTACATCGCCTGAGAAATTAATTTCATTTTCAAGGTCTTGATTAGCAAGCATCACAGTATTTTCAGTGACAGGTCTGCTATTCCAGTGCCCTACAATGATAGTTGTTTCATCAGACAAAACTAATTGAACAGATTCAGATGAGGCATGAATGCCTATTAGCAACACTGCTTGAATCACTGGGTCATTTGCTATGGCTTCGGCACGCAAGATAGCAGTCTCTTCTCGCCCACCATCATCTATTGCCAGTAAACTAATATCTTGCAGATTTGCATCATCAATCGCTAATCGCGCTGCATAGAGGGCTTCATAGCCAATTTCACGATATTGTCCTTCAAATGGCGCAAGTAGGGCGATTTTTGTTACTACAGCAGTTTGGCTGACAGCACAGCCACTCACAACAGTCAGTAAAAATACAACACATATAAATCTAGCAACCATTAGCGAGATGCTCGTCAAAGGTAACAGCGAAGTTATGATAGTTTGACCCATCACACTTAGCACGGAAAAAGATGAAGTCAGTCTGAGCAGGATATGCTGCTCCACGAATGGCTGACAAACTCGGATTCGCTATAGGACCTGGTGGCAAGCCATTGATTAGATAGGTGTTATATGGCGAATTAACTCCGCGATAATCTGCGACTGTGATGTTAACCCACCACTCGCCTCGTGTCCCATTAATGCCGTATTGTACTGTTGGGTCAGCTTCCATATTCATACCAATTTCGAGGCGGTTACGATAGACACTGGCAATCATCACATTTTCATCATCCCAGACTGCCTCACGCTCTACGATGCTAGCAATTGTAACAATATCGTGCATAGTGTAGCCATCCACTTGGGCATCTAGGCGGATTTGCTCACCAACAGCCTCTTGGAACGCTGTGAACAAACTTTGTACTAAGCCCGTAGCTGTGATGCTTGGTGCAAAAACATAGGTATCGGGATACATGAAACCTTCTAGTGACGACCCAACTGGAATACCATACTGCGCGACAAGAGTTTCATCGACGGTATCTGTACGTGCAACAAGCAAGAAATCTTGTCCTGTGAAGCCAAAGCGAGGATTCTGGTCAATAGCTTCTGCGATTTGTTCAATGCGCCAACCTTCAGCAACACGAAAGGCGATACTACTGTTGCGTGAATCCGTCAACATGACAGCAATTTCAGGAATTGTCATTGTTTGACTGATAAAATACGTGCCTGCTTCCAATTCACGGTCTAAGCCTTCAACACGCACATAGGTCACGAACAAATCTGTATCCAGAATTAAACCTTCGTCAATGAGTTGTTGTGCAATGCCAGCAGGAGATGAACCGAGTGCAATCTCGACAATCCGTTCAGTGGGGTCTGTGCCAGCAGGTGTATTTAGTTCTTCTAAACGCCCTGATAAAGTGTAGTTAAGGTAAGCAGTACGTGCAAAATCAACAGGGTCACCCCCCGATAAGATTAGCAAAAAGCCAATAGCGACTACGCCAAAAAATAACGCAATAAATCCTAGAAAAAGTATTGTTTTTGCCAATCGCAACACGGTTGTCGCGCTCCTATTGTTGTAGCATCAATCAGTTTAAGAGTATACAAAATAGCATCGGAATGTCTATGGACGTGGGGGAAGCGTGGCTAAACCGTCATTTAGAGCATTGAGATAACTCTGCAAGATGACTCGTGCTGCCAAATCATCAACATGGTCACGCACATTGCGCCCGTGCCGTTTGGCAATTTCGGTTGCATCAATGCTGGACAATTGTTCGTCCCATTCGACAATTGGTAAAGGTGTTGTGGCTTGGAAGCGTTCAATCCATAGGCGCACGGTATCTGCTTGGGAATGTACACCTTCAGGAACTTCATTATTTGGCATTCCCACTATGATAGCCACGACACCTTCTTCTTGAGCAATTTGATTGAGCAGAGCAAAATCTTCGGCTTTAGATTTGCGTTCGATGATACGTAGTTGGGTTGCTGTAATGCCGAGTGCATCACTGACTGCTACCCCTATTCGTGCAATGCCATGGTCAATACCCAGTAAGCGTCCAATCATTCTGTGCCTTCGATAACGATATCAATACGAATTGGCAAGATGGGCATATGCGTTAACCAAGATGGTGACACCTCGATTATAGGTTGGGAATTAGGCGCAACATCCACTGTTGCGACAATTAAACGTTGTGCTTCATCTAGTGGACGACGGGTTAAATCTGTCTGTAAGCTGTAAGTATCGACTTGTGCACTAGCGATGCCTTCTCCAAATGCTTCAAAAATAGCATTATCTTCACCCGTTTCAGTGACTTCGCCTCGCCGATAGAGGAAACTTTCAGGATTGAGAATCATATCATCAGGCTTATCGGCTGATATTTGAGCGAATACAATTTGTTGGGCAAGGCGGTCATCAATGGCAAGAGCTTCTACAATCACACGAATATCTAGTGATACCGTTTCGGTACGGTCATCAATGCCATGACTAAAGTTAATCCAGTCATCCCGCAGTAATTCATCAGGAATATTGATGGAATCAAGAATAATTGTTTGTTGCTCGGTCAGTTCAGCTTCCATCTCAGTGTAGCCAATAGCTTGTAATGACTGACGTGATAAGTCGAGTACGCGTTGCATATCATCTGGTGTGACAATCGCGTAATCTTCGTCAATGCCCCCTGTCGTTGCTGTATCATTGATGACTGCAATCGAGTCACTTAACTCACCGACGATGGTATTGATGGTTCTGGCGGAGACGTTACCAATTTCGCCTTCAAAACCTTCGGAAGCAATAATACCAACATGTTCTACTGAACCGTTAGCAGGAACTGTTGTCGCAAGAGACGTTTCAAAAGTGACGGGTTGCCCTGTATTCGTTCGCATTTGTGTATTTGCAGGAACTGTAATTGGTGCATTGGTGAGATTAGTTAGGCGAACTTCTCCCAGAGAGCGAATACTCGAACTAGTCTCAATGCCTGTTGTTTCTACTTCCAAGATGGTTTGCACATCTGCGGTATATTGCGTGGCAGGAATAATGCGTCGTTCAACATCCACATCAAGCGCGTTGCGGTCTGCGGTGATTGTTGTATCAACTGTAATTAATTCTTGATCCATAACAATCGTCACAGTGGCAGACGGCACAACAATATATAAAGTTAGCAGAATTGCTAACGTAACAACAGTTAGCACTGCAATCCGTACAATCAACTGCATTAATGGTGGGATACGTTTGCGTGGTTTACGAACGCGACTTGCTACTGGCATCAAGTCATCAGGTTCAGGGGATTCTTCTGGTTTGTGATAACGATTCACAAAAACTCTGGTGCGTCCGCGTTTCCAGCGATTTTTTTCAGCATCCCCTATTGTTTCAAACGTACTGATGCCGAGTTCAGTTGCATGTTTGATAACATCAGTATCGTGTGTCACGAGTGCAATTTGTAGAACGCGCCGACGTGCTTCGCGCTGAATCAGAACAAGGTCAAGTTTGCGTGTGAGTGCTGTTCCTTTTTCTGGCCAGATAAGCAATACCTGCTGACCACGTATGAAAGACAGGCGGTCTCGGATAGACGCAACATCTTCGGCATTATCCAGTTGAATGTATGTTGGTTGCTGTGATTTCATAGATTTCAGTTATTCGCACGAAGCCACGCTAAAACGTGGTCTATGCTTTCGTCTACAGATAGATTGCTTGTGTCTAATAGTGTCATATCAAAATCACTTGTGTCACTATTATCTTTGTACCACTGATTGTATGCCAGCATATTTGCGATAAATTCATCATTCCCTGCTTGGCGAAATGCTGGACGAGCTTTTAAGCGTGCTGTGAGTGTCTCATCATCGCATACGAGTGCCAAGTAATGAATCGACGAGAAATAGCGTACAAAAGTGACTTTTTCGTAACTACTTGGTGTTGATGTACCACACAGAATAACAGGTTTATCAGATTGCTGAACATTCATAGCAACTCGTAACCACATATTACGGTAATCATAATAATCATTATCAGGCTGGTTAAATTCCTTGCGCCACAGAATATCACATTCGAGTGCAAGGTACTCGGTTTGTCGTTTCATCAGATGATAGCACATTGTTGACTTGCCTGTGCCACTTGCTCCTGTAATGACATACAGGGGTAGCATTTTAATGTGATGTTCGTAATTACAGTTAGGGCAAATCGCAAGTGAGTCTGCCATGTTGATGATTTTATCTTCATGATATTCACCACAATTGATGCAAACACTAATCATGACAAACTCACTATCAACCTATTGAGCGAGTAATTCGCGTGCTTTGTCGAGTGCTTGAGGTAATTTACTACTATCTTTACCTCCTGCTTGCGCCATATTTGGGCGACCACCACCGCCACCACCAACAACCTGTGCCACAGGACGAATCAAATCCCCTGCTTTGACACCTTGCTTAACAAGATCATCTGTCACTGATACAAGTAGCATCGGACGACCATCGATATCGCTACCGAGGACAAGGACACCATTTTCTTTGACTTTATTGCGAAACCAATCAGCCATTTCACGCATGGTGTCATTCGGAATACCATCTAATTGAGCGATGAGAGCTTGTTTGCCGTTGATGGACTCCATATTCTCAACCATTTCGTCAAAGCTGTATTTGGCTAGCTTGCGCTGTAATTCATCGACTTGTTTGCGTGTATCTTTGAGTTCAGTTTCAATGGATTCAATACGATTGAATACTTTGTTCGGCGTTGTACCGAGGCGTGAGGCGATGTCATGGAGCAAATCCATTTGATTTTGAATGTGCAGAATAGCTTCTCGACCTGTGAGTGCTTCAACACGACGTACCCCTGAACTAACACTTGCTTCATTAGTGAAGATAAAAGCACCAATTTCAGCAGTTTCATTGACGTGTGTACCGCCACAGAGTTCGTAACTGTAACGATTATCACCGTTATCAATGATGACAGTGCGAACAGTATCACCGTATTTTTCGCCGAAGAGAGCCATTGCCCCTTCGGAACGAGCCTTTTCCAGCGATTTGGTTTCGTTAGCGACAGGATAATTCTTTAGAATGATGTCGTTGATTTCACGTTCAATTGCGCTCATCTGGTCATCGGTAACTTTTTCATCGTGTGAAAAATCAAAGCGTAAACGGTCTGGTGCAACAAGTGAGCCACGTTGTTGAACGTGTGTGCCAAGCACATTTCGGAGCGCAGCGTGCAATAGATGCGTCCCTGTGTGATGGCGTTTAATCTCTTGACGACGTGAGAAATCGACTGTAGCAGTGACATCATCATTGACTTTTGGATTGCCTTCAACCACTTCGCCAATATGCGTGATAATTCCACCGATTGGTTTCTTGACATCTTCAACTTCGATTGTCCAACCAGTACTCTCGATTGTACCTGTATCACTGACTTGCCCGCCCGATTCAACATAGAAGTGCGTGCTTGCGAGAACCACTTCAACTTTATCGCCGACAATTGCACTATCGACTTGTTTGCCATTTTGTAAGAGTGCAACCACGCGCGTTTGCACGATTGATTCTTCGTATGGATTATATTCTACACCACTGTTAGCCAACTGATTATCTGCGATGAGCTTATCAAGCACATCTTTATAGACTTCGGCTGAGTCAATTTCACCCATTGCTTGACCACCACCACTCACAAGCGAATGCTGTTCTTCAGCTTGTTTGAAGCCTTCCATATCGACATCGTAATCACGTTCTTCAGCAATATCTTTGGTAACTTGAATCGGCAAACCAAGTGTCGCTTTAAGATAAAACGCATCGTCACCTGAAATTTCGCCACCATCAGGCAGGTTATCGAGCATTACATCTAATTCAGCGAGTCCGCGTTCCATTGTGCGACTGAACCGCTCTTCTTCAAGGCAAATTGTGCGTTTAATAGCGTGTGCTTTTTCGACAAGTTCTGTATATACATTGCCCATCGTATCAATTACAGATTGTGCGAGTTCATGCAAGAATGGTTCTTCAAAGCCAATTTTTGTGCCAAAGCGTGCGGCACGACGGATGACTAGACGACACACAGAGTCGCGTCCTTTTGCCCCAGGCAGGACACCATCCGCAATCAAAAATACGGCAGCGCGCAGATGGTCAGCAATAACACGATACGCCACAATGTTCTCAAGACGTTCTTCATCTGTTTGCCCTGCTAAGGCTTGTGTTGCGGACATAATCGGGATGAAAATATCAGTGTCGTAATTATTATCAACTTCCTGTAATACACTAACAATGCGCTCTAGACCCATGCCCGTATCAACACCAGGTGCAGGGAGTGGTTCATCCCATTCGCCCGTGTGGTCAGGGTCAGCTTGGGTACGGTTGAACTGCATGAAAACTAGATTCCAAATTTCGAGGAAGCGTTCGTCTTCTTCTTGTAGCAATTCAACGATATTATCTTCGCCTTCTTCTGGGCGTTTATCCCAATGGATTTCAGCCGTTGGACCACAAGGACCTGTATCTGCCATCTGCCAGAAGTTGGTGTCAGGACCCATGCGTGCCACACGCTTTGGACTAATGCCCATATCTTTCACCCAATGATTGTAGGCATCATCATCATTTTCATAGACTGTGTAGACAAGGCGTTCGGGTGGCAATTCATAGACTTTTGTGAGGATGTCATAGGCAAAGCGAATTGCGTCTTTTTTGAAGTAATCGCCAAAGCTGAAATTACCAAGCATCTCAAAGAATGTATGATGACGGAGCGATGGACCTACATTTTCGAGGTCACTATGCTTACCTGAGACACGCATCACTTTTTGCGAGGTCGTTGCACGAGTGTAATCACGTTTATCTAATCCTAAGAAGACATCTTTGAATTGCACCATCCCTGCATTCGTGAAGAGCAACGTTGGGTCATTACTTGGCACGAGTGATGACGAGGCAACAGGCTTGTGCCCCATTTCCTCGAAAAAATCTAAAAATGATTGTCGAATTTCTGCACTTGTCGTTTGTTTCATTGATTGACATCCCTGTTGATTGATACGATTCGCTTGACTGTAATACAAATTAGCTTATAATGGGTCACAAGAGTTCAAATTTAGAAATAGTATACCATAGTTCGGCGCGATTATAGCGTTCAATTTGTGACCTGAACAAGACCGCATCAGCATGTTATACTTTTTCGCGTTCATTAATCGAAACAAAGAGCGAGAATAATTCATGGCAACTATTGACGAACAAGTTGAAGTTTTAATGTCGGGTACAGCCTATGGCGACCCTGAAACGAAAAAAAATATGACCAAAGACCTGCGTGACCGTTTAGTTCAGGCAGAAAAAGAAGGTCGTCCATTACGTGTATACTGCGGATATGACCCACGCACGGCAGACTTACATCTTGGACACACAATTACAATGCGTAAATTACGCCAATTTCAAGATTTTGGGCATGACGTTACCTTCTTAATCGGAACATTCACCAGCTTAATTGGTGACCCATCTGATAAAGACAAAGCACGCGACCAACTCACTGCCGAACAAGTTGAAGAAAATGCCCGTACTTACGAAGAACAAGCCTTCAAAATTCTCGACCCAGAAAAAACACGGGTACGTCGCAACGACGAATGGTTATCGCCATTGGATTTTGCGGATATTATTCGTTTAGCAAGCAATTTCACCGTACAACAGTTTCTCGTTCGTGAGAATTTTTCAAATCGTATGGAAACTAATCAACCGATTTACTTGCATGAGTTCTTCTACGCGCTAATGCAAGCATATGATGCTGTCGCACAAGAAGCCGATGTCCAAGTCGGTGGGCAAGACCAATTGTTTAATATCTTGATTGCAGGGCGCAAATTACAATCTGGATTAGGACAAAAACCGCAAGTTGCTGTCATCATGGGCGAATCACTCCCTGGTACGGATGGCTCTGCTAAGATGAGCAAAAGTACAGGCAATCACATTCCACTGCTGGGTGAGCCTTGGGATATGTTCGGTAAAGTCATGAGTGTTCCTGATGAAGCAATGGAATTGTTCCACAAACTGGTACTCGGTTGGCAACAAGACCAACTTGACGACCTAACGAGTGGACTCGAATCAGGTAAATTGCATCCAAACGAAGTCAAAATGGCTCTCGCACGCGAAATTGTCAAAATCTTCCACGGTGATGAGGGGTCAGAATCCGCACAAAAACGCTGGGACGAAACCTTCCGTAGTGATGGCGATGGGATACCCGAAGATATTCCTGAAAAAGTGCTAGCTGAAGGCAAGCGTCTCGTCGATATTTTGCGTGATAATAAGATGGTCAGCAGTGGCAAAGAAGCAAAAAATCTAGCAAGTAACGATGGTATCCGCGTTGATGGTGAGAAAATTGACGACATTGGCATGGAAATAACACCAGAGCAATTGCCTGTCGTTGTACAAGTCGGGAAACGTAAATTCTTGCGCCTCAAAAGCGAATAAGCACTATATTATGGGGATGGTGACATCCCCTTTTTCATAGGTGACACAATGAAATTGCATGAATTTTCTGATGATGAGTTACAACAATTGATAGAGCAATTGGAACGCACCGCTAAGACGCATTTCGATAAGCATAAGCGATGGGAAGCACAACGAAAGCTCGTGCTAGCCCAACGCGAACAACACAATCGCAATCCTATCAATCGTGTCAAAAATGGCTTCAAGAAATTATTCGGCAAGTGACAGTACACTGGCAATTTGAGCCGCGACACGCGCATTATTTTGAAGCAAGGCTTGATTAGCAATCATGGATTTGCCGTCGGTCAATTCGACCACACGCGATAAAACAAACGGTGTAATTTCTTTGCCATGAATGCCTTGCTGTTCTGCTTCGGATGTCGCTTGTTCAATTGCTTGTTCGGCTAGTTCGTAGTCTAGGGCATCAGCTTCTGGAACAGGGACAGTTATCAAAATACCATGTTGTGCCTTCAAATTATCAGCAGCCTTGATAACAGATGCAATCTGCTCTGATGTATCGACCCGCGCATCGATAGGCAATCCGCTAGAGCGACTGTAGAAACTAGGTAGTGTATCTGTTTGATAGCCAAGAATTGGCACGCCGTTTGTTTCCAAGACTTCTAGTGTTAGAGGTAAATCTAAGATGGACTTTGCCCCCGAACAAACGACTGCCACAGGTGTGCGTCCAAGTTCAATCAGGTCAGCAGATACATCAAAGGGATGTCCACGATGAACGCCCCCAATGCCCCCTGTAGCAAAAACCTTAATGCCTGCCATGTGTGCCACAATCATTGTACCTGCAACAGTAGTTGCAGCATCTTCACGCAGACCAATAGCAATTGGGAAATCGCGCCGACTGCATTTGCGTACATCTTCAGCTTGTGCTAGATACTCTATTTCTGCTTCTGATAAACCTACTGTGATTTGTCCATTCAGAATTGCAACTGTTGCTGGAATTGCACCACCTTCGCGCACCGCATTTTCCATTGCGAGGGCTGTATCACGATTTGCTGGATACGGTAAACCATGTGTAATCACTGTTGATTCGAGCGCAACAATTGGTGCGCCTTCTAGCAAGGCGTGTTGAATTTCATCAGCATAAACTAGGGTCATAGTGCCTCATTTCATTTGAAAAAGTGCTAGCAGTCTACCCAAATTACCTACATCATTCAATCTGTCTTTACCTTTCAGAACATGCGTTTGTGAATTACAATGTCATAGTGGAAGCGAGGGAAATTTATGTCAGACCAACAAGCTCCGAGACGTGAGTCGGGAGCAGTTATCCATCGACGCGAAACCAATTGGCAAATCTATTTCCCATTTATTTTAGGGATTTTAGTGCTAGTTGGTGTGTTTGCCCTTCTAGGATTACCAACGGAATCTATTTGGCGTGACCGTGTTCAGGCAATGGGGGATTTTCTCTACACTTTACTCTGTATGATTCCTATGCTGATTTGTATGTTGCCATTTTATCTTGTGATTTTAATCAGCATTTATGGCATGACAAAATTACATGACGGCACAGAGCGTCCTCTGCGAAAATTAGAAAATGCAACTGAATCATTAGCGTCGCGTATTGAAACTATAACCGCTTTTATCAATGAGAAGACAGCGCAATTCGGTAAGACGACAGACCCATTTACAAATATGCTGACCACATTTGATAGTCCAGCAGAGCAAAACAAGGAGCAAATAGACAATGAGTGAACAAAATCGAGAACAAATCACTAAAAATACATGGAAGACACGCATGTATATTTTAGGTGGCTTGCTGGGCGCATTCATGGGGTTTGCATCCGCGTATTTATTTGCTAAAGAAGCCGAAGCTGAGGGCGATGCAAATGAAGAAAAAGCTCCTGATATTCCTGCTGGTGCGTTGCTGAGTCTGTTATTGGCAGCAGTCAGCCTTGTGCGCCAAATCGCTGAAACTGGTAGCAAAAAGAGAAAGAAGTGACTTATGTGTGGGCGTTTTGTTTTATCCGCAGAAGCAGATGTTGTACAACAAGAATTCAATTTAGATAGTTTGCCGACGCTAGCACCACGCTTTAATATTGCGCCATCACAACCTGTATCTATCATTACAAATACTGCCCCATCTGAACTAACTATTGTGCAGTGGGGTTTGATTCCGAGTTGGTCGAAGGACCCTAAAATGGCGTATAAAATGATAAATGCTCGTTCAGAAACCGCACACGAGAAGCCATCGTATCGTGCACCATTCAAGCGTCGGCGTTGTTTAATTCCGACAACAGGATTTTATGAATGGGTCAAGACTGAGGATGGTAAGCAACCCTATCTTATTCATCGCAATGATACCGCCCTCTTTGCCTTTGCTGGTTTGTGGGAAATTTGGAATAGTCCGCAAGGGGATGAAGTCTGGACATGCACAATATTAACGACCAGTGCCAGCGAAAAAATTGAACACCTTCATCATCGGATGCCTGTCATTTTGGATGGTGATGCACGCGAAGCATGGTTGGATAACGATAGCGACCAAGATGAATTACGAGGGATATTGCAACCCTTTGATAGTGACAAAATGGATTATTATCCTGTGTCGAAAGCTGTTAATAATGTGCGGAATGATAATCCGACACTGGTTGAACGTGATGAACCACCAAAGCAACAGAGTATGTTCTAGTGTTGCCTTTATTCCCACATGAAGATGCTGAGCGTGCACGAGACATTATTGAGCGTATCAAACCTTTAGCAGACACGTTCTGGTCGGAGCATGACCCTGTAGAATTCAAAACAAATCCCTTTGCTGTGATGATTGTAGCAATGCTCAGTCCGCGCACAAAAACGCAAGATTCGCGTGCAGCCATGCGGTCTTTGTTTGCCATTGCCGATACACCAGAAGCAATCGCTGAATTACCATATGAACAAGTGCGCCAGATTCTGCTCAAGCACGAGATTCAATTCCCTGATGATAAAGCACGTCACATTATCGATTCATCAGCATTATTGGCACGAAATGGTGGCACAGTTCCTAAAAGCCTCGGTGAGTTGATGCAATATTCTGGCATGGGTTGGAAAACATCGTTACTGACATTACATCTCGCGTATGGGCTTGCCCCTGAAATTTGTGTGGATGTGCATGTGGCGCGAATTGCAAAACGTTTGGGGTTAGTGAAACAATCCACTGAAAAACCACAAGCAGTGAGTCGAGAATTGATGGATATTGTGCCTCACGAACAATGGATTGATGTCAATTCATGTTTGGTTTTCTTTGGCAAGACGCGCTGTTATCCGACACAACCCAATTGCAAGGGATGCCCTGTCTATGATTTGTGTGAGCGTGTAGGCGTAAAGGAACGTCCATGAAACTCAATTTACCGATTTTAGAGCAACTCAAAGACAGTGAAAATATTCTTATTGCGGGATGTGGCGGTGGGTTTGATGTTTTCTGCGGATTGCCCATTTATTTCACTTTGCGTGAGATGGGCAAAAATGTTTATCTAGCAAATTATAGTTTTTCAGCATTGAATATTGCCCGACATTATTGCAACACGATTTCGCTAGAAACCGATTTACTGGAAGGTGCAACAGCAGATATTCCAGGAGATTTACAACTTGGTTACTATCCTGAAGGTTATTTATCACGGTGGTTTCGTGATGTGGATGGCACACCAACAACGATATGGATGTTCTCTAAAGTTGGACCTGCTCTACTGAAAACACTGTATGAGAAACTGATAGCTCATCTTGAGATTGATGCATTGATTTTGCTAGATGGTGGCGTTGATTCGTTGATGATTGGCGATGAAATGGGCGCAGGTACGCTATTAGAAGATACGATCTCGCTGGTGGCTGTGCAGAACTTAGATATTCCAGTAAAGATTCTTGGTTGTTTGGGATTTGGTGCCGAAATTGAAGTTGCTCACAATAACGCACTAGATAATATGGCGACTTTAGTTAAAGAAGGTGCTTTTAAAGGTGCATGTGCGTTGACCAAAGACATGCCTGTGTATCAGCAATATGAGTCAGCGTCAAAGTATGTGTGGGAACAACCGAGCCATCACAAAAGTCAGATTAATATGCGTGTCGTTTCGGCGGTGAATGGCTATTTCGATAATTATCATATGTATGATGATTACAAGCCATTACCTGTCTTTGTCTCACCCTTGATGAGTTTATACTGGTTCTTCGATGCAACTCCTGTCGTTGAGCGTAGCTTATTGGCAGATGCCATTCGTGAGACTCATACGATTGAAGAAGCATATCAAGCAACAATTCGATTTCGTCGCATGATGATAGACCATGCTCGGAATCAGAAGCCATTGCCTTATTGAAACATCAAAAGAATTACCACAATTAAACCAAGCAAGATTGTTAGCCCAATTGCAACAATAATCATGTTCTGTGATGGTTGATTTGTTGTTTTGGGTGATGATGTAACTTTTGGTTCAGATTCAGAAGAGTCAGATAATCTTGCTAATTTATAAGCAGCATCCGTTGGTGAGATAGTCTTTTGGTCAGCGACTCTATCTGCTATAGTCTCATCCCGTTGATGCCCTATTCCTGTAACCACTGGTATTTTTGACTTACAAATTGCCTCTGCTACTTCAAAGCTGTTGTAAACAGCCAAATCATCACTACGTCCACCACCACGACTTAGTACAATAATATCTGCTTGTTTATATCGATTTGATTGCTGGATTCTTTCAACAATCATTCTCGCTGCAAATTCTCCTTGAACATGGGCATCAAGGACTTGAATGTTTGCTTTACCTTTTTGCTCTTTGTAAACGTGCCTGAAATCGCTTAAAGCCTCACTATGTTTACTTGTGATTAAATCTATCTGTTCAGGCACTGTTGGCAGGTCTCTTCGATTTTTGGGATAAAGACCTCGTTGCTTTAATTTTTCCAAAACTGAAAAGTCAAGTGAACTATCATCAAGTTCAACAACTCGTACATCATCCACCATAAATTGCAGTTTAGCATCTTTCTCGTAGACACTAATTGAGCCAAACACATCAATCATCGTGTTTTTTACGATGTATACAGCTTTGTCTCGATGCTGATTACGTAGCATACATTGTATTGAATGTTGCTCATCACTGATGGAGAAGTAAGTATGTCCCATTTGTGATGTGTATTTGTAGGTTATTATGCCACCCAACCAAAATTTATCTTTGGTGTTATCAGGCGTTTCGATAAGACTTCATAGGTACTTATTGGTTTCTCTGATGGTGCGTAAATCATCTGTTTGCTCAGTCATCATAGAAATCATCCATTTTCTTCTGATTGCGAACGCGCTCTTTAACACGTTTGTCGATGATACGCTTGAAGGGGTCTTCGCCTTTCGGAATCAGCACTTTACGTGCACGTCCACCACCGACAGGTTCACCAACAACACCGAGTTCTTCCAGCATGTCGATGATACGCGCAGCACGCGGATAACCTAGTCCAAGTTGACGCTGAATCAGTGAAGCAGAGGCTTCTTGGGAATCCACGACGTATTCGATTGCATCTTCTAGCATGGGGTCTGTTTCCGATAAGAATTCGCGTCGGGTCAGACCACGTTGCCAAGGTCCGATACGGTTACGTTCGAGTTTACCTGCTTCGATTTGTTCTTCGTACCAATCTTTCCAGTGGTCAACGACTGCACGAGTTTCTTCATCACTGACAAAGCAACCTTGAACACGCATCGGCGCACCTGCATCAGGCGCAAGATAAAGCATATCACCACGCCCCATCAATTGCTCTGCACCAATTGAATCAAGAATCACACGCGAATCAACCCCTGACGCAACAGCGAAAGCAACTCGTCCTGGGAAGTTGGCTTTAATCAAGCCTGTGATGACATCTACCGAGGGGCGTTGGGTTGCAATGACAAGGTGCATCCCGACTGCACGCGCCATCTGTGCTAGACGTGTAATCGCACGCTCAGTTTCTTCAGGTTGGTTCATCATCAAATCACCAATTTCATCAATCATGATGAGCATGTGAGGCATGTAATCACCACCACGTCGGCGTGACCCGAATTTTTCATTGTAGTTATCGATGTTACGAACTGATTGCTCTTCTAGAACTTTGTAGCGACGATCCATCTCAAGCGTGCACCATTTCAGAACCCCAATGATGCGCTCGGTATCTGTTTCAACAGGTCCGATTAAATGAGGAATGCCATTAAAGCGACTGAGTTCAACCATTTTGGGGTCGAGCATCACCATTTTGACCTTATCAGGTGGATTACTGAGCAAGATAGCTGTCGCCATTGCGCCAATCGCCACTGATTTACCTGAGCCAGTTGTGCCAGCAATCAACAAATGAGGCATTTTGGCGATGTCCATCGAAACGGCTTGTCCTGATACATCGCGCCCTAACGGGATTGCTAAAGGTGACGAACTATCTTTATGGGAAAATTCATAAAAATTCTTGCTCTCATAGACACTGCGTAATGTCACGATGCTAGGATTTTTATTTGGGACCTCAATCCCCATGTAATTTTGCCCTGGAACAGGGATTTCAAGACGTAAGCGTTTTGCAGATAAAGAAAGTGACAAATCACTATGATAAGAGGCAATTTTGCCCAAGCGCGTCCGTTCTGTTGTGCCGTCAGGATTGGTGCGGTATGGCTGTACAGCATAACGTGTCACTGTCGGTCCAACTTGTACATTGACGACATCAATATCCACATCAAATTCAAGAAGTGTATTTTCAATCAGGACAACTTTGTGATTGATTTCTTCTTCATCTGGGAGTTCCATTGCTTCTTCTTGTAGCAGGTCAAGTTTTGGCAATACTTTTGCACGTCGCCCAACCTTCTTCGCTTCTTGCATTTCTTTGACACTGAAATAGCGTTTTTCACGTCCATCTGGGCGTTTGACGATACGCGCACCGTCATCTGTTTTCTTATTGGTGATTTCACCGATGAGGTTAAAGTCATCGCGTTTGAGGTCTTCCGACTCTGACTGAAATAATGGATGTTCACTCAAATCAACGGGGTCTTCTTCGGCTTCAAGTTCACCTAGCAAAATAGCATTTCGTAGCGATGGTGGCAAATTAGTCATATCTTGTACGATACGCATAATTGGAATGTGACGATTGGATAGTTCGACCACTTTTTCTGTTGCTGGTGGAGCTTCTGGAACGGTGACACGGTCTGCTGACCCTGAGCGTTTTTCGGCATACATCAATAAACGATGCCCTGTCATTCTCAGCCAGTTGATGACCTGCTTACGTTGAATACCAATCACGGCAATACTACTGATAGCAACCAGAGTTCCAAAAATGAACAGCGAAATTGAACGTCCGAGTAGCCAATGCGGAACGGCTACTAATCCCCAGCCAATGATACCACCACCAACGCCGTTGCGTGCGAGACTGCGTAAGTCTTCAGCTTCGGGTATCAAGTGCAGAATCGCTAATAGACACAAAAAAATAATTTCAATTGCTAGGACACGCCCAATCTGAAATTGAAAGCGAATCCCTACTTTAGGTAACAAAATAACAACGCCTAATAAAAAGACACCACCTGCAACGAGGATACTTCCATAACCAAATAGGCTACGCAATACACCTGACCATGCTTGTGCGACGACAGCATTCGATGTATCAAAGAGTGCAAGGAAGGATAACATACCAAAAATCAGCAAGCTAATCGCTGTGATTTCGTCTATCCAATCGGGTAGACTATCTCGCAAATCATCCCAGATGGTGGGTTCTATCGCGCCTTCAAGAAATGGCAGCTCGTCTTGTGACTCATCAGAGGTTTTGCTATTCTCTGAGTCTGCTATTTGTTCATCAGGTGTTGTATCAAGTTGTTCAGTTTTATCTTTTACATCATCCGCAGAACGTGCTTGTGCCACGGTTCAATACCTTTGTGTGTTGTCTGACTAGTTCTCATTATAGTGATAATGCCATAACATTCAAAACAAAAAGACTGAGAGAATTGTCCCAGTCTTATAAGTGTATTTCTACGGCACGAGTTTACAGCAAGCGAAGGCTCAAACCTAAACGTCGTGCTTTACCATCAATGCTGAGGATACGTGCTTTGATGACATCACCTTCTTGTACAACGTTGCGTGGATGTAGGAAGTGCCCTTCTGCTAATTCAGAGAAGTGAATTAAGCCTTCTAATCCTTCTTCGATGCACGCAAATGCACCAAAATCTACAACGTTCGTAATTGTACCTTCGATTGTTTCACCAATTGTGTAGCGGTCTTCTACTGTCGCCCAAGGATCAGGGTGTAATCGCTTGATGCTGAGAGCAATCCGCGCATTATCAGGGTCAACATTGAGGACATACACTTCCACATGCTCATGACGATTGAGCATATCCGCAGGGTGACCCACACGTCCCCAACTCAATTCACTGATGTGAACTAAGCCTTCTACACCACCTAAATCTACGAATGCACCAAAATCACAGAGATTGGTCACTTTGCCGATAACCACATCACCGACTGATAATTCATTCAAAATGTGGTCGCGCGTACCTGCTTCAACCTGTGCAGCACGTTCAGAGAAAATGAGGCGATTCTTCTCTTGGTCTAGCTCGATGACACGTAGTGTGAGAGTGCTTCCGACACGCTCAATCAAGGCATCACGCCGTACATTTTCGTTTGGTGTAGCAGGAAAGCGTACAAGTTGGCTAGCAGGAACAAAACCTCGTAATGATTGCCATTCCACCAAAAGTCCACCGCGATTGTAACCAACCACTTTTAATTCAAGCGCACTATCTTGATTCATTAAGTGAGTAATTTCGCGCCAGTCTTCTTCATAATCTAGCATTATGAGTGAGGACTGACCATTTTGTGAAACTTGGAACGCTGAGGATGCGTGATAGTCTTCGCCGAGGTCATCTTCGGGTGTGATTTGGGCAAATTCACCTTCTGTCAGTAAAGAATCCCAATAACTTTCTTCGAGTGGTGCTTGGGATGACACCCCTTGGTCTTGCTTTGCATTTGTTGACATCATGTCTCCCCCATGACGTTTAACTTACGATACATGCTCACAATACATACTCCTTGAATGATGTATTATAGGGCTGTGTGTAAGTCCTGTCAAATACAATGTAGTCGTATGAGTTCACTTAAGACTACAACGGGTTTTTGTGGTCTTTTTCCATTGTGACGATTGCTTTTGCCATTTCTTCGATAGCGAGCCTTTGCTTACGATAGAGGTCTGCTTCGCTCATACTCATACGGCGCGCCACATCACGAACTTTCTTACCTTCGATGAAGCGTAAGTCAATGATGTTATAGAGTGTCCATTCTGTCGCAGTGTTAGACCGTGTTGTTTCTGGACGAAGACTTTCTAAAGCTAGTTGAAGTATAGTCCGTAATGCTTGTACGGCTGACTCAGCTTCTTGCATTGCTGCTTTGACAATCTGTAAATCAAGCAAGCGACTACGAGAGATACCAGGTCCACCCCAATAATGACGCAAGGCTGCGCGAACTTGTTCGTAGAGTTCATCTTCATCAGGTAAGCGATTTGTTTCAATCTGTGTGCGTCCTGGGCGATATTCAATGAGGTCATCACGACTACGTGTTGTGGTAATTTGTGGCAACAATCCTTCTAGGGCAGCGTAAATCTCGGATTGTAATAGCAAATCGTCAAGAGTTTGTTCAGTCCGTGCAATATATGTGTCGTACAGAAGATTCGTATCTTGCTCATCAATCATTTTAGTTGGATTATCTGCTGTTTGGATGCCAAGCATACCAATGAGCGTAACACCGTTTGTTTCGTTAATACGTGTACTGTATAGAGGTACGAGATACCAATCTCGCCATTTTTGAAAAGCAGAGCGTCCTGTGACACGATCTGTATTTTCTGCTAGATTACGCAACTCTTCTGCTTCATTTGACCAGTCAACATCTGCAATTGGACTATGGCGTGTCGATTGAATGAGTTCAGCGTAGCCATTATTGATGGATACGACAAAAGCCAAATCTGTTCGCAAGTAATCGCACATTGCTTCGAGCGTTGCACCGAGTAATTGAAGTAAATCACCGCGTGTGAGCATTTTATCGCTCAAATCTTGCAGTTTAGTCAGTTGTTCATCATCTTCATCTCGATAAATCAACCAATTTTCGAGATAGGGTAAGCCCAAATGGATTGTCCATTGCCAAAAGAGGACAGCAGCAATCAGACCAAATGGTAAGAAAACATCCGCAGGCAAGCTAATGATAATATCTGATGCACTGCCGACCCCAACGATGACTGCTAAAACAACCAATGCTGTACCAGGACCTCTTAGCAGAAAGCGGAGTAGCTCAACTTTAACAACACGGTCAGGTACATCAGACCCGAAAAAGGATAACGGATAAGATAGAAAGATGAGCATGATAATCACAATGATGTTGGCAATATTTACAAACAATTGCACAACGAGCGAGATATTATCAGGATTAGGTAGTAGAACAGAATATGGGAAGATACCAAAGGCTGGTGTTAGAATCGCAAATTGCAAATAAGCCATGCGTCGTTTGCTACCAGCCGTCAGGCAACGACGGCGTGCTCTATCAACATTGATAAAAGTCACGACACATGCAGTGATGAAAAAAGCGACATAAATTGGAAAAAATGAAGCGAGTTCTGCTTCAAGCCAAATATCACTTGCGGATATGGCTCTCGGCTGAACCAGTGAATCAGTGAATATTGCAAAAATGGCAAATGTTATGCTGATGATATACAGAACGCGAACAACTGTTTTACGGCGACCTCGTGATGGCAAGCCTGTTGTAGCTAACAAAGCATCGGATAAATGAAAGAGTGTGGATGGTATGAAAGCTAAACCAATCCATTGTATACGGGCTGCAACTTCTGAGAAGGAATCATTTGGACCCAAGCTGAGGTAAACATCCACCACATAGGCAAATGTAACACTTGCTAGCACTGCCCCTGATGTGCGAGCAACACGATTATTGAGGTTGCGCGTGAGATTGTAAAGCAATAGTGATATTGCAATGATGACAATCCCAGCAGCTAGAATTTCATTAGCACCTGATAGTGCTGTGAAGAGTAGTGCGTTTACATCCATAGTATGCTAGTGTATCGCTTGTCCGAAGAAAACACTTATATCATGGTTTCTGAAATACTGGTCGTTAAATCCACAAAAAACAAGACCGCGATTCTGAAAAAACTTAATCGCACTATAATTTATGGTGGGTACTTCAACCATGATTTGCTTCGCACCTCGTTTACTTGCCCATTGGCGTGCGATTGATAATAAGCGTGACCCAATACCCGCATGACGGAATTCTTGACCAACAATAATATCTTGCACCATCGCAATCTTATGAATAGGGTCAGGGCGCATTGTTAAGTACCCTAGCACAACTGGTTCATCTTTGCCAATCGCAACTAGATAACACATCTCACTGGGCAGTGCGAGGCGCAAACGCATTTCATCATATTCATGATAAGCGATGCTTTGGCGAGGTAAGCGTTCTTTGCGAAATGTGGCTTGATAACCTTCATTGAGCGTCTGCACGGACATTTTCCACACATAATCACTTTTAAAACTGTGATCTAGTGCAAGGCACATATCAATATCAGACGACAACCCATCACGAATGACAAATTTAAAATCAGCCATAATCACATTTCTTCTTTAGGAGAGATAGGTATCGCCAAATGTACCCATTACAACAATATCAATCAGGGGATAGTCATCGTTCGCATCACGACTTAAATAGACACCTGCTTCAATTTCTTCGTAACGATCATCATTGACAGTAACACCAAAGAATCGCCCACCTTCAACAGAAATACGAACACGATGCTCAAGCGGTGTTAGGATGGTAATGCTACCCAATAATGAGCGCACATAGAGAGGTTCAAAGGCTTCTGATGGAGAGACTAGGTGAATATCACCTATGCCCGTATTAATCAGAGCATTTTGAACAATGACATTGTTTAAGTCAGCCGTAACCTGACCAAAGTTGGTACTTGCTACAATTTGCCAAGGCAAATCTTGAGAGAGACCCATTTCCCAATCAGCAAACGACAGCCAAGGTGTTTGACTACGCTCTAATGTCAACATGGCATGAACATCACGCACATCAAGTTCAGGACGCGCTTGGTTTGCAAATTGACCTGCAATTAGGCGTTCTGTGTTACGTGTCTGGAGTGCTCGAATTGCAACATCAATCTCACCAGCATTAATTTCTAGGGTGGCTGATTCGATGCTTCCGCGTGTGATGCCGAATGTACGAAATGCTTGGCTGGGGAGAATATCACCACGCAATAAAACTTGTGCGCCAACAACAACAAGTAAAATAGGCCACAAATCTACAATATCAAAATCACCAAGGAGGAAAAAATTACTCAGCAACAACAAAACCCCCAATATAATCAAGAGAAATGACCATATTGGGGAACTGTTACTACCGAGTGACCGTTCGCGACTACTCAAGAATTATCCCTCGAAGAGATAATCACGGAGGATAACGTGTGCACTGGATTGACGCAGACGATTGAGAGCTTGTGCTTCCAATTGGCGGACACGTTCGCGCGTGACACCAATAGTTTGCCCTACTTCTTCGAGTGTGTAGACACGACCATCTGCCAGACCATAGCGCAAGCGCAAAATTTGTGCTTCACGAGACGGTAGTTTATCAAGTGCTTGTTGTAATTGCTCTTGTAGAAGGTGCGTTGCAACCTCATCGGAAGGCGCAGGACTATTTTCATCTTCTACGAAATCACCAAAGGTACTATCACCCTCATCATCAATTGGTGTTTCTAAACTAACTGGACGACGGCTAATTTCGAGCAAGTTTTCAACCTTTTCAGGGGTTGTCTCCATGCCTTCTGCCAGTTCTTCAATTTTGGGGTCACGTCCAAGTTCTTGCAGAAGTTTCAATTGAACACGACGCATCCGATTTAATTGATCACCCATGTGGACAGGAACACGAATAGTACGCCCTTGGTCGGCAACTGCACGACTAACCGCTTGGCGAATCCACCATGTTGCGTAAGTGCTGAACTTATGCCCACGTTGATATTCAAATTTGTTGGTTGCACGAATCAGACCAATGTTACCTTCCTGAATGAGGTCAAGGAATGGAACACCGCGCCCAATGTATTTTTTGGCAACGCTAATGACCAGACGTGCATTTGCACGGATAAGATGCTCTTGGGCTTTATCACCATCCATTGCAACTTCTCTCAGAGATTGCTCTTCTGACCAATCAAGTTCGATACCCATTTCCTGAGTTTCTGTGATTTTGTTGCGTGCCCATTCGGCAGCTTCCATACGCTTAGCAAGTGCGACCTCTTCCTCAGCAGTCAATAGTGGTACACGACCTGCTTCTTTGAGGTATAGACCAACAACATCATCTGTGTCGAGTGCAGCTTGGTAGCCAGCATCTTCTGTGAGTTCATTTAAATTTTTGAAGGTTTGACGTGTTGCAGCGAAGATGTCTTCCTCTTGGTCATCATCTTCTGAGTCACCCAAATCATCTGAGTCATCTAGCTCGCTGAGGAGACTATCATCATCCCCGTCTTCATCACCTGCTTCGGTTTTACCACCCGGCACAATATCAACACCTGCTTCGAGTAGTTCTTCCATGATGTCGTCAAGTAGGGATACATCTTTTTCAACATCAGGAATCATACCCAAGATGTCGTCATAGGTGATATATCCTTGCTCATTTGCTTTCTCGATCAATTTCATACGAAGTTGATCTTTTTGAAGAGTTGTTTGTACCATTTTCACCACACCATACCTACATTACAGATAAATATGCCTTGTTCACAATCCCCATCGTTCACAAGGTGCAACTCGCTTCCAAATAGCAATTACCATATTGGTAATTTTTAAATGTGTTGCAATTTATAATAAATTAATACTTGAAATTTTGAGACATCTACTTTGAGTGTAAATAGATTATATAGATGGTTGATGTAAATACCAAAATTTGTGATGGATTTGGTTGTTTTTCTTACACATTTATTGTTGTTAAAATGAAAAACATAGAATTATAAACTAACGTTTTTTTTACATTCTGTCAAGTTAATGACAAATGTCTTAACATTGTGATTATAGATCAAATGATTACTTAGAGTTTTCACTTAATATCACCTCTTAATAATACCGTAAAAATATAAGAATAACCTTAAAACTAGGCATTTTGCACAATATTTTTTGAAAAGTGCATAAAATTTATCCAAAACATTGACGGTCTTGTCGTCATATTTTAGACTACGAAACAATATTAAAATTTGGATGTTTCGCACCATGTTGAATTTTTGTAGTTTAGACAGTAGATTCCGTCGTCGCCCCACGATTATAGAGGTCGTGCTGGGTGTGTTGTGCTACTAAACTGATAAGTTCACAACCTGAAGAAGCAAAGTTTCAGCCCTGACCTCATTTAAACGAGGTTGGGGCTTTTTAATTGGTGATAGAGAAGAATAAGGAGTTTTTGTGGATAGCATACGTGTTGGCATCTATGGCGCATCAGGATTTGCAGGACAAAATCTTGTTGAAATTGCTGTAGGACATCCTTACATTGATTTAGTTTTTGCTACATCTAATACCTATGCTGGTCAGCCTGTTGAGGGTACAGATTTACGCTACACACCATCTGATGAAGTGAATCTCGACCCTGTTGATGCGGTTTTTCTTGCTTTACCACACAAAGCATCAGCCCCTATTGGGAAAATAGCATTTGATGCTGGTAAACGAGTCATTGACCTCTCAGCCGATTTACGGTTTGATGATGCGGAAAATTATCAAACATGGTACGACACGACACATCCACATCCTGAAATGTTAGCTGATGCACCTTATGGCTTACCTGAGATACATCGTGACAAAATCTCAGGTGCGACTATGGTTGGCGTTCCAGGATGCTATCCAACAGCAACTTTATTGGGCTTATACCCTTTACTGCGTGTTGATGGTATCTCACTCGATGCACCAATTATCGTTGATGCTAAATCAGGTGTTTCAGGTGCAGGTCGGTCTGCTAATGAAACCACACATTTCATCAATGCCTATGGTGACATTATCCCATACAAGGCTGGACGAGTGCATCGGCATGTTGGCGAGATTGAACAAGAAATAAATCGTTTTATCCCATCGCGTAATCAAATTATTTTTACCCCTCATCTCGTGCCGATTGACCGTGGCTTGATGGCAAGCATTTATCTCACACTCAACTACAGCATTACTGCCGAGAAAGTTCATAGCTTATATCTAAACGTATATGCTGATGAGCCACTCATCAAAGTATTGCCATTAGGTCAGCAAGCAACGTTCAAAGGAATTCAGCGACGTAACACAGCGAATATCAGTATTACGCCCATCGCTGAACATTATGTGCATATCACCAGCACAATCGACAATTTGAGAAAAGGGGCTGCAAGTCAAGCGATACAATGCTTCAACTTGATGTATGACTTGCAAGAAACTGAGGGATTAGTATGACCCGCCCGATTGTCATCAAAATTAGTGGACATCAGATAGACGACCCAAAATACTTGACTGATTTAGCACAAGTAATCTCTGGAATGAAACAACCCAAAATTATCGTACATGGTGGTGGCAAAGAAATATCGCAATTGCAAGAGCAACTAGGCATCACACCGCGCTATATCGATGGAGTGCGTGTAACAGACCAAGCATCTCTTGATCTGGTTGTGATGACATTATGTGGCACAGTCAATAAGCGATTAGTGCATTATCTAGTGAGTGCTGGTGTCAATGCGTTGGGATTATCAGGTATTGATATGAAACTCATCCAAGCTGAACCCATGCACCATTCATCAGTCGATATGGGATTCACAGGACATATCATGAGTGTCAATCGCGAACCACTGCTTACCCTACTCCATAGTGGTATCACACCTGTTATCGCGCCACCTTGCTATGGTGAAAATAGTATCTATAACGTCAATGGTGACCACGTTGCAGGTGCAGTTGCACAAGCTGTCCAAGCTGAGAGCATCATTTTTTTGTCGAACGTAGAAGGTGTTTTACAGGACGATACTATCATTCCTAACCTTACGTCAGAACAGACGCAGAAATTAATCAACGACGAAGTCATCACAGGCGGGATGATTCCAAAAGTTGAAATGGCACTCAGTACACTAGCATCAGGCGTTGAGTCTGTTGTTATTAGCAACCTTGAAGGCTTACAAACACATGGTGGCACTGTATTCACACAATCAAATTAGGCAGGAGAAAATAGATGACTATCGCACCAAATACAATTCAAAATGAGCAAGATTATGTCTTACAAACCTACATCCGTCCTGAGTTTGTGCTTGTGCGCGGAGATGGTGTCACTCTTTACGATGAAGACGATACCCCCTATCAAGATTGGGTCTCAGGAATTGCAGTCAATTCGCTTGGGTACAATGATGCTGGTATCAATCAAGCAATGACTCAACAGGTCAACAGTGGTTTATGGCATGTCAGCAATTTATATCACACACAACCACACACACAATTAGCAAAACAATTGGTTGAGTCATCATTTGCTGACCGTGTCTATTTTTGTAATAGTGGTGCAGAAGCGAATGAAGGTGCGATGAAATTTGCTCGACGTGTTGCCTATACACATGGTGAGACTGAGCGCACAGAAATAGTCACTTTTACCAGTGCTTTTCATGGGCGCACGATGGGTGCATTATCAGTTACACCCAAAGATAAGTATCAAGCACCATTCAAACCGTTGATGTCTGGTGTAGTTGTTGGTGAATTTAACAATATTGATAGTGCCAAAAAGACGATTAGCAACAAAACAGCAGCAGTCATCGTTGAGCCAATTCAAGGTGAAGGTGGTGTCAATCCTGCAACCGATGAGTTTTTGCAAGCACTACGGCAACTCTGCGATGAGCATGGTGCATTACTCATTTTTGACGAGATACAGTGTGGTTTAGGTCGCACTGGTACGTTATGGGCACACGAAGCATCAGGCATTACTCCTGACATTATGACACTCGCTAAACCACTAGCAAATGGCTTACCAATCGGCGCAGTTCTGATGACACAAGCAGTCGCAGATACCATAAAACCTGGTGACCATGGTTCAACGTTTGCAGGTGGTGCAATGGTGACAAATGTTGCTTCTCATGTTGTTGAACGCATCAATCAGCCCGACTTTTTGACGCATGTACAAGAAGTTGGCGATTATCTGATGGAACGTTTGGAAGAAATTAACAGTCCACATATTAAAGAGGTTCGTGGACGAGGTTTGATGGTTGGCATGGAACTGGACATTGAAGCAAGCCAGATTGTCAATACAGGTTATGAACATGGTCTATTGCTGGTCAATGCAGGGACTCATGTTGTGCGTTTTGTGCCACCTCTCATCATCGAAAAATCGGATGTTGATAATTTGATTACACACCTGACACACATTTTGGAGGATATTGATGTCTGAGTTAGTAACATCCATTAGTGGTGTGGCTGGATTTTCGGTTGCAGGGGTTCACGCTGGTCTCAAAAAAGATGGCGCACTTGATTTAGCTCTAATTGTATCGGATAGCGATTGTGTTGCCGCTGGCGTTTTTACCAAGAATCGCATCAAAGCAGCCCCAGTGTTAGTTAATCAAGAGCATCTCAGCAAATATCCAGACCAAATACGCGCAGTTGCCGTGAATACAGTTAATGCAAATGCTGCTACTGGTGAGCAAGGTATGGACAATTCACGCAAAATGGCTGAGATTGTTGCTGAGTCCATTGGCAGTAAAGCAGAACAAGTTTTTGTGATGTCCACTGGGGTGATTGGAACACAATTACCAATGGGGAAAATTGAAGTAGGTATCCGCGATGCTCACGCTAATCTCGGCAACGGCTGGCATGATGCAGCCAATGCAATCCGTACCACTGACCAATTTGAGAAATGGGCATCAATTCAAGTTGAGACAGACACAGGTTCTTACACCATCGCGGGCTTAACCAAAGGCGCAGGTATGATTGCTCCAAATATGGCGACGATGCTCGGTATTATTGTGACTGACCTCAGAATTTCGCCTAAATTGGCACAGAAAGCATTGAACGATGCTAGTAATCTGAGCTACAACCGTATCGTCGTGGATGGTGATACAAGTACAAATGATATGGTTGTTCTATTAGCGAATGGTAAAAGTGATATTGAAATTGACTCGCAAGTAGCGTTTAAACAATTTTTAGATGCACTCACCCAACTAACAACCTATTTGGCTCAACAAGTTGTACGCGATGGTGAAGGTGCAACAAAGTTCATCACTGTTAACATTCATGGCGCAAAAAATATTGATGACGCTGAAAAAATCGCTCACACGATTGCATCCTCAGCACTTGTGAAAACAGCTTTCTATGGTAATGATGCCAATTGGGGTCGGATTGTAGCAGCGGCTGGTCGTGCTGGTGTTGAATTTGATACCAGCCAACTATCATTAACGATGAATCCCAGTACAAATGAGAGTCGTTGTATTCTGCTATTCGAGAATGGCGCGAAGGCAGACTATGATGAAAATGAAGCAACTGCTATCATCAGCCACGATGAGGTGACCATTACACTCGACCTCAATACAGGAAGTAGCGAAGCGACTGTTTGGACGTGTGATTTTACGCATGATTATGTGAGTATTAATGCCGATTATCGCACGTAAATGAGCAATCAATACAAGGGATGAGAGACAAACACATGGCAAAAGGTGTACTCGTATTAGAAGATAGGCGGATTTTCAGAGGTGAAGGCTTTGGGATTGAAGGTGTACAGGCAGGAGAAGCAGTCTTCAACACCTCAATGACAGGCTACCAAGAAATTCTCACTGACCCATCTTATTACAAGCAAATCATTACAATGACTGTACCACATGTCGGTAATACAGGTATCAATCTTGAAGATTTGGAATCACGCAAGGTCTGGGTATCTGGTTTCATTGTGCGTTCACTGAGTCCTGTTGTCAGTAATTGGCGGAATCGTGGCGATTTGGATAGCTTCCTCAAAGATAATGGTGTGATTGGTTTAAGCGAGGTTGCGACGCGTGCACTTGTACGTCACATCCGAGAAAAAGGTGCAATGCGTGCTATCATCGCACATGGCGAAGTTGCAAATGATACAGATACCTTGCTCAAAATGGCACGCGAATCAATGGATATGTCAGGTGCAAATCTAGTTGATGATGTCACCGTAGACGAACCTTATCATTGGACACAACAAAGTGACCCTGAGTGGTATTCTGACCATATGTATGATGAGAATGGTCCTCTGATTGTTGCTTACGACTACGGTATCAAGAACAATATTTTGCGGATGCTCACAGACAGAGGCTTGCGTGTGACTGTTGTCCCTGCACAGATGAAACCTACTGATGTGATGGCAATGAATCCTGCTGGGGTCTTTTTAAGCAATGGACCTGGTGACCCTGCTGCTGTTGATTATGCTATTGATAATGTCAAAAATTTACTCGGTGAAATACCCATCTTTGGTATTTGCCTCGGACACCAAATTTTGTCACTCGCACTTGGGGCTGAAACTGAGAAGATGCGATTCGGACATCGTGGTGGCAATCAACCTGTCAAAAATCTGCAAACAGGTCATGTTGAAATCAGCGCACATAATCATGGCTTTGCTGTTAGCGAAAATAGTGATTTGAGTGGTGGCGAAGTGACTCATATTAATCTCAATGATAATACCATTGAGGGAATGCGCCACGATGAGTATCGCGCCTTTAGCGTACAATATCATCCTGAAGCATCACCAGGACCGCATGATTCACTATATTTATTTGATGAGTTCGTGAATGCTGTCAAGCAAGGTCAATCTGTTAGTGAGTAACGAGGTGTACCATGACAACTCCAGCACCTGAAATTAAAGCCAGAGCTACTGAATATGCTCGTAAGATTGTTACGTTGCTGATGAAACGTCCGATTACCGAAGAAATAGCTATGCAAGTCGGTGACATAGATCTATTCAAAAATCTCGAAATTGTGAATGGAGAATGGATTGGTTTTGAACAGGATGATTATATGACAGGTGAAGAACATGGTTGGATTGAAAGTAAGTTACTTATCTTCATAGGCAATTATGTAATTACAAATAAACTGGGGCGTATATATCCTGGAGATACGGACTTTGTTCTATCAGGTAATAAAGAAACATTGCAGGATAAGCGACAACCTGATATGGCATTTGTAACAAAATCAAGACTACAGAAAACATCAGGTTATTTTTACGGTGCACCTGATTTAGCTATTGAGATTGTTTCGCCAACACAGTATCGCCCTGAATCTGTAGAAAAAGCGAACTTGTTCATGAAACATGGCACACAGGAAGTCTGGCTTGTTTTCCCTAAAAAAACAACAGATTGAAGTTCATACACCCGAGAAACTACCTGTTGTTTATGGAATCGAAGATACAATATCGGACAGTGATTTGTTGCCTGATTTCGAGTTAGAAGTCAAAGATGTATTTGAGAATTAAGCGTATTTTACAGCAGGGTTGGAGATAACAAAAAGCAATGCCAAAACGTACAGATATAGAAACAATTATGGTTATCGGCTCAGGTCCGATTGTGATTGGGCAAGCCGTCGAATTTGATTATAGTGGGACACAAGCCTGTAAAGCCTTGCGCGAACTGGGTTATCGGATTGTATTGGTCAACAGTAATCCAGCGACGATTATGACTGACCCTGAATTTGCTGATGCAACTTATGTTGAACCCCTCACGGTTGAAATTTGTGAGAAAATCATCGAAAAAGAGAAACCTGATGTACTTCTACCAACCGTTGGGGGACAAACAGCACTCAACCTCGCACTTGACCTCAAAAAAGCTGGCGTTTTAGAAAGACATAATGTCGGCTTAATTGGCGCAACACTCGAAAGCATTGAAGTTGCTGAAGACCGCGAGATGTTCAAAGAAGTGATGGAAGAAATTGGTCTGAAGTCACCCAAAAGTAGCGTTGTCGGGTCTGTACAAGAAGCACTAACGTATGCCGAAGAGATAGGTTATCCCGTTTTAGTCCGACCATCATACACATTAGGTGGTTCAGGAGGTGGTGTTGCTTATACGCCTGAACAACTCAAAAAAGTCGCCGCTAATGGTATTCATCAATCCCCTGTTGGTGAAGTATTAGTCGATCAGAGTTTGCTCGGTTGGAAAGAATACGAACTCGAATTGATGCGCGATGGTAAAGGCAATTTTGTGGTTGTATGCTCCATTGAGAATCTTGACCCAATGGGCGTTCATACAGGGGATAGCATCACGGTTGCCCCAGCACAAACTTTGACTGATAAAGAATTGCAACGTTTGCGGAATTACTCCCGTGCTATTTTCGATCGCATTGGTATCACCACAGGGGGTGCGAACGTACAATTTGCGATTAGTCCAGAAACAGGCGAAGTTTTCGTCATTGAGATGAATCCACGTGTATCACGGTCATCGGCATTGGCGAGTAAAGCTACAGGTTTCCCGATTGCGAAACTGGCAGCATTGGTGGCTGTTGGTTTGACATTAGATGAAGTTCCGAACGACATCACGAAGGAAACACCTGCTAGTTTTGAACCATCACTCGATTATGTGGTCGTCAAGATTCCACGTTGGGATTTCCGTAAATTTGAAGGGGTTGACCCAACGCTTGGTCCACAGATGAAAGCCGTTGGCGAAGTGATGGCGATTGGTCGTACTTTTCCAGAGGCATTGCAAAAAGCCATTCGCTCATTGGATATTGGCATTGAAGGGTTGGCAAGCAATCCTGAACATATCACATCGGCTGATGTGTTGAGCACTCCGACAGCACAACGTCTTTATCAAGTTGCTACAGCAATTCGTGAGGGCTTGACTATAGATGAAGTCATCGAACAAACAGGGTTTGACCGTTGGTATGTGCAACAAATGCACGATACAATTCATATCCACGATACAATTTTGAAGCGTGATTTAAAACTCACGAATCTGAATTACGATGACTTTATGAAACTCAAACGCTACGGCTTTGGTGACCAATATATTGCTCAACTCGTTGGCGAAGACATGATGACGGTACGTCGCTATCGCAAAGAGTTAGGGGTGGTTGCTAATTTCTATCGTGTTGATACTTGTGCAGCAGAATTTGAAGCACAGACTCCTTATCTTTACAGTACATATGAAGAAGATAGTGAAGCCTTCCCGACAGATAAGAAAAAGGTCATGATTCTGGGTGGTGGTCCGAATCGGATTGGACAAGGTATTGAATTTGACTATTGTTGTGTTCATGCCTGTTTTGCACTCAGTAAGATGGGTTACGAAACCATCATGGTCAATTGTAATCCTGAAACAGTCAGTACCGATTATGACACAGCAGACCGTCTCTATTTTGAGCCACTAACAGCAGAAGATGTGCTGAACATCATTGATGTTGAACAACCCGACGGTATTCTCGTTCAGTTCGGTGGTCAAACACCTCTCAATATTGCAAAGGCTCTTGAAGATGCTGGCGCACCCATATGGGGAACAACTGTAGATACGATTGACCTTGCAGAAGACCGCAAACGGTTCAATGCGCTTATGCAAGACTTGAATATCAATCAACCTGCTGGTGCGACTGTTCTCACTCGTGAAGAAGCATTTCACGCTGCTTCCACAATTGGCTACCCTGTCTTAGTGCGTCCAAGTTATGTGCTTGGTGGACGTGGTATGGCAATTGTCTTTGATGAGGAGCAACTTTCTGCATGGCTTGATGAACATGTTGAATGGTCAGGACACCCTGTTCTGATTGACCAATTTTTAGATGATGCTTTTGAAGTTGATGTGGATGCAATTGCTGATGGTCAAGATGTTATCATTGGTGGCATCATGCAACATATCGAAGAAGCGGGCGTTCATAGTGGTGATAGTGCTTGTGTCTTACCGCCCTATAAAATCAGTGAATACCACATCGACATCATTCGTGAATATACAGAGCGCATTGGTCACGCGATGGACATCAAGGGCTTATTTAATATCCAATACGCTATCAAAGATGAAGAGGTCTTCGTATTAGAAGTTAATCCGCGTGCTAGCCGAACCGTGCCCTTTGTGAGTAAGGCAACTGGTATTCCATTAGCGAGTTATGCCTCACAAATTGCGACGGGGACAACACTTCAAGAATTAGGGTTTGTAGAAGAACCTAAAGTTGATGGATTCTTTGTGAAAGAAGCTGTCCTACCTTTCCAAAAATTCCCTGGTGTGGATGCGCGTTTAGGACCTGAAATGCGGAGTACAGGCGAAGTCATGGGACATGCCAGTAATTTTGGTCATGCTTTCGCAAAAGCACAAATGGCTGCCAAGATGCCACTCCCTGAAGCAGGAACAGTCTGTATTAGCGTTAATGATATGGATAAAGCAACAGTAACTCGTATTGCTCGGAATCTGGTGCGGATGGGATTCAACATTATGGCAACGGGTGGTACAGCAGAATGGCTCAATCGTTTTGGCGTTGAAGCGGGACGTGTGAACAAAGTGCGTGAAGGGTCGCCTCATATTGTGGATTTACTAGAAGAAGGCAAAATACAACTTGTGATTAATACACCTTTAGGTGGCCAGGCACATGAAGATGGCGCGGCAATCCGTAGTAAATGTTATGAGGTAGATGTGCCAATTGTGACAACAATGAGTGCTGCTATGGCAACAATGGAAGGCATCAAACAAGGTCACAAGAAACCGATGAAAGTTCGTAGTTTACAAACACATCATAAGGTCAATAGCGTATTGTAATGCGCTTTGTCTGGCGTTATTGTTTCGCATTTTTGGGCGGATTTCTTGCGATGTCCGCCCATGTTTATTGGTTCTTCGGACGCGGTGATTGGCTAGCCCCTCAACGCTTAGATAGCACAATTTCTTCTGCACTAATTTTTGCTCACCTCTTTGCTATAACAGTCATTATAGCGCGTGATGTAGTCGAAAAACCTCTTAGTATGCGTCTGATAATAGGTATGGTCGGTGGCACGTTCTTTGGTACGTTAACATGGTTCGCGCATGTGTTTCTCTTTTTGTATCAAAGTGCCCCAAATATGCTTACACTCATACTCGGAGGGTTTGCACTTATTGTAGGATTTGTTGTAGCAGGATTGCCAATAAAATTCAGCACTATCATTGGTATGTTCATTTCTGCAATAGCAATTTATGGCACTATTTTCATCACATACAACAATTATCTCGTAGATTCATCCGCACAAGCATTACTCTATTTTCAGTTGGACAACCCAAATGATATTTATCTAATTGGGTTGCCCTTCACACTGACTTTGGCGATTATTCCAAATCTACCATTACTGGTTAGCTCATCACCGATTGCAGAGACATAATTGCATCATGTTCCAAATCGTGAATCACTTGGACTTGCTGAGCAATAGATTCCTGTAATTGGCTTATCTGTTCGTCATTCAGAGGGAAATCTTCGCTTGCTTGCAGTAACTCTTTCTCTCGTTTAGTAATTTCTATACGACGTTCTGTAGACGCATTGCCATCATTCAAGAATGTTTCATGTTTTTCGATGAGCAATTGTTTTGCTTCGCGTAGCAAATCAACATTATCAGGTAGTAAATTATCACCCAAAATACACCACGCATCCCCTGCTAAGCGAAACTTTGGTGCAAGCTCTGCTAATGCTGGTTTCTCCAAGATAATTGATGCTTCTTCCAAGAATTGTGCCATCATGTAGCGTTCTGCTGTGAGACTGTCGTCTTTACCGAATTGTTGACTAAAGTGAAAAGCTGTTGTCAAACCTGCATAGAGTTCACGTCCGCAAGGTAAAACTTTAGCCCAACTCCCTTTTGCTGTCGGTTTGGTGAGAAGTTGAATCCAGCGTTGGTAGGCTTTGAATCCAAAGTTGTTGGAGCTACCTTTCGGTGGTTTTTCTGTGTAGAGTTTGATGCAATCCCAGATACCCATCGACACAGCCGATGCCAATTTTGCTTCATTGGGAATACCCAATGTAATCAACCGATGTTTATCTTTTTTAACGCGAGCACGCGCTTCATCAAATTTAGATGTTGGCGCAGTTAAGCCTACACGAGAACGATCTGAAATATAGACACAATCAGCATCATAACCGTAGACTACTAGAGGCATCATGCCCCACATACCTTTGTCGTACTCAAGTGCATTGTATGGGATTGTCCACATATCCGCTTCGACAATCGGAGCATCACCATTTTCAAGTGCTTCGATTAGATTTTTACGTGCTTTATCTGCCGATGTCGTCTGCTTAATATCATAGGGAATACCAAGCCGTTCCAGAATAGGTTCAAATAAATTGAAAGTATTGCGCGTTAAGATATTGATTTGGGGGTTATAGCCATCATAATGAAAATAAAAGTATCCAAAATTCATTCCCCCACTGACACCAAATAAGAGTGCTTCGCTGAATGCTTCGCCTGTGTGAGGTGCTTTAACTCCTTGAAAATCCAGTGCATTACGAATGCTACCACTTTGGAAATAGTAGCCATCAAATTGATTGAAATTGTTGAGCATTGGCATAGGTATTACTCCTCTGTTTTGAATCTAATAAACGCATTGTAGAGGAATTTTTGGAGCAGTTTAGAAAATAGTGACATGCAATGCCACATGACTTTATTACTATTTGTTACAACGGGGACTTGCCAAATTAAGTAAATTCAGATTATTATCCGAAATATATTGTAATATTTATCATCTACTAAGGGTAGAACAATGTCATTCAGAAATTATCGAAAGATAATCTTAACAGGGGGATTTATCCTCCTCATATCAATTGCAACAACAAGTTTGTTTGCTGTATCAGCACAATGCGATGTCGATGGTACGAGCAGTAACCAAGGTACAGCAGGCGATGACAAAATTGTCTGTAATCCTAGTAATGACCCAAGTGGTAGCACGGTTCAAGGTGAAGATGGAAACGATACCATCATCATTGATACAGGTGTCAATGCTAATACTGTTCGTGGTGAAGGTGATGATGACAACATCACTATCAATGGGACTGCTAATAATGTCCGAGGCAATGATGGCAATGATGATGTTACAGCCAATGGTACGGTCAATAACAACATCAATGGTGATGATGGCAATGATAATGTCACTGTTAACCGTGACGGTACAGCGAACAATGCGAATGGTGGCAATGATGACGATAATGTGACCATCAATGGCACAGTCAATAATGCCAGTGGTGGTAATGGCAACGATAACGTCACTATCAATGGCACAGTCAATAATAATGCCAGTGGTGGCGGTGATGATGATAATGTAACCGTCAATGGCGTTGTCAATGGTGATGCACGCGGTAATAACGGCAACGATAACGTGACCGTTAATGGTGAAGTCAATGGCGATGCCAACGGTGGTGGTGGTAATGACAATGTCACTATCAATGGCACAGCCGAGAATGCGAGTGGTGGCAATGGTAACGATAATGTCACTATCAACAGTGATGCCACTGTCAATAATGATGCTAGCGGTGGTGCTGGTGATGATACCATCACTATCAACGGGACTGTTGGTAACGATGCAGATGGTGATAGTGGTAATGATATTATCACGGTGAACGGTGTTGTTCAGGGCGATGTGCAAGGTAACAGTGGTGACGACACCATTACAATCAACGGTTTAGTCGATGATGATGTTGAAGGCAATAGTGGTAACGATGTTATTACCATCAACGGTACTGTCGGCGAAGATGCCGAAGGTGGCAATGGTGACGATACAATCACTGTGAATGGTCTTGTGGTTAACGATGTTTCGGGCGAAGGTGGCAACGACGATATCATCATTAATGGGACTGTTCAGGATGATGTTGAAGGTGGTAGTGGTGAAGATAACATCACTATCAACGGAACAGTTGACGGCGATGTTACAGGTGGTAATGATGACGACAGTATTATCATCAATGATGATGCTAGCATTAATGGCATGATTGATGGTCAGGGTGGGAATGATACCCTATTATTCGATATGGTTATCTGCCCTATTGATGGCTTAGATGTTGATAGCCTCAATAACTCAATCGAGAATAGCGAAGAAACAGATACTGTCCGCATCGGTAATCGCACCTTTGCGTGGATGAGTATTGAAAACTTGGAGAGCAACATCGAAGAAACAGAGTGTATGAGTGTTGAAGAATTCTTCGATGGTCGTATTGACGGGATTCAATGTCCTATATTCGTCAATCCAAATTTCATGACAGTTTATGATACGAGTGGTGAATATCATACAACAATTACACCTGCTCTCTTAACAAGTGTACCAGCAACCCGCAATTTACTGAGCCAAAATGCAACAGGTACAGCGCGTATTTTCCACATGCCAGATGGTCAAATCCAAGTTGAATGTGATGTTTGGGATAGTTTCTTGAACATCTATAAAACTGACATTTATGTTTTCGACCATATCAATGACCGCAGTGTCGAAACCCTCCAGTAAATGATATAAATGTGACTTTGAGAAGTAGTATTCTGGAGTCACCTCTCTTCCCCTCCAAACAGTTTAATTAAATCCTGCAATAATCTAATTTACAAAAACTTGACAAATTATTTTCAATTCGATATAGTTTTCTTAAACGTTTAAGAATTTATTTTATTGAAAGTGTTTTTTGTATGTCTGATCGTTTATGGTCAATTAAAGAATATCCATTTCACCCTGAAAAACTGCGATATTATGAAACGATCTTCGCTATAGGCAACGGTTATTTGGGTACTCGTGCTAGCTTTGAAGAAGGCTATGATGGCGCAACCCCTGCTACGCTCATACATGGTATCTATAATCACGCACCAACTATGTCTATTCCAGAATTGGTTAATGCACCAGACTGGACACCAATCACTATTACAGTAGATGGAACACCATTTCGGCTTATCACTAAAGCTGATAATGCGCTCAAACCAAAACACGGTTTAGTCTTAGGATATGAGCGTAAATTACATATGGATTCTGGGCTATTACGTCGGAACGTATTGTTTCGTGCAACAACTGGTGCAACAGTTCGCATCACATTTGAACGATTTGCTAGCCTCGAACAAGTGCATGTAATGGCACAACGCGTTATTATCACAGCAATAGATGGCGCACCTGAAATCACTGTCACTACCTCACTGAATGGAAATGTGACAAATGCAGGTCATCAACATTGGAATAACTTTGAAACCCATATCGCAGATTCACATATTGGTCTCTTTGGTTCGACCAATCAATCAAATTATAAAGTTGCTTATGTCTCTGCGATGAAGAGTCCCGCACCAATTGAACATAGTGTTGAAACTAATCTTGTTGGTTCAAGCACCCAATTACAACTCACCAAAGATGAAACTATTACAGTTGATAAAATCACGACAATTTACACAAGTCGAGATACTGATACACCTTTTGATGATGCACAGAAAACCTTACAGAATGCCGTTATTACTGGATATGATAGTCTGTACGATGCACATTGCAAAAAATGGCAACAGTATTGGGAATTGGCAGATATTCAAATTAAAGGTGATGAAGCTGCACAGGTTGGTACACGTTTCACAACCTATCATGTTTTGATTGCTGGTCCTCAGTACGATGATGATGTCAGTATTGGGGCAAAAACACTCTCAGGATTAGGGTACAAGGGACACGTCTTTTGGGATACAGAGTTATTCATGCTTCCACCCTTCACTCTGACTATGCCACACATTGCTCGCAATATGTTGATGTATCGTTACAAGCGTCTTGACGGGGCACGGAAAAAAGCACAACAAGAAGGTTATCAAGGTGCGATGTTCCCGTGGGAAAGTACAGATACAGGCGAGGAAACAACGCCAAAATGGAGTGACCCTTTACCTCCAGATAATGAACGCATTCGTATTTGGACAGGAGATAACGAACAACATATTAGTACTGACATTGCGTATGCAATTTTACAATACTGGCAATGGACAGGGGATGATGAATTTCTTATCAGTTATGGTGCTGAGATAATTCTGGATACAGCTATTTTCTGGGAAAGTCGCGTTGAGGAGATGAATGGTCGTTATGAGTTGCATGACCAAATAGGTCCTGACGAGTATCACGAAAATATTAGCAACAGTGTCTTTGTCAATCGTATGGTCATTTGGCATCTGGAAGAGGCTTTAAAATTACTAACTTGGATGGGTAAAAATAATAGTAAAAAAGCAAATAAGCTAACTCACCAACTCAATTTATCTTCCGAGCGACTCAATAAATGGCAAGACATTATTGACCGCATGTATATTCCGTTTGATGATGAACAACAAATTCATATACAATTTGATAATTTCTTTGATATGGAATACATCCCAGTTCAAAAATACGAACCGCGTGTCGGAGGTATCTGGGGCTACCTTGGTCACGAACGAGCCTTGCAATCACAAGTGATTAAACAAGCTGATGTCGTAATGTTAATGGCTTTATTAGGGGAAGACCTCGCACCTTATCATGTTCTAATCAATAATTGGAATACATATTATCCACGCTGCGACCATGGATCATCACTCAGTCCAGCGATGCACGCTTGGGTCGCTGCTCGCCTTGACTTAACGGATATTGCAAACCATCTATTTGAACATGCTTATAATATTGACCTTGAAGATAATAAGGGCAATGTACCTGATGGTATTCACGGAGCAGCAAGTGGTGGTTTATGGCAAGCCATTGTATTCGGATTTTGTGGGCTACATCTTGAAGATGGTCAGCCACAAATTAATCCTAAACTTCCTTCTCATTGGGAAAAAGTATCTTTCACAGTCGTCTATCGGGGCGAAAAATACCCTTTCATCATAAAACAAGACCCCCGTTTATAAACGACCCTTTAGTTTGTAGGGGCTTTTTTTAGGCAAACAAACTTAAACGTTTAATTTATTTAAGTAATGAGGAGTTTGTATGTTAAACAGAGTACGATTGATTGTCGCAGTTGCATTGCTAGCGACAATCGCAAGTTTGACTGTTGCCCAAGATGATCCAATTGTTGTCCGTGTGTGGACAGGGTCATCATCACCAGTTGAAAATGAGTTCAAAGAAACACAAGTAGCAGCCTTTGAAGAAGCAAATCCAGATATTGATATTGACCTCTTGATTTCACCTGATTACGGTACACAAATCCGTGCTGCATTTGCGAGTGGTGATTATCCAGAAGTCTTTACTGTTGGTCAATTCGACTTCCCGACTTGGCAAAATGATGGCTTGCTCGCTCTTGGTAACGACAATATCGAAAACGCGGACGACATTTATGCTGGTTTGCGCGATGCTTTCAGTGCGGATGGTAATTTGTATTGCCCAGCAAAAGATTTCTCAAATCTGGCGTTGCTTTACAATATCGATGCCTTTGAAGCTGCTGGTATTGACCTCCCAACAGAAGACTGGACATGGGATGATATGTTCGCTGCCGCAGAAGCAACCACAACAGAAGAAATGGTTGGTTTTAGCGCGGCTGCCGACAAATTCCGCTGGATGGCATTCTTCTATGCAAATGGTGCAGAACTCTTTGATGAAGACGGTGCTGTAGCATTTGATAGCGATGTTGCGATTGAATCGCTAGAGTTTTATCAAAGCTTTGTTACAGAAGGATTCGGTGCATTGCCAGGTGACCTAAATGCTGGTTGGAATGGCGAAGCATTTGGTCAAGGGTCAGCCGCTATGACGATTGAAGGTAACTGGGCAATTGGCTACTTAAATGATACATTCCCTGACCTCAACTGGGGTGTTGCAGAATTACCGATTGCACCATCAGGTGAGCGTGGGACATTAACTTTTGCCGAATGCTGGGCTGTTAGCAGTCGCGCAGAAGGTGATTTAGCAGATGCAGCATGGCGTGTAGCTAATTTCTTCACCAACGAAGAAGGCGCAACACAAGTTGCAGAAGCTGGTTTTGGTGTGATGCCCGCGCGTACAAGCGTTGGGTCATTATGGCTAGAAACTATTGGTGAACAATATAGTGCATTTGTAGATGGTGCTGAATATGCTATTGCACCTATTTTCCCTCTCGGTTTTGCTGATTTTGATGCAGCAGCTAACGAAGCAACACAACTTGTAATGACAGGCGAAGAAGATGTTGCGGATGCTTTAGAAGAAGCAGCAGAGGTTGCACGCGAAATTCAGGAAGAAATGGAATAAGCACCCATGCAACATTCAGAGAGGGTCGCTTGAGACTCTCTCATTATATATCCCAAAAATATTTTAAGCTAAAGGATTCGATATGGCAGAAGCAAATGCTAGTAGACCGACAAAAGCAAATGCGACTTCACGGCAAGATCAGAAACAAGCAGATGCCATTACAGGTTTAACACTCGTTGCCCCTGCCGTGATTATCTTTGTTGTTTTTTTGATTGTCCCCTTAATCATGGCTTTGTATTTTAGCTTTACTAATTGGTCAGGCACACGTCCTTTAGATCAGCCTGATGCCTATGAATTTGTTGGATTTGACAATTACGAACGTTGGGTTGTCGATGGTCGTCGGGTGGATGATTTTTATCGCGCAGTGCGTAACACAGTCTATTACGTTATAGGAGTTGTACCCATCCAGACAGCTTTAGCTCTTGTGTTAGCAGTCATCGTTAATCAAAAGTGGTTAAGAGCAAAAAGTTTTTTCCGAACAGCTTTTTACTTTCCGTCAATTACGTCATCTATTGTTGTCTCATTTATCTTTCTTTTTATGTTTTCGACAGGTGGACCGATTAATGCGGTTCTCGATGCCATTGTTCCAAATTACGAGAATATCGCCTGGACAACCAATAATGATGGCATCTTTCACTTATTGATTGGCAATTTTGGTATCACTGAAGATACTGTTGGCTTATGGGCAGAAGCTGAAATCTTTGACATAGAAGTTTGGGATTGGATTGCAGGTCCTAGTGTTGCATTAACGACGATTATGGCTCTAGCTGTATGGACAACAACAGGAACACTGATGGTTGTTTATCTGGCGGCATTACAAGGTATTCCATCAAGTGTGTATGAAGCTGCCGAGATTGACGGCGCATCAGGATTTGAAATGTTCAGAGGCATTACGCTGCCTTTGCTTGCACCAACAACATTCTTCGTGATTACCGTTGGACTCATTGGGACATTTCAAGTCTTTGACCAAATTTACGTTTTACAAAACGACCAAACTGCGCGCACAACCACATCTGTTGCGTACTTGGTATATGCCACTGCATTTGAAGGTACAAGCCCGAACTTGGCAGAAGCATCTGCAATTGCGATTGTTCTGTTTATTATCATCTTCATTGCAACCATTTTACAACGCACCTTCGTCGGTGGCGATCAAGCGAATACGTAGAGGAGAATACTCATGACCAATCAAACTTCACAATCTTCAGAAGGGATGTCAACTCTACGTCGAATTTTAGGCATACTTGGTTTTGGATTCTTAATCTTTTTTGCGATTGTACAGATTACACCCTTTGTTTTGACCATTGCAAATTCTTTCAAGTGTGATGCAGCCGTAGAAAACCGACCTATGCCATTCATTCCAACATTCAATACGGTATCTTGCCGTGATGATGCTGGTGAATTTATATCAGCGGATGAACAAGTGAATGGTATCTTCTTCAACCCTTCTTTAGATGGCTATCGTCGCATTTTGACTGATCAATTACCACGTTGGACATTTAATACTGCATTTTTATCAATTGTAGTAACGATTCTTAGGCTTATATTCGATTCGGCAGCAGGCTATTCGCTAGCACGTCTGAATTATGTAGGAAATCGCGCCATCTTTTTCTTAATTCTCGGCACAATGATGATACCTGGTGTGGTGTTGCTGATTCCGCGTTTCTTGTTGCTCAAAGAAATGGGTCTACTGAATACCTATCAAGGATATATTATCGTGTTATCTGTTGATGCGTTTGGTATTTTGTTGATGAAACAATTTTTTGAGTCGATTCCTAAAGAAATTGAAGAAGCTGCTATGGTCGATGGCGCAAGTCGTTTTACCATTTTTGCTCGGATTGTCTTACCAATGGCTACTCCAGCCTTAACAGCATTGACGATTTTTAGTTTCCAAGGGAACTGGAATAATTTTATGGATGCGCTGATTATTCTAGGTGGTAATGCTGACTTATATAATTTGCCACTCGGTTTGACAATTCTACGCGGTTCAGGTCAAGATATTCAATATGACCTTGTATTAGCTGGTTCAGTGATTACGACTTTGCCTATGGCTGTAATTTTCTTGTTCTTCCAGCGATATTTCGTAGAAGGCGTTAGCTATAGCGGTCTTAAAGGATAAGTTATGCGTATTCTGCGCTTTTATTGGCAGAGTGCAAAACATCTCAATTATCGAGGATATGTTTACATTTGGGCTAATCTATTATGGATAGCCCTCAGCCTCTTGGTCATCACTGCTCCTGCAGCTTGGGCTGGTTTATCAGTTCTTGCTCATCGTTCTCACACCAAACGCCAAGTCACGCTTGATGATTTCTGGGATGGCTTTAAACAGTATTTTTGGATTGCATCACTCAACGGAGTGATCACCTTTTTAATTTTCGTTGTTAATCTATCTAACCTCGTCAATTACACAACTAATGGTTTCATTGGAACTATGATTGTGCTTGTTTGGGTGACTGCATTGTTACTTTGGAGTGCTATTCAGCTTTACTTATGGAGTACCTACGAAGAATTAAAAGAACCTTCTTTGTGGCTTGCATATCGTAATGCGTTTGTGATGGTGATGCGAAACATGATATTTACTACTTTTGTGCTAGTTGGTGTGGTATTGACTTTGTTGCTGAGTATTATCCTCCCACCATTAATCATTTTGTTGACAGGTAGTATGTTAGCAATTTTAGGCACAGGGGGTGCGCTTAATTGCCTCCGACAAGCAGGTTTTCACAATCCAGAGCATCATAACCCTATCGAACAACCTCATGATAGTAATCATAGCCGATAGAGTCCTTATCATGCTATGATGATGGTGATGTATCGATAAGGAAAATGCCATGCCAACCATCAAAGATGTCGCCAAAGAAGCTGGTGTATCAATTGCTACAGTTTCCTACGTTATGAATGACCGTAACGATATGGTAAGTCAAAAAACACGCGACCATGTGCTTGAAACAGCCCTTCGCATGGGTTATCGTGCCAACACAATCGCTCGAAATTTACAATCTCAGCGAACGAATTTATTAGCATATGCGTGGCATGGCAATCCAGCGAATCAGCCAAATATGGTTATGGATCAATTTATCTATCAACTAGCCCATTCAGCAGAATCAGCGAATTATCATCTACTAACCTTTACACATCCAACAGGGCAACCCATCGCAGTTTACGAAGACCTCATTCGGTCAGGACGTGTGGATGGATTTGTATTGGCAGGCACAACACACAATGATGAGCGAATTCAATATCTTATGGAGAAGAACTTTCCATTTGTAAGTTTTGGGAGAGCGAATCCTCAATGGGATGAGCAATTTCATTGGGTAGATACGGATGGTACTCAGGGGATGTATGTTGCCACTGAGTATCTAATTAAACAAGGGCATGAACGTATTGCTTTCATTGGTTGGCCTACCACTTCATTAACAGGCAATTATCGTCTTCAAGGTTATTTAGATGCTATGAATGAGTATCAGTTAGATATTCCATCTCATTATCGTTTTCATTCTGATGAGAGCGAAAATGCTATTAGCAAAGCATTTGATACTTGGCAATCTTTACCAGAAACACAACGTCCAACAGGATTAATTACAGTTGCAGATTATGTGGCGGTCGCTGCTATGCGAACAGCCGAAATACATGGCTATGAAATCGGCAAATCTATTTCAATCATCGGATTTGATGATGCGCCTTTTGTACGTTATCTCCAACCTGGTTTAACAACGCTGGCACAGCCATTAGAAGAGATTACAAGTGTATTGATTAATATGCTCGAAGCCGTTATTTGTGGTGAGACACCAAGCAAAACACGTATCTTGTTACCTCCTCATTTGATTGTTCGTGGCTCTACAGGGTCGTATTCATAAGCTTATTTATAACATCATTGAGCGTTATTTCTTCAAAACTTCTGACTGCAAAGTCAGCATGACTAAGTTTACTTTTTCCAATACCGACAGTTTTACATCCCGCGCTTTTTGCAGCATCAATCCCTGCTGGCGAATCTTCAAATACGATCACATCTGCAACATGCAGATGCAAACCACCAGCAACCCAAACAAATAAATCAGGTGCAGGTTTAGCATTCACAACAGAATAACCGTCACCAATCACCTCAAATACATTTATTAAGTTGAGTTTTTCAATTACGGGCTTTGCATTCTTACTAGCCGACCCAATGGCTAGTTTTAGACCTTGTGCTTGTGCTTCTTCCAGAAAGTTACTTACACCAGGTAGCAAATCATCGGGTGTAATATCATCAAGATAGGCTTTATAGTATTCATTTTTACGGTGCATCCAACTTTGCATCTTGTCTTCTGAAATAACTTTACCCTTCAGCAAACGTTTTAGACTCTCACGCCGAGAGACACCTCGCAGTTGTTCATTATCTTCGCGTGTGAAATCTAGATTCTCTTCGTCAGCAAGACGCTTCCATGCTAAGAAGTGATATTCTGCTGTATCTGTAATCACGCCATCCAAGTCAAATATGATGCCTTTAATTGTCATCCTATATCCCTTAATTTAAGAAACTTAAACGTTTAAGTTATTCTATCATATAAGTCTACATTGTGGAAGTAAAATGAGAGAAAATACGATGCAAGACTTGAGGAATCATTAATATAAAAACCGACATTTCGTCGGCTTTTGGTAATGAATACGGGGAGGACAGGTTTCCAACCGCCAGCGGGTATCAAGTTCATTCCCTTTAACGCAGGAATCGACGAAGCACGAAAAATTCTAGCTTAATGCCCACACTCAATCATCATAATTAGAGATGATCTCAAGCAACATCTGGTCGCCAGAACTTTAAGAATGCAGTAATATCTATCAAGACACTGAGAGATGGTTTCTTGAGGCTTACTAGATGATTTTGGAAATTCTGACTGGATATGTTGTTTCTAGCTTGTTAGACAAGCACAAAGATAAGTTACCAGCACGAGTTGTCAAGCTCATCACTACGGACACCTCATTTCAAAATCTGATTGAAAAAGATATTCTCCCTAAGAGCCTACAAGCATTCGCCCTTGCCAACCCAGACATAATAGCCGATGAAAAACGCTTTGAAGATATTATTGCACCTGCACTTGCTGGTGTCATTTATCGGACTGTTTCATCGGGCAAACTCGACACTATAGAGAACCAACAAGCAATATTTGATAAGTTGCTATCCTCTGATCTACCAGCATCAGAACGCTTTTACTTGCGCGATGTGCTAACCAGCTATATGGATTTCTATCGTGAGGAACTTGCTGTCCATCAAGATCCTGGCACTGCTCTGATTATGCAAGCGTTATCCCAAATATATGATGTGTTGTCTGACATCAAAAATGCACAGATAGATATTTTACCACCTAGTCCGTCCGATTTATTAGCTAAAACGACGGATACAATCTTCATTTCCTATTCCAGAGCGAATACGGATTTTGCTGTCATGCTAGAGAATAAACTCAAAGAATTAGGGTTCACAGTTAAACGAGATCGAACCAATTTACGGGGTGGTGAGGCATGGTGGCAACAGCTCAAAGAGTTAATTGAAGAATCGCATTATATGGTGCTGTGCATGTCACCAGAAGCTATAAAATCGAAATATGTTGCCGATGAATGGCATCATGCCCGTAGCAGTGGAACGGCAGTAATTCCTGTTTTTGCCACAGATGTTGATATGGAAACTGTACCCCGTTGGATGACGCGCTATCACTGGTACGATTTCAGAGAAGAAGCAAATGAGGCAAGCATTCAGTGGCGTTCATTTATCAACCAATTAAATACCATGCTGATACCACGTAAAGTAACATTCATGGTAGATGATTTGCCAGAAGATTACATTCCAAGATTGGATGAACTCGAACCTTTAATTGAAGCCCTAATTGATGACCAGAAAAATCCTGTTGCAATCACCGCTGCGATTCAAGGGGCTGGTGGCTATGGCAAGACCACATTAGCCCGTGCCATTTGCCACGATAACCGTGTTCGCGCTACCTTTGATGATGGTATATTCTGGGTACAACTCAAAGAAAATTTATCTGACCAAGATATCATCAACATCGTTCTTGACCTTGTATACAAAATTAATGGCAGTCGTCCCAATGTGAAGACCTTAGCAATGGCAAAAGATGAGCTACATACTGCTTTGAAGGATCGCTATATCCTGATGGTAATTGATGATGTGTGGCACGCAAAACATCTTGCTCCATTTCTAAAAGATGATGATAACTGCGGACGGCTCATTACAACCCGAATTGCTGACAGTGTACCATCTCATGCTATCAAGCAAGACTTAGATGCAATGACCTTGGAACAATCAATACAATTGCTACAGAAAGACCTCAACTTTGAAAATGAAGAGGATATAGAGACTCTGCATAATTTGGCAATTCGCCTTGGAAAATGGGCACTACTACTCAAGATAGCAAAGGGTATCCTACGTAAACGTGCTGAACTGACTGATCCAACCAAAGCACTTGAATGGCTCAATCAAGGCTTACAAACCTATGGTTTTCAAAAGTTGACAGATCCTCAAAGTGAGACTGAGCGCAATCGAGCTGCACATGCCTCTATCTCTGTCAGTATCAATCTACTTGATGAGCATCAGCAAACATTATTTCAGCAATTAGCTATCTTCCCAGAAGACCTCGACATTCCAATCATAATTTTACAAAAGTTGTGGGAACTCGATGCGTGGGAGGCAGATGAATTTTGTCAGATACTCAAATCACAATCACTGTTATTGGACTACATCCCTGAAACAAGCATCCGCTTGCATGATGTAGTGCGACAAGTTTTGATTGATGCGAACCAAGCGCACTTACCAACTTGGCATGAGATTTTATTGAGTCGCTACCAAGTTGCAGAGTGGCATCAACTACCACATGATGAACCCTATATCTGGCAGAATTTAGCTTACCATCTACAAGAAGCAAAGCAACACGACCAACTGCATCACCTTTTATGTGGTTCTCAAGATTGGATGCTTAACAAATTCATTGCAACAGAGGGAAATAACAGCTATGTTGCCGATATTGAGCTAGCACTAGCACAATACAGAGACCCGCTTTTACCTCAAGAACTCATTCGTACCATTGAACTCTGGACAGCGAGGCAAGTTGTCAATGCCGAAGTTGCCATTTACACAGATATGATTTTAGAAGTATTTGTCAAACTTGGCAGAGTCAATGAGGCACTCAGCCATGCACGTCTTCGCACCAATGCACAAGCCCAATTTGAAGGCTTATGGCGAATTTATAGAGTTATGCCTGCCAACGATGTCATGAAAGCCCAGCTTTTCTCTGAAATTATGAAAACAGTGAGTGCAATCGAAGATGCTTATCGCAAAACAAATGCCTTGATTAAGATCGCCTCGCAGGTGGCACACACTGATACACAACAGGCACTCTCCATCGCTCACTCCATCAAATCTACTTATCGCAAAGCAAATGTCCTGAGTAGCATTGTCCCGCAAGTGGCACAGACCGATTCCCAACTAGCACTCTCCATCGTTGATGAGGCACTCTCCATCGCTCACTCCATCGAAGATACTTCTAGCAAAGCATTTGCCCTGAGTAGTATTGCCTCGCAGGTGGCACAGACCGATTCCCAACTAGCACTCTCCATCGTTGATGAGGCACTCTCCATCGCTCACTCCATTGAAGATGCTTATGACAAAGCATATATCATGAGTATTATTG
>JBCCSC010000023.1:0-101868 GCA_039200705.1 Chloroflexota bacterium
CAGAAAGCGATTCAAATTGAGAGTTTGTCACCAGGTTGGTTCGGTAGTTTTGAAAAAATGCTGGATTAAGTTTTATATCCGTTGAATGTACTAGTTGCCACGAAATGCGCCAACCAAGCCAGGTGGATATGCGCCGAAAATGATTATCGCCTCAACCTCAAGTACAAAGCTTGAAGTGCGCTATATCAACGCCAAATTGGATTACATGCTAGAGAAAATCAGTGAATAGGGAGTCTTAACCACTATGTCCTATTTCTTAGAACTAGCTAACTGATTTAAAACTTTTTCCATAAATAGTTCTGCTTCAACGAACGAATTTTGGTCTTTATTGATGATTTCTAATGCCTGCAACAACCAGTCATTCTTATCTAATGCAACAATATCATCATTCCAAGATTCTAGTTCGCCGAATTCAGCAATAAGCAGTCCTAATTTTTCCAACTCAACAAGTAAATCTTTTACAGAAGCCTTTGCACCACCTTTGACACATCGGATTCCTAACTTTTTCGCATTACTCCAATCCCTAGCAGACTCCATAACTTTAGAGATGTTAACCTTATCTACGTCTCCGCCACTGATTTTATCACCCTTTGAAACTTTATCTTCAAGGTTATTCAAATATTGTCGAACTTCGTTGATAGCATCAATAGGAGCTTTGATATTACCTGCTTTTGCTAATACATTTGAGGCACTATTGTACTTGCCCTGAATATTATTAAAGTCGCCACCGAGTTCTTCATATAAAACCTCTACATCGTCTTTCCTTCGTAGTAAATCGAAGTCTGATATTGTTACAACTGGCACATTTAATTGTTTATAAGCAGTTACTAGAGATTTTATTCTTTGTTTACCACCACCGTGTACAAAGTAGATATCAAGAGGCTTATCTCGTTTTGATTCTAAACGGCGAAGAATGCTTTCATAAAATCGCACATCAGAATCACCTTCACAAACGATCACCCCATCGTGAAACAAACCTCTTAGTGCTCTTGCAGATTTCAGTAATGGATCATTCCAGAGTTGTGACAAATCTTGTGGTTTAATAAAACTAATATAATTAGTCTTATCATCACGTTCAATCCGAATAATACAAACATTCTTGCAACCTGTAACCGCGCCAATTACAAAGTCACTACTGTGAGTTACAGCTATGATCTGTTGACCATTTACAGTCGCATGCCGTGCAACTGTCTCTCCTAATCTACGCGCTTGCGGTGGATGCAAAAACAATTCAGGCTCATCAATGAGCACTATCTTATGTTGTCCAATAATTGTATTTTGCAAGATACCAATATATGCTTTAACTCCACTCCCTTCATCTGTTAAATTTGGCAAGTCATCTATTGCATTTACATATTCTTGAGAGTATCTATCAACAATATTTTCAGGCTCTTTTCCTTTCTTTAATTTTATAGTAGATTGTCGCCCAAATGGTAATTGAGGTATCACATGAAATCCAAACGCATCAAAGACTGCTTGTGAGAATTCATCAATTATTTGTGGTGCGCCACTGACTAAAGATTTCTGCAGAATATGAATTGGATGAGCAACTCCTTCTTTAAATAGATGTATATTCTTTGTTTCACATGAATCAGTGAGCCACTTTCCCTCTAACAATAAATTGCTTAGAATTCTAAGTTTTGTCAACATATCATGGTCTTGCTTTGGTAAAGTTGAATTTTCTCGCAAGAATAATTGATGATATTTACCTGAGGCACTATTGACGTGTACATATGGATTTTTATTAGACTCAGAAGGCGTTATTATAGGATAAAATTTTGAAAGCCAGTTTATTAAATCATCTCGTGAACCTTCTTGTTGAATCTGAATATTTGATGTAACTAAGCGATTCTGAATGTTACCTTGCAATTGTCTACCTATTTCTTGTAGTGTGCGACTTTTTCCACTGTTATTAGGACCGACAATAAGAATAACATCAGCACTATGCGTATCTATAGGCTGTCCACTAGAAAATTTAATTTCTGAAATTTTATAAGTAAACACTTCTATCTTCTCCTAAAATAATAAAAGTCCACACACGAAAAATACTAATGTGAGGACTACAATTTGATGTATATTTAGCTTTTATATCTCGCGAAAGCACAGATTGAATATACGTCAGCTATCAATAGAAGCGTGAGTTACCGTTATCGTTGCCACCAGGCAGTGAATTAAGAAATTCTTCATTGGTGTTATACACGCGGAAGGATTCGAGCAATTGTTCGGTTGCGCCAACTTCTTGCGACTCGTGGTTTTCTGCCAATTTGCCCCACATACGAAGCATGGTGAAAACACGTGGTAGCAAATCAGGACCGAGTAGCAATTCTTCACGACGGGTTGAACTCTGACCAATATCGAAGGCAGGGAAGATACGACGTTCTTGTAGGCGACGGCTGAGGTGTAGCTCCATGTTACCTGTCCCCTTGAACTCTTCGTAAATCACATCATCCATCTTACTGCCTGTGTTGACCAAGCAGGTCGCTACGATGGTCAAGCTACCGCCCTCTTCGACATTACGTGCTGCACCGAAAAGGCGTTTTGGCGGATGAATCGCGGAAGGGTCAAGACCACCTGAGAGTGTACGTCCACTGGTAGGAACGACCAAGTTATAGGCACGCGCCAGACGGGTGATACTATCGACCATAATCACCACATCGCGCCCAAGTTCAACGAGACGTTTCGCCCGTTCGAGAGCCATTTCTGCCACGCGCACATGATGTTGTACAGGGTCATCAAAAGTGGACGCAATCACTTCAGCTTCGACACTACGATCCATATCCGTGACTTCTTCAGGACGTTCACCAATCAACGCCATCATCAGATGTACTTGCGGATAATTGGTGCTAATCGCATTTGCAACATCTTTGAGGACTGTCGTTTTACCTGCTTTTGGAGGTGACACAATCAGACCACGTTGCCCTTTACCGACAGGTGCAATTAAATTGAGCAAGCGTGTCGATAAGATGTTAGGGCGAGTTTCTAAGTTGAAGCGTTCTTCAGGGAAAATCGGGGTTAGATGTTCAAAATTCGGGCGACGTTTCACATCTTCGGGATTGAGACCGTTGATGGCTTGTACTCGTAGCAGACCGAAATACTTTTCGTTGTCTTTCGGTGGGCGCACCATACCGATGACCATATCGCCTGTCCGCATATTGAAGCGTTTAATCTGCGTTTTGCTGACGTAAATATCTTCTGGACCAGGGAGATAATTGTTAGGGCGCAAAAATCCGATGCCATCATCTACGATGTCAATCACACCACCGCGTAGTTCGTGCCCTTGTCGTTCGGCATCTTTACGCAATAAACCGATGATGAGTTCATCTTTTTTCATTCGGCTGTAACGTGGGACTTCGTTGTCGCGGGCGAGGCTTCGTAATTCAGCTAAAGTTTGACCTTCTAATTCTGCAATTTCCATAGACTAATCCTGCGTTGTTGTACTCATGACCTGAGCGAACACGCATGTTTCTCCTCTGTATAGTTTGTCAATTATCAATGATTTCATGGTTTTGTTGGGAATAAGTTGACCCTAATATAGGCAAAAGTGATAAGTACCCATTTGGGGGGACTGGTTACAAACGCCTTAGTTGGTTTGGAATAAGCTGGTTTGGGAAGGAATGTGCTATGTTTTCCTTGCACGTTGACTATAGCATAAAATAAGATGCGGGTCAAATAGGATTTAATTGTTCGTTATGCTAGTGCTTAAGGCGTGATTTAGAGACTATGATAATGTTTCGAGAAATGTTTGAAGACTCTATGTCAGCTTTTGGGTTTGGCGCGCCACCCTCCTACACATTAGATATTGAATCATCGTAGGGACATGACGTGTCATATCCAAATTTAGGACGTTAATTAACGATACGGTTCTAAGCCTGCTTGTAAGGCTTCTTCATCATTGTTGAGTGCACCGTGCAACGCCTCTTGGAGTGCGAATGTACCACTATAAAATTCGATGCGGGGGCGCATCGCATCTAACTCAGGATAGTAGCGCATCATCCGTTCAAAGAAGACTTTGCCACGTCTGTTAAAGCCATGTATGGCGGATAAATCTATCGCAGGGTCACCAACTGTCGCAAAGCCAAAATCAATCACCCCAGAGAAAGCCTGTTTTTGAGTGTCGAAAAGCAGATTACCTGTCCCAAAATCACCATGTATGATAGTCGGCTGGAATGATGTTTCTGTTTGTAGATAGTTCTCAAACAAGGCTTGCACATCTCCACGAGCATCAGGGCGCATTTGATGAAATAAATGTTGCTGGATTTGCTCATACATTCTAGCCCAATAAGCATAACCTTCACTAGCGATAGTCTGAGTCCCTAATGCTGATAGTGGCACACGGTGCAATGACTGTAAAAAGTCAGCTAATTGCTTCGCTAGTCGTTCACAAGTTACATCGTCGAATTGGGATTCCAAGCTATAGATGTTGATGGTCTGCCCTTCCAGCATCGGATAACCCATAAAGGCTTCACCAATGGGCGCAGATAAATTCAGATAGCGTGGATTTGGAATCGGTAGTGTTACATGCGGAGCAATCACTTTCAGCAAGTGCACTTCACTACGGAGACGGTCTAAGCCATCTTGATAACGTGGAAAACGAAAGATAAATTGCTCATCAACCATCAAGACAACATTGTTCTGCCCTGCCTGATTGATAACAGCCTCTTGACCATCAAGCTGAGGTAACACACGCCGAATGATACTCAGATAATCAGCCAGTGTGTGCTGTGTCATGAATTGCTCAGATTACGACGACGTGCTTCAAGTTGTTGTTCGACTTTCTTGATATCAATTTCTTGCTCTAGGTCAAAACCGACTTGCATCACTTGCATTTGCTTGGTCAGGAGTGTAACAGTCTTTTTATTCAGATAATTAGCTTCTTCGAGTTGTTCTTTCAGTTGCCACGAGACCTCATAATTTTTGAGGTTAAGGTCAATGAGTTGCCCAAAAGCATAAGAGACCAACGCCAGTAAGCCTCCAATCACCAGCACAAAAAATGCTTGAATCGGGTCAAAATCGGTATTGTTGATGACTGACAAGCCACCAATTGCACCAATGGTCGCCACAGTCGATAAGCTGATGACGAGTGATAAGGCGATAAAAAAGGTGCGAACCAGTCGCAATCCATAGTATTTATTCAAGAGTATTTACCTGTGCTATCAGATAGATGAGTCATAGACTTACTATAGCATAAGTCGCATCATCGGAGGGTAATGGTTTTTGGCAAGCTCCCCTCAAAAAAGGTACACTCCAATTTGTCCAACCTATCATTATATCAATCAGTGGGGAACGAATTATGAAAATTGGATTGCAATTGCCTTACTTCAATTTCGCAAATACGGCGGATACCATCGCGCAAATTGCGCAAACTGCCGAAGCTGGTGGTGTGTATAGCATGTGGGTGATGGATCATTTTTTCCAACTCGGTTTTGAACCACTCGGACCACAAGAAGACCCCATGCTAGAAGGCTACAGTGTGCTGTCGTATCTGGCAGGACAAACAGAAACTATCAAACTTGGCACACTGGTGACAGGCGTGATTTATCGCAATCCTGGTTTGTTAGCTAAAGTTGTCACCACGCTTGATGTCCTATCGAAAGGACGAGCTTATCTTGGGATTGGTGCAGCATGGTTTGAGCGCGAAGCTGTAGCACTCGGCTTTGCTTTTCCATCTGTCAAAGAACGCTTTGAATGGCTGGAAGAAACCTTACAAATCGCTCATCAGATGTGGTCGGATAATGATGGTGCATATGCTGGCAAACACTTTCAACTAGCAGAGACACTCAATAATCCGCCACCCATGAGTCAACCGCATCCGCCGATTATGATTGGTGGTATGGGCGAGAAGAAAACGCTGAAATTTGTTGCTCAGTATGGGGATGCCTGTAATTTATTCCTCGGTGCAGGAATAGATGTTTTGAGTCATAAGATTGAGGTACTCAAAGGGCATTGTAGCGATGTTGGACGTGACTATGACGACATTGAAAAGACAACACTCGGCACAGCGTATCACGGTGATTTACCCGATAGTGATGCTGTCATTGAAATCTGTAAACAACTCGCTGACCTCGGTGTAAGCCATGCCATTTTCAATATGCCAGATGCTGATAAATTAGATAATGTCAAACGCTTGACTGATGAAGTCGTTCCTGCTGTAGCAGATTTGTAAATACACCTTTGCGTTATCTTTGTAAGTCTTGTAAATGAAAAGGACGCTACCAAGTGCGGAGCGTCCTTCAAGTGTCCTAATTGCTGAAAAGCGAAATTATTCGCCAGATTCTTCGGTTTCTTCCATTTCAGGCTCAGGTTCAGGGAAGAGACCTGCTGCCCATTCTGCAAATTCTGCTGTGACATCCACTGCATCGGATGGTGCTTCGATTGCGCCAACACCATTGAAGTTACTGAACGCAATGTCTGCGGTCAAATCAACGCTAGTCATGTCGGTGCTACCTTGCAACATGCCCAATGCTAAGACCAAGTTGGTATCCACATCAAAAGCGGTAACGACGTTGAGGTCGGTATCAACTGTTTGTACAACGCTGACTTGACCATCGGTGATGAGTGTCGGCAACAATGGAATGAAGAAGCCCATCGTTGGGTCAATTTCTGAGGCAGTCAGAATCAACTCATTGAGGAGGTCTTCATTTTCTTCTTCAAGCAATTGTTGTAAGACTGCAAAATCAATGTTGAAGGTGAAGTCATCGCCATCACGGGTTAAGCTAATGAAGCCTGGCAAGTCGATGAGACCAAAGACACCTGTCAGACCACCGAGGTCGAGTGCACCTGCTGCATCGTCTGCCATATCGTCATCCATTGCATCATCACCACCCATGCCGAGCATATCGAGTTGCCCTGCGAGTGCTTCATTGTCTTCCAGAGCATCAAGGTCAACACTTTGCCAGCCATCGCCTTGATTCATGTACATAATGTTATCAATGATAATCACATCCATTGCTACTTCGGTGATGTCACCATCATTTTGTGACCATGTTGCGACGTATGAGCCTGATAGTTGACCGCCGTCCATTTCATCGGCTGGTTCAATCATATCGAAGGTACCTTCAACAGTGAAAGTCGCTGCGTTGATGTCACCAATTGCACCGACATCGAGACCAAATCCTGCAACGAGTTCAAATAAGGCTGATAATTCTGAGCCAGCAAAATCAATTGCTACATCAACAGTGTAAGATTCGGCATCACCGAGACCATTTGCTAAAGCATCGTTGACAACAGCGCAATCTTCTTCTGCTAAGCCAAAGCAGAGGTCAATGTCTTCCATCATGTCATCTTGAGCGTTGACACTTGCGCCGATTGCCAGCGAGAAAAGCATCAAAACAGTGAGGAAAATACTGCGAAATTTCATCAAATTACTCCATCTATAGTTGTTGGATTTTGTTACTGATTGCATTATAAAGCCTTGCTATCGTCAGCGACAAGCACCACATGCAATCGTATAGGGCTTTTTACATAGCTTTAATCTAGCAAGTTGCATCTAAGAACCAGATTTTACACTTTGATAACACCTTAAAATATTAATGGTAAATTAATGCAACTGGATGTGAATATATATACAAAAACATATATGAAACCGCTTCCAAAAGTGGGCATAATCTAGCAATAATGCACAGTTAATCGCTTAACATTGTGATGAAATCTACTATCAGATGAGAGTCGTTGGACAGGCTAATCATTTACGGTTACACTGTTTCTTAACAAAGATTATTAATTATTAGTTTATGGGGCAACACATGATGACTAACATAAATGACCTCCCCCTCGATGCCACACTAGAGGTTGATTCACCCGATTTAATTAAAGTTTCAGCCCGTTCTCGCTCGACCTCAGTTGCTGGTGCAATTGCAGGTGTCATCCGCCAATATAATTTTGCAGAAGTTCAAGCGATTGGTGCTGGTGCAGTTAACCAAGCGGTCAAAGCCTTGGCGATTGCGCGCGGCTATCTCGAACGCGACGAACTTGATATTGTTTGTATGCCATTCTTTACAGAAGTTGATATTGACGGAAATGAACGCACGGCGGTTCGCTTCCGTATCGAATCGCGCCCAATCTGACCTCACAATTTTAGCATGATAAACGGGTATCTCATGACGAGATGCCCGATGCTTGCAACGCCCCTTGCCAGAACTTTAAGCAAAGTTTAGACTGATGAACTACATCGTTTTTGGGTCAGGTGTTTGAGGCGTTTTTTCATGCAGAAGACAATCATTGTCGTGCCAACCTATAATGAGAAGGAGAATCTTCCGCGCCTTGTGGAGGCTCTTTTTGCATTGCAAGTTGATGGCTTGGAAATATTGATTGTGGATGATAATTCCCCTGATGGCACAGGCGACATCGCAGAAACTTTACGTGATACCTATCAACAACGTGTGCATATTTTGCATCGCACAATCAAAAATGGTTTAGGACCTGCTTATATTGCAGGCTTCAAACAGGCGATTGAATTGGGTGCAGACTATATTATCCAGATGGATGCTGATTTTTCGCACCAGCCACATTATGTTCCGCAATTGCTGGCTAAACTCGAAACGCATGATTTGGTGCTTGGCTCGCGCTTTGTGGATGGCGGTAGTGTCGATGATAAGTGGAGTTTTTATCGTAAATTATTATCGTGGTGGGCGAACCGCATCTACACGCCTACAATTTTAGGGATGCCGATTTATGATGCCACTGGAGGCTTTAAGGCATGGCGCGTCAACACCTTGATTGGTATGGATATTGACCGTGTGCAATCGAATGGCTACGTGTTTCAAGTCGAGATGAATTATGTTGCGTATAAACTCGGCTATCGTCTGACAGAAGTGCCAATTCATTTCCCTGACCGTCAAATCGGAACATCTAAAATGGATAGTTCTGTCGCCCTTGAAGCTGCAATGCGCGTCTGGGATTTGCTCTTCCGTTATCGTAGCCTCAACCCCTCAATGCGTACCACACCTGAAGAAAGTATTCTCGCCCCCTAATCAACTCATCCTTTGATTTGCTGTAAGTAACGATGAATATGGCGACCTGTACGAATCGCTTCTGCGACATCCCGTAGATTAGTGACGAAGGGTTTTTCGTAGAGTTTTTCGAGCCAAAATTCATCTTGGATGACTGTATCCAGCAAACTATCCCACTGAATTTGATAAGGATGGGTTAAGCATTCAACCCCAAACGGTGTCACTGCCCAATCACCAAACTGTGCAATGATGTCAGGCATGGGGGGTTCGTTGGGTGCACGATTGTCGCCACCGTGCATATCATAGGACTTCGCGCGGGCATCTGCTTCACGTGAGCGTTCAGTTTCAAGGCGTTTGAGTTCTACCTGTAAGTCTTGTTTAGTTGCCATGATGTACGTCCATTAATTACCTTATTTTTCATAATGCTAAGCATAGTATGCTTAGTAAATCTCTGTTTATCTATCACTTGCCTTTGAATACGGCTTCGCGTCGTTCTACAAAAGATTGCACACCTTCTTTAGCATCTTCGCTTTTCATAATCTCAGCCAGTGTCGGCATTAAGTCGGCAATTGCATCTTGTTCAGCTAATTTACGAGTCAAACGTGCTGATTTCAGCGTAGCATAGACACCTAATGGAGCTTGTCTGGCAATCGTTTCGGCAATCTCTACTGCTTTGTCGAGGTGCTGACCAAGTGGCGTTACCTCTTGAACCAATCCCATGCGGTAGGCTTCTTCTGCACCAAATTCGTCGCCCGTTAGCAGATAACGCATCGCATTACCCCATCCACTCTCCATTGCCCAGCGAATAGTCGCGCCTCCGACAGGATAAATTCCACGCTTGATTTCTATCTGTCCAAAACGCACGGTATCAGCAGCCACACGAATATCTGTCGCTAGTAGTAATTCAATGCCTATCGTAAAGCAAATACCATGCACTGCAATCACAATCGGCTTTTTGATGGGGTCGGTGGTTAATCCTAGCGGGTCAATCCCATTATTTTCGGGTTCACTGAAAACACCACTTGCGAATTTTTCCGACCACTGCGCGAGGTCGAGACCTGCGGTGAAGTGCTTGCCCTCTCCGTAAACAACACCACAGCGCAAATCATGGTCATCTTCTAATTGACGATAGGCTTCTGCGAGTTGTTGCCACATACTGCAGACTAAAAGCATTATATTTATCAGGGCGATTCAACCCCATCATCAAGACATGCCCATGCTTTTCTATCGTAATTTGACCGTCGCTCATAATTTATCCTTTAAAAAATGACACACATAATATATTGTTACCATTGTAACAAAAACGTTATTTTATCTCGTCATCTGACATGAGTAATTATTAACTGTTATCAAAATAATTTGTTTTTTGTTACACTATACGATAGTGTTATTTTGCAATGACTCATAGTGTCACCACCAGCACAACAACGCAGACTATCGATGTTACGACCTATCGCATCAATTGTTCTTACCTATCACCTTGTTGAGGACTGAATGGCAAATCCAGTTGTAGTTGTTGTGGATGATGATGAAAGCATATACGAAATCGTCGAAGCAACTTTATCAAAATTGAACATTACGACGGTTTTCTTCGATAATGCTGACGACGCTATCCCCTATATTGCCGAACATCAACCCAACTTGATTCTGATGGATTTGCACCTTGCCTACGGACTCAAAGGCTGGGACGCAATTCGTGTCATCAAGTCAGACAAGACAATGGAAACGATTCCAACAATTGCCTTCACAGCTGCAACAGGACACCATATCAGGCAAGCCATGCAGAATGGTGCGGATAACTTCCTCAATAAACCTTTCTCACTTGGACAACTAAGACACATCGTTGACCAATATGTGACTGTGCCATCGGACTAAAAGCGAATTTATCCATTCGCGGTCTGACGGCAGGTATCGAGTTCTTCAAGGTCAACCAACCATAATCCACCATGATCGCCATTTGCAGCAATAGCTAGTTTAGTATTGTCAGGTGACAAGAATGTCCATGCTCGTTCGTCAGTGTCGATGATGAGTGGCAATTCACTCAACTGATTCAGTTCATCGCCTTCTCGATAGAAACATTCTAAGATAGGCACATCATTCACTGGACGCACAGTATAGATGAAGCGTGTCTCTGGGTCTTGGCGATAATAGGCTGGCGCAGGATAGTTATTGCCTGGCAGTTCATCCACTTCGTATAAAAATTCGCGTTGTTGAGTAATGACAGACGAGAACCAGTAGCCTGTCACGTCTTCGCCTGTGCCATCATCAAATGTGCCACCAATAATCACACGACGACCATCATCTGTCAGTCCAGGCATCGTCACAGATGGCGTGTTGTTCGGCAACAAGGCACTAATGAGGCTTTGCGTGGATGAAGCCGTGAAATACTGAACAGGTTCGCCATATGCTCCGAAATAAGTGGCTACAAAATTACCTTGAGGCGACCAAACATAGCCTTGCAAGCTAAACTGACTCAAGCGCGTGTGAATCAGCCGTTTGAACGAACCATCTGTTTCTGATGTAAACACATGGTTGATGTCATTTTGATAGACGATGCGTGAACTTTGCGTCGGGAATGTCAGAAAAGCACGGTCAATCAGCGTTGGGTCGGTTTCGCCACTTTGCGTCACTAAATTCACACCTGATTGAAGTAAGAAGGCATCCGTGATTAGTTCTTCATTGGGGTTTTCATCTAAGGGTGTGATGATGTCATCATTGATTTGATAGCGATACCAATCATAACTGGTGAAAAGAGATTCATCACAGCCGATGCCATAGCGCAGGGTATTATCATCTTCCCATTCGACACTGACCACTTCGCCACCAGCCACTTTTTGGATGCTATCGGCTACATCACGCTCTGGGAGAACTTCGGGGTCAACTTCTGTGCCGATAATTGTTATTTCAAAGTCAGTTGGCTCACCTTCTTCAAAAATATCAACGCTTGCAAGAAATCGGCGTGATTGCTCAGGTTGTAAAGGCGCATCTAAAATCGCTTCGCCACATTGGTCAGCTAGGAAGCCAAAACCTTCGCCGATAACCTCACCATCTTCATCGAGAATGTCGGCAAGCACCTGAACTTCATCATATGCCATGCGCCCACTGTTGACGATGTTGCCGACTAACACTTGTTCTTCGACACCAAAGGCATTGATTTGGCTTTGTAATTCGACACGATTGCTCTGTAAATCGTCTTCTTGTGCAAAGGCACATCCAATAATGACGAAAACAACAAAGAATAACAACCCAGTTCGTAACATAGTTTATCCACAGATAATATGGCTCAATCGGGGGCGATTGTAACACTCAATGAAGGGTTCGTGTAGCAAATACAGATGATGAGTTGCTTAATGTGTATGGCTGTTGGCTACTGTCAATCGATACATTCATGATAATCATGGGTTAGCTGATACTCCTTAACTTTTTAATGTGGGAAAAAATCTGAGGACATCCCATTGGATGTCCCTACGAAACTGTGTAAGGACGCGCAACGGCGCATCCTGAATGAATGCCGTATATAATTTTAAATCTGGATTAGCAACCCCCTACGCTGTAATCTCTTCGTAAGAGCGTCAGGCAATCATAGGCTGACTTTTAGACAAAATCTGCTATGATGTCGCCAATTCGTCCAAAGTTGAGTATTTATCCATAAAGTCGTTTTCGTAGGGGCGTAGCTGTGTCTGCACCCATCGGGATGACACACAGGTCATCCCCTACAATCATTTTTCGGATAGACTCTAAGTTTCAAGACCCTGTTGTTAGTAGAAATAGGAGCATTCCCCACCGATGAAAAGAGTTTTAGTCGTCACTGTACTATTGATTATCGTCCTTGCCAGCAGTTTGCCACTGATGGTTATCGCACAAGAGGATAATGGCGATAGTGTGCCATTTTTTGCGACCAATACCCCAAGTCCAGATAACACCATTGTCGCTACAGCAGTGCCAGAAACATCCGTTGTGACCAATGATGAAGGTGAGCCTGTTGTGTTGGTCTACCCTGATGAGTGTGCTTATGTCGCAGGTGAAAATACAAGCCAAGCCTGTATCGAGTTCATGACCGCTTTTGAAAATCCGCCAGTTGATGAAATTAACCGAGATGGCACGACCCTCAGCCAATATACGTTCTGGCGCGTTGGTCCACAAGCGGTTAACACCTTTGATGCGCCAAATGGAAACGTCAACGGCAATATTCCAGAAGGCTTCAATTTTGTAAATGTCGTGGAGCAAGTCGAAGGCTGGATTCAAGCAGAGGATGGCGATTGGATTAGCATGAACGATGGCTACTATGTGCCAACATCCGAATTTGTGGGTGTAACACTTGATGAAAGTTGGCAACTACCCTTCGGCTGGATTCTAGACATCACAGGCATCTATGCCAGTAGTGTCCCTGGTGGTGAACCTGATTCATCGACAGGACTCGTCCCATTGCATTATGAACGCTTCAACATTTATACGGAAGCTCTCGATGATGAAGGCTGGACATGGTATCTCGTTGGTCCTGACCAATGGGTGAAGCAAATTTACATGACGGTCATCAAACCGACTGAGCGTCCAGAGGGTGTTTCAGGACGTTGGGTAGCTGTCGATTTATTCGAGCAATCCCTTGTTGCATATGAAGGCAATCGTCCTGTGTTTGCGACGCTGATTAGCACGGGTTTACCAGGCACGGAGACGAATCGTGGTGTGTTTGAAGTGTGGGCACGTCTGGAACGCGATGGGATGTCGGGGGCAACAGGTGCGCCGAATGCTTACGCGCTCCAAAGTGTGCCTTGGGTGCAATATTTTGATGATGCCATCAGTCTGCATGGGACGTATTGGCATGATACCTTTGGTTACCGTCGCAGTCGTGGGTGCGTCAATTTGAGTATCAGTGATGCGCGATGGGTTTATGATTTCTTCACGCCAACTGCCGAAGCAGGCGAACCCGCTTATGTCTATGTGCATAGCTCGGACGAGTATCGAGAAAGCTAAATTTGTGATGAAGGGCATCTACGGATGCTCTTTTTAATTTGTGCAGACATTTTGCCACGACAGCACGAAGAAAGTTATGCTAAGCTAGATGACGTTAGTGTTCATCTGGAGAAAACATGGAAGCGTTTCTCATTTTTGGTATAGGATTATTTGCTTTAATTTTCTTGGGTATCATTTTTGCACTACCAGTAGAAATCCCGCCAATACGCCGCTATGCTCAAACATCAAAAACCACGCAATACACTACTATTGCCACGTTCGGCTTTATTACCTTAACAATAACAATTGGTCTCTTAGCATGTGTATATGTCATCATGCTCAATGGCTTCACAGGTCTGACGTATCCAAAGGGTTATTTTTATCCCAATATGATGCTTAATAGTGCACTTGATAGAGAGTTGTGGTTTCACCTTATGCTACCGCCTTTCCACATCATCACTAATATGTGTTTTAGTCAATTTGAAGAAGTATGTGTTGCAAAAGACGAATTATTAATTCACGATATTGCTTTGTGGTTCAATTACGTTGTGAGACTCTGCATCGCAATCATTCCCACAATTAGCTGTATGATACGTGTGCATCAAATTACATATATTCAACAAAAGCCTATCGATACATGGATAGATGATCCACGCAAGAAAAAGAAGCACTCTAGCTAACGAGAGAATAGTAATGAGATGCAAGATTTAATTCGCTTAATTTTAGCTCTTTTAGGGTTTGGTAATTTAATATTCGGCGGTATTTTTGTTGCTCAACTCGCGAAATTATCATTTTTCAAAAAACACCGTGAATTAAGTATTATCTCTCTCAGTTTACTTACTTTTATCATCTCCTATGTATGGGGAGCGCATATCGCATCATTCATAACGATGCTTATACAGTTTAACGAGATGTTCCAAAGTCAATTATTCTCCGATTTCTTCTGGTTATATCTGCAAAATCAGACTATTGAGACACACCCTGCTGTCATTGAATTGCGTGTTAACGCAAGATATTTTTACGGTATACCCAATCAATTTGTCTGGTTATACATGATTTTCCCGACTATGAGTTGTACATTGACGACATGGTTCATCACTCGTGAAAGAAGCACATCTACTGAAACATGGACAGATGACCCTCGCAAGAAAAAGAAACACTAACCACCTACAGGCTATATCGCTATTCAGCTACCTCGCGCCACCAATAATCTGCCAGACATCGCCCCCTGCTTCAATTTGAAGGATAACACCCGTCGAAGCTGTGATGTAGGTCACACTACTGTTGCCATTACCTGATGTTTGGAGCAAACCTTCAAATTCCACTTGGTCGGATAAACCCAAGCCCAACCGCGTCCGCACATCGCCATCACCACGCCAGACAAAACCGAGTTCGTTCAGGGGTTGGATGAATTCAGGCGGTGCAGTTTCGTCACGGGCAGGGTGAATTTCGGGGTCAAAGCGATTATCGAATTGTTGCCAAGCAGGTGCGCCAGTCCGACCATCATTGAACAGCGCATAGACTGTATTGGTTGCCTCGACATAGAGCATCCGTCCGCGTTCCATCTGCATATCAATGATGCGTGTAGAAATGGCTTCTTCGTTGGCACAGTCAGCAGGTTCAGGTGTGAAGAACCACACATCAGGACATTCTAGTGGCACAACGAGAACTTCTTCTACAAAGTCTACCCCATCGCCAATGGTCAGCGCATAACGGAGTGTGCCTCGTTCATTATTGCTGGTTGTAATCGCTAAATTGCCATCAGGTACGACGTTGTAAACTTGTGAGCGATTGCCTTCAGCATCTAGTCTATATATGACGGCTGTATCCACATTGCGTGTTGACCAAAATAAGGTCAAGATAGCCCCAGGTGCAACACTCAAAGGGTCACTGGTGAAAAAATCAATACGTGGTGCATTCGGATTAAAAGGACGTGTCGCCGTTGGGAAATTTTCAGGGATAGGCGTGCGCGTCGCCCCAAAGAGTGAGGTTGGCGTTGGCGCATTCGGGTCACGGACTAGTTCAAGTGGCGCAATCGTCGGTATCGGACTACTCGTAATTTGTTCAGCAGGAATCTCCGTCGGGGTGATGGTTGGCGTTGGCGGGTCAGTTGGGATAAGCGGTTGTGCCAGAGGCGCACAGGCACTCAGCACCAACAAACTCACTAGCGTGTATATCACTGAACGCATACAGTGTCCCTTCCTAGAGACCAGCAACAAATTATGATGAATCATCCTCAAAAAGCGGGGATGCGTCAATAGCTGACTAGACCAGACCTGCTGTTACGTAACAAGCAGGCATATGTTACAATATTCACAAACGAAAAAATGAGATGGTTTGGTAGTGTGAGCATGCAATATATAAACCGACAATATCCCCTAACAGACGAAGAAAAACTCAAACGTGAAGAGGAACAGGAAGCTAGAGAACGTGCCCAACGTCTGAGCAATAATCGGCTCGGTGTGACCGTTTTCCAAATTTCATGGATGATGGCATTCGTCGCGCTCATTATCGCTTATTGGCAATTGGGCTTCACCGAGGGTTGGCGACCCACGGCTGACCTTGCGCCGAATCCCATTATTCCAGTAGTTGCAACTGTAATTTTAATTGTCAGTGGATTCTTTGCCCGTCGTGGATGGAAAATCGCCGAAGCTACTGAGCCAAAAGCCAAAAATGACCAAAAGCCAGCGTTTCAACAATCATGGTTAATTGCCATTGTGCTTGGGCTAGTCTTCTTCATCATTATGGTGCAACAAATCTTTGCGATTCCTTTTGGGGATGACCCTGAATTACGCTTTGGCATGATTTATCGCTTGATGATTGGCTATCATGGTGTCCATGCAATTGTGACACTCATTATGATGTGGCAAGTGTATCGATTAGGCGCAGACCATCGTTATGACAGCGAAAATTATTGGGCAATCGAGGGATGTACGAAGTTGTGGTACTTTGTGATTGTGGCATGGTTATTATTCTATGCCGTGCTATACACACCCTTCTTGTCGTAAATCGTGTTCGGCAACTAATGATTATAAGAATGAGTCCATTGTGGCTCATTTTTATTTTGATTAATCCTCAGTGTGATGCTTTCCCTTCGCTTTGCCTACGAGAACTCGCTTCATCTATAAGATAGAAACAAGAACAAATTTCTGGGAGAACGAATTATGTTTAGGTATATCATTCTGACGATTTGTATTTTGTTCATGAGTGTTTTTGTTAAAGCTCAGGAAACAGATACAAACGAATATAACTATGAAGTCGTCTCGCAACTTGGCTTAGGACGCATTGGGAATGCCGCTTTTTCACCAGATAGTAGCCAATTGGTCGTTGCAAGTAGCATAGGCATCAAAATTTACGATTTAACTAAGGACATAGCAACACTACGCGTAAACGATTCAGTGAATTCTCATCCGTTCAATACAGGGGCTATATTCGTCGCCTATTCACAAGCTGGCGAGTCTTTGATTTATCTTGAGGCAAGGGATCATGTTGTCAATGAGGGTGTCTACTGGACAGGTTTAGTCAATACAGTCAATATTTGGCAAGCTGACATTGATGATTTAGATAGTGCCGAGATGGTAGCAACAATAAATCTAAGCATTCAGTTGAACCGAATACCCAATTCGCTTGCAGATGCCTCTCTTTGGCAGAGTGTGGAAGATGCTATCGGCATGGAATTATGGGAACAACAGTACCTTGACGATAATGCGGAGACCCTTATCAGTCCTGATGCTCGTTGGGCATGGAACTACAACGAAGTGCGTGAGAATTATCGCTTCGACAATGATGTGCAAGAAACAATCTGGTACGATATTGTGCATTTGGCTGACAATACAGTGGTTATCAGTAGCTTGGATGATGTTGACAGGCTCAGTGTTAGCATCAAAGCAGATGGTCGCTTATTGTGGCAAATGAATGACAAACTACAAATCATCGAAAGTCTGCGTTGTGGCACAGGGGTTGAATGGCATATCAATGATAATAGTTTGAATGAATTACAAGGTTATGGCGGTTGTGGTGATAACCGCAGTTGTCCGACACCGTTTGGTAATTTTTGTATCTTTCAGGTTGCAGAAGAAGATGGGACACCTGCCCATTTGAACAGAACTAACATCACAGTTGTCTACGATATGTTTTACCTATGGGATAACCCAGATGAAGAGAAAGAAGCATTTAGCTATATTGCCACAGGACATACAGATGGGATTATTTTCCTGAGTGGATTTTATCCTGACACGATTATGAGTGGTGCAGTTGATGGGACGACAATTATCTGGGATGTGGTAGTAAATGAAACAGATTTCGCAATGGATAGTCGTCTCCAATTAGAACACGCCAATCCAGTAACTTTTGTGGGATTCACCCCTGATGCGAATATCATGACGACTAGTGGTGGTGACATTTTCTTCTGGGATGCAGAAACAGGCACTTTATTGGGTTACCTTGAAGGACATAATGAACCCATTATGCGTGTTGCATGGTCACCGAATGGCGAGCAATTCGCAACTGCTAGTTCTGATGGTGTTGTTCTCATCTGGGAGCAGACACGATAGCCCTGAGTCGAGTGAAAATGAGTCCATTGTGGCTCATTTTTTGTTTCATTCAGTCGTCAGATTAGCAGTATGTGGTTACAATTTCTCAGATATTGAGTTGTGAGGAATACATGATGCCCCAAGTGATGATTTCGTATCGTAATTTGCCTGAGCAAAAAGCCTTTGCCCTATCTCTTGAACAGGCTTTATCAGACGCAGGCATTGATACATGGATGGATATAAAAGACATTCCGCGTCTATCTCGTTGGGAAGATGAAATTTTCAAAGGCATTATCGAGAGTGATTATGTGTTGATTTGTTTATCGCCTGAATACCTTGAAAGTGAAACGTGTGTGTTTGAATGTTATATCGCACGAGGTTATGGTAAAGCGATTTTGCCAATCATTCCATCGTCTCAACCTAACATCCATATACGCGGATTAACAGACCAGCATGATGCAACTCGTGGACTCGATAATTTACAATTCATGCCTTTCAATAAACCAACAATTATTGGATTACCAGAATCCCAAGAAGATAGAATTGCTCGTATCATTAATGCAATCAAGAAACCTACTCCGCTTGATAGACAATACGATGTATACATCTCATATAAAGTTCAATATGGACAATACGCAACAGAAATTGCTGATGTATTGAACAATATTGACATTTCTACATTTGTTGCAACACGCTCATTAGATGTAGGAGCTGATTGGCGACGTGTTTCTTGGAATGCTATTATCGATGCTAGTTTTCATATTGTCATTCTTTCTCCAGATATTAACCAAAGCAGTGTCATAGCCAATGAAATCCTTGTATCACGAACAAAGGATACTATTTTTATTCCAATACTTCCTCCGAAATTTGTAAACGATAATTCTGCAAGATTACAAATACAAAATAGTTTGAATGAAAACAAAAATTTAGCGATTTTAAATCAGATTCAGTGGTTTATACCCTCCGATAACCATCAAGATTTTTATGCAGAATTAGTTGAAGCGATTAATGAAATCCGCGAATCTGAATAAGTGATTGCATCTCATGGCATTAACCGTGATATTTTTCACTAATCCTGTTATAATGTTCACAAATTGACATATAGACGCTAATGATAGCAATGATAGCTTTATCGTATAACCTTTTCGGGGGATTATTTCTATGAAACATCCAGGTATTAACCGTGCGATTCCTGGCGCGATTCTCGGTTTAATCATCGGTGAATTGATTGTGATGGGGCTTCGCATGTTGCAAGGACTCCCAGCATGGGATCCAGGTGTGGCACTCGTTTTAGCACCCTTCACTATGATGGCTGGTTGGCTTTGGGGTATCGGTGCCTTCAACCCAAAACTGAGCGAACATGGCGAACACCATGCGGAAGAAACCGCCATTGTCCAAGTGGATGAAGACGGTAACGAAATTATTGTCCACGAAGCACACGAGCACCATGAGGAAGAAGAAGCACCTACTGAAGTTTTCTTCACAGAATTTTGGAAATCTGTCTCTTTGCCTGTGGTCTTGCTGGCTGTGATTTTCTTATTTGCACAAATTCCAAACGGCTTCTACTTACAAGTCGTTGATGATGCTAATGCCTCACCCAATGCTTTTGCAAATGCCATCATGCTTGATTTACCTTTCCTTGGCACAGTCGAAACCACCCAAATGGTATTGTTCATTGCGATGGTCGGTTGGATTGGTATTTCGCTGATGCTCTTTGCAGGTGTCTTGGGATTCTTATTCTATAAAGGGCACGAACAAGTTCGTGTTGCCAACGAAATTGAACCAGGTCCAAAACAAACTACCCCACCTGCTCCTGTGCGCGCACTCGGACGCGCCAGCAAAAATGCAGCCAAGGGTCTCCGCAAGAATTTGCCAAAAGTTTTGGGCAATCGCTAAGAAGGGAACAGTATTATGGCTGATATGACACTCGAACAACCAGCACATGTGCATGATGAACATGGCGGACATGGTGAAGACCATAACGAAAATCTGAAATTTGCCATGTGGCTCTATCTAGCGAGTGAAATTGTGATTTTCACGATGTTGATTGCTGGCTATGCAATTTTCCGTGCGACACAACCCACTGCCGTGAGCCTCGTCAAGGATGCACTTGGCATTGCATTGGTGACAGCGAACACCTTCATCTTGCTGGCATCCAGCTATGCGATGGTGATGGGCTTGCGTGCGATTAATATGGGCAACCGCAACGGCTTCTATCAATGGATTGGCTTGACTGCCATTCTTGGTACAGTCTTTGTCGGTGGGCAATATATCGAATACAGCGAACTCGGTCATTTGAATGTTTCGCTAGATAAACAAGACTTTACTGTTGCCACAACCATCTTTGAAAATGTCAACGAAGTCGAAGCTGTGGTTACCTTTAGCACAGTCGATACAGAATCAGGTGCAGTGCTGGCAAGCGAATCCGAACTGGTTGAACTGCGCGAAGAGACTCTACCAGCAATAAGCGAAACGGTGCTCGATGATGGCACAACAGAAATTGTTGCTGTCAGCAGTTACTTGGTCGATTTTGAAAACAATGCCGAACTCTTTAGAGGTGTGGATGTCGCTAATTTTGAAATTGACTGGCGCGACGACTATATCTTACTCGATAACAGTGGCGAAACACTCTCGGTCATTCGTGACGCTGATGCGATTGATACAGCATTAATTGCTCATAACGATGGTGTACGTGACCGCTTCATCTCGCTTGACCGTGTAGCTGTCGAAACTATCGAAGGCGATATTGTGCCATTCTCAGCGATTGTTGCAGGACAAGCTGTCGAACTTTCGCCTGATGAATATGATGACCTCAATGCTTACTTCCAAGAATTACTTGGCGATAGTGCAGCGAATTATGGAATGCGCTTCTATGCACCAACTGCATTTCACGGCGCACATGTCATCGTCGGTGTTCTGTGGGCATTGGTGATTTTATGGCGTGGTTATCAAGGTAAATACGATGAAAACGCTATCGGTGTGGAAATGTTCGGGCTGTATTGGCACTTTGTCGATGTCGTCTGGATTGCCCTGTTCACGCTGATTTATCTGGTATAAGGAGGGGACGCAATGGCTGAAGAGCAAAAAAATCCTGAAGAAGAACAAAGCCGTATAGAAGAAGCAGTCGAAGAAGCACAAAATTCTGTCGATGATGATTTGCCTGAGTTTGTGGATGACCTCGAAGAAGTGGCTGAAAATGTCGCTCAAACAGTTGATGAAAAGATGGACGAGGTACAAGCCAGTATCGAAGACGCTGTTGAAGAAGTCTCTGAAACGGTTGAATCTGCGGTAGAAGCAACGCCTAACGCTGTCGCATTAGCAACTACTAGCACTGACAAGCAAAACTTCATGGAAATTGGTGAAGAACTGACACGCGGACACGGGCATGTAGACCATCATTATTCTGATGAGGTCGTCATCCCTTATTTCGGTCATGTCGGTACAATGCCTGGTGGTATTTATACCTTCATCTTCCTTGTACTCGGTGCGTTGACTCTGATTGAAGTGTTAATCACAATCATTGGCGAAAATGCCTTTACGATTACCATTCTCGTTTTACTATCACTAGTCAAAGCCTACTTGGTTATCATGTATTACATGCACCTTAAAGACGACAATCCGATTTATCGGTTAGTGGTCATCTTGCCGTTGATTATTGTCTTGCTATCGACACTTTATCTACTTGGTGTGCCAACAGGTGCAGGACTTGGCTATACTTAAGCAATTTAGTAGATGAATTTTAAGACGCTCACGATGCTATATTGTGGGCGTTTTGCTTTAATGATGTTATGCTTATACTCATGACCTATCGATGTAATACAAATCGTAACAACAAGCACATAATTAAAGGGGATTCCTCGTGCGAATTGACCTAAACGATAAAGTTGCCCTTGTCACAGGCTCTGCGAGACGTGTTGGCAAAGCGATTGCACTTGCTCTAGCAGATGCAGGCGCAAATCTTGTGATTCACTATGGTGGTTCTAGTCCTGACCAAGTTCGCGATACTGTGCAAGATGTGAAATCACGCGGTGTTGATGCTATCTCTGTACAAGCGGATTTGAGCGACCCTTCACAAATTCCTAGCTTGATTGACCGTGTCCGTGAGCACTATGACCGTTTGGATATTTTGGTGAATAGTGCCTCAGTTTTCCCGACAACTGATTTTATGGATATTGGCGTTGAAGAATGGGATAACACAATGGATGTAAACTTACGTGCGCCTTTCCTCCTGACACAACAGGCAGCCCGACTCATGCGCGATAATATTCATTCTGATAGCAGTATCATCAATATTTGTGACCAAGGAGCAGTTGCACCATGGCCAAAGCGTCCGCATCATGGCATCAGTAAATGGGGTCTATGGATGTTGACTCAAGTGAGTGCAATTGAACTTGCGCCACATATCCGTGTGAATGCAGTTGTGCCTGGCCCTGTCCTTAAAGCAAAAATGACTGATGATGAATGGCAAAAACTAGGTGAAGGGTTGCCTCTCCGCAAAACAGGCAATCCAGAGGATGTCGGACGTGCCGTAGTGTATCTCGCAGGCGAAAGTTTCGTGACAGGAACAAAAATTGAAGTTAATGGTGGCGAACATCTGCTGTATCCTGAACACGATGATTATAGCTGAAATCGGCGCAGATTATTTGGGACGGTTCAAAAAACTAACTCCAAAACCATAACGCAAAGGTGCAAAGGATGAAAGGACAGAGCTAGTTGCTAGCGTTTTTTAAAATTTCTTTGTTCCTCTGCGTTAAATTATCGAGATACCTACATCTATTTAGCAACATATAGTGACTATAAACCACTGACTAACAACCAACTAGCCAAAAAACGCTCAAGCACTGAAACAATTCTAATGTTGGCTACGTATAATAGAGTAGTTCACACAGATTAAGGGGATTCACCTGATGCGTAATTTTATTATCCGTGCCATCATCAATGCGATTGCGATTTCCGTTGCAGCGTATTTCTTGCCGACAATTACTGTCACCAACGATATTTTCCCGTTGTTGATTGTCGGTGCGATTATTACACTTGCCAATGCCCTACTCAAGCCAATTTTAACCTTGCTCACCTGTCCAGCCGTGATTTTGACACTCGGACTGTTCATCTTTGTGATTAACGGCTTCGTGCTGTATATCGCCTCTGAATTTGCGGGTGGTGCATTAATTATTGATGGCTTCTGGCCTGCTTTCTGGGGTGGGATTATCATGGCAATCGTTAACATGATTCTCGAAGGTATCTTCGGTATCCGTGATGATGAAGCCAATGGTCAAAGCAAAGCAAAACGCGACTAGTTTCACGACGCATATCCCAAGAGAATAGAATTTGTCTAGCCATCTCAGCACTTGAGGTGGCTTTTGATTTTCCAGAATATTCGTTCTATGCTACACTATGTCTATCGACAAGATGACGGGAGATAAATCACATGGCGGATTTAAAAACCAAGCAACATGATGGCGACCCAGAAGCCTTTCTCAACAGTGTTGAAAATGATAAACGGCGCGAGGATTCTTTCACAGTCATGCGCTTGATGGAAGAGATTACAGGCGCACCTGCCAAAATGTGGGGCGAGACGATTGTTGGCTTTGGTAGTTATGATTATACCTATGCCAGTGGACGAGAAGGCACTTGGATGTTGGTTGGGTTTGCACCACGCAAAGCAACCCTTACACTCTATATACAATCAGGCTTCGACAACTTCGGAACGCTACTCGGAAAACTCGGTAAGCATAAAACAGGCAAATCGTGCCTATATATCAAGAAATTAGAAGATGTTGATATGGATGTCTTACGTCAAATCATCGCGGAATCGGTTGACCATATGAAAAAGACAAATCCATAGACATTTGAGAGATGGCACGTTATTGGCTAGCGTGCCATTTTCATTCGATAGAGCTACACTTGGGTTAGGATTGTTCTAGCAATTCGTGAAATCGCCTCGACACAACGGTCTATATCCGCTTGTGTTGTCTTCCATGACGAGACACTAATCCGCATCGCTGTCTGCCCTTTCCAAACAGATGACCCTGCCCACAATGTGCCATCACGCTGAATTGCTTCAATGGTTTGAAGCGTTTGCTCACGATTGCCAAAGGCGACCAAAACTTGATTGATGATGACATCATTGAGGATTTCAAAACCAGCATCGCGTAACCCATCGGCAAAATAGCTTGCAAGTTGACAATCGCGTGTGATTAAATCAGCCAGACCACTACGCCCTAATGATTTCATGGCAGCCCATATTTCAATGCCCCGCGCCCGACGCGATAATTCGGGTGTGTAGTGACTTGGTTCGCGTGTCTCGCCCATTATTAGGTAAGGCGCATTGACAATCATAGCATTCCGCAAGGCTTCTTCATGCCGACACAGTACAATTCCATTATCATAAGAGACATTGAGCCATTTATGCCCATCAGTTGCCCAACTATCGGCAAGTTCATAGCCCATTGTCAGATGCTTATGCGTCTCGGTTGCGGAGACCCACAAGCCAAATGCGCCATCAACGTGCACCCATGCACCAGCGTCACGTGCTCGCTGACAAATCGCTTCGGCAGGGTCAAATGCACCACTATTGACATTCCCTGCTTGAATACAAACGAGTGTCATATCATCGAGTGGTGGCAATTGTTCGGCTAGAATAGCTCCTTGGTCATCGACAGGCACACGAATTACGCGCTCTTTGCCAAATCCAAGCATTTGTAGGGCTTGTAGCACACTGACATGCACTTCATCACCCACCACAACTTTTATCTCTGGTGCGCCGAACAAGCCATTCGCTTCAACATCCCAACCTTTGCGCGATAGCAGATAATGTCGTGCAGCAGCCAATGCAGTGAAGTTTGCTGTCGTTGCGCCTGTCACAAAGCCACCCGATGTCGCCTGACCTTCTAAGCCGAGTACATCAATCAACCATGCTAGCGAGACTTCTTCTAATTTAGCCGTGATGGGACTCATGATGTGCGCCGCCGCATTTTGATCCCATGCACTCATCAAAATATTACTAGCCGTTCCAGCAGGTAAAATACCCCCTGTCACAAAGCCGAAATAACGTGAGCCTGTCGTCGCAACGGTTGCAGATGCACCCAATTCATCCAGCATAGCAATCACTGATTGCACATCACTGGATTGTTCAGGGAACGGTTCATCAAATGCGTCCAACGCCTCTAATGCTTCATCGGACGGGAAAACAGCCCGTTCATCAATGGTATTCAAATAGCGTTCGGCGCGTCGTGTCGCATCGTGTAGCCAATCTGTCATCGTCTTTGCTCCTTGAATGATTGAAGCCTTAGCCTAAGCGATTGTGCAACACCATCGCAAGAGACCAATCATATCAATTAGCGTGGTTCAAGATGTGTCGAACAGTCTCCACATCGACATTACCACCACTGACAACAACGGCAGTCACTTTATCATTGGGGACGATACCGTGTAAGAGCGCAGCCACACCAACACTGCCACCACCTTCAACCAGCCACCCTTGTTTAGCTATTATGAAGTGCATGGCATCGGCTATTTGCGACTCGGTTACCAGCACGATATCATCAACCTGCGCTTGGACTATTGGTATCGTGATTGAGTTATCTTCAATGCCACCAGAGAGTGCTTCGGCGAGTGTCTCCCAATTTTCAGGCAAATCTTTATCATGGAAAATGTTATACATCGATGGTGCGGACTCTGCTCCAACGCCAATCACTTCGCAATCAGGTTTGAGTGACTTAATCGCTGTTGCGACACCACCAATCAAGCCACCACCACTGACACAAACGAGTACGCGCTCAACGTCAGGTAGTTGCTCAATGATTTCCAAGCCGATTGTACCTGCCCCTGCCATCACTTTCGGGTCATTGTAGGGCGAGATATATGTCAGCTTATCTTCCGCGACCATGCGTAAGGCTTCGGCTTCGGTTTCATCATAGGTATTGCCGAATAGCACAGCTTCCGCACCATAGCGCAGAACACCATCCACTTTTTTCTTTGGTGTATGCTTTGGCATTAGGATAGTGGCGTTGGCATTGACTAGATGCGCTGCATAAGCGACCCCTTGAGCATGATTCCCACTCGATGCTGCGACGATACCTCGTGCACGGGCATCCTCATCAAGGGACAAAATGGCATTGAGTGCGCCCCGAATTTTAAATGAATGCGTCCGATTGGTATTTTCCAGCTTGAGATACACCTCATCACCTAAATCAGGAGCAGGTTCAAGCATTGTGGGTGATAAATAATCAGCTAATCGTCGTTGTGCGGTTTGAATATCGGATAGAGTTAACATGGCTAGCCATTCTTTACTTGTAAGCCAATTTTACAGTGTTTTTGCAACTTTTTATCACTCTGATGCAGTATTTACAGGCACAATTGCGTAATGATGAGTAGAAGCAACATCAACACAACTATGAAATTTCGATGAATTTGGAACTGTTTGTGTTTGGTTGGTGTTTAATATGGTAAAGGGCAATATGATATACGGGAGAGTATCTCATGTTAGAGATTTTTATTGCAATCATTTTGTTGGGTTTCTTTGGGCTTTTCTTGCTGATGGCTATGCCACTCAAAGACCAAGCCAAGCAATTGAACAATCAAATGGATAGCCAACCAAGTGAATCGTCATACCACTAACTGTAATTGACTAACTCACTGCAATAGGCACTTCTTTGGTCATACAATGGACTGCGCCACCTCCATTGATGCCAACCCTGCTATCAATCGGGATGATGGTGTAATTCGGCATGTGTTCTTCGTAGAGACGTAAGGCTTCTTCGTCTTGCTTGATACCGAAGACAGGCACTAGCACCTGATTATTGACTGTGAGCGCGTTAGTATAGCCACGACGAATTGTAAAATTAATCCAATTGAGATAAAGGCGTGGGGTCGGCAATTCGATGATGTTATAAGGATTACCCTGTGCATTGGTTTCGCGCTGGAAAATACGCTTCACTTTTCGTAAGACTTCTTCGGTGGTGAATGATTCTGCTTTGGTCAGGAAAACAGTATCCTCGCTTGCCAATTTCACCGCTAAATCAACATGCCCTGTTTCCTCTAATGTCAGACGTGGTGTGATAATCGCCTTCTCGAATTTGAAGATGCTATGCAGATAATCCAGCATTCTATCGCGCGTATAATAGCGATTGCTGTAAAAAATTTGGCTCGACATGATGAATGTGCCCTTACCATCGCTCCACAGGTTGCCCCCTTCGGTATGTAGATTGAGTGGTTGCAGGGCAAAATCATGATGGGCTGTGTAGCGTGCACCCATACCATTATCATCATGTTGCGGATACTGGGGTAGCACATCATAAATGGGATTAACAGCTACCCTATCACCGTTATCAGCGATGCACATCATTGGACCGTAATCGCGTATCCAGACATCATCAGTACGCAAAACTAGACATTCGACATTATCCATGTTGGCACGTCCGCGCGATTGCAAATAGACCGCAATGCCTCTCGCCCATAGCTCTGTTGGCACAAGAATTTCAGCAATCGCCACCTGACTAATTGCTTCTGCCATTTGCGCGTGCATCCGCCATAGATTGGGATACATCCGCCCCCAACTGATGAGAACACGCTCTGTCGGTGCCCATTGAGCAGGGAGATAAACAGGTGAGCCATCATGCAAACGAGGTTGTGCGTCACGGTCAGCGATTGCAATCGGCACATCAACATCACACAAAGCATTGCTGATGCTCTGTAAATCACTGTCGGTGATTAAATCCCAATCGACTAAAAAGCGTGCCATCTCTTGTAGTGACTCAGGTGGACGTTTATCAGCATAGACAGGTGAAAAATGATTGAACACTGTCTCGACGAAGGGACGCACAGCCTTCGGCACATCACGTCGCCAGAGTGGATAAATGATGGATTCAAAGCGCAGAAATTTCTTGAACATACGAAAAAAAAAATCCTATTGTCTGTAAGCTAATAATTTTTGAACCACAAAGTCACCGATAACACAAAGAAAATAGAAATATTTATCTTGATGAAAAATCTCTGTATTCATTTGATACCTAATCATCTTACATCGCTCTGACGCTAAAGCGGTCAGGCTATTCGTGTCGGACGCTAAAGCGTGCTCTAAGGGGATTAGCAGACAAATTACAAAAAAGCTGGCTTTAGCCACCGACAATTTTAGCTGGATGGCTTCAGCCTCCAGTGATGTCACAAAATCAGCATCTTCCCTAGCGTCGCTCGCTGATGATGTGCGAAATTTGCTCGATGTGATTAGTATCATGCCAGACAGTCAAAAACAGTTGGTCATGGAGCGTGAATGCGCCGCGTGTTGGATGGTTGGCGACCCGTTCCCAATCGGATTCACTTCGTTCGGACAAAAACGCGATATGCTCTTTACGTAAGGCTGACCAATGAGCAATGACCAAGGTCGGATTATCATCGTTATAGTTGTATTCGCTAGCGAGGGCATCGGGGTCGGGGAAAGGCAAATCAGCATAATCTTGTTCAATAGTCATTTGAGCACGTATGAGAAAGACCTCTTCAAAATCGCGCAGATGACAGAGTACTTCTAGTGTTGTCCAGCCAACACCACCATCCCGATAAGTTGTGAGTGCTTCGTGCGATACGGCATCGACAACATTCTTAAGAATCGAAATGCCTTTTTCCATTTGGCTCAGTTGCCAACCCCGAATTGAGTCGAGTAACATCGTGTGTTTCTCCCTGATGTGTGCGTGTATTGCGTGTGTAATGTGTCTGATTATCGCAGGTCAGGGATGATTTTCAAGTCGGATGACGAATACAAACAAATGAATCATTACATGAGTTAACAACCTGAGCCTACTGACAAGTTCTTTCACAAGGTATGCCATCATTATCTGCATCAAGTTCTGATGGGTCACCCGCACATGCATTGAAGTAACTTCTCATCTCACCACATGAGGAGAAAGAATCACAATTATAAATATTTCCACTACAACTCCATTGAATTTGAGATTGGTTGTCGCCATTGTTTGAACTTGAAGGGCGTGATGTTGGGCGTGGACGTGGCGTAGGTGTATCAGTCGCCAAGTATGCTCTAGTCGCATTATAGCTATCAAGCGGTGTGACAATCCAACCTAGTGCATCAATATCGTAGACATAATCCATAGCTGTGTAACGATCATCAAGAATTACAGAAAAGTAGGAAAACTCTGCTTCGGGCAACTCGAACACAGTCCAATCTAGAATATCATTTGCTATTTGACGATAATTTACACCATAATCGACCATTACCTCCACATAGAAATTAATAGCTCCACTTGAATCAGAAAATACACTAAAATTATTAACGCGATTGACTTGACCTATATCGTTAATTCGATTCTCAAGCTCAGAATATTCATTAGTTATGTTCGTACCTTCAACAACTGGATGTGTATTAATGGTAGGTACAATAGCTTGAGAGTCTATGATATTGGAAGTTGGTGATTCTGGCAAAAATATAATCCAAATAGAGCAAAGACCACAAACAAATGTAAGCAATAAAGCTGTAATTCCTTGAGCTTTTTCAGGGGATGACAGTTCGCTCCATGTTCGCCTACCTTTCTCAGATTTCTCTCGAGTGGGAGAGACACCTTTTTCAATAATTTTCTTATTTACTGCATTTAAAAGTTTATCAGCTTGTTCATTGCCCTGATGTGGTAGTAGCAATTTTCGTGCTGCGACGAGTTCACCCTGCCTAGCCAGTTCTAATGCGGTGTCGAAATCTTCTTTAATTCCCATGTTCTAACTTTCTATGGTGCGTTACACTAACATCTTACTTTAAATTGATAATTCTGTCAGGAAAGTTAGATTATGTTTGAAGGCACAACATTGAGCTATGCCTTCACGTTGCAAAGAGAATTACCGCGTCAAGCGTGGAAAGCTCGCTTGTTGCACAGCATCACTCAGATGCAGCGACGCAACTGCATCAACATCTAGTCCGTGTCGGCGACTGGTTTTCTGGAGATACGAGAGGCGCATTAGCCAAATCGCCTGTTGTAAAGTCGCTTCATCACGGATGAAAAAGGTAATCCAGCCACTCTCTTTCAGCAGATGATGTTCCTGTGCCTGACTTTCTGCGACGAGTGCTTGACGAATTTTGACTGTAAATGGAATATCAACCATACCATTGTTACGATGCACATGCCCGATTTCGACTTTGCCAAAATTGAATTCTGTGCCACCAAAACGATGTGGTGATGCGTCTACATCCTCAAATTGTGAGATAGTGTCTACGAATTGTTCGATGAGTTGTGCGCGTGTCATGTCAATTATCCTCGATAAGCTACACTATCCATTGAAGCACAAGCATAGAAGAAGCACATCAGAAAATTGGACTGCTCCCCTGTCCATTGGTACAGTCTTTTGCTTGATGCTTGTGTTAGACTATTCTTCTCATTATCTGATTTGGATAAGGTGCGCCTTGTCTCTATAAAGATTGCTGATTATTGATGGAAAAGACCAAAAATCCAGAGCAACACGCCTTCATCGAAAAACCAAATCGCACACTGGTGATGCTGTCGATTCCCGTATTGTTTTCGCTGGTGGCAGAACCGATTACAGGCTTGGTTGATACAGGTTTCATCGCGCAATTAGGGGCAGTGCCACTCGCTGCGCTGGGTGTCGGGACAGTTGCGCTATCAAGTACCTTTTGGATTTTCAATTTTTTGGGCATCGGCGCACAGACCGAAGTCGCGCACGCTCTCGGACGACAAGACCGTTTGAGTGCAATTAAATCTGCGAGTTTAGCATTGGTGCTCTCTATTTTGTTCGGGGCAATGATGTTCGCGCTGGGTTTTCCGATTGCGCCACGCATCGCGCAATTACTCGGTGCAGATGGTGAAGTCTTGGTCAATGCGACGCAATATATTCAAGTGCGCTTATTCGCTGCCCCTGCTGTGCTGATTACATTTACAGGCTTTGGTGTCCTGCGCGGAATGCAAGATATGCGAACGCCTTTTGTGATTGCAACCGTAATCAACGTCATCAACATTGTGCTGGACTATCCATTGATTTTTGGCTTGGGGACGATTCCAGCAATGGGTGTGGCAGGGTCAGCATTAGCGACAGTCATCGCGCAATGGATAGGCACAATCTGGACATTGTGGGCAATCGGACAAAAATTGGGCTATACGCGCGATTTACACTTTAGTGAAGCCATCAAGCTGATTCAAATTGGGGGCGATTTATTCATCGGCACAGGGTCATTGGTGTTGTTCATTTTGCTAGCCACCCGTGTCGCAACACGCATCGGTGTCGATAGTGGTGCATCACATCAAGCAATTCGACAAGTATGGTTTTTCTCGACGCTTGTAATGGAAGCCTTTGCCGTTACGGCACAATCACTGGTGGGTTATTTCCTTGGCTCAGAGAATATCCCGACAGCAAGACGCGTCTCGCTCTATAGTTCCGTATGGAGTGTGGGGACAGGCGTGGTTTTAGCTGGTGCGATGCTCCTCAGCACAGATTTGGTGATTCAAGCCTTTGTCCCAGAAGGGGCGATTGCGGTCTTTATGCCAGCATGGATTATCGCCTCAATCTCGCAACCTTTGAGTGCGATTGCCTTTGTCACTGATGGTATTCATTGGGGAACAGGTGATTATCGCTATATGCGGAATGGCATGGTGATTTCAACCGTGATTGCAGGGGGCATGTTACTCGCTATCAACATCAATGCTGATAATGCCTTCACACTCGTTTGGCTTGCCACTGTGCTATGGATATTCGTGCGTTCTATTTTTGGTGTGATTCGCATCTACCCTGGCATTGGTGACGCGCCGATTGGCAATGCGAGAGTGCAAGCATCACTTGCCTAATTTACGGAAATCGTCGGCTGGGGCACTTTGGCGTAACCAGATGATGCACTCTTCATCCTGATTGGCAGGATTCACCCATACGATGGATGCAATTTCATCAACCTTTATAGAAGCCCGTTTAAAGTGTTCTCGCATCTTTTCATCGAGTGAAGACACTATTTCATCTGCTTGCAATGCACCCTCAATTAAACGAAAATCCTTAGTTACAGCTTTATGCACATCTTTAGGCAAAACACTCAAAATCATATCGCGTAAATCTTGGTCGATTATATCGTCCATCACAAATTGAATTTGATTTCTACGGCGCATGTTCGTGTACCATCGTGTTGTTAGTGGATTATCTGCTACCTCTATATGTTTATCCCATTCTTGTTTAATTTCACGAGTTACGATGACTTTGTGCCCTAGTGCCTGAACCTCAGCTAAGAAATCACGGCATCGAATTGGCTTCGGATGTGTGGCATTTTCACCACCTGCACCTCGCAAAATAGAGGCATCAATGACTAAGCACTTTGGATTTTTGACCGTCATTCAGGTTGCCCAAATAAACGTTCATCGACTGCGTTGAGATAACGTGTTTGAGCCTGTAATTCGACATCAGCAAAGTCTTCGGGCCAGTCACCATATGCGCCTGTTTCATTAGGGATACGACTATCGACAGTCGTTTTGCCATCTTCACCGCGCGTGAACCAGTGCAGAATCGTATCCTCTGGATTGAGTTTGCCTTCTGCGATGAGCGTCTGAATACCAATTAATAACAGTGAGCTATGCGTTTCGACGACCACACGCACACCGCGATTCGACGCATCAGCGATGATTTGTGCAAGTTTCACTTGGGCGCGAGGATGCAAGTGTAGTTCAGGTTGTTCAAGATAGACCAGTTGCCCTTCTTTAGCGACGAGTAAAGCAACGAGGACAGGTAAAACTTGCGAGACACCTAAACCTACATCAGCGATGTTTACATAGTAACCTGAAAAAGCATGTGAGACTTCGATTACTACTTCATTACTGTGAGTTGATGTATGTAAACCGTCTGCCAATTCTATATCCATCAGACTATCAAGTAATGAGAGTGAAAACTGTTTATGTGCTTGTTCATCCTCTCCCCAGTCCGCAATCACACTTGCAAAATATTTATCAAACGTTCCTTCAAAGTGTCCATCAATATCAGCTAGAGGGTAATTTCTGCGTGGATTATCACGTAAGCCAGGTACATGAATAATATCTTGTATGGAATATATAAATCTCTGTAAAGGAAAGAAATAGAACATTGGAGGTCCTTCCATTCCTAATATCCCATCTACATTCACTATGTTTATATCAAGGAAAGAACGATATTCTCCCACACCATAAAATAAATCACCTAGTGTTGTTATATTTTGGATTGCGTTTTTTATGTCATCTAGTTCTTGTGGAACTTGTTGTGCCAAATCCTCATGTGACATATCATGCCACAGTTTCATACTCGAAATTAATTCACCTGATTTACTTTTTAATTTTCGCTCAGAGTCCGAGATAAAGACTGTTTCGTTAATAAGGATTTCATCTCTATTTATTAGTGAATAAACTGTTGTCAAAGTACCTAGTTCACTTACTTCAAGTTCAACTTTGAACTCAGAATTTGGAAGGTCGATATGAAAAAATTGACGAGGATCAGTGTAGCGCACATTGGGACCATCTAATTTAAAAACTTTCGGCGTATAGGTCGATTCAAGCGTCTGCTTCATCAATAAAAGCGGTTGCATGATGCTGGATTTACCAGAGCTATTCGCACCAGCCAAAATCGTCAATGGGCGAATATCAACTGAGGTTTCATCATAGAGTGATTTAAAGCCCTTGACCATAATTTTAGAAATACCCTGTGCCATGTTATTTCTCCTCTGCGTCACATAATGACCATTCTACCACGCACGCTATCAGAAATACCTCAGCACTAGGGAACAACTTCAATCTCCCATACTCGACTATAGCCATGCAGATTTTCTTGCGGTGCGACAGTTAAACGAGTAAAGTCATCAGGGGTATAGAAACCCATCGCTAAGTGATAATCTCCTGCTGGCATAGCATCAGGGAGTGTCAGCGAAAGTTGTTGTATGAGGGTCACATCGGCTTGGGATTGTGGCTGATATGCTAACTCACAGAGCGGTGCATCGCCTGTTGCGAAGAGAGTTCCTCCATCGTAAGGGGTCGGGTCACCTTGTAGATGCAACAACACGCGATAATCGTCACGCGGAAGCACATCTTGCAAGCGCATCGCCCAATGAATAGTGACTGTCTCCCGTGCTGAAACAGTCGTCACAGTCGGCGGAATCACCTGCGCGGAAATCACATCGCCAAAGGTCGGGATATTTGCCCACTCATCACGTAATGAGGCGTTCGGTGTCACGGTGAAAATATTATAATCATTGTCAGGATGGGTAGCGATAGCATCAATATCATCGACATAGGGTAACACGCGCGACGCAAAGCTATTCAGCACAATCGGTAAATCTAGTGCTGTGTAGGTCTCACGAGGTGATAAATAACAATCGCCATCCGACCAACGATAAAAAGTAATATCACGATTCATGCCCTGTGCGAGATAATCAGCAGTCGCACGATAGCCTTCATCTGTTGGCATGACAATTGCTTGCTCAGGTGGTGTTTCAGCATCTAAGATGGTCATTGCTTCGGTGATGCGATAGTCATAAGTTAAGCCGAATTGTGCTGTTTCATTGTCGAGCCATGCCGTAAAATCATGATACGTGTTCCAGCCAGACCAGCCAATTAGCACTAAGGGAATCAGCCAGCTAAAACGCCACTGTGCTAAAAATGCGCCTCCAGCCCCTAGCAACAAAATCAGAGGTACAATCAAGCCTGCACCACGCAAAAAATGTGGTGTCTCTACACTGAGGATTGTCGGTAAGAGCGAGACAATCACCAAGCTACCCCACCAGAGTATCAACCATTTTTCTCGGACAATGCGCCACACGCCTAGTAAGCCAGCAAGAGCTAAAATCGCTAAGCCTACATCCAGCACAGGGCGATTCGACAGATTATGTGTGCCAGAAACGTCGCCTCGTATCAGCCAAGCATTGCCCCAGTTGACAACATTTTCCCAAATTTGATTGATGTCATTGGCTGCTGCTCGTCCAATAGAATCACTGGTTTCAGCAGGGAATAACAGAGCTAACCCAAGTGGAATCGCCATCACAGTGAAGATAGTCATTGCACTAAAAATCCCCTTGCGATGTTGTGGTTCACGAATCGCCCACCATAGCATCCATAAAACCGCATAGCCGATGTACACTCGCGCAGCAATGTAGGTATATGAGGTTAAGCCGAGCAATATCCCGACCAGCCAGTAATCACGTCCCAGCCGATATGCCCTAAGTAGACTTGCGAACGCCAATGACCCGAACAGCACCATCGTTATCACACGGAAACCAATATGCGATAGTTGCACATGCCAATACAAAACCGCCAACACACCGACACACCAAACTGCACCGTCATCCAGTGTTTCGTGTCCCAGCCAATAGATTGCTCCTAATGTAGCGATACCCACTAAGGCAGATGTCAAGCGCATAGCAAGTGGTGTTGCACCGATGGTTGCCACCAGTGGAGTCAGCAACCACATCCACACACCCTCCCGACCTGTATTGGCAGGAAAATAAATCTGCAAGCGCGGATTTTCTATCAGCGAGACGGCATCTAAGCCATAATAGGCTTCATCATTGTGCAGAATATCCTGCATCTGCCCCATGCCATAAAAGCGGAGTGCTGTGCCGAGTATCAAAAATGTCAATAAGAGGGTGAGTATCGTTATGCGTCGTGGCATGACAATCCATCTCAGCGAAATCTGTGGTCAAAGCAGATGCAGATTAATGGATTGCAAGCTATCGCAACAGGGCAAAATTATCGGCGTGCGCTACGGTTGTATTCCAATTGTAACCAGAGACGCGCTTTATCAATCTGTGTAAAATACTGCACCGATTCACGATGCGTAATCGTGCGTAACAAGGCACGAGTCACATTCAGCATTTGAGGGTCTTCCAGCACAATCGCAATATTCGCAGGAGGCTGATTCGGGTATTGTTCTAGGGTGCGACGCAAAGATTTGGTCAGATAACGTAGAGGCAACATCCCAGAATGACGCATATCCAGCACAATGTAGATGGGCAAACCGTTTGATTGCTCATATATTTTGCTGAGCATCGACAAAAATTGGTCAATTGCACCACGACTCGATTCCGTGAAGACCATTTCGTGGATATGTTTATTACGCGCGACATGCGTGATAATCGCCATCGTCATGCTTTCTCGTTATACACTTAGTAATGCTGATATAGTGACAGTATACGCTAAAAATATTAGCTTAAAATTAAGGTTGATTGTAATCTCAATTTACTTTTTATTATTGCGATATAAACACGAAGAGATGTGACTATAACATAGCAACTACTCGGATTTATGTTACAATTCATTAATATACGTATACTGTTGCGAGATTGTATGGCTACAGCATCACTCGCAGAGATAGTGACAGAAAGCACCAACATATGACTTGGATGATTTATGGGGCAACAGGCTACACGGGTCAGCTTGTTGTAGAAGAAGCTCTCAAACGTGGACATCGCCCACTCTTAGCAGGGCGCAATCCTGACAAACTGGATGTTCTCGCCGAACAATACGACCTAGATTATGTGGCGTTTCGTTTGGATGATGAGCGCACAATTGCCGAAGCGATTGCTGATGTTGATGTGGTTTATCATGCTGCAGGACCTTTCATCCATACTAGCGACCCGATGATTCGCGCGTGCCTTGCAACGAACACCCATTATATTGACATCACAGGTGAAATCACTGTTTTTGAAAATACCTACACTTATGATGATGCTGCGCGTAAAGTGGGTGTGGGTTTAGTCAGTGGCGCAGGGTTTGATGTTGTGCCATCAGATTGTATTGCTACTTATGTTGCCAATCAAGTGATGGGGGCGACCCATCTCGAAACCGCTATTTTCGCGCTGGATGGCATCAGTCAAGGCACGAGTAAAACAGCCGTTGAATCGGCATCTGTTGGGCTTGGGATGCGTCGCAATGGGCAACTTGTGCCGATGGGATTCGCCAAATATACACAATCCCTGACACTACCCGATGGTAAAACGCGACAGGTCGCCAGTTTTCCTTGGGGAGATGTCTCTGTTTCGTATCGTACAACAGGCATCCCAAATATCACCAGTTATCTGAGCATTCCACCAACGATTGCGACTGTTGGGCGCATCACTTACCCTATCGCCTCCCAACTGATGAAAATTGGCGCAGTACGGAATCTCGCTAAAAGTCTCATCGAACGTTATGTCGAAGGACCTGATGAGCAAGCACGCCAAAACGGACAATCTTATATTCACGCGCGAGCATGGAACAATCAGGGGCAATCCGCTAGTGCATGGCTGACAACGGTTGAAGCCTATCGGTATACCGCAGAAATTGGCGTGCTGGCTGTTGAAAGTATGTTAGAGCGCAATCCTATCGGAGCATTAACGCCTGTACAAGCCTTTGGCGTTGATTTCACACTCGAAATTGAGGGCACAACAAGGATAGATGTATAAATCACTATTTATCGTCTGTTAACTCACCACTTCGTTGCCAAACACGATTTTTGTTGATCGCTATTTTACGTATAAAAGCATCTTCAAGATCAAGATTGAGTTGATTGGCTAAGTCTACAGCATTCCAAATGACATCATAAATTTCCATGCCAAGACGTTTCTTAATCATTTCTTGGTCTTTACTATCTCCAGATTTGGAAAGCTCTAGCATTTCATCAGCGACTTCACCAAGTTCACTGATGAGATACAAAATACGTTGCTCAGGTGTTTTTGTATCTAAACGTTGGCTCAACTCACGCACATCATCTTGAAATTCTTTGATGCTAAATGCCATTGTATATCCTCAAATTTTTGATAGCCATGCCTGAATCACATCAGCAGTGGCTTGCGGTGCTGATTGTGGAAATAAGTGTCCGTGCCCTTCCACTGTATCAAAATCGGCTTTGCTTAAAATACCTTTGACATCGTTAACTGTCTGTGGCTGAAATGTATCACTATCACTGCCATTGACAATCAGTGTCGGTACATCGATTGTTGTGAAGCGGTGTATTGCTGTCCAAATATCGACATAATACGTGCCAAAATAGAAGGCTTCCCACTGTGGCGACCACGCTAGACATCGCAAGCCATCGTCACATTCTACTGTGCCGTGCGTCACATAGAGACGCAAAACCTCATCTGACCAATCCGCAAAAATGGACTTTCCATGATAATTGTCGAAAGCGTCGTCGATACTCTTGAATTTGTTACGCCGACGTAACGCCCCTTCTATCATCGGTTGATTGATGATGTTGCCTTGTTTAATCTGTTCGCGCATCCAGTCGGTTGCCATCTTAGGCAAAATCACAGGGTCAAGCAAAATAATTGCTTTGAATAAGTCAGGTCGCTGTAACGTTGCTAGTAAGGTCGTCACAGCACCAATGCTATGTCCGATAGCGACAACATTCTTTAAATCGAATGTCTCATATGCCGTTATCATATCCTCAGCAACATTTAGCCAAGAATAATCCGCATAATTTTCGGGTGGCGCCCTGTCTCCCCACAAAGCACGCGGAGGCACAGAAACAATGTGATAGTCATTCGCTAGTGGACGTAACATTGGCAAATAAACTTGCGGAACGAAACCATTCGCAGGGGAAATTGCTAGTGTTAGTTTATCGGAGTTATTGATGAGTTCGATTAAGGGCTGAGGCATAGCTATCTTTCTGTTATTTGTCCGCCCGTAATATTACCCGTTATCAGGATTTGCGACAAGCAATCTGAGCGTAAATTGAGTTATTGAAGTATGTAAAATAATGCAAAAGTTACATTGAACAGTTACGATGCTTTGCAACCATTCTAGCCTTAAGCATTGAGTTTAAGACAAACTGCTCATGTCCACGATAAAATATAACAAATGTAATGCAAATTATGAATTAAGGAGGTCATACGTGAGTAAAATATTTCGACAACGAACATCAGAATCACCTGATATTGACATGGTTTGGCAGGTCAGTTGTATCGATAAAAGTACATTCATAGCTCCAGCATTAGGGAATATTGAATTAGTCATTACACGACATACAGACTACACTCACCTGTCTATATGGGGTGGGAGTGAGTTCGCTACCTCTATTATTTGCCCTGCTCACGCAAAAATTTTAGGTATACGCTTGCATATGAGCATAAACATCCAAAAGATAAAACCTCAGAATCTCGTCAATAGACATATCCTTTTGCCTAGTGTAAACGCAAATAGCTTTGAACTTGATGGAACGTGGAAATTTCCTGAATTAGATGACGCGGAAGATTTTATTGAGGAATTATTTAAGTACGGGTATCTAATGCGTAATTCAGTCGTAGAGGCTGTACTCGAAGGATGTACAACTGATTTATCAACACGGTCTATTCAACGGCATTTTCAAAAAACAGTCGGAATTCCGCAACGTACCCTATATCAGATTGAGCGTGCTTATCGTGCTGTTGAACTACTCAAGAACGGCTATTCAATTCTAGACACTGTACATGAAATCGGCTACTTCGACCAACCACACTTAACACGTTGTCTTAAGCTCTTTATTGGTCAAACACCAGCAAAAATAGTATCCCAAAATACAATGACGTAAACGTACAAGACCTCTTGTTGATGTAATTATATAGTGTATTAGGAGTTGATATTGTCAAATTGACAAACAACGAATCATACGACTAACACACGAGGTAAATTACAATGGTTTTCAAACAACAAACTTATCTATTAGTTCCTGGCGCATGGATGGGTGCTTGGATATGGGATTCAACAATCAGTTCCTTACAATCACAAGGACACACTGCATATACTCTAAATCTTTCTGGTCTCGATAGAACAAAAAGCAGTGACAAGGTAGATGACATTGCATTGGAAACTCATGTCACTGATGTTTTAACATTTATTGAAGCGAAGCAACTGGATGGAATAACAATTGTTGGGCATTCCTATTCGGGGATAGTTGTAGGACAAGTTGCAAATCGAATACCTGATAAAATCAAGCATATCATTTATATCAACGCTTTTTTACCACAAGATGGTAAAGCACTAGTTGATGATTTTGGCGAAGGTCAGGCAGAACAAGAGCGAAACGAAATCATGGCAAATGGTGGTTGGTGGCTACCACCAATATTAGACGGGATTGCCATCGAGACAGATTTATCGCACGAACAGCAATTATGGTTGAACAGTCAGCTAGTACCGCATCCAGGGAGAACTGTGACGGATACAGTACAACTTTCTAAGCCACTGTTAACTCAAAATGCAACTTATATTGCATGTCGAACTACTGATGAATCATCGGATGAAATTCAAACTCTATGCAAAGAATATGGTTGGCAATTTTATCGTCTGAACGCAGGACATTGGCCTATGGTTTCAGTATTGGATAACCTTATCAAGTTGCTTTGATTATTCGCAACTGAGCCCATTAATGACTAGGCATTCACCTCACCGACACGCTTCGGTAAAAATAGTGCAATCAAGCCAGCGATGAATACAGCAACTGCAACCAATTGAAACGTAGTCGCTAGACCAATCGCATCCGAGATAATGCCAATCACTAAACTACCTAATGCACCTGTCCCAAAGATGAAGCCGAGAATTGCCCCCGACGCAAAGCCTTTCGCATCAGGGATGAGTTCTTGCGCCAGCACCACGATGATGCTGTGCGACCCACCACTCAAGCCCCCTGCGAGTATCGCCAGCGCAAAAGCAAAGACACCATCTAGCACAGGGAGGAAGAAAAACGCAGGTGCAGATAATGCTAAACTCGCTAACACCACATAACGACGGTCATATTTATCGGCTAGGTTACCAAAAAGCACCCCTGCAATGGCTGATGCAATCCAGTAAGAACTCGTAATCGCGCCATATTCGGCTGCTGACCACCCTTTTTGCTGGAACAAGACAGGGATAAAGTTGACTGAACCAGGTTGCGCTAGTCCGCGTAGAATCACTAACATACCGATGATGAGAAAGGGTGTCCACGACGTAATCTGTGGTAATTGACTCCAGAGGCTATCGGATTCATCGGTTTTCTTCTTACGAAAACGTGGGATACCACCAAACATAAACAGTATGCTTGGAATTGCAAACACACCGAGGATAAAAATCGGAAGCACATTGATAGTTGAGCCGATGAAATCTCCATTAGCGAGGACATTGGCATTAGCTTGGTCAAGCAGATAACCGACAAGTGTCGGACCAAGTGCTAAGCCCATCTGCCCCATCATGAAGAAATAAGCAGTATTGGTCGCTGAGCGTTCTGTATCAGCATTGGAAGCATGAAGCGCACCAACAGGATGCAACGCGCCACTGCCCAATCCCTGCAAAATGAAGGGAATCAACATCAGCCAATAATTGCGTGTGAGCACAGCAAATAAAATTGCCAGCAAGAAACTCCCAACCACCCATGCTAAGCCCCCTGCGCCAATCCAACGTCCTCCTGTACGGTCTGCGCGTAATCCAAAGAAGGGTTGCGTGAACGCCCCAGAGAGTTGTTGCATACTGATGGCAAAACCGATTTGTGTGTTGCTCATCGGTAGAATCGTCGCACTGAGGAAGGTAAGCACCACAATCCCTGCTGACATGAAAATATCGTTGGTGAAATGCCCAACCCCAACTGACCAAAATTGCCGTTTTTGTGGCAGATACATCGCCCTATCCTAACGCATGGTTATCATGTGCCACATCATCGCGCACGATGTACCGACTGTCAAACCCATTGGGCTGAATGGTTATCGGATTCTCAAATTGATATATGCAAAATCATATAAATTGCTTGACACATATTTGTGAAGTGTTATATTTTAGCTATCTGAGTTTAGACTGTGTACTACGAACTACTATTTTTAATTGTGCTAATGGATTGGTTGGGCACTATGAGTAACCCCTACAGCAGTATCTCCTTCACCGATGTGGCAAGTCGCTATAACCGAATTAACACCATCCCAGATGATGCTGCCATAACATTAGGCAAATCCATTGCAGACCTCAGCAACGGTGAAGGACTCGTACTGGATATGGGTTGCGGTGCAGGTCGTATTGCGATTCCTGCTGTGCAAGCAGGTGTAAATGTACTCGGTGTCGAGATTGATTCAGCCATGTTACAGCAAGCAACTCAGGGGGCAAAAGAGTTGACTTTTCATGGCGTACAAGGAGACATTGTGCAATTGCCATTAGCCAATAATAGCATGTCGGTGGTGCTGTCAATTAATGTCTTGCATCTTGTCCCTGCATGGCAAGCGGTATTGCAAGAAGCCGTACGCGTCTTACAACCCAACGGACTTTTCGTTCAAGGGCGTGATTGGCTTGACCCTACTTCTTGTGCAGGGCAACTGCGCTTTAAACTGCGCGAAGTTGTCATGGGATTAATGCCTAATTTGCGTCCAACGGCGGCAGCATCACCAAAAGTGATGGCAGAAGCACTCACTGCGATGGGGGGCACAATGCAGGAGTCGATTGTTGCGACGCGCTGGGTCGTGCATCAAAGTCCTGCGGATATATTAGAGCAAATGGCGCATCGTCAACATAATGAAACATGGATGCTCACTGACGATGTACTTGCAGAAGCTGTCCAGCAATTGACCGCTTGGGCAAACGACACATGGGATGACATCCATGCCGTGCAAGCTGTCGAAAAGCAATTTCTCCTCACACCAACAACTGGCTTAGCTTAGTCACATCACCATATCATGACGGTCTCCTTACCGTTCCATACATCAAATATTTTCAGGGAAGGGAATATGTATTATGAAGGCTATCTTGCGGTTCTTACGCCAGACCATTAGCGTCATTCAGATGACACTACCCAAAATTGGCATTGGGTGGATGTTCGCCTTGCTCACCAGCAATTTCAACCGAGTTGCTATTCACGAACTAGGAATTCTAGCTGTGCTGATTACAGCGATGCTGGCACTCTATCAATTCTTAGCACCATTTCAGGTCGCATTCGGGCGCATGGCAGACCGTCATCCAATTTTTGGATTTCGGCGCGGACCGTATCTATTCACAGGCTTATTGATTTCAGCCATTGTGTTTCCGTTTTTGCCAAATGTTGCTGTCGCTATGGGGGATGGAAGCATACTGGCTATTTTTGCTGGCTTTGCTCTACTGACCATATTCGGTGTTGGCTTTGCGATGGCAGGTAATGCCCACCTTGCTCTCATTGTGGATAACACCGAAGAAAAATCACGCGGAATTACCATTGCACTCGTCTGGGCGGTGCAGATTATCAGCATTATCATCTCTGCTAGTGTGATTAAGCGCATCATGCCCGTCTACGATATTGAATCAATGCAACAACTCTACAATCTCACGATACCAATTGTCCTGATTTCGACAATGGCATCGCTGATATTCAACGAAAAACGCCTGACACAAGCTGATAGAGAAACCGTGCTCGAAACATCGCTTCGTGAAACACCCGAAGGCAACATCATCACGATGACCATCAATCTACTACAAAGCCACGAAACCACTCGCAATTTTTTCTGGTTCATCATCCTCTCGACAATGGGTGTTTTCCTACAAGATAATATTTTGGAAGTCTTCGGCGCAGAAGTCTTCGGTATGACTGTCGCTGAAACGACCTCGTTTCAACAATTATGGGGTGGCGGTGTCTTACTGAGTATGATGTTGGTTGGTATCATCACCATGCTTCGACCCTTCAATAAGCAGAGCATCACCCTGATTGGGAGTGTTGCTACCGCAGGGGGTCTGTGCCTTTTGACCTTCACATCAACGATGGAAAATCAAGCCTTGCTGAATCCAGCCCTCTTCATTCTTGGTTTAGGAACAGGCGTTTATACGATTGGTGCGTTATCGGTCATGATGAAATTGACCACAACAGGCGCAGTCGCAACGTATATGGGCTTATGGGGCATGGCACAATCTTTCGGCAGTGGCTTCTCGTCGTTCTTTGCTGGTGCATTACACAGTAGTATCATCGGCACAGGATTGATGGCACCTGCACAGGGCTATGGCGCAATCTTTTTCTTTGAAGCCTTCCTGATGTTATGGGGCGCGTGGATGCTCTTGCAAGTCAGCGTCAAGGGATTCCAAGAAGATTTGAACCGCAGTGACTTAGAATTCGCAATGGAAATGGGAGCGTAGTAATCTCATGAAAACAACTGTTCAGTTCATGCTCTCAAAATTTGCCATTGCGTGGATGTTCGCGCTAGTGACCATCAACTTTAACCGTGTTGCCATTTTCGACTTGGGTTTTGTCGCGGTTATTGTCACCACTATGATAGGTATCTATCCGTTTTTCGGCTTACTACAACCCTACTTCGGACGCATCACATCACGCTATCCGATATTGGGCTATCGGCGTAGTCCTTATTTGCTGATTGGCTTGATGGTTGGTGCGTTGGTCTTCCCGCCGTTGCCGATTGTCCTCAATGCCATGACTGAGGGTGCACTATGGGCAATTGTTGCTGGTTTTGTGTTATTCGCTATTTTCGGCGCGATGATTGCTTTGATGGCAAATACCTACCTTGATTTAGTCGCAGAATGCACCACAGAGGAAACTCGCAGCAAAGTCTTCGCGGCTGCGTGGACAGGTCAGACAGCGATTATTGTGGTGTGGGCGTTCATCTTCCGATTGTTGATGCCGACCTACTCACCTGAATCAATGCAATTTCTCTACAATCTGACACCGTTCGTCGTGCTAGTTTTAGGCATCTTGAGCATTTGGGGACTCGAAACCCGTCTATCTCTCGATGAAGTTGCTCAAATTCGCCAGACACCGCGCAACGATGATGCTGTTATCCCGATACAAGAATCACTCGGATTATTACGCAATCCAACCGCGCGGATGTTCTTCTTATTCATTTTGCTGACCTTTCCTGCGATTTTCTTACAGGATGCGATTCAAGAGGTTTTCGCTGGTGAAGTTCTTGGCATGACTGTCGGACAATCGACCATCATTCAGCAAATTTTTAACGGCACGGTGACAATTGGCATGGGTGCAACGGCTGCCCTCGGTGCAAAAGCATTGGGATTTTCTATCCCAACACCGAGTCTGCCGAGTGTACAAAAGCGTCGCATCATCACTTTTGGGGGTATTTGTGCAGGTCTGAGTTTGGGATTGCAAGCGGTATCAGCTTATGTCGGCATCGCGTGGCTGTTTCTATTTGCAATCGGACTCTTCGGCATTACGGCTGGGATTTTTACCTTCGCAGCGGTCACGATGATGTCTGATATGACTATTCAAGGGCAAACGGGACGCTATCTAGGGCTATGGAGCATTGCACAAGCTATCGGACTTGGATTAGCATTCTTAGTCGGTGGTGGATTGCATACCTTACTAGTCGGAAGTGGATGGTTTAACCCTGCGATTGGCTATGCGCTGATTTTCTCACTCGAAGGGGTAGCGATGTTCTCCTGTGTCTGGATGGTGCGCGGTACAACAGTCGAAAAATTACAGGCAGGTCATGAGCGTTTACAATCGTCATTACAGCCAACTGATTTGTTCGACATGCCGATTGATAAACCAATAGGCTAATCACTTAAAACACAAACGGGTGACTTCATGTGAGCCATCCGTTCTGCTATCTACTAGTAAAAGCATTCCACAACGTAGTGCAATCGTATAAAACCTATTTCTCCACAGACGTTACAATGATGCCAAAGCCTATTCTTTGGGAACAACCATCATGTTTCGTCGATTTGTAAAATTACTGCCTATTGTCATCTTAATGCTGTGCCTTGATATGCTGTTTATAGGCAAGTTCACAGCACAAGATAGCTCTTTGCCTTACATTCATTATTATGACCGTCTCAATAATCGCCTCATTTTTGAGCGTGCTGATGGTGCAAGTAGTTATGCTATCGAAGATTCAGAGAATGGTGTTCCTGATTGGTCACCAAGCGGTCAGTGGATGATTCTTGGCAATCGTAGAATTTTCAGTACAGATGGCACACAAGAAATAATCAATCCACAAGCGGAAACCAGTTTAGAGTTTTATACAGAATGGGCGCGTGATAGTGATACTTTGCTCATCGTCGGCACAAATTGGCGGACAGGTACGATTCATATTCAACTATTCGATGTCGAAAATGAAATAGTCCTCGCAAATTATCAAGATGTACAATTCGGAATTGATATGCCTTACATATTTCACCTTTATTGGTCTGCTGATTCGCAACAGGCTTATGTTCATTGGAGAAACAATTTAGCTATAGTCAGTCAGGATGGTTCTATAACTGTTGAACACACAACATACAATGCACCCTTCACGTTTGATTCTGGTCGCTTTATTCATTATGACTGGGTGGATTTTATGATGGAAGATGGTGTCATCATTGAAGATGTCAATACAGGGAATTTTGTACCAATTGAAGAGTTAGTTAATCGCGGACTTCACCAACCCTACTACGTGTATTGGAGTTCAAATTTAGATTATGCTCTCATTTATGCACGTCCTTGTGATGACGAAAGTTGTGAGGCATGGGTGAAGTTAGTTAACTGGCAGACAGGAGACATCACCACAATCACACCAACGCTACGCCTTCAATTTGATAGCCATGATTGTGAATATGATTTTATTTGTCATCAAATGTGGTCGCCAAACAATCAGTTTGCAGTTATGACAGACGAAGAGGCTCAGACATCCTATGTTATCAATGCTCAAACTGGCGCAATTAACGCCTTGAGCAACACACAATATTATCATTGGGTTGCTGATGAAACACTAGTGATGCGTTTTAATGATGAGGATAAACTATATCAATATAATCCGCGTACAAATGACTTATCTGAGATGGATACAGAAGATAATCTTAACCTATGTCGTTTTGAAGTATCACCTAACTATCAATACATCGCTTCGTTGTGTGAGCAACAAGGCATAATTCTTGATTTGAATGGCAATATTATTGCATCCACACTTCCTCATAGTCACAGCATCGGCGCAATTGGTCATCCAACGAGTTATACATGGGATCCGAGCGAACAGTGGCTAATGGCAAACTATACAATTGCAATCGCAGGAGGTGGCAATGGACCATCAGCATCCATATTATTCAATTTAGACCAAACGTTACGCCGAGAATTACCGACGAGTGGTAATGCAGGGTTTGTTCCCGAGCGAGCAATACCGTATCTATCACAAGACACACAAGCAACGTCATTAAAGAAAGACCCCATCATGACATTACCTGCATCAGGACGACTTTTAGGCGTAGGATGGCATCCAACTGACCCTAACCAATTGCTTGTGTATGATGTTGAAGGAGAACTCACATTTTGGTCAATTGAGGATGGAATCCCAAGAATTACAGATGAAATTAGGATACAAGCTGTACAGTTAGGTTTTTATTTCCCAGATGGTATGAAAGTGCACTGGTTTCCAGAAATAGATGAAGTTTTGTTCAGTGCAGGTGATATGCTCCATACAGTAGATAATGAAACTACTGAATTTGTGCCAATTAGCAATTTACTCGCGGACTATCCACAATTAAACACTGACATTGAGGCAGAGTGGCGATTAACAGCTAACCTCAACGGATTCATGAGTCTTGATCCAGCCAGATATCTCAATGCAGAGACAGGACAAATCAGCGAATTTGATTTTGATGGTCTCAATTCTACGATGGATGGTAATTCAGAAATTGCGGTAGTCGGTTATCAATATAATTGTTGCATTAACGTTTACAATTTGGAGGATGGTCGTCTCATAGATACATTCTTCGCAACGGCGTTCAGTCTTGCGCTCTCGCCTGATGGTCAACGACTCGCAACGACATCTGTTCAACAAGTCAATATTTGGGATATGTCGGATTACTACCCCAACGCAGTCTCACAGACAAAAGAGAGTGTGCCTTAATAGACAACACTCTCTGAACATTATTGATTGATACAGCTATCAGAACACTATCTTCGCCAATGAGAGAATCCCTTGACTCCATGGTACACGGTGACTGACACCACTCTGATTTTGGAATTGTTCAAGGTTCGCAATATACCACTGATAGTTACGAATCAGGGCATCTTTGTTGCTATATTTGGGTTGCCAGTCTAACTTTTCTTGGGCTTTTTCGACACTGACAAAGCTATCTTTGTTGGCTGTTTCATAGACCCACTTGTACAGTGGCGAAATCCCCATCGATTCGAGAATTCGCAATGTCCAGATGGCAGGTTCAGCAGGTAAGCCGATAATTTTCTTGCCATGTCCAGCATAATCGAGAACCGCTTGATAATCTTCGCGGAAAGTGGTGAAATCGGTTGCACCAATGTTGAAGGTATCATTGACAAGCTCAGCATCCATGGTTGCACAGCGATAAATCGCATCACACAAATCTTCAACATCCAGTAATTGATAGCGATTGTTACCACTACCCAATACAGGGAAATTGTGACCTGTTAATGCCCAATCATAGAGCAAAGCGAACACACCTAAACGCTCGGGACCAATGAATGACTTCGGACGAATGACAGGGACAATCATGCCTTTGTCGCGGTAGGCAATGCAGACATCTTCGGCAGCAATTTTTGCTTCACCGTAAGGACCTACTCCATCCAATTTGTCACTTTCATACAGTGGATGGTGGTCAGGGATGCCATAGACAGCCGTACTAGAAATATGAACGAAGCGTTCAACGCCATGTGCATCGGCACTTTCGATGACTGTGCGTGTACCATCAATGTCGGTACTGTAGATTTCTTCTGGTTTGTAGAGTGGTAGTGCAGCAGCCGTATGGATGACGACATCGACACCTTCCATTGCTAAATCCACTGCTGCACGGTCACGAATATCCCCTGTGACTTCTGTAATTTGACCGCGTTCAGGATAATCAAACGGCGCAATATCGAGCGAAACAACTTCATGACCACGCTCTAGTAAGTAGCGAACCATATTGATGCCAAGGAAGCCAGCACCGCCCGTAATCATATATCGTGCCATAGAATTTTCTTCTCCGTTGATAGTTTTCTTCTTGATTTATTGAATTGAAACAAGGCGAGATAGATTGCTCGCCTCTGCTTGTGATAATTTGCACATATTTTAACCGAGGTTTAGGGACTGACAACCCTTAAGGTTTTTCGCGTCGCTCAGCAAATATTGTTTTAGAATTTACACCGATAATGATAATCTCTTTTTTTAATTTAAAATTTATGATTTCTTGGTAATTATCAACATAATCAAACGAATTATGAACAGCGTCTCAATACTATATGCAAGCGAATTGGATATTTTGTACAAAAAATATTCGTACAACATTAAGTGGATGCAAAATGCCGATATGCAAGCTATAATATCGCGCAATGTTTCCTGCATTCGCAGTAAACAAAAGACATTAGTTTTATTTTTCTAAGGAGTTTAGATATGGGACGACTCTCCCATGCAGTAAAATTCTTAATTGCAATGGCAATCGCTGTACTCACCTTCGGCGCAACCGTTGCACAAGATGAAAGCGTGATTGTTATCGCGTTTGAACAAGAAGGTCCGAACCTTGCACCGCTCAACACCTTGGTGTACGGTAACCTACCTGATAGCTTCTTCGCACGCGACTTGTGGGAATGGGACACCGACCGTAATATCGTAGCGCAAATGGCTGCGGAAATCCCAGAAGCAGAAACTACTGAAGATGGCGATACTCGCGTCGTCGTCAGCTTGCGCGAAGGTTTAACATGGTCAGATGGTACACCCATCACCTCAGCAGACTGTGAAGTATGGCATCAAATTCGTAGTGATGTTGCAACATCTACGAACGTCGCACGTGGACAATACCCAGACATCGTAACAAACTTTGAAGTTATTGATGACCTGACATTTGCTATCACCTACTCAGGCGTTTTCCCTGATTTCCTTGCAGCAGTAGAAAAACCAGAATGTCCATATCCTGCTCATGTTTTTGGTCCAATGATTGCAGACGGTGGTATCCTCGAAGATTCAGATTACTTCGTTGGTGCACAAGAATTTGAAGTTGCAGGTGCAGACTTCACCTCAGCAGCAGTTGGTTTCGGTCCTTACATTTTGACAGAATGGAACATTGGTCAAGGCATGGAATTCCGCGCGAATCCAAACTGGCCAGACCAAGCACCAGCATTCGACCGTGTTGTTGTTGTCTTCATCACTGATGATACCCAGATGCGTAATGCAATGGACGCTGGCGAAGTTGACATCACCTTCGGTTGGTCAGATGACCTTCAAGGTGAATATAGCGCAATCGACGGCGTAGAAATCTTCCCAGCACAAGGTGTATTCACCGATGCACTCTGGATTCGTTCAGGTCCAAATGGTAACAGTCCAGAAAATGGTGGCGACTCACTCCAAGACCCATTGGTACGTCAAGCAATTGCACACGCAATTGACCGTATCACGCTTGCAGAAGAACTCATCGGTCCTGGTATCGCTGTACCAACAAGCTGGTATCCAAATGTACTCTGGCCAGAAGACCTTCCTTTCTTGGAATATAACGTTGATGGTGCAATTGCACTGCTCGAAGAAGCTGGCTTCACCGATACCAATAACGATGGTACCGTTGACCGTGATGGTGTAGAACTCGCTAACTTGCGCTTTGTCACCACCGAAAACACACTCCGTAACAACTACCAATTGGTCATCCAAGAATACCTTGCAGCAGTTGGTATCGGCGTGGATATTCAAATTATCCCAGCGACCACCCTCTTTGCAGCGTATGCTGACCGTGGTACGTTGACCAACTACGAATGGGACTTGGCAATCTTCGCAAACAGCGCAGACCCACTCACCCCAATTGGTGACCCAGACAGCTACCAATGTTCAGGTATCCCATCAGATGAAAACCCAAGTGGTTTCAACCCATGGCAATTCTGTAACGAACGTTACGACGAACTCAATGACCTAATCAATACAACCTTACCAGGTCCAGAGCGTGATGAACTCGTTGCTGAAGCAGTTACCCTTCACTACGAAGGTTACTTCTGGCATGGCTTGCGCCTCCGCGCAACATGGTATGGAGTGAACACCAACGTTGTTACTCTCGAATCTGTAGAAGCCAACGTCGGTACACTCGCATCCAACTGGTTCAACCAAATCGAATTCTGGGAAGCTGCTGAGTAAGTTGTTTCTCAAGAGTTTTACAGTTTAGTAGGGGCGTAGCTGTGTCTGCGCCCGCTCGGGACGACACATAGGTCGTCCCCTACAATCATTTTTGGATTGGGTTTTGTCGTTATTCAATCTAGGCGGACGAGACAGGTCTCGTCCCTACAAAAATCATCATGTCGTAGGGACACCATAGATGGTGTTCGCTGTTGAACATAAAGCCTCTTCAAATCATCTAACTGTAGGAGTGTAAGACAGTCTTATACTCGCGCGAGATGACACACAGGTCGTCCCCTACAAGTTCTAATAAAATCTGCAAAGAGCAAATTCATACCAAACAATCGAATCTGCTGTCCATTTATATCGAGGTAATCTGATGACTCAATATGTCATCCGACGGTTGCTACAGGCAATTCCGTTATTGTTCTTAATCAATGTCTTTATTTTTGTATTGCTCAAAGCGGCTGGCGACCCGTTCGCTTATCTCGCACTCGACCCCACTGTCAGTGAGGAAGACCGTGCGTTCCTACGCCGTAGTCTCGGCTTAGACGACCCCGTATACATGCAATTTATTCACTGGTATTTTGGTGACGATTGGTACATGCGCGACCTCGATTTCGATGGCGAAAATGATACCTTTGGTCGCCGTAAAGGGATTTTGCGTGGCGATTTCGGACAATCGATTCGCTTTAGTCGTCCTGTGACGGAGGTCATCGCACAGCGATTGCCCAATACACTGATTTTAGGGTCATCTGCCCTGCTTGTAACTGTGATTGCGGGGGTGAGCATCGGCGTTTTTGCCGCGCTTAGACCCTATACTTTTTTAGATAATTTAATAACGAGTATCTCGTTTTTGACTTTCTCGATGCCCATCTTCTTGATTGCCTTGCTTGGGGTGCTGTTCTTCTCGATTACCTTGGATAATTTAGGGCTTCCCCATTTGCCCGTACAGGGGATGTACGACCCACGCGGTGATAGGTCAATTGATGAATTGCTGATACGCCTCATCTTGCCGACGATGAGTATTGCTGCCATTTCAACGGCACGCTATGCGCGATTCATGCGTGGGAGTATGCTAGAAGTTATCAATGCTGATTACATCCGCACCGCCCGTGCTAAGGGTATCAGCCAACGTCGCATCACATGGATTCATGCTCTTAAGAATGCCTCAATTCCATTGGTGACACTTATCTCGCTCGATATTCCTTTCATCTTGAGTGGTGCAGTGGTGACCGAAACGATTTTCTCGTGGCCTGGCATGGGACGCTTGTTCATTGAGAGCCTCAATATCCTTGACCCACCCGTTTTGCTCATCTTCACTTTGATGGTGGCAGTTGGCGTGGTGATTTTCCAAGTGGTTGCTGATATTTTGTATGCGTGGGTTGATCCGCGTATCCGCTTTAATTAAGGAGGATAGTCATGGCAGATAGTGTACTCAAACAAAAAAAGAGCAATATTGCTACGATAACCTCCGAGAAAGACCTTAAATCGCGGTCCATCTATGCGATTGCGACCCGTCGTTTCTTCCAACATAAGATGGCTGTCGCAGGGACAATCATGCTCACCTTCATTGTGCTGTATGTGACCGTTGGCGCAGCTTTCTTCACTGAAGCGGACGGTAACCGCACCAGTATCCTTGACAAAACTGAAGCACCCTCTGCTGAATTTTGGTTTGGCAGTGATTTAGTCGGACGCGATATTTTTGTGCGTACCATCTATGGTGGACAAATCTCGATTGCGATTGGGGTTGTCTCTGTTTTCATCTCGATTTGCCTTGGCACACTGATTGGTGTCTTATCAGGCTTTTTCGGAGGTGTTGTCGATGCCCTACTGGGACGATTGACGGAGATGTTCTTGTCGATACCACCTTTGATTCTACTATTGGTGCTATCGTCGGTGATTATTCAAAGTTCAACGACCATGACGATTCTGGGACGTGAAATCAGTAGTACAGTGGTCTTCATCGTCGCGCTCATTGGTCTGACCAGTTGGATGCAACTCTCGCGGATTGTACGCGGACAAGTGCTGAGCCTCAAAGAACAAGAATATATCATGGCAGCGCGCGCGATTGGTGCAAGCAATTGGGGTATCATCTCGCGCCATTTGTTGCCGAATATCATTGCACCTGTCATCGTGGCTGCAACACTCGGTATCGGGACAGCCATCATCACCGAAGCCTATCTGAGCTTCCTCGGTTTTGGGGTGCAACCGCCAACAGCTACATGGGGCAACATCCTGACAGGCGCACAGGACCGCATTGACACCGTTTGGTGGATGTGGATGGCTCCTGGCTTCTTCATCGTTTGTACTGTACTCGCTATTAACTTCATTGGCGATGGTCTGCGCGATGCCCTTGACCCACGTAGCATTCAATAAAGCAAAGTCATTTTCAAATCGCCTTCGGATAAACCCGAAGGCTAGATAGCTTTAATCAAATAGCCTGTAGGTTTATCTACAGGCATTTCTATTTGTCACTACTCACTCAGACAATCTTCGTAAGCACTCGCCCCAGCAATTATATTGAACGACGCGTCTACAGTAACCACATTACCATCACTATCACTGAGTTCAGCAGTCATCGTCGCAACGAAACTATCACCTTCTGATGCAGGATACGATTCGATGGTCAACGTGCCTGTGCCTGATTCATATTCAGTGAACTCCGTATCACGGTATTCGACATAATTGGCTTCACCTGGTATTGTGCCTTCATCATCACCGCCTAGCAACGCCACTGTACCTGATAAATCGCGTTGCAGTGTGAAAGACAATAGTTGACCATCTAATGAAGCACTAAAATCATAGAATGAGTCATATAAGCCATCACCATCATCACAGAAAAAGTTCAAGCGTCCTTGTGCTGACGCATCGACTGACCCTGTTACTGTGAATGATACTTCTGGTTCAACACTCGTTTCTGCCACTAAATCAACAGGCTCATCAAGTCTACAGGCGGCTAATATCAACATGGAGACAATCATCGTCAAAGATAATAATCGTTTCATCATCAAACCTTACATTTTTGCTTACAATCACTTCTCAGTATAGGCAAGAACGATAATTAAGCAAATAAAAATGGACGTTGCACAGTGGCTAACGTCCATCCATATCAGTCTATACTGGTATGACTCTACGTGACAATATTAGAGGGATTATCCCAGTCACCAGAGAATATTAGTTCACTCAATGGCTTGCGTGTGCGTGCAGTTTGTTCGCGCTCATGAAAACGTTCATCAAGGTCTTCTAGTGAGCCAAGATAGCCTAGTGCTATTGACGTAATCGCATGGTAGCCTTCTGGAATGTTGAAGATTTCTTGTGCTTTCTCAGGATAAAAACCACCCATCTGACGCAGATACAAATCTAGTGAATTGGCTTGCAAGGATAAATATGCTATCGCTTGACCAACATCATGGTCGGCATGGCGATTATCATATCCACCGTCGTGCTGCTCTTTCGCAACAGCAATCATCAGAACCGCCGCATTTTTTGCCCATGCTTGATTGCCCTCTTTGATGACGCTCAACACTTTATTGAATTCTGCTTCATTATCGCGTGTTGCTACGATGAATCGCCACGGTTGAGCATTCATTGAGGAAGGTGCCCAACGTGCCGCCTCAAAGAGTGAAAGTAATTTATCTTGTTCGACAAGGCGACTATCAAATGTGCGCGGAGACCAACGGTTTTCGATAACATCCAGTACAGGATAATTTGTTTCGGCTGGTTTGAGGATTTGTGTTTTGGTGGGGGATGCCATAATGACCCTATCCTAATCAAAGTAGACAATTATGTTATTGTCTAGGATGCTCATATATCCACTCGTCTTACTGTGCTTATACATCTCTAACACAGACCTGTTTTAGCTCTTTGGAATTTGACCGTTGTCGGATATACTGTTGCCGATAAGCCTCAACAAATGACACTCAGTGGAGAAACCCAAGCATGATTGATAGCAACAAATTGCGTAAAGGCACAACCTACCAAGAAGATGGTGAACTCTTCAAGGTGATGGATTACAGCCACAATAAAACAGCGCGTGGTGGTGCAACCATCAAAGTGACTGTTTTCAATTTACGCAGTGGCTCAACCACAGTCAAAACCTATAACAGTGGTGCAAAAATTAATGATGTACGCCTTGAGGGTCGCAATGTGCAATATCTCTATGGCGATGACCAATTCTTGACCTTCATGGATATGAGCACCTACGAACAACCCCAGTTGAATCGCGGTGTTTTCGGCGATGATATTAAATATCTCAAAGAAAATATGGATTTGAAACTCACCAGCTTTGAAGGCGAAATTCTCGATTACGAATTGCCATCCACAATGGATTACGAAGTGACCGAAGTCGAAATGGCAGTCGTCGGTGACCGTGCCAATAACCCTCAAAAAGAAGTCACTGTGGAAACAGGTTTAACCCTGCAAGCACCGATGTTCATCAATGTTGGTGATGTCATTAAGGTCAACATCGAAAAAGGTGGCGAATACGTCACACGCGTTAACGACTAATCACTGCCGAATAACATCAATGCGAAAGCCCCAACTATTGGGGCTTTTTTGTTTATCAATTGTATAAAACTCAGAATTTTTCAGGGAACAGTTCTTTAGCCAAATCAGCCTCTTGTTTGACCATATCACGGATGAGGTCTACGCCTTTGCTCCAGAATTCAGGGTCGTTGAGGTCTACGCCGACTTTCGCCAATAAGTTTTCAGGATAGTCACTGTCACCACTTGCCAGCAATTCGACATACTTCGGAATGAAGCTATCGCCTGTTTCTTCGTAGAGGTTATAGAGTGCCAATACCAACAATTCACCAAAGGCATAGGCATAAACATAACCAGGCACATTCAAGAAATGCGGAATGTAGCTCCACCATTGTTGATAATCATCACGCATAGTGACACTGCCTTGGAACATATCTTTTTGGGTTTGCATCCACAGTTCATTGAGGCGGTCTGTGGTCAATTCACCTTCTTCACGACGCGCTGTGTGCATAGCTTCTTCAAAGCGATTCATCGAAATCTGACGGAAAACAGTTGCGAAGGTGCTGTCGATTTTTTCGGTCAGCATCGCCAATTGCACTTCTTTATCGCTCTCTTTACTCATCAAATCTTTGAAGACAATCATCTCCCCGAAGACTGAGGCAGTTTCGGCAGTTGTTAGGGGCGTATACATGCTGAGCAATGTCTGCGATTCGCCAGCTAAATACATATGTAAGCCATGACCCATCTCGTGGGCGAGTGTCATCACATCATTGACAGACCCCGTATAATTAGTGAAAATCCAAGGATGCGTTGACTTACTACCATAGGATGCGTATGCCCCACCTCGTTTACCTTGAATCACAGGCGCATGAATCCAATTTTCATCGAAGAAGCGTGCTGCAATTTCACCCATGCGTGGATTGAAGCCTGTATAGGCATCGAGCACAATTTTCTTCGCTTCATCCCATGTGTAAAAAGTTTCACTCTCTTTGAGGGTCAATGGTGCGTAGCGGTCATAATCGTAGAGTTCATCGTAGCCAAGCAAGACTTTCTTCACATTATAGTGGTCAGCAACAATACTGTAATTAGACGTGACTGCTTCAATCAGAGCTTCAACAGTTTCGTCACTAGCTTTGTTGCTCAGATTACGTGATGTAATCCACGATGGATAGCCACGCAGTCTATCATTGCTCGCTTTATCTGCCGCTAACACATTGAAAATATAGGTCAGTTCCATCGTGCGACCTTCCAAGGCTTTAGTAACAGCATCGGCTGCGTCTTTACGCACATCACGGTCAGCACTGCTGGAAATCTTGCTCAAAACTTGCTCAAATGGCATCTCTTCACCACGAAAAGTTGCTGTCATCGCCCCCATCACCTGACTGAAAAAGCGATTCCATGCGGCTGTACCAGTCACTGATTTTTCCATCAGCAATTTTTCTTCAGCTTCCGTCAGTTGATAGGGCTTATTCAAGCGTTCAACTTCTAGGTGATAAGCATAATCACGCAAGACAGGGTCGCCCATTAAGGCTTGTGCGCGTTCATCATCAATGGCATTCCACTCTAATTGCACAAAGACAATCTGCTGGCTGAGTTTTGAGCCAAATTCTTGAATTTTCTGGATAAAACCGCCCCATGTCGGGTCAGTGGAATAAACGCTAAAATTGAGGCTAGCATAAGTCGTAATACGATTAAAATCATCGTAAACCTTTTCCATGCGTGAATACATCTCGCCGATTTCTTCCGCTTCCAAAGTCGCAATTTTGCCTTTGTAATTGGCGACAAATTGCTCAGCATCGCTTTGAATTTTGCTCATGTCTTCATCAATGCGCGGGTCATCTGGGCTATCATAGTAAATTGATAAATCCCATGTAATGTCTTCTGCGCCTGTTTTGCGTTCTATTTGGGCTTGTGCCATGTGATGTCCTTTTAAAAACTTTTTCAATGGGTTCAGTGTATCAAAAAGCCACAGACGAATCAATCAGGTCTATGTGACATTCATCAATACGTTTAAGGATACTTATGAGTTCAAATTGCTAGGACATCACGAGATAATCACAGATTAATAGCCAATTTCCTCACGACGTTGTTCAAACCAAGCGAAGGCTTCTTGCTCTGTTGTGAAAAAGCGCGTCACTGATTGTGCTTCTTGATTAATCAGGGGCATCATCAAACGGTCAATTACAGCAGCCAAAAACGTATCAGCCACAATCGCAATTGACTCTGTCAATTCGGCTAGCGTTAGTGCAGTCGCTTTCTGTAACTTGAGTGCCATATACGATGTGAGTGTGATATGGTCTAACACATACAAATACTGAATGTGTAACCCATTTTGGGCATGATAAGTGTCTAATTCAATAATTTTATCGTACCCAGCATCAATTGTTTCGCGGATAGAGTCTGTGAAGGTAAAAGCGTGAATATGAGGATGGAAATGTTGATAAAGCAATCCATCCGTCAATGATTTCGATTCGATTAGTGTTGACATACAACTTCTTACAATTAACTTGACAATTATAAATCAATTGTACACCACCTTAATGTTACAAATAATTAAGGTTTATCAAAAATCAAACTTTCTTTAGTTTTATACTATTCTGACCACACCAGACGATAACGTCCGCGCGTTTCTTGTGATGTGGCACTGTACATATATGTCACACCATCCACAATCAGAATATCCGCATGACCAATGCCCCAATTATCTGCCAATCCCATAATGACAGGATTACGGTCTAAGGTTTCCCATGCACCATCCAATGATTGGGAACGTGCAAAGCCCAGCCCAAATTGATTATCGCGTCCAAATTCGAGTTCGCTCGGTCCCCGAATGCCTTCATATGCTATGTAATACCAGTCACCCACCTTAATGACTTCCGCACTCGAAATATAGCGAAAATCCCAATAGGCTCGTGCATCATCGCCCAACAAAGTGACATCACCATAAGTCGATGACCCTGTAAACAATGGGTCAGTATCACACACTTGGAGGGAAGCTAAATCGCCATGCCGATTACCTTTATAGCAACGTAGATTGGCTGGGGCACTACCTGCCATCACAAACACATAGAGCATATCGCCATCAATATATAAGCCTGGAGGTGCACCAAGAATACAGTCTTCAGCTTGTCCGCGAATATTAGGATGCTCGCCGATGCGTTCAGTTTCACTGCACGGAGCAAAACTCGATTGCCATGTGCCAGCAGGTGTTTGTAAATAGTCCCAATCTGACCAGACCAAACCATCTACGCTTGTGCGGAGGATGACCTGTGCGTGCCATTCATAAACCATGTACCACGTTCCGTCATCAGCGATAGCTACGCGCGGATATTGTTGCGCTTCGATATGGTCACGTTGGTCATCACAGGGACAAGACGTACAGCTCATAGTACAGATTGGTGCATCGAGTTCAAAGGATTGCCCTACATCGTCGCTAGTCCATGTGGTTAAACACCCTGGAAAAGGCGCAGCTTGTCCACATTGGTCGATAACACCAGCCGACTGCCCACTGGCATGTAAATACGACCGATATGTGCCATCAGGCAAAATAATGGTATCACTCTCCCCTATTGGTAAGCCGACATCGAAAATATCGACGACCCACTCTGCCTCATTATTCCAAAAGTCATCTAAGCTAGGTGGTGTCTCTTGTGCAACAGTGGGAAAGATTATAATCTGCAAACATCCGACAAGAATTAAGAAAAACATAGTGCGAAACGTGGCGTGATCCATCAACCTACCTTACAATATTGAAAACAACCATCAGTATCAGTGTAAACGCTGTATTGTGATAGTACCATGCGCCCTTAATTAGATGACGAAATAGGCGGATGTGTTATACTTAATACAATATTGTGGTTGTAAGATTCGATAAATAATTGGAATTAGCTTGTGATAATTTAGCGGTCGAGACAGGTCTCGCCCCTACAAAAACATGTTAGCGTAGGGGACTCTTGCTAAAAGACTATAAATTCCTCTAATTCCTTTTGAGATACTACAACAATTATCAATTTCGTAGGCAGGGTGGCTACACTCTATGGCAGAACAAATCTCTCTAAGAGCATATACCGAAGACATCGAAAGTATGCTCCGACAATCGCGCGTGGATGAAGCCATTGCTCATTCGGCGCACATTTTGCAATTCTATCCCAAAAATGCCAATATCTATCGTAACTTAGGGCGTGGTTTAATGCGTCAGGCACGTTACGACGAAGCGGGTGAAATTTTCCGACGCTTATTGGCTGCCATCCTCGATGATTTCAGTGCTCATTATCAACTGAGTGTCGTCTACGAAAATAGCAATCAAGCCGATCAAGCCCTTTGGCATGTCGAACGTGCATTTGACCAACAACCCAATAACAAACAAGTCAATGACCGTATGCGCGAGCTCTATAAAAAGTTCCGCAATATTGAGGTCGAAAAAATTCAACTAACGGCAGGGGCTGTCGCTAAGCAATATCTCAAATCCAATATGTACGACGAAGCCCTTGAAGTCGTTGAGCGTACCTTAACTAAATTGCCTGACCGTGCCGATTTGCAACTGATTCGTGCATCCACCTTATGGGAAATGGGTCAACCAGTTGAAGGTGCGGAAGCTGCACTCGATATTTTAGAGAGCTTCCCCTACGCGCTTGAAGCCAATCGCATCTTATCCGAATTATGGATTGATGAAGACCGACCTGCGGACGCACAACGCTATCTGATACGTGTCGATGCCATTGACCCTTACCTCGCATATGAAATTGCCACTGATACCGACGCTGATAACTCACACTTTTTAGTGAATGTGTTAGATTTCTCACAATATACTGCCAGATTAGCCTCATCCGATGATGTGCCTGATTGGTTGCAACAAGTCGAAGAATCGTCTGATGATTCAGGTAGAGTCGATACCAGTGAATTGAGCTTAATTGTTGACCTTGATGCAGGCGAATCTGAGGATGACCTCGGCTGGATTGATGATATAGATGCTGATGGGCAACCCCCACAAACGCCTGCCAAACCTGTCACGGCTGATTTGAGTGATTTACTCCCTGATGATTTCACCTTCCCTGATAGCGCAGGAAGTGATGACACAGTCGATGAAAATTCTCTCACCGACCTCCCTGACTTTGATGATGACAATGATGATTTGATGGATTTGTTAGGGGAACTTGAAGATGATGCGCTTGGTCGCACAGGCTTAACAGGCTTACTCGGTGACGATGATTACAACCCAGGTCAAAGCAATACATCAGGTCTCACAGGTCTTTTAACCCGATTTGAGGACGATGAAGATGAAGAAGAGGACGACCTCAGTTGGTTAAATGAGGTCAGCGACGGCAACTTCGATGCATCAGATGATATGGATAACACAGTCTTTGTCACACCTGATGCCGATGAAGATTCTGACCCCATGGCATGGCTAGATGCCGACCAGCGCATCGCTACAGGTGAGATGGAACAAGTCAACGCCGAATCAAAAGCATCCGTTGACCCTGATGACCCGATGGCATGGTTACAAGATAGTGGGATTGAAATTGACGAAGATGGCGAAAAAGCTAACTTCCGTTACATTGAAGATAATGACCCTGTCAGCCTCGAATCAAGAGAATCTGACCCCATGGCATGGCTCAATGATAGTGAGATTGAACTCGATAACGACATTGCGCCAGAAGATAGCTACGCGATGGGTACAATGGATTTCAACGCACCCAATGTCGATAATCCGATGGCGTGGTTGGATGACTCCGAGCGTATTAGCACTGATGATATAGCCAATCGCATCGGCGAAGACGATTCTGCTGATTTCATCGCCGAGGATACCAATAACTTCATTGACTCAGCAGATGATTCTACTGAGGTACTCACAGGGCAACTGCTCAACCTTGATGATACACTAGCCGAAGACGATGATGACCCCATGGCATGGCTTGCCGAAGATGGTGTCGAATTCCTCGATGAGAATACGGGGGCAGTTCAAGATGATGAGGCATGGCTCGAAGATGATGACATCCTTGATGACATGCTCAATATTGCTGAACTCACAGGCACAACCGATTACGAACCGTTCATCGGTGATGATAGTGCCGAAATAGTTGATAACGAGTTACCATGGATGGCAGAGGACGATTCTACGACTGCCAGTGATGATATGGCATGGCTCAATGACAGTAGTATCGAAATTGGCGATGATGATTTCGCGTTTGAAGACGAGACTCTCGAAGATGATGACGATGACCCGATGGCGTGGCTCAATGAAGGTGGTGTCGAACTTGATGAGGACGATTTCTCGTTTGAAGACGAAACTCTTGAAGATGATAACGACCCCATGGCATGGCTCAATGAAGGCGGTGTCGAACTCGACGACGAGGCGAATATCACACCAGCAGAAGCCTCTGATGAGCTACCATGGATGATTGAAGATGTCGAAACAGTCGCTGATGAATTTGATTTTGTTGATGATACTGTTGATGCCCTTGATGACTTTGAAATTGAGCCACCACAAGAAGAATCCAGCTTACTAAATTTCCTCGGTACGAGTGATAACAGCGACGCAGAACTTGATTTAGGGGACATTGACTTTGATGAAGATGACCTCTTCGCTGATAGTGGCGTTGATTGGCTGAATGCCCTCGATGGTGATGATACATCTGCGCCTGAGGCAAGTATTGATGAAGATGTGAGTCCTAACGATTCACTCGATTGGATGACAGATGACAGTGCATCTGAAGATGATAGTTTCGACTGGGATGACGGCTTAGATGAGTCGGATGAGTCCTTAGATTGGATGGCTAAGATGACAGATGAGTCATCCGATGATTTTGGCTTTGAGGATGAGGACAACGCTGAATCAGCAGAACTCGACTGGATGGCAGAGCTAAGTGATGATGATTTTAACTTTGACGACGAGGAAGATGCCCAACCTGCCGAAGCCGACTGGTTAGCCGAACTTGGCGATTCATCTGATGATGATTTTGGCTTCGATGACGAGGAAGATGCCCAACCTGCCGAAGCTGACTGGTTAGCCGAACTCAATGACGACTCCGATGATGACTTTGGCTTCGATGCCGAAGCTATTACAAGTACAGATGATGCCGAGGACAGTTTTGATGACCTCGCTGATAACATCATGGAACAAATGGATAGTGGCACATTAGGCGATTCTCCCGAAGAACTTGATGAATTCTTCCAATCGGCATTTGCTAAAGCATCCACCCGCGATGACATATCAGATTACATTGACGATGAACCCGAAGCCCAACCTGCCGAGATGGATTGGCTAGCAGAAATCGGTGATGAATCCGACAATGATGACTTTGGTTTTGAGGACGAAGCTGACGTAGAACCTGCTGAGGCAGACTGGCTTGCTGAACTTGATGATGAATCTGAAGAGGACGATTTCAGTTTCGAGGATGAATCTAACCTAGAACCTGCTGAGGCGGACTGGTTAGCTGACCTTGGTGATGACTCTGACGATGATGACTTTGGCTTTGAGGACGAAGCCGACGCACAACCTGCTGAGGCAGACTGGCTTGCTGAACTTGGCGATGAATCTGAAGATGATTTCAGCTTCGAGGATGAATCCGACGCACAACCTGCTGAGGCAGATTGGTTAGCTGACCTTGGTGATGACTCTGACGATGACGACTTTGGCTTTGAGGACGACTCCGATGCACAACCTGCTGAGGCGGATTGGTTAGCTGAACTTGATGATGATTCCGAAGATGATTTCAGCTTCGAGGATGAATCCGACGCACAACCTGCTGAGGCGGATTGGCTTGCTGAACTTGGCGATGAATCCGACGATGACTTTGGCTTTGAGGACGAAGATGACGTAGAACCTGCTGAGGCGGATTGGTTAGCTGAACTTGATGATGATTCCGAAGATGATTTCAGCTTCGACGATGGTGACGAGGAAGAAGATACATCATTAGCTGAGGAAGTCGGTTGGATTACCGATTCTATCGACGATGGTGACGAGGAAGAAGATATATCATTGGTTGAGGAAGTTGGTTGGATTACTGATTCTATCGACAACGGCAACGAAGATGACGCATCATTAGCCGAGGAAGTCGGTTGGTCAACTGATTCTCTTGATGATAGCGTGCCTGTCGAAGCAAGTTGGCTAGATGGCTTCGATGATGAACTACCATCCGCAGAAGGTGAGGCTGATGATGAAGATGCCCTACTAGAAGAAGCTGGTTGGATTACTGATTCAATAGAATCTGATGATGATTTCCAAGTCACAGGCGACCCCCAAATCCCTGATGGCGTGACTAAAATTTTTGATGACCCTGAACAGATTGAGGCGGATGCACTTATGGCGAGTGTGACAGATGATCCTATGGCATGGATGGACGACAATAATTCACCAGATGAAGATGATATTGAAGAAGCGCAACCTGCTGAAATTGATTGGGATACCCCAGTTGATGACAATACTGAATCAGAGTGGGATGTAGCTGGCACAGGTTTCACCGACCAATTAGAAACCGACGACATCAACCAAAACGAAGATTTGGGAATGCGAAACGTCACAGAAATTTTGGATGACCTTGATGCGAATGAAGTCGAAGCAAGTGATTTCGGTGTCAATGATTCTGATGACGATTGGCTTGAGGATGTCGGTGTTGCCGAAGAAGATATCTGGAATGAAGATTATTTCGACGAATATCAAGATGACGATATGAACATCGCTTCTACAGGCATGTCCGATATGTTAGATGCCATCCGCACCAACCGTAGTGATGAACCCGACATCGACTTTGATGATGTCGAAGTTGATGAACCTGATTGGCTGAAAGAATCCAGTGAGCAATTGCCAGCCGTCAGTGATGTTAGCGATAGTGATAACGATTTTGAAGATTATCCTATGGAAGCTGAACCCCTTGCAGAGGTCGATGACCCACAAGAATCTGATGACATGCCTGATTATCTCACTGGCTTAGATGACTTCGAGGACGATGACTCCATTGAACTTGAACCACTTGCAGAATTTGAGGATGACTTCACAGACGATGATGATCCTGTCGAACTCGAACCATTAGCAGACTTTGAGGATGACGATTCCATTGAACTTGAACCACTTGCAGAATTTGAGGATGACTTCGCAGACGAATCAGATTTTGAGGACGACCTCGAAACAGTTATTTCCGAAGATGACCTCAATATTTTTGGTGAACAAACTGAACAAGTAGCGGCTGATAATGCTCCTGACTGGCTGAACGCTATGGTGCCAGGGCTTGACCTCGACTTTGAAGCCGAAGATGAAGGCTATCTTGACCAAGGTTTCGATGAACGTGAGCAAACACTGCGCGAACGCAATATCAACGAATCTCAACAACTTAATGCTGATTTTGACTGGTTACAGGATATAGTAGAAGAAGAATCAGGGTCAATGGATGCTCTGGATATGGACGACCATTCAACGCCACCGCCTCCACCGATTGACTTACCAACTCGTCGCGTTTATCAATTCTCTGCACTACCTGTTTGGATGCGTGGTGATGCACTCGATAATCTGACACAAACACCAGCAGCACCTGTCGATGCCGTGCCTGATTATTTGAATGACTTCGATGAGTTTGAAGATGATGACTATGTCTATGAAGATGACATCGAAGATAGCTTCCAATTTGAAACCGATAGTATGCAAGTGGAAGATGACTCACTGAATATTGAAGATGACATCGCCACTACCGTCAATGAGGTTATGGATGTCGTAGACGATGAGTTTAGTGTCGAAGACGATAGCATAGATATTATGGATGATGAGTTTAGCATTGAAGATGACATGATGAATGTCGTAGATGATGAATTCAGTGTCGAAGATGACATTGTTGATGCTATCGATGATACCTTTAACGGTGACGATGATGTTGTTGATGACATGAACGATGACTTCCCTGATTTTGATGACGATTTTGATTTGGATGACGAATCCAAAACCTAGATAAAAATCGTAGAGACGAGGTATGCCTTGTCCATTGACTAGATATGAAACCTTTTTGTATTTTTTACCAAAGGTTACGCATGATTTACTTGCTTGCACACATTACCGACGATAGAGAGGTTTGAGTCATGTCTGATATGCCCGATTTCGACTCAATGTCGCCAGACGAAATGATGAAGTGGATGGAATCCCTTGCCAAACGCCAAGGTGCTGCCGAAGGATTCACCACTGATGCTGACATGGATATTCAAGAAGTCGATGAAAACGATGAACGCCTTGCTGAAATGGGCGAATATAAGCCTTTTGGCATGTCCGATGAAGAATGGGCAAAGATGCAAGAACGTGAAGCTGCCGAAAAAGCTGAACGCCTTGCTGCCATGCAAGCACAAGCCCCTGAACCTGAGCCAACACCAGAACCTGTTGTGTCTATCCCTGAACCTGAGCCAGAACCAGCTCAAGCCGTAGCGAGTGCCGATGCCACCCCTGATTTCGATAATATGTCGCCTGAAGAGATGATGGAATGGATGGAATCCCTTGCTAAGCGTCAAGGTGCTGCCGAAGGTTTCACCACCTCTGCCAGTATGGATGTGGCAGAAGTCGATGAAAACGACGAGCGTCTGGCAGGTATGGGGGAATACAAACCTTTCGCTATGTCCGATGAAGAATGGGCAAGACAACAAGAGCGCGAAGCTGCCGAAAAAGCTGAACGCCTTGCTGCTATGCGCGAACTAGAAGCTATCGCTGACGGTGAACCTGAATACGTTGACGACGAAGATGATGAATACGTCTACGAAGACGACGAAGAATACGAATATTACGAAGACGATGAAGAATTCTTTGAAGTGCCAGAAGATAGCGAAGAATTCATCAATGCTGTTTTAGAACCTGATACCGACCCAGAAGCAGAAGAAGAGTTACCCAGTTTCGAGGATATTCTGCCAGCGCAATCGATGGCAGAAGCCGAATCACCTCTGGATTGGCTCGAAGGCTTATCTGCTGGTGATGACGACGCACCCAACCTCGACCTTGACCTCGGTGGTTTGGGCGATTTAGCGAGCCTCGGCGAAGCATCAGCCGAAGCCGATGATGACCCGATGGCATGGCTCGCAGGGCTTTCTGCTAATGATGATGATAATGGCGCACCTGATTTATCCGCGTTGATGTCCGATGATAGTGACCTTGATGATGTTGATGACGAGATGATTGAAGGTTCTCTCAAATGGATGGAATCACTCGCTGCTGAGGAAGGCGCACCATCCGAAGAATTATTCACCGATGCTAACATCAACATTCCCATGCCTGATAATGTCATTGATGATGGTCCTGGCTACGAAGAATTTTCGTTTGAAGAAGCAACAGGTATGGTCAATGATACTGATACCATCACACCACTCGCTAGCATGGATGAAGACGAAGATGACCTCGTTCTCGAAAATCCTGAAAGTTGGCTAGACGACCTTGCAACAGGGGCAAGCAGTAACGAAATCCCTGATGATATTTTCGCAGGGGTAGCCGATAACGAGATTCCTGATGACCTCTTTGATGATGAAGCCTTTGCTGATGTTGCCCTTGATGATGTTGCCCTTGATGATGAAGCAGACTTTGACAACATCGCTGATACTGTTAAATCCCAAATGGATACAGGCAGATTAGGCGATTCTCCAGAAGATGTCGATAAATTCTTCCAATCCGCATTTGCTAAAGCATCCACACGCGATGATGTTCCTGACTATATCGATGACGAAGACTACGATGAGGACGATGAGGAAGAACTAGCTGTCGCTGCCGAAATTCCCGATTGGCTACAAGAGTCAATGTCGTCTGCCCCACCAGCAGAGGATGATGCCGAACCGAAGAAAGCCACTGCCGAAATGATGATTCTTGACCTCGGCTTAGAAGAAGCAGATGAAGACCAAGAAATTCCTGATTGGCTACAAGGCAATCTTGATGATGATAGCAATGTTATCGAAGACGATCTATTCCTTGAAGAAGTTGTTAATGAAAATGAAGAGGAAGCAGACATTGTCTACGAAGGCGATGACCTCAATCTATCGTCTGAAGATACACAAGATACATGGGTTGCCGCTTTCTCTAATGAAGATAGCCAAGAACTAGAGAGTTGGTATAACAGTGCTGTCGCCCAATTGGGCGATACCAGCGAAGCCCCTGCCATAACAGATGATGCTTTAGCTGGCGCAATTACACTCGAACATGCCGATTTACCCATCGAAAGCAAACTGCCTGAAGGCTCACCACAAAATGTCCCTACTTGGCTCAGTGACGAACCAAGCGATGTAAGTGTCGAAGTTGAAGCAATTCAAAATGATATGTCATGGCTTGGGGATGACTTCGCCAGTGATGATAGTGAAGATGATGTACCAGCCTTTGCCTTCACCGATAGTGATGATGCTAATATTCCTGATTGGCTACAAGAAACGGTTGATGATAGTGTCACAGCAGGTGAAGATTTACCAGATTGGCTTGCGGGCGAAACCGACATCTCAACTGATGAGATTCCTGATTGGTTGCGCGAAACAATGGATGAGGAAGAAGCCTCGATTGATGAAGTGCTTGTCGATGACTTCTTATCCGAGCCAGAACCCGAACCGCTTGCGCCTGTGGCATCAACACCGTTACCAGCCCCTGTGCAACAATCTCCTGCGCCTGTCCCTGTGGCAGCTAGTAACGTCAATGCCGTTGAATATTTGCGCTCGGCGAAAACTAAAATTGATGCAGGTGATATTGATGGTGCAGTCATTGATTACGAACAAGTTATCCGTGCCAACAAAGCTCTATCACAAGTTGAAAAAGAACTGACACGCCTTGCTGATGATAAGCAACATGCTAAAAATCCAGCCGTGAACCGTGTCTTAGGCGATGTACTGATGCGACAAGGTAAATTACAAGAAGCACTCGATACCTACCGCAAAGCACTCAACATGCTCTAGACTACAATCTTCACAGATTAATCAAGGCGATTCTGAATAAGAGTCGCCTTTTTCGTCTCTAACTATTGTTACTCTTCAACCAAAGTGACTAAATCAGCAATTGCCGCTTTCATCGTGAAAATATCTGTCACATTTGAAGATGGCATCAACTCAATGAAGAGATAGAGTTCATCCTCTCGATAGGCAGTCGATGTGAACCAAATTGCTGTATGATGCTCAAGCATATCAGGGCTAAGAATGAAATCATCGGCACGTTGCCATGTGTAACCATCCTCACTTGTTGCTACGCCGAGGCGCATCCCACCTGATTGAGCAGTAGCACCGCGATAAACCATCATATAGCCTGCATCTAATGCGATAACGCGTGCTTGATGAAGAAATGCACCTTCCCAATCTGCAACAGGTGCAAGAATAGGATTATCGCCTACTTTCTCCCAATTAATGCCATCTGCGCTAGTAGCAATACCCACACTACGTCCATTGTCGGAAGCAATGCCGTCATAATACATGATATACCCTTCATCAGTTTGTATCACATGTGGACTCGAAACCCCTTGTTCATCAAAATCACCTGCATCCCCCATAGTCAAAATAGGCTCATCATCGACAATCCAAGGTCCTTGTAGATTATCGGCTGTAGCACGTCCAATCTCACCATCGCTGAAAGCCCCACTACTATTATTCCATGTGTAAAAATACAAAACCCATGTGCCATCCGCTTCGACAATCACACTGCTTGCTAAAGATGCGATGTCTGCAAAGGGAACATCTTCTGTCAACAATACGGGGTCTTGTGATGATTGCTCCCACTCAACACCATCATCACTGACCATATAATGCACCCAGACTGTTGCAGGCCATCCGACAAAGCCATTGCGAAACATATGAAACTGACCATCATGAAAAATGACTGCGCCAGGGTCGGTATATTGTTCGGCAAAAGCGTAATCACGATTATCGCGTGTGCGTGCTACATGAGCGATAGCAGGTGTTTCATCATCACTCACGAATACAAACGGTGATAGCTCCTGAGCATAGATAGTCATTATCAGGACAAACGGTACAATTAGGCTGAGAATTTTCTTGAGCATGGGCTTTCTCTCTCGATAGTTTAGTGATACTTTTATCATATCGACCTCAGCAAAAGCATTCCTCTTTTCAATAAATTCTCAGCTAAAATCTGACATCTTCTTCATAAAGTCGCTTGAATTTGTGGGGCAGGGTCAGTGATAATACAAACACAATAGGACGCACTTCATAAGGACACATGCCTATGCTCCTCGCACCTGAGTTAAATGATTGGATTACTGCCCAAGTCGGCACCATTGAACAAGCGACACAATTAGCAGGTAGCACATCAACCACACTCTATCGCATTGAAACTGAGCAAGCACGCTATGTTTTGCGCCTATACGATAATCAAGAGTGGTTCGCAACTGAACCAGACCTTTGTGAACACGAAGCCCATGCGCTGATGGTTGCACAAGCAACGGATGTCCTCACACCTGACCTGATTGCTTACGAAACCGATGCAAATGTTGCAGGTCTTGCCGTTCTCTTGATGAGTCATCTCGATGGTGACGTTTGGTTGACACCGACTGATATGAGTGATTGGTTGCAACAATCTGCTGATGCACTCGCCAAAATTCACCAATTAACTGTGCCTGATTTTCAGTGGCAACATTTCCGCTATGTGCGTCAAAATAAATTGCGTGTACCATTGTGGACAGATTATCCGCAGGTTTGGCAGAGCCTCATTGACCTGATTCAACAACCTGAACCCGATACCACTCAGCATTTCATCCATCGGGATTATCATCAGACCAATTTTTTGTGGCAGAATGGCATATTAACAGGAGTTGTCGATTGGATTAACGCTTGTATTGGCGTGGCACATGTCGATGTAGGGCATATGCGCGTGAACCTCGCCCAACTGTATGGCGTAGAAACTGCCGATGCTTTCCTACATGCCTATCAGCGTGCGAATCCTGCCTATGAGTATCATCCCTATTGGGACGCGATGACACTAATTGATGCAACCCTCGATAATGACCAAGCACCAAGCATTTATCGTCCTTGGCTAGATTTTGGCATTACGAACATCACAGATGAAGCCGTTCAAGAGTGCACGGAACAACTTGCCCAAGCGATTGCGTCACAGATTTAAAGCCATTAATCGTTAATAGTATGTTAAGTCTATTTAAAATTCACACTATTCACAATGAGAGACCCATAGCGTATCATTAGCATCAATATTTCTAGCGTGTATTATTTCGAGATATGCGTTTTAGAAGCGACACCTATGGGACAATTGTTCCCATAACCACACCAAAAGGGCAGTCCCCCCATCGTCTGTCCTTTTTAGATTCCACACACGACGACTACCCTACGCCAAGTCACAGACGAATGAATATTTGTTATGCTTAGCCTAGCCGAATCGCTAATAATCAAAAAGTCACATTCATGAAAACGCAAAAAGCTATCTCGACACTGTTCTTATTTGTGAAATGGATTAGTGTTTTCTATATTCTGACCATACTCACAAAATGGACATTCGCACCGTGGGATACTGTAGACCCTATTTATCGCACTGTAACAATGTCAGGATGGGAAACCACATTGAATAATTTCTTTGAACTCGGATGGGGGAAATTTCTATTCAGCGTGCCTGTCGTTATGATCAGCATGAAAACATGGTGGCATACGCAGAAATCATCGTGGCATAGTACAGCACAACTGGCATTATCAAATGGCATTTTACTTTTGGCGATTATCGCATCATCAGCTATTAGTAACCCGCTCAATCAACTGTTCTTCTCACCGCCAGAAGAGACAGCCCGCGAATACTATGTGAACTATGTCGGCTACCACAGAACCATTATTCCAGCCATTTTATGGGGATTGATTAGCATCTGGTGGTTCAGATTTCAGCATCGTATCGCACACAATCAACAAAAAGCCAAGCGAGAAGATTACAGTTATGCTAAACAAAAGCGTCACTCAGAACGCATCCATCGCCTGAGTGACCAAAAAACAATCACTAAAAACCCAGAACTATCGGCTAACTATCAGGCCAGAACTCAAACAACTCACCAATAGATTCGCCTTTGAGTGTCCGTGAGATAACTTCTCCGAAGATATGCCCAACATCCAGTGTAACGAGGTTATTGGGGCGTTTCTTCTTAGGAACAGGCACAGTATTGGTCGTGACAATTTCCGTCACTTGGTCTAGTGCATCGAGACGTTTCTTCGCTTTTTTGAGGAACAAGCCATGTGTACAAGCAACACTGATCTCGAGTGCGCCTGCATCTCTCAAGCGTTGCGCCAATTCGACAATTGTTCCGCCTGTAGCAATTTCGTCATCAAAGATAATAATCCGCTTGCCTTTGACTTCACCCAAAACACTGCCGATGTTGACACTATCATCACTGATGCGCTTCTTCTGACCAATCGCTAATGGTACTTCCAGTGAATGTGCCAGTTTAGAAGCACGCTTCGCATTGCCAATATCAGGTGATACGACCACTGTGTTCGATAAATCTTGTTGCTTAAAATGCTTCACAAAAACCGAATGTGCGGTTAGATGTTCTGTTGGCACACTGAAAAAACCATGTACCTGTGGTGAGTGCATTGTCATGGCGATGATGTGCTGTGCACCAGCCGTGACCAGCATATCGGCGACTAAACGCGCGGTGATGCTGATGCGTGGCGCGTCTTTTTTGTCACTACGCCCATAAGAATAATGCGGAATCACAGCATGAATGCTCTTTGCGCCCGACATCCGCGCAATGTCAATCATCAACAGCAATTCCATCAAATGGTCACTGGTCGGTGGCACAAGTGACTGTACAAGGAACACATCCTTACCGCGCACACTCTCACCGAGTTGGACTTCAATATTATCGTTGGAAAATTTCTGAATCGTAATCGGGCTGAGGTGTAATCCGAGGTATTTGGCGATTTGCTTAGCAATTTTTTTGTGAGCATTGCCACTAAAAATTTCAATCGTTTCGTGCGTGTTCGGGTCGGCTACCATGTCAGGGACTCTTCGCTTGGTTCAATTTGACAAGATTGAGGCGAGTATAACATATTCACTCACAAAGATAATGGTGATAGCTTAATCTTCATGGACACGATAATGACTTGTAGAGACGACATCAATGCTGTCTCCTAACATAGTAGCTAAAAGCCCAATAGCCCCCTAAAAATTCGGAACATCTCTGGTATTGCCTCTACAAAATTGAAGTCAACCTGTACTAGTGCATAGCCGTATCCAACAAGTAAAATAAGCACACCCAGCAACAAAATCACACCGAAGATAAAACTCACCAATGAACGCACCAATTCCTCAATGATGATAGTAATAATCCGCACAATCATCTGCACCAATTTAACAAAGGGGAATGTAATCACTTTGATGACCATCATGACAGGGTTCGACTTGCGCTCGACATAAATTTTCTCTGGTTGTGAGGGTTGCGAAGTCGGCATTGCTTGTGCGGGTCGTTGAGGCAATGATTGATTTTGGGGTGCTTGTGGCGAACGCGGTGGCATCGGACGACCTTGCGGTGGGTATTGTGCCTCTTGCTGAGGATAAGCTGTCTGTTGTTGAGACGGTTGCGCTGGACGCTCATAGCCTGTCCGAGGTTGATTGTTATAAAGCTCTCGGCGTGGGCGATTATTTTGTTGAGTCGGTTGTTCGTTTTGGCTCATAGGTAGCTACTTCTATTCATGTCACGAATTGTCTCTATTGTACAGGCAAACAAAAAACAGGTCACGCTGACCTGTGTCCTATCGTTTATCTTCGCATTTTTCGTGACTAATCTCGCAAATCTTTGTAGTAATACATGCCAGGGATACCAACATAACCCATTTTTTCATACGCACGACGCGCTGGTGCATGAGCCTCGTCCCCACCTGTGCCGACTTCAACCACTTCCATCCCTTGTTCTTGCATTTGCTCGATTGCAAACTGATTTAGCTGAGAGCCAATTCCTTGTCGCTGATAATCAGGACTGACCACCAAGAATTCGACCACGCCTTGTTTTGTCTCATGGTTAAATTTCAGCACGATATACCCTGCTGGCACATCATCGACTGTCGCAATCCAATTATGAGCATCTTGGTCATTGAAGAAGGTTGTCACATGCCCACGCTGTTGCTCTTGCCAATCAGAAAACATACGGTCAAATAAAGCCCCACCGACCAAGCCACGCCATGACTCAAAAATAGGCGCAAATGCTCGTTCAGTGAAGTCTTGCACGGTTTCAATATCATCTGTATCGAGTTGACGGATGTGTATCATCAGCTACAGTCCTGACATGTTTCATTTGTCTGTAAATATGTAAGGGAGAGTTTGAAACTCTCCCTTACAAAAATGATATTTGCCTTATATTTACTGAATACTCAGCAAGACATTTCCTGCTTTGCTCCAGAGAGCCTCAATATCATAGTAATCACGCTGACTCTCACTGAAGAGGTGCACAACCACATCGCCATAATCCAAGACAATCCAGCCACTATCGGCTGTGCCTGACATTGAAAATGGGATTTGTTGCTTATTGGTTTTGACATCTTCTCGCACATAATCCATCAACGCCCGTAACTGACGTTCACTATTGCCGTTTGCAATGACGAAAAAATCTGCAATGACCGTATCAGGGCGTAAATCGAGGAGGACAATATCTTCTGCTTTGCGGTCTTCTACCACATCGACCACATAGCGTGCTAATTCTAATGAATCCAAAATAACTCCGACTTCTCTCAGTTATCAAACGATAAAATCAGTATAGCATACTTAACATAAAATGTGTATAAGTTATTTTAAGAGTTCACAAAAGGTCAATATCGCCTAAAAGTGTCAGCATACCAATAAAATTCGTAAGCTTGACCTGATAAAGATGTAAATTCCAGCATTAGATGCTTTCCTCCAAAGTACAATCCATTGGGATAAGCACAAGTTTGAATCGGACTTCCAACAAAACCTACGAGATTTCCATGATCATCCACAATACTGACAGAACCCAAGTCCATCCTAAAACTTAATTCTAAATAAGATAAATTACGCTCAGAACCCGTTGATATAGTCATGTCTGACATCAGATGTCTACTTAGTTCTTCGCCATTATCACCTTGTTCCCAAATTTCTTCTGGAATAATCACAATACAACTATCCCCATCAGCAACAGATTCAGGGTCAATAAAGTCAGGAATCTCATCAATATATGAAGATTGTTGTGGAGAAAACAGCAAAGCAGAGAAGATAACAACAGCAACTACTATAATCAGGATGATAATCTGTTGACGTTTGTCTAAGTTTTTACGTTTCTGCTTCACAAGAGTCTCCGTGTAAGTTATTCACTTAAGGCTAGCATAACTCAAAGCTGAATGCTGATGGCTGACTGCTTCAAAAGCCATATCGCCCAATGAACTCACGCAGAATAGGCACAAATTTATCAGTCTCTTCATCCATAGGGTGATGCCGCGACTTATCGAAAACGACCAATTCTGAATTTGGGATGCACTCAGCCGCCGTGCGTCCTTCCGTATGTGGAACAGTAGTATCGCCCGTGCTGACCATCACGAGTGTCGGTTGTGTAATACTCGGCAGATGCTCAACCGTATTTTGCTTCGCCATGCTGATAATCGCTTCAATCCCTGCTTGGGGACGTGTCATCAAGAAATTATGTTTGACACGCTCTGCTAATTGCGGATTAGAGTGGACTAGTGGCACAGTCACATTGAGTAAATATTCGTTTTGAACCATCGTCCATAAATCTTTGGTTGCACGCAAGGCATTCACAGCCATTTCATTACGGATAATATCGCTCGCAATGCCACCTAATGCACCAAAGCGACCTGTCACCACAGGGCAAATTAGCACCACTTGTTCTGCCAAATCAGGGCGAATCTGCAAGGCTTTCAAGGTGATGAGTCCACCCATACTATGTGCGATAATCATTTGCGGTTTAGCGATTTCTTCCGCAAATTTGATGACGCTTTCCACATGAGCATCAACCGTCAACGCACTATCAACAGCACTTGAATGTCCGAAACCTGCTAAATCGAGTGCATAAGCCGTTGCATTTTGGATGTGCGGATGAATATTATTCCACATGGTATGCGACGATGCCCATCCATGCACCAACAATACTCGCTTGTCACCATCACCATAGGTCGTGTAGAAAAGATCGCTCATTGTTGTCCCCATTTATCGAAATTGTGAAGCGGTTGGGCGAAAGGCATTTCGTGCCTGATTGTGATATGCGTTTACTATAACGCAAAAATACAGCCTGAGTAGCGGAAAAGCCTTAAGGCTGTGCTATCATATGCCACATATCGTCCACGTAAATAGCAATTGAGTTATGGAAATTATGGAATTCACAATCGAAACCGTTGGCGAACGCCTCGATAAAATTTTGGTCGCACGCTTACCAGACTTCTCTCGCGCACAAATCCAAACCCTCATCAGCGATGGGGCTGTTACGGTTGATGGTGCATCGGCGAAAGCAGGTCATAAGATGAAAGGGGGCGAACGGGTCATCGTCGAATTGCCCGAAGAGGAAGAACAGGTCATCGAACCAACCGACATCCCTCTCACCATTGTTTATGAAGATGAACACATCGCAGTCATCGACAAAGAGAGTGGCATGGTCGTTCATCCTGGCATTGGGCAAGAAAAAAATACCCTCGTTCATGCTCTACTTTTTCGCTATCCAGAAATGGTCGATATGCAAGATAATCCGATTGCGGAAGGTCGTATGGGGATTGTGCATCGTCTGGATAAAGATACCAGTGGATTAATTGTCATCGCACGCCATATTGATGCCCTCACAAACTTGATGGCACAATTCAAAGAACGCACCACCGAAAAAACCTACACCGCCCTGCTAGAACGCACGCCAAAAACAATGGAAGGTCGCATTGATGCGCCAATTGGACGTGACCCCAAACAACGCAAGCGCATGGGTGTTGTCAGTGATGGCAAGCACGCCATTACCGAATTTGAGGTGATTGATACGCAATTCATGGGCGGACGTGCCCTCGTTAAAATCAAAATCGAGACAGGGCGCACACATCAGATTCGTGTGCATATGGCGTTCATCGGATGCCCCATCATCGGCGATACAGTCTATGGCTATAACAAACAACGCATCGGCATGAAGCGCAATTTTCTACATGCTTCCGAACTCAGCTTCGACCATCCCATGACAGGTGAGCGCATGACCTTCACCAGTGAGTTGCCTGTGGGTCTGCAAAATGTGATGGACAAATTGAGAGAATAAGCTGGATAGCTAGTTAGCTGACTAGTTAGATAGCAAGATAGAGTTGCAGCTAGTCAGCATCTCGAATCTGCCATACATCAACAGTATCGTCGAAGCGTCTGATGTAGAATTGTGTTCCATCATCTGAAAATATGCTGTGCATGATGCCATCGCTTTCAATGCGAAAGACAATCTCTCCGTTTTGGGCATCAATGAACATAATATCTTCAAGTGTGATAACTGCTAACAGATTTTGTTCGCTTGAGGGCGCAAATAACAGCTGTTGAACAACGGCTGTCGAAATTTCTAAAATTGGATTTTCTTGACCGATATCCCATAAATAAACCGTAGAAGCTAGACAGCGCATATTTGCCAAGCATTCTGAAACCTCAAATGCCAATATTGATGTATCCTGATAGAAGTTAAACTCTCCAGCAAAATCATTTGGGCTTACATCAACTAAAAACTGTGCTTCCAGAGTATCAACTTCCCATAATTTGACACATTTTGCATCACAATATGTTTCACCTACAAAATATGTCCTATCCACATTGTAGTTGCCACAGCGTGTTTCTGAATCATCAAGTAATACTAAACTTGAGCATGTAAAAGCTGATGCTTGTAAGTCTGTATCAGATACAATCAATTCAGAATAATTAGCGTCACATAGCATGTAATCACCACGCTGAATCAAGTCTTCATTGATAATATCAAATTGATAAATGCGTCTGTCTGTAGCAACAGCTAACTGATTACCATCGGGAGAAACCGCAAAACTCCAAATATCAGGGAAGGGTATACTCCACGAAATTTCGTTATTAGACAAATCTACAAATATCAAATTTCGATTTGTGTCATTCGTCAATACGATAAGCTGGTTACCCACATGAGCCACTTGAGCAACACTTGAAATTAACACTGTGGAGGTTTGTTCAGACACAATATCCAGAATTATGATTTGTCCAGTGTCATCAAAATAAGCGATTCGACCACCACCCAAAGCTGTAACACTGTGTCCAAGAACAAGTTCTTCAACGATGGTTGGCAAGCCATCATTCATCGCCCAAATCGTGAAATACGCATTGTATTCACAATACTGAAATAAATAGCAAGAATAAACGGTTACTAAATATGCACTATCCTCTGTGAACATGGCATAGCCTGTTGTATACCATTGCGCTTCGATCTGTTCTATATTGCCTAGACGAACAATATTATCTGTCAAATTGTCATGTAGTGTAAAAATCGCTACAGTATCTAAGCCAGTGTTGCCAGCCTCTTCTAATGTCGTTTCTACCCTATGTTTGCCATCAGGACTATACATGACACTATCTGCGCCAGATGATGACATATCTTGAATAGTCCAATCATCAACACGCCAAACTAGATTTTGATTGCTCGTCACTGTTACCAAAGCATCACCATCAGGTGACCATGTGATGTCATTAACTTGATAAGAATGTTCAAGGAAAATAGGATTTCTGAAGTCATCAACAGGAAAAACCCATGCCCCGTGTGTACTTGCAAAAGCAACATACTCTCCATCGGGCGACCATTTTGGTTGACCTTGAAATACACCATCCCCATAGGATGCAGCTTTTTCTAGTAAATGGGCATTATGTGAAGTTATTTGACTTAAACTATCTAAATTTTGTGTTTCGGTGGGATACAAGTTAATCAGAATAATTAAACTTAAAACAACTATTCTTATTATCATTAGTCTCATTCCAATTTCTTTTAATCACCTCAGTTTAATGTAAATTAAAATGAAGTAGGGAAATCGAAGACAAAGCGTAGAGCATGTTTACTTTCTCTGAGCCAATAAGCTGACTAGCTAGAATGCTATCCACCTAACAAGCTATCGTGCTATCCAGCTAAAACCCCAATCCCCCACTCGTAGAAAATCTGTTTTCAAACTATAATAAACGAGTTAATGTCCAATCATTCAAAACGATAGGAAAACTCTATGCGCGAAGTAACCATCGCCATTGCTCAGATGAAATCCCTGCTCGGTGAACCAGAAGAAAATCTGGTCAAAATGAGCGAACAAATCAGCACCATCGCTAGCCAACAAAAAGTCGATTTGATTGTCTTCCCTGAATTAATCACCAGTGGGAGTGAACTCGGCTTACGCTTTACAGAAGTTGCCCAACGTATCCCAGGACCAACTGTTAATCTGATTGCTCAACGCGCCAATGACTTTGGCATCTACATTGCATTCGGTATGGCAAGCAAAGAGAAAGTCGAATCGGTACTCTATAACACGGCTGTTCTTGTCGGACCTGATGGCGAATTGGTTGAAACCTACAACAAAGTCCATCTACGTGGCGAAGAGCGCATGGCATTCCGTGAAGGTTATAAAATTCCTATCGCCGAAACTGAAATCGGCAACATTGGTTTATGCCTCGGCTACGACCTCGCCTTCCCCGAAGTTGCGCGTGCCATGACCCTCGAAGGCGCAGAAATTATCTGTGCGATGGCAAACTGGGAAGCCTCACAAATTGATGAATGGCAAACCTATGTCCGTGCGCGTGCTTATGAAAACAGTGTCTTTGTCGCTGGTGCGAATCGTGTCGGCGAAGATGTGACACTCACCTTTGGTGGACAGAGTATGATTGTCGGTCCGCGTGGCGAAATTCACGCCACAATGGCGGATGAAATCGACGAAGAAACAGGCGCACCAAAAGAAGGCTTCGCCGTTGCTAAAGTTGACCTTGATGATGTGCGTAAAAACCGCGAAGAATATCAGTTCCTTCAAACACGCCAACCTGCAACCTACCGCACCATCGTCCGCAAATATTAATTCACCTAGACAAGATGTTCTTGGGCGTACTCTGGTGCGCCCTTTTAGATAAACGTCACCCTCAAAGCATGACCACCATCCTAACAATCTGCCTTAAAATAACAGTATAAAGATAAAAGAGTTTTGATGGAGGCAGACATGACAGAAATCAGAGAACGTCGCATTCATCCAGCAGTGATGCAACTTGGTCTCGGTATCGTGGCGGTGATTATACTCTTAATTGTCGTCGGGTTAATTCTTAGCACAATTCTGTAGCCTTTTTAGAACTACTATTTTTTCGCCCCTATGTGATGCGTCGCATGGGGGTTTTTGTTTTTAGGTTTCATTGCTCTGCAATCTCTTTCAACTTAGTGAGAGCTATCGGCAACGCCTTTGAATAGGTTTCACCGAGCAATCGCCCGAACAACCACCCCAATGCGCCTGTAAAAGCCACCTCATGGACAAAAGTCGTTTCATCGCTCTCTAAAAAGTAGTGTGCGACACGCAACTTAGCGAATGGTAACTGTACTGCATAGGTGAAACTCTCACCCTCTGTGCATTCTGTGATGATAAAACGACTCTCAGGACTACCCTTTGCTTTGAGTGTCCCCTGTGCGCCTTCTGTGAACGCTCTATCTAAGCGTGAATATTGCAGTTCAATGTCCCACTGTTGCCACTGCATGACACCTTCCCAAATTGCCCAAACCTGTGCTTTGGATGCCGTTGTCGTTTGTTGTGCGATAAATTGTTGCATGATGAGTTCCTTTAGAGTGTCGTGATCGTCTGATTGAGCAATCGTGAGCGCGTGTTATGGTCGTGCGATGGCAAGTAAATTGTGTCGGTTGAGCGCACATAGTCTTGAATGCGCTGAGTGGTTGTGCGTGATTCCGTAGGATTTGCAACAATCCCTGCGGTGATAACATCTTGTAATTGTTGCTCATCAAAGGTGGCATCCCCCGCAAAGAAGAACGATAAATCACCATCACGGAGAATTACTGATTGATGTCCGTTAGAATGTCCAGCAGTGGACACGATCAGCACATCACCTGCATCGGTTAAAGCATAACTGCCATCAAAACCAGCTAATGGTTCGCCTGTGAATGTGGTAAACGTCGGGTTCAGCCAATCGGGATAGTGATATGGCAATGCGCCCACTGACATCGGATAATCTTGTGCTGAAATGATAAATTCTGCATTGGGGAAAGCGTGCATCCCACCCATATGGTCGCCGTGCAAATGCGTTTGAACAACCCAGCGCACCTCATCAGGCGGAATCCCCAGCGTTGTTAGCTGTGCACCAATTTCATCTTCAGGTGTGACAGCAAATCGTAAAAACGACCCATAGAAGACAGCATCCCCTGCTTGATAATAATCTGGCTGATAAACACGAGCCGTTTCACCTGTATCAATGACAATCACACCTTCAGGATTTTCAATTGCCCAAGCTGTAATTGGTAACCACTCCGTCCAGAATTTATCTGTTGCAATGGCAAGGATGCCCATCCCATCTATACCATCGTATGCGCGATGACTGCGCTTAACAGCCACCCATCCTGTCTGAATATGGTGAATCTTTATACCTGATGCTGTTGTCAATGTTGCAGGAGCAACTTGAAGACCTTCTAGTGGTACCATCGGCGAATTATTTTGAGACGTGTTCCAATGATTGATAACACTACCAGCACCCACACCACCAATGAGTGTTCCGATAAACCCTGTTCCTAATTTAGATAGAAATTTACGTCGTGAGATATGTCGGTCTGTCATGATTTTCCTAAAAGTATGCTATACTGGCTAAATACGAGTAATTATTCACTTTTACATAATACGAGTATTTACTCGCATTTCAACCATCTCTCATAGGTCACTCATACAATGGCAGATAAACAACGTAAACTCCCGAAGCAAGCACGCTCATGGCAACGCTATCACCATATGCTCGATACAGCCGCGCAATTATTTGATGAACATGGCATCGACCCTGTGACAACCAATCACATCGCAGAAACAGCAGGTGTTCCGATTGGTTCGTTATATCAGTTTTTCCCAAACAAAGATGCTATTATTGAGGGTTTGATTGAACGCTATCACGAAGCAATGCGAGATGTATTTCCGACAGATATTGACACATCACAAGCCATTGAGGATGTGATTCATGAAGTCTTATCGGGATTTATGGCATTTAAGCAGTCACAATTAGGGTTTCAGACAATTATCGTCGGCATTGAAGGCACATCCCATGCTCACCTCAATACGGAGATGCAAGCGGAGGTCATCAATGGTATTAAGACAGTTCTCAAAGCTTATTATCCTCAGCTAAGTGATGAACAGCATCAACTTTGTGCGATGATTTCTTTTAGCATTACCGTCGGGATGATGCCACTCAACGGCATTGAACATGATGCCCTATTAAAGCAGATGGTCATGGCAGTTTCGGCTTATCAAAGAGCCTTCGTTGCTAGCATGTCATAACTCAAGGCTCAGAATTTTTTCAACTTGTTTAGCATAGTTTTTGACAATCTCAGGAAATTGCATCCGATTGTGCATCATAAAATTGAGTCCCCACATCACCCGATGCACCATCGCTACTTTTAAATCCGTCTTGGTCACAGGTAATGGTCGCTTATCCTGATACCCTTCCAAAAATGCTTCTCTATACTCAGGATAATCCATTAGCCAGCACAGTGGCGGTGCTAAATCCTGAGCAAAATGTCCCCAACGACAATCATCAAAATCAAAGAGCGCAAGCTGTCCGCGATAGACTAGAACATTATTGAGTGTGGTATCGGCATGAATTAGATATAAGCGCGGTAAGTCAGCGCGTAATTGCTCTAAGCGTGCCATACAAGCTGGAATCACTTCTCGAAATTGGGCTTGTTGAGCAGATGTCAGCACAGGATGCTCACCTTTTAGATAAGTCAAATCGCCCCACTCATCAATGCGACACTCATCAAAGGTCATGAAGTCATCATCGGGTATATATTGTGCGGAATGTGTATGTAAGTCAGCAAGCATCTGCCCGAATGCTCGGATGTTCTTCACGGACAAATTCTGTCGTAGGGGTGTGCCATATAGCCACTTGAGTACAACGGCGTTGCGCTTATCAGGAATGCCATCCTGTTCAGTTTCGAGCATTAATTGCTGGTCTTTCGTGCGTAGAGGGCAAGCAAGGTTGAGTTTTGTTTGGTGGCAAATTGATTCCACCCACTGCATCTCAGACCGCACTTGCAAAGCTGTTCGATGCTGATTCGGACTAATCCGTAATGCAAAGATGCCTTCCTCAGCATCCACACGAAAGATAATATTATAGCGAATCGTCACACAGGTCAGTTTGTTCACAGTCAGTGGATACTGCTCTAAAATTGTCCGCGCCATCCGATGATAACGACGCATCTTGCCCTGTGGTGTTAACTCAGAGAATGCTTTCACAGATTATCCCATTTCTATTCGTGAAAACTTCACACACTATCGCTATAATGAGGCAAATTTTAACGGAGAAGCACGCCAACATGCCACAAAATATGCAGAAGAAGCCCAAATTAGCAGAGCAAGAGCTAATTGAAGCACAAACTTACGCAGAAGCAGACGACAACGCAACTACCTCAGCTACATTAGATGTTGAGGCACTCGCATCTGATAGTCCCGTTTATGCAGCAGCCCTTGACTTATTAAAGCATGGGCATCAGCCAAAAAAAATCGCACAAAAATTACTAGAAAAAGGCGTTGTCAAAACACGTCCCGAAGCTAATCGACTTGCCCTCAAAGTTGCGAAAGAAAACCCACAAGAACAACGTACCAATGCCTATATTTTATTTGGAGTCGCGGGTGTTATCACAGCAGTCGGAGCAGGGTTTGTCGGTTTACGTTGGTTGGATGGTAACTTTGCTTTGTCGTCCATTTATGTTTTGTTCTTCATTGCAGCGTGGTTTGCTTACAAAGGCTATGACAATTTGAAGACAGATGATAAAAAGTCTTCAGAATAGGTCAGTAGAACTTAGACGATTTATCACTATCTCGGATTAACTTGAGCACATTGTTCTAGGGTGTGACAATCACAAGCCAGTGTTTGTTGTAAGCGATAACGCATCGTTTCTAGTTGACGGATTTGTTGGTCAATTATCTCTAGTTTATTTGGTGCGAGTGCTTGCCAGCGTTCGGATGCTGGTTGCGTTGCTGGAAAACCATGTAATAAAGTCTGTATTTCTTCGATGTGAAATCCCATAGTCTTCGCCAGCATAATCACACTTAACTGAGCCAAAACAGTCTCGTCATAGACGCGCTTGCCATTGATACGCTTCGCCGTTGGCAACAAACCGATGCGCTCATAGTACCGAATCGTGGACGCAGGAATACCCGATTGTTTTGCAATATCGCCAATGCTAAAGTCTGACATCTATTTTGCTCCTTGACTTGAAGTTCACTTTAAGTAGTAGGCTATTGTTGAATCTTAGAAGACACCACAAGTGAACAATCTTACAGAGAGGAGCTATACCATGAGTGACCAACACGATAATTTATTCTGTGATTTGACCGTTTTCACTGATGAGGAACGTCAACAGCACGTTAATGATACGCAACTACTACTAGCACAAGTCATCGCTGTCGAATCATCCGAGATGGGCTATGCGCTACGTTTTTCTGATACACCACAGATTATTCAGCAGATAGCACAATTTATCAGCGAAGACCGTAAGTGTTGCCCATTCATCCACTTTAGCATCGATGTTGAAGCAAACAGCGCAGGGATATGGTTACATCTCAAGGGAGATACAGCAGTCAAACAAGCAATTAAATCAGAATTTTTTGGCTCACTACCCGACCAATTAGTGAAAACACTTTAGTTGGACGAGTACGTTGGCAAACATAATAAGCTCTGTTGGTGAAAACTCTACCCCACCAACAGAGGCACACGCCATCCTATGTCACGAAGCGTTTCGTCTTCATCTTTGAGGAAGTCAATCGCATGGTCAAGTGTATCAGTATGATTGATTTGTATACTACTTAATTGTGTCATGAGTGAACTCACGCGATTCTTTTGGAGCGCACCACTCACCACAACATACCAACCACAATTCGGTGTGCGAGGCAAAGACCGTACCATCTTCTGTAATTTCTGTGGCGGAATCACCAAGCGGTCAATCTGGCGTGTATCCGTAATATGATGAATGAGTGGTTCACCCAGTTCAATCATATAACGTTGGCTTTCCAGCCATGATTCAAATTCTGTTTTCGTCACTTTGCCTGTCAAGGACGATAAAATAACGCGGTCTCGAACAATCCATTCAACAGCAATCGGCATTAGTAGTTTACCTCTATAGTTTTAGCGTTTTGTTGCTAAGACATGACGACACATACTTGCTAAGCTAAGGCATTCTGTGTAAATAATTTACTCATATGCTTGTATTTTGGCGGACACCGAGAACGGTGTCCCTACAAGAATTTTACTCTCGTAGGGAAATACTTCTGCATGTCCGATGTAAACAAAGAATTAGATGCTTAACCTACTGCCAATGTGACAATACATGTCCCACATACCATTTACTATAGCGGAAGACATTAGTAATTTTGCGTTAAGATATTTGTTTTTTCTAATTATTAATAAATTTTACACCAATTTTAAGAAAGGTAACTGTCGGAGACGCTCAGGGAGCATCGGCGATAGAATTGCTCGTTCCTCTGCATCAAGTGGATTTAATGCCAGCAAAACAATCACATACACGGGACTCGCCACAGCCAACGCTAGATACAGATTCAGTGGCATCAAGGCGAATACAATTCCAATCATGATAGCTACTGCCACGATGGGTCGCCAGATGAGTGCAAACCAATCAATGGATGAACCTAAGCCTCGGTGCATCAATATCGCAAATGGAATTAGTAACGCTGCCTCGCTCAAAATAGTGGTGACGGCAGCCGCACCAAAGCCATAGATCGGGATAAATATCACATTGCTGACAATATTGAATGTGACTGCTAAGAAAAACGCCCATGTGATGTAACGTTGTAAGCCGAGTGCAATCAGCGCATATTGTGTCAGACTGTTCATCCAACCAATCGGAATGCTCCAAATCATGATGGTCAAGGCAATCGCTGCATTCGGCAAATAGCTTGCTCCTGCGAGCACCAATGTCAATGGAGTTGCCAAAGCTGTGAACCCGACTGCAATCGGCAAAGACAAAGCAAGCATCAGCTTGATGCCAAAACGATACGTCATCTTGAATTGGGCTTTATTCTCTTCTGCTTGGCGCGACATCATCGGGAACAGGGCTTGTGTGAAGAAAGCTGGCAGAATATTCAATGCCAACAGCCATTTATAAGATGTGCTGTACTGCGCGACGGTAATTGACCCACGCAAGGCTTGCAAAATCACAATATCAATCTGGAAGAAAATCGTCGCCAGAAAGTGATTGAGCATCAAAGGATAACTCTCAGAAATCATCTCGCGTAATTTGCTGAAATCAGGCAACCGCGGTATGCCACTGATGAGATGTCGCCCTGCCCACAACAACACAAAAAAGGTGATGATATTATTGACAATACTCACCGCAGCCAAGCCAATGATTCCCCACCCTAGCAGGAGCACAATCACGCCAAAAATCGCTTTATTAATCGTGGTGATAGTCGCAATCGCAGCAGGTTTTTCAGCTTGTTCATGGGCATAATAGAGTGAGGTCATACCTTTGCTGAAACTCGCAGGGAATAAACCCAAATAGAATAGCACCAGCGCAATCAAGCCCTCTTGAGGGAGTGGAGTCATCACATTTTGCCAGATGAGCAAGAAGCCACCTAACAAGCCTAAACCGATAATGCTCAGCAAAATGCGGAAAAACGAGGTATTGAACAAGTAGAATCCACTACGATCTTTAGATTTGCTGACCTCGCGCATCAAAAACAGGTCGAGTCCGAAATTGGTGAAAATGTCAAACCAGACGAAGACCACAATCGCAAAATTGTAGACCCCAACCATCTCCTGTGTAAGCAAACGATAGAGGATAATCGCAAATACAAAATCAATGCTCCGATTGAACAAATTCAGCACAATTGGTGCGATGCTATTGCGTGCGACTTTCGCTGTCTGCGAGGATTCATCCGTATTCACACCGACGAAAATTGTCCATAACCAAATGCCCAGCAAGAGTGTAATGACAATCGCAGAAATCGCACTGCCAAAAAAGCCAATCTGTACACTCGTCGGACTATAGACCAAGCGCACTCTGAAATTGCCAGTATCTAATGCTGATTGCGCCTCAGCAGATAAGTCTATTTCGTTATCCGTGTAATAAGCGCGTATTTCAGCCAGCGAGAGTTGCGCCCCTTGAAAAATCCCTGCAACCGCCGTGACATCTGCCTGAAATTCTTGGTCATCGCTTGCCCCTTGCGGACGCACAAAGCCACGCCATCCTGATAGATAATTCTCACTGTAAACCAGCCAACTATCTTCAGTGACTGTGACCTCCAGCCATTTTTCGCGCCCTGTATCGCGCGTGATGGTCACTTGTGTGTATTCAGGCAAATCAAAGCGTGTGATGCCTTCAGGATAGTCATAGTCACCAATCGGCAGGGTCATCTCATCTAGCATGACCATATAGGCACGAGGCATCGCTAGCGGATTTTCGTAGATGGTGACAATCTCATCGCAACAGACTGTTTCCCAATCATTGAAAGGCACAAGCACATCAGGGGTCGTCACGATATAGCGTACATTGAGCAAGGCGAGTAGAGATGAATCCAGCACTTGCACATAATCGGGCTGTGGATGCCAATCATAGTGACTCGCATCTAAGCTAATCGGCGCAACTCGATTAAAATCAAGCTGGTACTGAGGCATCGCCTCGCGCATATAATCGACATAAGTCAGTGGAATGATGCTGTCGTAACCACGGATATCATCTAAGCCGAAGCGCATGGTGCTGTTGGCATTCAGGAGTGCACCAGTGGGGTCAAGCGTTGTATAACGAAACGCGCCATCCTCTTCGTAGCGTTCTTGCATCCATTGCACCGATTGAGGCGTGTAATCCAGTAATAGAGGGTCACTGGCTGGATTGAAGCCCCACGATGCAATCATCAAATCGGCGACGACCACTGCAATTGCAAAGACACCCCAGTGTTGCACACCTTTATACATCCGCATTCGCCCAATCCAGACAAACACAAAGCCAGCTAGCAAGAGCATCAGCGCAAAGACTGCTACATTCGCCACTTGATAACTATAGAAAAGATGCGCTGTTCCTTCACCAAAGGCATTGCGTGCTAGTGCCAAACTACCGAGTACATTTTCGATTGTTGGCTCTAGAGATGAAAAGGCAACATATGTGCCAATAAGTCCGATAAACGTGAGTATCGCCAAGGCAATCAGAGCATAGCCTGTGCGGACTTCACCGCGTGTGTGAGTTTCAGCAGCGCGTCGTTGGAGAGCATCAAAGCCAAAACCCGCCATGACCGCCACCGCGACTGTCACGCCAAATATCCAGCGGAAAGGCGAATTAAGTTGATTAATCCCAGGCAAGACATATATCAGTCGATACGTCGGTAAGCCAAACATAAATGTCAGGCTGAGTAAGCCCAATGTGCCAAAAATCGCTCGATACGGCGGTTCACGCATGAAAATTTCTGTAATTTTTCTATCATCCGCCATCATCCACATGGCGCGGTCAATCGAAGCATAGACAGCAAAAATTAGTGGCAAAATACCAAGATAGAGTGCCCCTTCGACATAATTTTTGATGCCCCATTCAGTATGAGATTGATTGCGCTCATTATCCCAATTTTCGACCCATTCTCCACTGAACAGGTCAAAAATGCTGTGATGAGTCGGATTGCCATAAAAATTGGGCAAGGCAAATTGCAAAATATCGCGTGTGGGATGAGCATACGTGACCACTGTATCGTAATCTGAGCGTTCGGCACGCCAATTCATGTCAGCGAATTCATAGAGTGGCAAAAATTGTATCGCTGCCAAGCCAATGCCGAGAATCACCATTGTCAGCATCCAGCTAGCTTGTGTGAGCATCAAACGTCCGTTGCGCTCTTTCATCCAATCATGTAGGAGACGTGCGCCACCGTAGAAACCACTAATCAGCAAACAATAAATTGTGATTTCGACATGCCCTGCAAGAACGTTCATGCCCAACGCCCCTGCCCCGACTGCCATCCACGGGATTGAGGTGCGCCGTCCGAAAACGCGCTTACGTCGGATGATGTATTCAATCATCAAAAGCATCAGAGGCAACCACGGGAAGCCCCCAATCATCATCTGGAAGACAACACTTGCTAGCACCATGCCCGAAAATTGGTAAATCACACCTGATAACATTGCACCAGCACGCCCAATGCCTAATCCACGCCCGAAGGCATACATGAACGCCCCAGCCAGCCACAGATTAATTACTGTGAACCAGCCATAGGCAACGGTTAAGGGCATCACATAATAGATAACACTCAGAGGATAGAGCACGCTGGCTTGCCCTGCTGCCAAAAACGGAATCCCTGCAAATTGATGTGGATTCCAGAGGGGCACTTCTCCAATGGCGATTTGTTGCCGTATGAAACTTTTCCACTGGTAATTTTGCAGAACAAGGTCACTCACCAGATGATTCTGCGGACGCTCAGGCGCATTCACGACCTCGCGCACAGACGCATAGGGTTCATATTGGTAGAGGTTCTCTGTTGGGATTAAAGTCTTGCCCCCCAATGTCTGTGGGAAGAAATAGATTAAGGGCAACACGAACAACAGAATGATAATGACAATATCAGGAGTGGCACGACGCAATGCCTGCATAAGCGTCCTCATCAGGATTTAGCAATATCAAGTCGGACGAAAAGCATAGCGTCTGTGGCATCATTTGCAAAGATGCGAGTTGCTAGCGTGGGCAAGCAAGTAAAAGTTATCTTTACACTTAAAGACAATTCTTAATTAATTATTTGGCAATTATCAGATTATACTGGAGATATATCATGAACAAATAATCATCAGAGGGACAATCTCATGCAAGTTCGCAATCGTCGTGGCACACAAATGCAACAAATCAATCGCTGGTGGGCACGCACCCGACAATATACCTCTCTCAGCCATCGGTTGACACAAGGACATGCAAAAGACTTAATGCGAATTCAAGATTTTGACGCTTGCATCTATAGCTTGAATGCTCAATTCCAAGCGATTGAGGCTATTCCCTACCCTGAATCAGCACGACACATCCGCCAAGCCTTACTCGCCTTCATCATGAATACGATGACCGCCACCCAACATGCACGCCTACAAAATGACGATGACCGCAACGTGATTTTTGACATTGCGATGGTCGATAAAAATATGTTGGAACTCTATCTCGGCGAATACGGTCTAGCGATTTAATCATCACGCATCAACATAATCATTTACTGAGAACACAATCTTTACTCTGTACCGTAAGCAATCATCAAAGGACATTTGATGCAAACCCGAACAACGCACTCATCATTGCCCACAATTCAAGCATGGTGGACAGAAATTAATAATCAACTGGGCTTATTTTTGAGCGTTCTCGCCAGTGGGCAATCAATCCCTGATTCGGATGTAGATGTGGCAATGCAATATATCATGACACGGTTGCCACAAATCCAAGCGATGACACCACCAGCACAAATGGTAGAGGTGCATCAAGAATTGGTTTCATCACTCGAAAATATGAAGCAAAGCCTCCTCTATCGGCAACAAGATAACACGCTCATTGCACAAGCCCGTTACGATATTGCGCGTGTCAACATTGATAGTGTGCGCTTTCATCTACTGCGTTATGGCATCATGATATGAAATTTATCATTAAGAAAATATTGTATCGTGCAATTTCTTAATTCTTTATTAGCGATTCTCTTGTACAATACAAGCATTGACGATAAATAAAGAGATAATTGACAAATGATAGCATTACACCTCGATAATCAAGTAAAACAAAGTGCCTTATTGCGTTGGTGGCAACAGAGTCGTCATCAAAACCGCCTGTTTTTACGCTTAGTGAATGAATCACTCGAAGATTTACAAACCTTGCCACAATACAATAGTGTGATTAACAAACTAAGTCATGGTCGCATCAATACCTTACGCACCTCGTATCCACGGTCAGCACGTAAATTACGTAAGCACTTATTAGCATCCCAAAGTCACTTTTTGCAATGCTTGAGCGCACTCTATCGTGATGATTTAGTCGAAGCACAAACATACTACGAAAAAGCACATAATGAGTTAACGCACATGCGCTATCTCTTGATGGTGCATGGTGCAAATACTTGGTTGACTTAAGCTCAACACCTAATTTTGCAATACTCGTATCGTAAACAGTAATAAAGCATTGGAGCAAACAGACTAACATGACAGACTATCGGACACTTGGCAACCCTGTCGATACATGGTGGAATCATACCCGTCAGCATATCACTGTATGTATAGATTTATTGGCGAACTTCCCACCTGCACCCAATTCGCAAACCGCCGTTGAAATGATTCCTGCGGTGCGACGTGCACGCCTCATCGTCGATGATAGTCCAGCACCTGACAAAGCATTGCAAATCCAAGCCGAATTGGTGAAATGCCTCAAACATCTCGAAATTAGCCTGCGGGAACAAGCTGTGCATGGTGCAGTCGTGAAACATGCTTCACATAATCTTGCCTATCATCATTTTCTGATGGTCTGTTACTATCTCCTACAACGTGGCGTTTATGAACCTGAACCTGTACCGCGCAAAAAACAGCGTGTACATGAGTTAGCATCCTAAGTCGCTGGATAATAATCTCATCACTGTGAAATAATCGAGGCGGTCTCGATTATTTGTTTTAATGCCTTCATCACTTTACTATCCCATTCTGCTGACAAAAAATTGACCAACATCTCTTATACTATGGCTATAGACCACATGTAAAAGGATACGATTGTGACAGACGAAACCAACTTAGAACAAATGGCGATGGCATTATATGTTTATGCTGCCGAACTGGTAAAAGAAGGCAAGTCACGTCAGCAAATTATCGATAACTTAATGGAACGTGGTGTTTCGCGCCAATCCGCAGAAACCATCATGACACGCTTGAATGAATCCCGTAATAATGTCACGCGACGTAGTGCTATCTATCATCTCGCGTTTGGCATCGCATTAATTGTTTTGAGTACATTGCCATTATTGGGGATTATCGTGCCACAAGCCGATACGATTGGCACGGGATTAGCCATCATCATCATGGCGATTGGTGTTGTCATCACAGGGCGTGGTGCACTAAAGTGGGTCGCTAGCTTGCGTGCCACATAGATACATGATGATAAGCTATCACGGATGGTTCAAAACCATCCGCTAAGCTTAAAATAGGAAACTCACTATAGAGGTTCAAAAAAGTGCCTTTAGCGGACTTGCCAAAAATACCTAGCCATATGTTTTGAACATATGGCGTAAGAAGTCAGTCAAAAGCTAGATTCTATCTAACCACACCCTGCTTGACCCAAGACATAACTAATGGAAGTCGTATTATCGCCTTCGTTTGTTTCAGGAATCGCATTCGCTGTGTCCAATGTGACTACAATAGTGTGTGTCTCTGCAAAGAAGGTATCGACAGTCAGTGTTGTCACCACCACAAAATTACCATCAGGATTAATCACAGGGAAACCACCCACAGTACTCGCCGTTGTAACGCCTGTACGATTATTACGGTCAGTCACACTCAATGAGCCAGATACACTGCTCGCTCCTGTCCCATTATTGGTGACATTCACCAAAATATCGAACGATTCACCACATTGTGGCACGGCTGGACGTAACTCAATGCCAGAAATCAAGAGATTCGCTGTGGTAATCGGTGTCGCAGTTGCAGGCGGTGTCGGAGGTGGTGGTGGCTCAATCAACGTCAAGGAACTGAGATTGCCAGTAAATTCAACTACACTTGGCGCAATGAAGCCGCGTCGTCCACCTTCAGTTTCAATGTAGAACCAACCACTGCCGAAGCTACTCAGCCCAAGCACGGTTGCTTGTTCATTTTCCAAGAGTGAATCAACACGCGGATAACTGGTATCATCGCCACTACGAACGTTGGAATCGACTAGCGCACGTACCGTTGGACTATCGGTATTGATATTAGTTGGCGTTGCTTGGAGCGTCGGACGCGGTTGCCCTCCACCAGGCAGATTAGTCGGAGTCGGTTGTAATGTGACGGCTGGCGCAAGTCCTGCAAACGAATCTTGTGGGTCATTTTCAACTCGTAGCGGACTCACACGGAAAATTTCTTGTGTGCCATCAGTCAGATTGATGACCAAGCGTAACTCGTATAAGCCATCACGGACAGTCGTTGTGTTCCAAGTGCCTAAAACATCATTGCGAACTGCGCGTGACCCTGGGAGTGTCGCAGGAAACCAATTATCGAGTTCTTCTGTGTCTTCTTCAGTTTCTTCAAACGTAATTTGGCGATACTCAATCACATAATTGCTCAAACTGAGAACATCAGCTGTGCCAATGATGTCAATAGAATCACTGAGTACCCACACAGGTGGTGGAAAGCTAATTGCAATATCAGCTTCGTCGCTCGGTACTTCTGACGGTGTAATATCTTGTGCTGAGGTCAAGAGTCCTAATACCAAAAGTGCCATAGCGAGAACTAGACCGATTATCAAACGTTTCATCGTGTGTCATTCCTCCTGTTAAGTGTGTCTTTATCTAGCATAACGATAGTTAATGCAAATATCTCGTGCGTTCACCCTACGCTATGTTTCAATTATAGCGACTTTACGCATTGTGCGTGTAGCACAGATGACCCATTAATCGATTGTCTATAGGACGAAGGTTTAGCAAGCATTGCTTGATTCTTAATCAATTTTCATGCACACTGAGTATATCGTAATGTATACTGTAACAATAAAGTGCATTACACATCTATTTTTCACAATACATTAGGAGCATTTCTATGCGAAGATTACTCACTTTATTCAGTCTCTTATCCTTATTAGCCATCGCTATCATACCCAGTATTGCTCAAGATGATGTCGCTACCGTGCGCGTCGCTCATTTCTCGCCTGATGCCCCTGCGGTAGATGTCTACGTCAATGGCGAAGTCGCTATTGAAGCACTAGAGTTCACCGAAGTAACCTCTTTTATTGAACTCCCTGCTGATACCTATTCAGTGGCAGTTGCACCAGCAGGTACATCATTAGACGATGCTGTTATTGGTCCAGTTGATCTAACTCTGGAAGCCGATGATGCGATTACAGTCGCTGCTGTCGGTTCAGTTGAAGATGGCACACTCACAGCCACCATCGTCGCAGAAGATTACAGTCCAATTGACTCAGGTAGTGCCCGTATCACCTTCTTACACACTATCGAAAACGAAAGTGCGCTTGATTTAGTTGGTAGTAGTATCCTCCTCGTGCAAGCGGTACGTTACCCCGATGGCAGTGGCGATGGTGCATTCACACGCGATGTCCCAGCAGGCCGCTACAACTTTGAAGCCAACATCGCAGAATCTGATACCACTGTCCGTGTTGGTAATGGTGTCGAAATTGAAGATGGTCAATATTATTTGATTGTCGCACTCGGTCCACAAGCTAATGAAGGCGAGTTACTTATCATTACGCCAGAAGGTCTCTCATTGGATGAAGACGAGATGATGGGTGATGATACAGAAATGTCCGACGAAGAAGACATGGACGACGATAGTGAAGAAATGTCTGATGAAGAAGATATGGACGACGACAGCGAAGACATGTCCGATGAAGAAGACATGGATGAACCAGTGGCAATGCTCGAAGAAGGCACTGCTATGATTCGCGTCGCACATTTCTCGCCAGATGCTCCTGCGGTTGACATCTATGTGAATGGTGAAGTCGCTGTCGCAGGGCTTGAGTTCCCAGAAGTAACGCCGTTCCTCGGTTTAGCTGGCGATACATACTCGGTTGCAGTTGCCCCTGCTGATACTTCAATAGACGATGCAGTGATTGGTCCTGTAGACATCACCATCGAAGATGACACCAATACAACTGTCGCAGCTATCGGTTCACTAGATGATGAAACACTCAGCGCGACGGTCTTCACCGAAGATTTCTCACCACTCGGTGCAGGGCAAGCACGCATCACCTTTGTCAATGTCATTGAAAATGAAAGTGCGCTTGATTTAGTCGGTAGTAGCATCCTACTTGTGCAAGCGGTACGTTATCCTGATGGTAGCAGTGATGGTGCGTTCACACGCGATGTCCCAGCAGGTCGCTACAACTTTGAAGCGAATATCGCAGAATCCGATAGCACTATTCGTGTTGCTAATGGGGTCGAAATCGAAGATGGTAGCTACACCATGATTGTCGCACTCGGTCCGCAAGCTAATGAAGGCGAATTGCTCATTGTCTCACCAGAAGGCTTTGAAAATCCTGACAACGAGTAATGCTGTAAATCATTAAAAGCAAAAGGGACGTTTTCAGCGTCCCTTTTTAGTTACACAATTGAGTCAGTCTTGCAAGCGATTGAGTGCCTCACGGCACATCTTACGCACCGTTGGTTCACTATCTTTGACAGCTACTTCTAAGGCTTCAATCGCACGCGGATTGCCAATTTTACCAAGTGCCTTCGCCGATGCACGACGCACAGCTTTATTGCGGTCAAACAGTGCCTTAATCAAACCAGGCACAGCAGGATTCCCGATGCTAATCAATGCGCCAGTGGTTGCCACACGCAGATACATATCATCGGCTCGCAGGGCTTTCAGCAATGATGGTACAGCCGATTCTGCCTCATCACCAATTTTACCAAGAGCTTGTGCCGCCAAATAACGAGTGCCTGGGTCACTCTCTTCGACCAATTCTGCTAAGAGAGGTACAGAAGGTGCATAGCGCACGTCGCCAAGATATTTAATCGCTTCGGCGCGGTCATCAGGCACACCAGCGCGCAGTGTTTCATAGGCTTCATTGTGATTTGTGAATTGTTGTGTCATAGGTGATTGTCACCTTTCAAGGTAATTATTAACGTCCAATACACTAGACAGTATAACAGATGGGAACTTTACGCCCCCTTTATAAACATTTTGCAAGAACTTGTAAAAAGCAAGATAGTTGGATAGCAACATAGCAGTCAGCTAGTTAGAAGGCATGAAATTATCTAGCTATGGTCATAGAAGCGAAATAAGTCTTCTTCTGTAACACGACCCCAATCAATTCCATCTGCATTGATTGCTTTTTCCAAATCTTCTAAAGAAATACGATTCAAAATTTTGTAACAAGTTTCTTCAATGAGTTCTTCAAATTCAAATTGATTATAATCACCATAATCACCAGTAAACCAAATAGTTGGGTATGTTCCAACGCCCCATAATCTGCGACCAATACGAATAACATCTAATTCTACGTCTGCTAATAACTCACCTAGTTCTTTATAAAGCTCTTCAATCAGCCAATGATAAATCGCTACCCTACGGGGGTAAACAACATGACTCTCAATTGTATGCTCGTACCAAGTTACTGTCACAAATCCATCATCAAGTGTTAGCCTCATCTTGATTTACTCCACAATGTTCATAAGACAAAAAAGAGCGAACCACTGTCCGCCCTTCTGAATGTTCTAAACCATAGACTTATCGCTTAGTCTTCGACTTTGCTTTCAGTCATATCACCGAGGCGGTCTGACCAGCGATTGACAGCAAGGCTATCTTTTGCCTCTGTTGGATAATGGTCTTCTTCTGAGCCGATAATCATAACGAAAACCACTGTGAATAATGCGACTACCGCGATTTCCAACATGATAATCACAGAGAAGCTAAATCCAGCTATAAGAGCAACAATCGGTGTGATAACCAATGCAGCACCAGCACTCATCAGCGCAGTTTTGAGATTTTTGTTCATAACTAACCTATTCCTTTCAACTATTTCTCATTTATAATTAATATTAGCAGTATAAACGACGTTTGTGATTTTTACCACAATCTTTTTGTTAGAATCGAAAAATCAGGTTTATACGACCTTTTTATCTCGAATTGGCTATAAAAATTGCAATTAATCTGCCATTTATTTGCTTGTGAACCTGCGCTAAGTTTGATAGAATTGTGCAAAATAGCACAAATAAAATGTGACAGATTACAGGGGTGCGTTTTCTCCTTTGACGCTACAAGGCACACAATGTCTTCATGAGGGCTTTCGCATCCATCACTTTAACGGTAAATGGGCTTAGGACTTATTCCAACATGGCTACAGTTCCTCAACAACAGAACCAATCTACATCAGGGCTTCATCTGATGCCCCTCATCGTTTTCGGCGGATTAAGCCTCGTTTTTGGCTTTATCATGTGGGCAGTCTTGCCAGCATTGAACGTCTTACCAGAAGCAGCTTCTGTTGAAGCAGAACGCACCGACGGACTTTTCCGCGTTTTGATGGGTATCGGTGGTGTCGTCTTTTTCTTAGTACAGGGCTTAATCTATTACGCAGCCGTTGCTTTCCGTGCCAAAGAAGGCGATACCAGTGATGGTCCGAACATTCACGGTAACGTCATGCTCGAAATTGTATGGACGATTGTGCCATCTTTGATTGTGGTCGTTCTGGCAATCTACAGCTACTTCGTCTGGATTCAAAACAACGAAACACCCGAAGCACCCAATGTCATGTACACAACAGCATCTCTCGCCAACGAGGATGCTAGCAATAGCATTGTGATTAACGCTATCGGACAACGCTACGCGTGGAATTTCGAATATATCACGAACGATTTCGCTGATGTTCTCAATGATGATGACAGTATCACCCCCGATGCGGGAAATCGTGTGATTATCAATACGGCTGATTTATTCATCTATGCAGGTCAAGAAGTCGACCTCGATATGAACACCCGCGATGTTATTCATTCTTTCTGGGCACCTGAAATGCGCGTTAAACAAGATTTGCTCCCTGGTCGCACCACCAATGTTATCTTTACACCGAGAGAGCCTGCTAACTCAGAAGGTTGGGAATATGTGTGGGTGAATGCTCCAGTAACCATCTACACAGAACAAGATTTTGCTTCTGACCCATTGGTCGATATTACACTAGAAGATGAACCAGCAGGCACACCTGTCGAGTTTGCACTGGTAGACCTTGAAGAGAACTTCACCAGTACCGACGACGTCAACTGGATTCGCGTCTATGATGAACGTGGCAGAGAGGGCTTCTTGCCCATCACGGCTGAGGATGATTGGGGACGTGCCAATCGTTATCGTCTGATTTGTACCGAACTCTGTGGCGGTGGTCATGGCGATATGTTCACAGACATTGTCATGTTTGAAAACCAAGAGCAATTCTTGACTGTCTGGTATGAACCAACAGTTGATATTTTGAGTGTTCCTGTCGGCGATCCATTTGAACTCGGTGAACAAGTCATTGAAAGCTATGGCTGTGCGGGTTGTCACGTCTTAGGCGACCTAGGCTGGATTGGTGTAGTCGGTCCAACAATGGACGGTATCGGCTCACGGTCTGGTGAACTCGCAGAAGAATCAGCAGAGGCAATTGGTAATGAGGTTGACCCTAACGCAGAATACCTCGCGCAATCTATTCGTCTCTCACAAGATTACAAAGTGCCAGGGTACAACGACCAAAATATGCCCTACTTCCGCTCAGATGAAATGTCACAAGAACACCTCAACGGGATTGTGGCGTATCTATGTGCACAAACTGTCACAGGCGACCCGAACGATAGCGATTGTGGTTTGCAGAATTGGGAATTTGACGAAAATGGCAATTTCGTCGGCGATGTCGATGCCCTTGTTGCCGAACTAACTGCTTTCACTGACGATTACGAAGATTAACAAGTATACATGTAGGGCATGGTGTGCCATGCCCTCTGACTATTAACAGTAGATTTTATTCAAGAAAGGTCTCAGCATGGCGACTATCTCAGTACCTGCCAGACAACCTATCAAGGATACCAATCCTGAAACACGCTTTCCATCATTAGGTGAACTCGCATCATGGACAGTAGACCATAAAATTATTGGTCTGCAATATGCCGTGACATCCATGATTTTCTTCATCATTGGTGGTGCGCTTGCTCTCATGATTCGTTGGGAATTGCTCACACCTGAACTCGACTTCATGGCAAGCGGACAAGCCTACAATCAATTATTCACCATTCACGGTACGGTGATGATTTTCTTGTTCATCATTCCGATGATTGGTGCACTTGGTAATTATGTCGTGCCACTGCAACTCGGTGCGAAAGATATGGCATTTCCTTGGTTAAATGCCTTTGCCTTCTGGCTGATTCCGCCAGCAGGGATTATGTTGCTTCTCGGTTATGCAATTGGTCAAGCAGAAGCAGGCTGGACAAGTTATCCACCACTATCGACTGTGCTTGAATACAGTAGTGATGGGCAAACGATGTGGGCGATGTCGCTTCACTTATTAGGGATTAGCTCAATTGCAGGGTCAATCAACTTCATCGTGACTATCCTCAATATGCGTCCAAAAGAGATGACCCTCTGGCAAATGCCTTTGCTCTGCTGGGCAGTTCTCGCAACCAGTATCATCGTTGTGATGGCAACACCATTCCTTGCAGGGGCTTTGACCCTCATGCTTTTTGACCGCGTCGCAGGAACAACATTCTTCCTTGCGAGTGAAGGGGGCGATGTGCTTCTGTGGCAGAATATTTTCTGGTTCTACAGTCACCCTGCGGTGTATATCATGGTCTTGCCATTGATGGGTGTAATTAGTGAGGTCTTGTCAATTCACAGTCGTAAACCAGTGTTCGGTTATCGTATGATTGCGATGTCCAGCATGGCGATTGCGCTGATTGGCTTCACCGTTTGGGCACACCATATGTTCACCAGTTTGCAACCTGCTCTACGTATTCCCTTCATGATTACGACCATGATTATCGCTGTGCCGACAGGTATTAAAATTTTCTCGTGGCTCGGCACGATTTGGGGCGGTAAGATTCGCTACACAAGTGCAATGCTCTTCTCACTCGGTTTCTTGTCAATGTTCGTAATTGGTGGGATTTCTGGTGTGATGCTAGCAGCAGTTCCTTGGGATGTTCATGTCCACGATACCTACTTCGTGGTGGCACACTTCCACTTCGTTCTGTTTGGTGGCTCAGTCTTCGGTGTTTATAGTGCGCTCTATCACTGGTATCCGAAGATGACAGGTCGCATGATGGATGAATTCTGGGGTAAAGTTCACTTTGCGTTGACGTATTTCGGCTTCTTCTTCACCTTCTTCCCGATGCACATGGCAGGGATGTTGGGGATGCCACGTCGTGTCGCTGTCTACACCCACTCACCTGAATTGCAGACTCTGAACGTTATTGCTACTATCGCAGCGATTGTACTCGGTTTCAGCACCATTATCTTCCTCTGGAATGCGATTGCGAGTTTCTGGTTGGGTAAATTGGCTGGGGCTAATCCTTGGCGTGCACTCACACTCGAATGGGCAACGACCAGTCCACCACCACCAACCAACTTTGATGAAGACCCAATCCCATTTGAAGACCCCTATGGTTACGGTACAGAAGCTGCGACTGCTTACCTTGATGCGATTGACCGTCACTTTGGCTTGCCCGAAGAAGGCGTGCGTCCGCGTGGTTTCAACGGTGGTGTGCGCGTACCTACCCCTGCCCCTTCTGGCGACTAGTTGCTAATAGATAAAAATTATCCTAAAGGGATGTGCTGAGATAGCATGTCCCTTTTTTTATTTCCCATAATTCCAATGCTTATCATATGCAATAATCCAGCCTTCTTTCCTCGCAGTCTTAACTATAGGTAAGTATAGCTTAGTCCCCCAATCAGCTTTACGTTCATGCATACGTTGCAATAGTTGCTCTGTTTCTTCAGTCAATAACAAAAAAGAATTACTTCTTGCATATTCAAGAGATTGTTGCATATTTCGACTACCTTCAATCCAACGTCCTATTAGGACGTAGAGACTTATATTGTCACCCTTCTCAGAACGAATCTCCTCAATCATGAGCTGGCAAAGCTCAATTTCTTCATTATTCTCAGACAATGTAAAAAGATTTTTAGCTTCAAGTAGATGATTAAACCCGTCTTCATAAGAATTGATTGACTTTGTCAGAATCTCTGATAAGGATAAATGACACCATGCTTGCAACAGTTTATCATTCAATGACTCATATATAGTTAGAGCCTTTCTGATATGTGGTTCAGCACTTTCTAATGTGCTTAGAGTGTGTGGAAAATTTCCTTTTTTATGACTTTGAACCGCAACTACCTCTATCATAAACTTACCTAACTTTAAATGTACATTTGCAAGATCGCGTTGGACACCAATTTCTTCAAATATTTCTATAGCTTGATAGTATTTTTGAATTGTGTTTTTAAGCTGATGTTTAGGAGCAACGCCCGCTGAAAGCATAAGAGAATTTCCAACGCCTAGGAAATCTGCATCTTGTTTAAATATTTGATAAGCCTTTTTATAATGCTTTCGTGCTTTTTGAGTAAGTTGTTTTTTTTCTGCAATTTGTCCAATTTTGAGATAGGAGTTTCCACTATTTGTATAAAGATCATTGTCCTTCAAGATTCTTATTGCTTGTAAATAGTAGGTTTCTGATTCATTGTAGTTATCTTGATAATATTCAATATTTCCCATTTGATGGAACGTATCAGCAAAACCAAGTAATTCTTCGTTTGATTCGTACAACGCCTGAGCAGTTTCTAGATGTTGTTTAGCTAAGTCTGAGTTCTGTTTGTAAGTATATGCTCTTGCAATATGTTTGTGTGCATGTGCTTTAACAGATGAAATATCCGTCCAAGATAAAAGATTAGTCAGTACCTCGATTGCCTCATCATAATGAGAATGATGTAGGGCATATCGACCTTTTAGTAATTCAATCCATGATTTTTCCCTACCATCAAATTCAAGTTCTGGCTCTTGGATTAGCTCAAATAGAAAGTCTGAACCACTTTTAGTAAATCTCATAAAGTCTTGTGTAAAGTGATACCAGACATCCACACCCTCTTTTTTGTTCAAGAATATGTGATGGTAAATTGCTTCTAGATTTTTATTGCCGATATAATACTCGAAAGCTCTCTGATGAAATTTCTTTGTTTCATCAGGTTCTGATTGTTGCAAATATGTAATCTGAACTTGTCGAATCAAGCTATGGAATCGCCATGAAGAGCCATTTGAAGAGCGTTCTA
>JBCCSC010000024.1:0-95317 GCA_039200705.1 Chloroflexota bacterium
ATTAATTAGCTTTGGCATAGGATAGGCAATAAATGAACAAGAAATTTAGGCTTGATACATTTACTAAACGTGTTCATCAAGTTGTAAGTTTAGTTAGTCACGCGAAAAGTGTGGACAAAAGCCCAAGATATCTTTGGGCTTTTGTCCACACTTTTCGCGTGACTAACTAAACTTACAACTTGATGAACACGTTTAGTAAATGTATCAAGCCTAAATTTCTTGTTCATTTATTGCCTATCCTATGCCAAAGCTAATTAATAAACTCAATCCGCAAAAGCTGCATCAAATGCGACATTGGATGCTCCAAAATCGTTCTTCTTGACCCATGCTGCTGATTCTGTTGCGCCAAATTCTCTATCCATACCACTATCTTCCCATTCAACAGAAAGCGGTCCTGTGTAGCCTGCGCGATTCAACGCACGAATCATCTCATCAATATCTAAATCACCATGCCCAGGCGAGACAAAATCCCACCCACGACGATTATCGCCAAAATTGAGATGTGAGCCTAAAATACTGCGCTGACCATCTAGGCGCACTTTGCTATCTTTGACATGGACGTGGTACATTTTTTCAGGGAAAGCATCAATGAATTTTTCAGGGTCAAATAACTGATGGATGAAGTGTGACGGGTCGAAATTGAAACCAAATGCCTCACGATGATTGAGAACATCAAGCGTTTTTTGTGCTGTGTAGATATCGTAGGCAATTTCGGCTGGATGACATTCCAGCGCAAACTTGACACCCTCTTCATCGAACACATCTAAAATAGGATTCCATCGGTCAGCAAATTCTTGATAGCCAGCATCTATCATAGCATCCGATGTTGGTGGAAAACGATACAACATATGCCACACGGGACTCCCTGTAAAGCCATTGACCACCGAAACACCCATTTTTTTTGCAGCACGCGCTGTATTTTTTACCTCTTCTGCACAACGTTGACGCACGCCTTCGGGGTCACCATCACCCCATAATTTGTCCGATAAAATCTCGCGGTGACGGTCATCAATGATGGCATCCGCTACACACTGCCCGACGAGATGGGTGCTAATCGCGTAGCATTGTAAGCCGTTTTTTTCTAAAATATCCCAACGTGATTGTACGTAACTATCATCCTCAAGTGCTTTATCGACCTCGAAATGGTCACCCCAGCACGCAAGTTCCAATCCATCATAGCCGAAACTCGCTGCTTTTTCGGCGAGTGTTTCTAGCGGTAAATCTGCCCATTGTCCCGTAAAGAGCGTTACAGGTCGTCCCATAATAAATCGTTCCTTTCAGTAAAAAATATTGATAAATATATAAAATTCGGCAAAATTTATAGTTAGATATGTGCTGTTTACGCGGACATGCAGAAGCATGTCCCTACGAAAACCATATCATTGTAGGGACGGCATTCTTGCCGTCCACCGACTATACACAGCAGCTTCTAATTCTCCGCCGAACTTTGTATTAGCGTCGTTCATCAAAATACTGTTATCCCTGTATCCGCATCGAACACATGCAAGCGGTCAATATCAAAGGCGATGTGAACGGTATCGTCACTATCGGCATGATAATCTGCATCGGCTCTTACTTTGAGCGTGTATTTCCCTATCTGAACATCAACATAAGTGCGGTCACCTAATGGCTCTAAGATATAGACACTTGCCATCATCGTATGAGGTTGCTCACTCGCATATAGGGCGATGTCTTCCGAACGAATACCCAGTATCAAATTCTGTGTTTTGCCTTTCATTGCGTCACGTTGCCATGCCTGTAGCGGAACAGTCAATGACCCATCTACACTATGTAACGTGCCATTCTCATAATTACATGGAATAGTATTGATACGCGGATTGCCCACGAACTGTGCAACGAATAGATTAGCTGGATGGTTATAGATATGCTCTGGTGTATCAATCTGCTGTAAAACACCTTCGTTCAGTACCGCGATACGGTCAGCCATCGACATCGCTTCGATTTGGTCATTGGTGACATAGAAGAAGGTCGTATCGAGTTCGCGCTGTAGCCGTTTGAGTTCGGCACGCATTTCTACACGTAACTTAAAATCCAAGTTTGTAAGTGGTTCATCCATCAAGAACATTCTCGGTTGGCGCACCATCGCCCGACCTAATGCGACACGTTGTTGTTGCCCACCCGACATGGCTGCTGGGCGACGATCAAGCAATTCCGTGATTTGTAATAAGTCGGCAATTTCTCGGATGCGCGTATCAATCGCCTGTTTCGATAAATCGCGTGCTTCGAGTGGAAACGCCATATTTTCGTAGGCACTTTTGCGAGGATAGAGCGCATACGTCTGGAAAACAAAGGCAATATCACGTTCAGCAGGGCTAAGTTGCGTAATATCAACGCCATCCATCTTGATAATACCTTGGTCTGGTTTTTCGACTCCTGCCACACAGCGCAATGTGGTTGTTTTACCTGCTGCCGTTGGACCAAGTAACACCATGAATTCGCCATCTTTTATATCAAGGTTGATTGCCTCAACTGCGCGAACACGTCCGAAGTGCTTGCTGAGATTGTGAACTTCTAAATTAGACATAAACACCCTCCGACTGTAACAAAGATTGCTCGCTCACAGTATCAAAAAGATGAATCCGTTTAGAATCAATCCGCAAGCCAACAGTCTCCCCTGTTGTAAGCATGATCTTGGGCGATGTGGTCACAGTAAAGATTGTCTCACCCACTTTAACACGATAGATAGTCTCATCGCCAAGTGGTTCACGCAAGATAACTTCGCCCCGAACATCAACTGATTCGTCATGACCAGTCACCAACTGAATATCTTCTGCGCGAATCCCAAAGTGAACGTCACGCACATCGGCAATTGATGCACGAACAGCATCAGGTAGTTGATAAGTAAAAGCATTGTCTGAACTGTGAATCATTTGCTCATCAATTTTTCCAGTGACAATATTCATTGGTGGTGAGCCAATAAAAGTTGCAACGAACAAGGTTTGAGGATGCCGATAAATATTGAGGGGTGTATCGACCTGTTGCAAAACACCTTTATCCAAAACCGCAATCCGATGACTCATTGACATCGCTTCGACTTGGTCATGGGTCACATAAACCATCGTTGTAGCGAGTTCTTGTTGCAAATGCTTGAGTTCCGCACGCATATCTGCCCGTAAGGCTGCATCTAAATTCGTCAGAGGCTCGTCCATTAAGAATACTTGTGGTTGACGCACCATCGCACGCCCCAAAGCCACACGTTGTTGCTCACCACCAGGTAAGCGACTTGGGCGTTTATTCAGCAGGTGATTAATTCGCAGTCGTTTAGCGACATTAGCAACCCGTTCTTCCATCTCAGCTTTTGGAAGATTTTGCGCCCGTAGCGGAAACGAAATGTTATCCTTCACTGTCAGATGTGGATATAAGGCATAAAATTGGAAAACAAAAGCAATATCACGGTCACCTGCCCGTAAATCATTGACTAAGCGGTCACCAATCCGAATATCACCGCTTGTTTGTCGTTCCAGACCAGCAATCATACGTAAAGTCGTTGTTTTACCACAACCACTTGGTCCGAGTAGTACCAAAAATTCGCCATCTTCAATGGTGAGGTCAAGGTCTCTGACAGCGACGACATCTTCACCAAATTTTTTTGTGATTTTGTTGAGTTTGATTTCTGCCATGTCTATCTCCTGACCGCGCCGAATGTCACACCACGTAGTAGATGATTTCGCACAATGAAGGTGAAGATAACAACAGGTATCACATAGATGACCGATGCCGCTGCCAATCGCCCCCATTCCACTGCACCCACACCAATGATGCTGTTCAAAAAGGGTGGCACTGTCCCTGCCGTATTGCGATTCAAGAAGTTGACCAGCACAAACTCATTCCATGAGACAATAATCGAGAAGACAGCCGTCGCAGCCATCGCTGGAATTGCTTCTGGTAGAACAATTTTGTAAATGGCTTGTAAGCGCGAATACCCATCAATCATGGCAGCGTCTTCATATTCTTTAGGGATTTCATCAAAGAAGCCCTTCATAATCCACACCACAAACGGCAAATTGAACGCCGTATACAAGATAGTCAAGCCAAAGTAACTATCGCGCAAACCGAGGTCACTGAATAAGACGAATATCGGAATCAATACGACAATCGGTGGTAACATCTTCGTGCTGAGGACAAAAAACATGAAATCATCTTCGAGGGGTATCGTAAAGCGCGAGACAGCATACGCTGTCAACGTGCCGACAAATACGGCTAAGGCTGTTGATGCCCCTGTGATGATGATACTGTTAATCAAGCGGTCACGGAATTCACTTACATCAGCCGATGATGTCACAGTGCTTCCTTCGCCCGATTGACGTTCGCCACCTAGTAATACATCCCGATAATTATTGAGTGTCGGTTGAAATTCCACATAGGGGATGTAACTCGGTGTTGTTGTCACCACATCGGCGCGTGTCTTGAAGGACGAAATTAGAATCCAATACAAGGGAAACATAAAGAAAATGAAGACAATGCCCAATGCCAACCAGAAGAAAATCTGTTGCAATAAACTTTGTTTGTGTTCCATACTTATTGCCCTGCCTTTGTTGCATTCAATTGACGGATGAGCAAGTTTGCCAGCGCAATAATCACAATCAACATGATATAACCATAGGCAGAACCTTCGGCTGTGTCGAAGCCCTTGAAGGCAATATCATAGACGTATAGCCCTGCGGTTTGTGCTGCCCGCCCTGCCCCGCCTCGGTCACCGACCAACACGAAGATGATGTCAATCATGCGGTAGGCATCCATCACACGAAAGATGACCCCAATCAGTATAATGGGCATCACAATCGGCAATGTGATATGACGGAAGCGAAACCAAGCCCCTGCACGGTCAACTTCGGCAGCTTCATATAAATATTTTGGCACAGCCGATAAACCAGCTAGCGAAATCAACATCATGAAAGGTGTCCACATCCACACATCCACTAAGACCACTGACCAAGGGATAATGTCACGACGCGATAACCATAAAATCGGCTCAAAGCCAAGAACATCGCTGATATAAAAATTGAGAATGCCGTCGCCTTGCATCATGAATCGCCAGAATAATGCCACCACGACAGGTGACAGCATCATGGGAATTAGCATCATGGTCATTAACACACTGCGCCCTGCGAATTTGCGATTAAGTAGCATGGCAATGCCAAAGCCAAGTACAAGCTGAATCAGCACCGATGGAACGACAATACGCCCCGTTGTCACGAAGCGATCCCAAGGACGGTCTTCGGTCAGTAATTCTGTATAATTTTCAAAGCCAACCCATTCAATTTCTTCGGGACTACTATCAAGTGCGCGGTTTGTAAAACTCGCTGATAGTGACCATATCAAGGGGTAAATTGCAATAAATAATAAGATAATTAAAGTGGGCAAAACAAACGCAAAAGACATCCATCTATCCGTGAACCAGCTAAATGCAGGTCGATTATGCTGTCGTTTGCCTTTGCTATCTTGCTCAATCATTTCTGTCGTCATACTGACAATCTCATTTACTTCATAGCTTATGTAACACTATTTAGGTCTAATTTGGCGGACACACTGCATAGACATTCGAGATAAGCGCGAGTTAGTTTGTTTACAGCGGACATGCAGAAGCATGTCCCTACGATTGAAAATGATTGTAGGAACACCGTTATCGGTGTCCGCCAAAACACAATTAATCACACAGAATGCCTATGATATGGGACACATCACTGTGCCCCACCGTTAACAAGATTACTCGCCGTAATTCTCATCAAGGATGTCTTGATGTTCGAGCGCAATCTCATCGAGTGCCTCTTGAGCATCCATTTGTCCTGTAATGGCAAGGTTGATGAACTCTTGTTGGATACCAAGCATGGTTTGATATTCTGGTAAGTTCCAGAAATCTTTAACCAGTTGGAAGGCTTCAGCAAAGGACGGTGCATAAGGTGCTGAATTCAAGAAATCATCACTATTGAGGATTGAGGTACGTCCAGGGAAGCCCCCTTCACGCGCCCAACGGAGTTGAATATCGTCAGATTGCAACCATGAAATCAAGTCGAGTGCAGCTTCTTGATTTTCGCTGTAGGCACTCACGCTAATTCCCATACCACCGAGGCTGATGAAGTGTTCATCTTCGCCAGGAATCACTGCAAAGCCGATGTTGTCTGCTTCTGCACAACTTTCAGGGTCAGTGAATGCACCACCGAAACCATACCAAATTTCAACCATGGCAGTTGTACCACTACACATCGCACCGACTACTTCATCAAAGCCGAAGCTACCAGCACCATCAGGGGCAGTTTGCCACAGTTGATTCGCAAAATTAATTGCCTCTACGCCAACTTCGCTGTTGATGAATCCATCTGCGGTGTAAGTTTCGGAATCCCATAATTCACCACCAAATGACCAGAAAATGTGATTCCATGTTGTAGCGACCAAATCACCATCAGGACTCCAATGTGTTGCGAAGCCATTTTCAATCAAGTCACCATCTTTGAGTGTTTGTGCTTGTTCTAACAATTCACTCCATGATGTCGCTGGCTCGAATCCTGCTTCTTCAAAAACATCGGTGCGATAGACGAGCATACGTGTGTCGGTCATCATCGGCACAGAGTAATATTCGCCACTACCAGGCACAACCTCACCGTAAGCAGAAAGGGCTGCTGGCACGTAATCATCAATTGGCAGATTCTCATTCATCCAGTCCGACAAATTAATCACATGGTCACCAGCAACGGCGGCACCCATAAATTGACTATCCAAAATTGGGAGGTCTGCGCCTTCACCTGCTGCAAAATCGAGGAAGATAGTATCAAACCATTGTCCGATAGGCACACAATCAACTGTGACGGTTGCGCCTTCATAATCATCAGTGATGGTATCGAGGAGGTCGCACGGTGGCCATGCAAACCAAACAATAGAGAGTTCCGTATCTTGTGCTGTTGTCGGGAAAACAAAGGACAATAGCAACACGAGTGAAGCGATTAAGCTAATCTTACGAAAAACTTTCATTGAACAAACTCCTTGTCTAAAAAAATAATACGTTTCACATACTCATCATCAAAGATGAGATTGGTGACATCAAAAGTGTGTTGTGTCTATTAAGTATGGTTGTAACGATTGTCCACACAACACAGTAAGCCTAAGTTTCTTGGGCGAAAATTCGCTCCGCCACAAGTGCCAACATGCCTGTCAAGCTCGCGTCTCGTAAGGAAGCTAGCTCCACTTGTAAATGTTCAGTAGAAAATGATTGGGCATATTCTAAAATGCTACGGCGGATGGAAGCCAAAAACGGATGCCCCAGTGCCGTTGCCCTGCCACCGATGAGTACCAATTGCGGGTCAAGCAAGGTAACCATATTGGCAATCACCTGACCGATGAGTTGACCGCCTTGTTCAATAATTTGCATGGCATCTGCGCTACCTTCAAGGGCTGCCGTACTCAATGACCGCCCATCAGCAAGTGGTAAGGTATCCACTAAGGTATTCAGCGATAAGATTTTTTCACCATCAGGCAATAAAATATCGCCAATATCCCCTGCGCGTCCGCCAATGCCTCGATAGAGTTGACTATTCAGAATCAACCCTGCACGTACCGATTGGTCAACCAAAATGTACAGCACATGGTTATATCCCTTGCCACGCCCTTTTCGATATTCTGCAAAGACCATTGCATTTGCATCTTTAGCAACGTGGACGATAGCATGTGGAAAACTCTCTCGGAGGAAGCTAACAATCTGATAACCGCCCCACCCTGGTAATTGCGCTGAGCCATAGGGGATACCATTGGTTTGGTCAATTGCTGCAGGTAAAGAGACCCCGACACCGAGCACTTTTTCCATCGGAATATCAAAGCGTTGCAATCGTTCAATCACAAAATCACGCATGGTTTGCATAATCGCGCTTGTTCCATCTTCAATATTAATGGGGAACATCTTACGCACGCGAACTTGCTCTGCAAAATCACTCAAAACGAGGTCAAGTTTATCACGCTCAATCGAGATACTGAGCAAATAGCCATAGGCTGGATTGAAATACAAATCCTTCGCGCGACGACCACCTGTATAAGTTGATTCGTCTAGTTCTTCGATGATGCCTTGTTTGAGTAAATTGTTGACGACTCCCGTAATTTTGGAAGGCGAATAGCCTATTTCATCGGCAATGACTGTGCGCGATAAGTTCCCTTGTTGGCGCAACAATTGCACAGCCCGAAACTCTACCGAGGATAGGTAAATGGGCGTTGTAGGTATGATGTTAGGCTGAAAAGGATTACGTAAAGTCATCGAAAAAATACTCTAATTTATATGATAGTAACTGTAGAGTATTTTTCTGTCAAGAAAATACTTTTTTCATTTTGTAAAATAATTAACTATATTCAATTGTTGGTAATGTCGTTGTAGACATCGGTCAGCGTCGCCAGAAAGCGTCGGTCATCAATTGGCTTGGCAAAATAGCCATCGAAGCCTTCTTCCATCACCCGTTGCCTGAGCGCAGGGGTATGAAACGCCGTTACAGCAACACAGTGAAGCGTTTTCGTTGAGTCGTTGCCACGAATTTGCTTTAGCAAGTCAAAGCCATCCATCTTGGGGAGTGCTAAATCAATCACGGCAATCGCATGTTCGTCGAGTGATAACACACTCAGCGCATCTTCGGCTGTGCCCGTGACCTCAACAGGTATCTTCGCGCGGAATAACATCCGAGAGATTAACTCTTGTCCGTCAGGGTCATCTTCTACGACAAGTACGGACTTACTCATGTGACGCTCCTAGTGTTTCCAAATTCATCGGCAATTCGATACTAAAAATAGTATACGCATTCGGGATACTTCGCAAAAAGATGCGTCCGCCCATCAAATCCACTAAATTTTTGACAATGGATAAGCCAAGCCCTACCCCTTCGGCTGAGGAATTTGTTTTCATTTGTGCAAAATTCTCAAAAATATAGGCTTGCATATCTTCGGGGATACCAATACCTGTATCAGAGATTTGAATCATCAGTTGTTCATCATCACCGCGAGAAAGTGCTAATTTGATGTGTCCTTGTTCGGTGAATTTGATAGCATTGATGAGCAAGTTAGAGATAATTTGCGTCAAGCGTTCTTCATCATGCTTTACAAAAGTCGGTAAACTTGGATCAAGTTCTAAGTTGAACGCAAGCCCTTTCTCTTTCGCTTGAATCGCTAAATCATCATAAATATATTGCACCAATTCTTTTAAGTTGACATCATCTGCCACAAGTTCCAGACCGCCTACTGCTAAGCGAGAGAGGTCAAGCACACTGTTGACCATCATATTAAGTCGCTTGCTGTTCGCTAAGGAACGCTCTGCCATGTGGGTATTATCTTCGCTGAGTTGGTCGCTGTAGAGCATCTCGCGCAAGAAACCAATAATTGCGTTGAGCGGTGTACGTAATTCGTGGCTCATATTCGCTAGGAACAGGTCTTTCATCTTGGAGGCAGTTTCGGCTGCTTGACGTGCCTCTTGCTCTTGAATTACCAGTTTTTGTAATTGCTCTTCGGCTTGCTTTCGTTCCGTAATATCAGTCGCCACACCTAATAATTGAATATCGTCATCGGGCAATATCAGAGGCACTTTTGTCGTCTGATACCAACGGGTTTCGCCATCTGCACTCGTGACAGGCTCTTCTAAGATGAATTTAGGCTTTTGTGTGCGGATAACATCCATATCATCAGCATGGATTTTAGCCACTTGCACAGGGTCAGGATTGTAATCGACATCGGATTTACCCACCATGTTATCAGGCGTAACGCCATAAATATCAGCTAGCGTCTTATTGACCATCATGAACTTGCCTGCTTTATCTTTGGTGAAGATTAAATTGGTATTCAAGTCGATGACCTGCTGCAAGAATTCACGTTGTGCTTCAATATTATCTTGAGCAATCTTCCTATCGGTGATGTCTGTTGCAATTCCCAATAGTTGAACGCTATCATCATCAAATATCAGAGGCACTTTAATAGTTTGATACCAACGGGTCTCACCATCTGCGCTGGTAACAGGTTCTTCTGGGATAAATTTAGGCTGACGGGTTCTGACAACTTGTAAATCATCACGGCGGAATGCTTCAGTTTCGTGTTGTCGTTTGTTGTAATTTTCGTCGTATTTCCCAACCATCTCTTCTGGAACAGACCCGTACCAATCCGCTAATGCTTTGTTGACGAGTGTATATCGTCCTTCGATGTCTTTGGCAAATATGAAACTCGTGTTGAGGTCGATAACTTGTCGCAAAAACCACCGTTCCGCTTGTAATTTATCGCGCGCAATTTTTTGCTCCGTGATGATGGACACATACATGATTAATCCACCGACGGTGTTATCCTCCTGATACCAAGGGCGAATCTCACGATGCAACCAATCAATTGACCCATCAATGCGTTGAAACCTTAGTTCTTCATCGGTGTGAGTATGACCTTGTAAGCAGTATTGATGGGTCTTTTTCCAATCAGTGCCAATTTCGGGGAAGATGTCGTAGTGGCTTTGTCCGATGAGGTCGGTATCATACAGATGAAAATCGCGTTGCCATGCCTCATTAGCGAAGATATAGCGTAAGTCATGGTCAAAAACAGCTACAGCAATCGGTAAATGTGTGGCTAATTGCTCATAAATCGAATTCATCTTGACCTCTCACACAAGAATGTTATCTGATGAAACACGATAAATAATAACCCCAAAACCCTTAACGCAAAGATGCAAAGGGTGAAAGAATAGAAGACTATGAGGATAGATAAGAAACTATCTGAATATATGGGAAACAGCGTTAAATATGATGATTTGGGCGAGCCTAAGACCACGCCATTACACACGAAAGTCACGACAGTGTAAAGGAGAGTTTGAAACTCTCCTGCAAAATCGCAATTTTCTGATGACCTCTAATCATCTCCACATGAGATTGTTACCTCTATCTTTTTCTCTCAATCGCTCTGCGTCTCTACGCCTTCGTGTTGGAGTAAAAATACATAGCTCAATTGTATTCATTTGAACATGAACCGACTATTCACGAGGCACAGTGAAGGGCAACACACGGAAGGTATCTGTTGCTGATGTGACCCAATTTTCGAGTGTTTCAACATCAGTATATTGGGCGAGTTCTGGCACATCTTTTGCCATCTCAGCATAAATTTGAATAGCCACCCGTTCTGAGGGATGCCAGCCATCAAAAAAGTCTTCGTCACTGAAACCTAAATCGCTCACATCGGAAAAATCAAATAAGGGGAAATTGTACTCAGCGAACATCTCAGAAATGGTCACTTGGGCTTGTGGAATGTACGTGTGACGTTCACTTGTGCCGAGTTCATCCCAAAGCATCGGCATAAACGGTGGAAACAACCCAAGCACTAAAATATCGTTATCATTCGCAAATTGTAGGATAGCCTCCAATTGAGCAAGTGCATCGTCAGAGAGGGTATCACCTTCGGTATACATTTCTGCACCTTCGGCAAATAAACCCATGTGATGTCCACGCAGATTAGGTTGCCAGAGATGCCCTGCTACCAAAAAATCACCATACTGTTCACTACCATCATTGCGGAAGCCATGCCCGTCGATAATGGCGCGTCTTCCAAGTGCGATACCGCCACTGCCCCCAGGTTCATCACGAGTCAGCAAGCGCACATAATCAACATGCTCTTCCTCTTCTTCAAGTGTGTCTTCTAGCACATCTTGCAAAAATGAGCGATTGACCACAAATATCCGACTCCACCAATTCGTCGGAGGTTCAACAATGGGGTCACCTGGATAATCATCAATGAACCAAGGATAATCCATACCGAGCACAATCACATCAGGGCGATGTTGCATTGTGAACAACAAACGACTGACTTCTTCAATTTCCCATGCAGGAGCAGACGCATTGTAAATTGCATCAGGATTCAGATTGGCGAATTGTCCTCTGAATTGCAACATGCGCGACGACCCAATCAGCAAAATTTCAGGCTGGCGTTGATCGGTTGCCATCAGCTTAAAATCTTGGTCACGATTGCCATAAGCAGGACGAAATAACACAGGTAATGTTCCCTCTTGCAAGCGCACGACTTCCCCAAGCGGCATTGATTCGCCAACATAAATTAAGCTACCTGTCACAATCAAAAATGGAATCGCAATTGGTAAACAAAAGAGAGCCAGTTTCCAGATGAATTTCATTGATTACTTATCTCACACAAAACGGCAAAACATAGTTTTGGACGCGTCGTTGCGCGTCCCTACGAAAATTCTACTATAGGCACATCCAACGGGATGTCCTAGATAGTTATAATATAGCGATACTTTTCAACACAGATAATCTATTTTTAAAACTCTAAAACTGAAAATAGATGAATTGCTGTGCACCTGCACCATATAAACCAGAAAATAGCACCGCAGCAATGAATGTATAATACACACCCCAGCGCACGATGAACGGTGTGCGTGCAAAGAGTCGTGGTAGCGTCAGCTTGGCATCCAAGAAATCAAAAACCATCAAGAAAGCAATCAGCACAAAAGATAGCCCAAATTCTAAGTCAGCATTGAGCAAGGCTTCGGCAAAAGGTGCAGTCAAGGCTTGTGCGCTATCAAAGACGAACAAATGGCTGACGATATACTGAGCATCTGCTATCGAATTAGCACGGAAGAAAATCCATGCAAAGCTGACAAAAGCAAAGGTGATGCCCCAGCGCAGGAGTACCATAACTGTATTTTTACCAGCGAGCAAATTGATATTGTAATGGCGCAAGAGAGCCAGCAAAACAATTGCCACACCGTGTAACACACCCCAAATGATGAATGTCCACCCTGCCCCATGCCACAAACCACTCACCACAAATACGATGAATAAATTCAGCAGATTACGCCAGATATTCACACGATTACCCCCTAGCGGAATATAGAGGTAATCCCGAAACCACGTCGAGAGTGAAATATGCCATCTGCCCCAAAATTCGCGGATACTCTGTGAAAAGTACGGTTGCCGAAAATTGAGCATCAAATCATAGCCCATGATACGTGCTGTCCCAATCGCAATATCGCTATAACCACTGAAATCACAATAAATTTGAAAGGTGAAAAATAGTGTGGCGATGATGAGCGTTAAGCCTGTGTATTCATCGACATTGTTGTAAACCGTGTTGACATAAATTGCGAGGCGGTCTGCAATCACTACTTTCTTGAAGAAACCCCACAGAATCAATTGTAAGCCTGATACGGCACGGTTTTCATCGAAGGTTTGCTTCTGATGAAATTGGGGCAAGAGATTGGTCGCCCGTTCGATAGGACCTGCCACCAACTGAGGAAAAAACGCGACATAAGTCGCCATAATGCCGAAGTTCTTCTCTGGGAGTAACTCACGCCGAAAGACATCAATGGTGTACGACATCGACTGGAAAGTATAGAAAGAAATCCCAATCGGCAAAATAAAGCTGTGCGTCAACGGTGTGTAGCCAAAGGCTGTCGCTGCTGCTTCATTGAAAAAATTGAAATACTTAAACGTGAATAAGACACCCAAATTGACAATAATACTGAGTGCAAGCCACAATTTGCGTTGCGTTTCGTTTTTATCATGATGATGAATCATCCGCGCTGCGATGTAGTCAACTACTGTGCTGAAAGCAATCAGAGGCACATATTGAATGTTGCCATAAGCGTAGAAAAAATAGCTGACCACCAGCAACAGCATCCAGCGAAAGCGATGCCGTAGCATAAAGAATGCAGGAAGCACAATGCAGAAGAAAACAACAAATTCAGGCGAAATAAAGGACATAAATATTAACTCTACTCAGTACACCACAAAGGAACAAAGAACACGAAGAGTTATAGAAAGCGGGAGGGCACGGAGACCCTCCCCTACATAAATCAATATTTTTTGATAGTTCAGCAATAATTAGCATCATTACTCTCTATTTTCGTAGATGCACTAGTTGATAGGTCATCAAGGCGGTTGGTTCAACATTGGCATAGCCTATTAGTCGCAACAATCGGCGCACGATGCGCGTCGGTAAGTCATTATTGATAATAAGCCCGTGTGTGGCAAACGATTGATGAGCGAGGACAGTTAAGCCTTTATCACGCGCTAACTGATGCAGTTGTGTCTTGGTGAGCCAATTTTCCACAGGTTGCTTCAAATCTCCTGTGTGTGCCATCCATCGCTCGTAAATTTCACCGCGAGGCGTTGTCAGCACAATATGTCCATCTTTGGTGATGAGTGTCGCCAAAGCCTGCATAAAATCGGCTTGCTCAGCATAGGTCGGAACATGTTCAATGACTTCAGTACACACAATGATGTCAAAGCTATTGGCGTGTCCTAATTCAAGCATGGTCTGCGGTGTGCCTACAATGTAGGTGTATTGTGGATAGAGTTGTCTAGCTCGATCAACTACACCAGCGACAGGTTCTACCCCTTGTGAATCACCATACATGCCGAGAACATAGGTCAACCAGCCACGTCCACTCCCAACATCCAAAATGCGGAGCGTTGATGCGCCCTCCTGTTGATAATGCTCACTAGCGATGCGACCTACGACAGGCAAAATCGCATCAGTGCGTGTGATTTCATCATTATTAGGATAGCGTGTGTTCCATGTGCCTTCTTCACCATAAAAAGCAATGTAGTAATCATCATGGAAATCGCTGGTCTTACTCATGATTAGCCTTAACTCGCTTGCACATACTGGCAGACAGTCTAGCACGCACCGTCCAGAAAACTAGAGGGGTTTTAGACGGCTCATCCTAGCAATCATCATAAAAATCGCTATGATGTGACCGCAAATAGTCATTCAGAACGAATATAATATGTTAGTCTTAGACCATCTCCCGACACCATCACAACGCAATATTGCGATGCACATCACCCCATCAGCAGAACGGGCTGTGCGCGATGGTCACCCTTGGCTCTTCCAAAATTCGCTTCGCAAACAGAGCAGAGACGGCAAAGCAGGTGATTTAGCGGTCATTTTCGATAAAAGAGACCGTTTTTTAGCGATTGGTTTATACGACCCTCAATCGCCAATTCGTGTTCGAGTATTGCATCAAGGCTCATCGGCTAAGATTGATGATGCTTTCTTCGCCGAAAAAATCCAACAGTCTTACGACAAACGCGCTCCCATACGTGCCAGTGATACAACGGGCTATCGTCTAATTTATGGTGAAGGCGATGGTTTATCAGGCTTGATTATCGATTGCTATGCTAACGTGCTGGTCATCAAGATTTACACGAGTGCGTGGTTCGCTCATCTAAAGGCAATTATCGAGGGACTTAACGTTATTTTTCCCGATGCGACCCTTATCTTACGCTTGAGTCGTTTGGTGCAGGATGACGACACTCATGGATTAGTGGATGGCACAGTGATACAGGGAGACCTATCATCACCGACTGTCCAATTCCACGAGCATGGCTTGACTTTCCAAGCAGACATCATCGAAGGACATAAAACAGGCTTCTTCTTTGACCAGCGCGATAATCGTCAGCGTGTGCGCCAATTGGCTAATGGCAAAACAGTACTGGATGTTTTCTCTTACAATGGCGGATTTTCAGTCAATGCGGCGGCTGGAGGTGCAACGCAGGTCACCAGCTTGGATATTAGCTCCCCTGCCCTGCTGGATGCAGTCAATAATATGGATTTGAATCGTCATTTGCCGACTGTTACTGATTGTCAGCACGAGACAATCGTCGCTGATGCTTTTGAAGGCTTAGCAGAGTTAGCACAAGCTGGCACAACCTACGACCTTGTAATTGTTGATCCACCGACTTTTGCCAGTCGCCAAGAGCAAGTAGCTGGCGCGATGATTGCTTATGAAAAATTGGTGCGTCTGGCACTCGATGTGCTTGCCTCAAGTGGCACACTAGTGATGGCATCTTGTAGCAGTCGCGTTCCTGCCGAGGGTTTTTTCGCGCTGGTACACAATACAGCCATTCGTGCTGGTAGACCCCTAAACGAGTTTGCACGCACACAACACGCCCTCGACCATCCAATTACATTTCCTGAAGGCGCGTACTTAAAATGTTTATTTGCAACAGTTTGATGTGTGAGTTGGTGACAATCTCATGAAGAACTGGTGTAGTTGCTTGTGTTGCGCTTATTATCGTTTAAAATAGTTTTTGAATGATTGTAGATGGTGAGATTTGATAGGAAACTAAATTTATAATTTTTAGCGGACAAGGCATGCCTTGTCCCTACGAGCCGTAATTTTGATGGTTTTCTGTCGGGTTGAGGCATGCCTCAACCGCATGTTTCTTCTAAGAACTTTCCATCATAAATTTACATTAAGGGACATTTTATGACTGAAAAATACGGATTTGAACTCGTTGAAGAACGCAACATCCCCGAAATTAACTCACTCGCCAAACTCTATCACCACAAAAAAACAGGCGCAGAATTGCTCTCGTTGGAAAATGACGACGAAAATAAGTCGTTTATGGTCTCATTTGTAACGCCACCCGAAGATGATACAGGTATCGCGCATATCCTCGAACATGCCGTGCTGATGGGTGGTTCGCGTAAATATCCGCTCAAAGAGCCATTTGTGGAATTGATGAAAACTTCAGTGAACACTTTCCTCAATGCGATGACCAGCACCGACCATACCATGTATCCCTTTGCATCGACCAATCTCCAAGATTTCTATAATTTGCTAGATATTTATCTTGATTCGACCTTTTATCCTAATGTGACCCCTGAAACACTGATGCAAGAAGGCTGGCATTTAGAAGCCGAGAATGAAGATGCCCCTCTGACCTATAAAGGCGTTGTCTTCAACGAGATGAAGGCAGCATATTCTACGCCAGACCGTTATATGAGCCTCATCACTGACCGTGCGCTGTGGACAGATACCCCTTATCAATACAGTTCGGGTGGATTCCCTGCTTCAATTCCTGATTTGACCTACGAACAATTCAAAAAATTCCACGAGACTTATTATCATCCTTCCAATGCACGCTTCGTTTTCAGTGGTGATGATGACCCCGATACTCGTTTACGGATTGTCGATGAATTCATCAGCGAATTTGAGCGCACTTCTCAAGCAGAAATTCCACTCCAGAAACCATTCAGTGAACCTGTAGTTGTTGTCGATGCGTATGATGGCACAGAAAAAGAGACAGGCGCGAGTATGGTCGCTATCAATTGGCTCTTGCCTGACCAAACCAACATCAAGACGATGACACAACTCTCACTCTTATCCTACGCGCTGGTCTCGACGCAAGCCTCACAATTACGTAAAGCCTTGATTGATAGTGGTCTCGGAGAAGGTCTGACAGGCAGTGGCATCAGCACAAGTTCACGTCAAGCAATCTTCACTGTCGGCTTAAAAGGTGTCAAACCAGAAAATACGGACAAAGTAGCCGATTTTATCTTAGAAACCCTCGGTGAGATTGCCGAAGATAGCGTGGATAAAGAAACGGTCAAAGCAGCACTCAACACCATTGAATTTGACCTCCGCGAACGCAATTACGGGCGTTTTCCGCGTGGTTTGGTCAATGCGATGATGGCGACACGCCCTTGGATTTATGGTGGTAATCCAATTGATGCACTCTCTTTCCAAGCTGATTTAGACGACCTCAAGCAAGCCTTAGACGATGACGACGAGCTACTCGAAAATTTGATTGGCGAATATTTACTCAACAATAGCCATCGTGTGACCGTTACCTTGCATCCTGATGAATCAGTCGCCCCTGCGCGTGAACAAGCCGAACGTGATCGCCTTGATAAAACCAAAGATGCCATGAACGCCGACGACATCAAAGATGTGATTCGTGTCCAAAACGAATTGTTGGAACGTCAGCAAACACCGAATACACCTGAGCAATTGGCAAAGATTCCTGTGCTCAAGTTGGATGACCTCGACAAAGAGATTAGCACCGTTGAACAACACATCCATGAGCATGAAGGCGCACGAGTATATTTTCATCCACAACCTACAGGAGGCATCATCTACTTCCAAGCAGGTTTTGACTTGCGCGTGATTGATGCAGACCTCCTGCCCTACGTCGAAATTTTCACTGAAAGTTTGACTAAACTTGGCACAGATAGTCAAGATTTTGTACGCTTGACGCAACGCATCGGCAGCAACACGGGTGGTGTCGGTGCAGGGACATCACTCGGAACAAAAAGGGTCGGCGATGATTATTTCGCTTATGTGATGGTCAGCGGTAAAGCATTGGTCAATCAACAAGCTGAATTGCTGAATATCATCAAAGATATTGTCACAACAGTGAAGTTGGATAATCAAGAACGCCTCAAGCAGATTGTTCTCCAGCGCAAAGTTCGCATGGAACGGTACTTAGCCTCATCAGGCTTTGCGGTGGCTGGTGCACGCATCCGTGCCCAATATACCGAACCTGCGTGGGCGAACGAAATCATGTCAGGGGCGACGCATGTCTTCTTTTTGCGCGAATTAGTCGAGAAAATTGATAACGATTGGGATGGTGTTCTCAATGCTTTAGAACGCCTCAAAACCCAACTCATCAATCGCAATGGTATGGTCGTCAATATCACGATGGAAGAAAGCGACTGGTCAGACTTCCGCGAGACAGTGCATGGTCTGATTTCTGCCCTACCTTCTGCTGAAACATCACACGCTGAATGGACAACACTCAACAAAACACCGTATGAAGCTCTCACACAACCTGTACAGGTCAGCTTCAATGCCAAAGTCGCCAATCTATACGACTTAGGCTATGAATTAGATGGCTCAATCGCCGTGATTAGCAAGCATGTCTCGCGTGAATACATCTGGCAAAATATCCGTGTGATGGGTGGCGCGTATGGTGGCAACATGAGTTTTAGTTCGGAAACAGGTTTGGTCAATTTCCTGTCTTGGCGCGACCCGAATATCAGTCGCACACTGGATGTCTTCAATGGCACAGGAGATTATCTGCAACAATTGCAACTGACTGAGCATGATGTCGAAAAAGCAATTATTGGAGCAATTGGTTCAATGGATGGCTACGATTTACCAGATGCCAAAGGTCGTCAACAATTCATGCGTCATTTGCGAGGATACACCAACGACATGCGTCAACAATTCCGTGACCAAGTGTTATCAACAACCTTAGCGGATTTTCATACATTCGGTGCAGTCTTAGCCCAAATTGCCGACAAAGGCAGTTTTGCAGTCGTCACAGCCGAGGAATTTGCCCAAAAAGCGATGGACGAAATTGGACAGTCTTTCAAAACGACGAAATTACAATAGTTAATGCAGATGTTGAACAGTCTTCAAAATTTGCGTAATTATTGGTAAAGGATAGTTTCAAACCATTCTCTACGACTGTCCATCTCTATACAAACAAAAAATCCCTCCGCAAGTTGGAGGGATTCTTTTTGCTGTTATCTTCGTCGGAAGTCTTAGTCGTTGACAGCGCGTTCGAGTTCCTTACCTGGCTTGAACTTTGCAACGGTCTTCGCTGCAATATCAATTTCTTCACCAGTTTGTGGGTTACGACCCTTACGTGCTTTACGTTCTGATGTTGAGAATGTGCCGAAGCCGACGAGTGTCACTTTGTCACCCTTTTTGAGTGCGCCAGTGATTGCATCGGTGAACGCATCTAATGCACGACCAGCATCTGCTTTAGTGAGGTCGGATGCATCGGCGATTGCGCTAATCAATTCATTCTTGTTCATTGAGATACCCTCTCGGTATGTCTAATAATCTAATGTTTTTATTTCTGGGCTAAGTTTAATGGAACATATGGTTTTTTGGCAAACGTAAATCAGAGTTTTTACAGTATTTTAGTAGGTTTCAGGGCATTTCTAACAAAAATCATACTAAGATATAGGCTTTAGCATTAAATTCTGTTAAAAAATGCTAAATCTCCACCAAATTCTACAGAAACCCACACATTCGTGACATTCATCCGAAAACGGCATGACATCTGTCATAATCCTCACAAAAATACTATGCTACTATCCCGTATGTGTAAATACATAGTGTATATTCGTGAATTAATTCACATATGGACTTGAAAATTTCTTTAGTTTTACTATAATTTATATAGATTTTTGTAGAATTTATCGGGTAAAGATACAGGTTTAAACTTATGACAAAACCGCCTTGGTTACGCAATAAAGCAGAAAAACGTGCGCCAACACCTCAAGAACGGGAACGTGCAGCCCGATTGACAAAGCGTCAATATGTGCGTTTTGCGTTTTACACGGTTGACCCCATATGGCGACGTTTACCAGCCGATGAGCAAGCCGAACATAAGCAGGAACTGCTTCAAACGATTACCAGCTTCAATCGTCGGATGCTATTGCGCCCATACAGCACAATGGGAACACGCGCCGATGCTGAATTGCTCTTGTGGCAAATTGCAGAAAAACCAGAGGTCTTCCAAGAATTAGCTGCCGCTATCATGCGGACAAAGATGGGCGCGTATCTTAACCTCGCCTACTCTTACTTCTCACAGACTAAGCGGTCACTGTACGAAATTCGTGTGCCAGCTTTGGATGGTGAAGAAGAAGATGAGGATGAACGTCTCGTCATTGACCCAACCGAAGCCAAATGGTTATTCGTCTACCCGTTCATTAAAACACGCGAATGGTATCAATTATCGCAAGCAGCACGTCAGGGGATGATGGACGAACACATCACGATTGGGCGTAAGTATCCATCGGTGCGCTTGAATACCACCTACTCCTTTGGAATTGATGATTACGAATTTATTGTGGCATTTGAAACAGACGAACCAAGCGATTTCTTGGATTTGGTGCAGGAATTACGCGAATCAACCGTGAGTCTCTACACACTCCAAGATACGCCACTCTTCACTTGTATGAATATGCGCCTCGACCAAGCCCTTGACCAACTCGGAGGTCCCGAAGTTGCAGAAAAAATCGAAGCAGGTACAGAGCGCGAAGTTTGGCAAGATGTCTGCCCATTGGATGATTTAGCCCCAGGCGAAACCAAAGTTGTCTACTTAGAAGGCAAGCAAGTTGGGGTCTTCAATATTAACGGCAATCTCTATGCTATTAACAATCGTTGCACTCATGCACGCGGACCGTTAACCGAAGGCGAGATTGACCACGAGGCATGTACAGTCGTTTGTCCTTGGCATTACGGTAAATTCGATATTCAAAGTGGTCAAGCGATTGATGGTTTGGTCAATAAACCTGTCGAAACCTACCAAGTAGACATCCGTGATGGTGTCATTTGGGTCGGCACAAAAATCATTGCGAAGTAAATTAAGACGTTTTCCCGAAATCATCGTAGGGGACGACCTGTGTGTCGTCCCGAACGGGCGCAGACATAGCTACGCCCCTACAACACTGAATTGACCTTTTATTGTAATTGAAATGAGGAACACAATATGTCGGTACATGGCGCACCAAGCAAAGATTTTCCGAAATATGATGACATATCAAAAGACTACGATGCCATTCTCGTCATGAGCTTTGGCGGACCTGATAAAGCCGATGATGTTGTGCCGTTTTTGCAAAACGTCACACGCGGGCGCAACATTCCAGAAGAACGACTCGTAGAAGTCGGTGAACATTACTATCAATTTGGGGGCAAAAGTCCCATCAATGAGCAAAATCTCGCTCTCATTGAGGCTCTCGAAGAAGAACTGGCAGAAAATAACATCGACTTACCTGTGTATTATGGCAATCGTAATTGGCATCCGATGATTACCGATACCCTGCAACAGATGAAAGACGATGGTGTCAAACGAGCGATTGCATTCTTCACAAGTGGCTTTAGTTGCTATAGTGGCTGTCGTCAATACCGCGAGAATATCATCGAAGCACAAGAAGCTGTTGGTGACGGCGCACCCGAAGTCGATAAGATTCGTGTGTTTTATAACCATCCAGGCTTCATCTACCCTATGGTTGATAATGTGCGCCAAGCACTCAGCAATTGGGATGAGGATGAGCAACATAATGTGCATATCATCTTCACTGCACACAGTATCCCAATGGGACAAGCGCGCAATAGTGCTTACGAAGCCCAACTCAAAGAGTCGTGCCGTATCATCGCCGACATTTTGGAAACTGATAATTATACGCTTGTTTATCAAAGTCGTAGTGGTCCACCTCAAATGCCTTGGCTCGAACCCGACATCGTCGATTACATGGAAGAAATTCATGAGCAAGGTATCAATAATGTGGTGATTGTGCCTGTTGGCTTCATCAGTGACCACATGGAAGTTATGTTTGACTTGGATACCGAAGCCCAAGACGCTGCCGAAGAAATGAGCATGAAGATGGTACGTGCTGGCACAGTCGGCACAGCAAAACCCTTCGTGACGATGATTCGTGAATTGGTTGAAGAACGCATGACGGAAAATCCTAACCGTAAAGCATTGGGTAAACGCCCTGCCAATCACGATATTTGCCCAATTGATTGCTGTCTGCCAGGGACTCGCCCTAAACGCCCTGCATCAGCCGTAACTGAATCTGCGTAAACTGTGAGAGGGACAATTTGTGTCATTGCTACTTGTAGGGTTGAACCATGAAACCGCACCTGTCACGTTGCGTGAACGGCTGTATTTGCCATCGGATACGCTCAAAGATGTGATGGCAAACATCTATCGTCATGCAACACATATCTCGGAATTAGCGATTATTTCAACTTGTAATCGTTTCGAGGTATATGCAGGGGTCAAAGACATTTTGAGTGCAAAAGTCGAAATTGTCGATTTTTTGTGTGAATATTTTGCGATTGCTGAGGATGTGCTTGTCCCATCGCTCTACACACAGTCTAACCATGATGCTGTTCAGCATGTGATGGCGGTGGCGTCGGGCTTGGATTCGATGGTTTTAGGTGAGGCACAAATTCTCGGACAAGTCAGCAAAGCACTTGATACTGCGTCTAGTATCGACACAACTGGTGCATATCTCCACCGCTTGTTTGAAGCAGCGATTCATGCAGGGAAACGCGCACGGACTGAAACCGAAATTAGCCAAAACACAACCAGTATCAGTCATGCAGCAGCCCTCTTGATGCACCAAGAAAGTCCTACGTCTAACCCTAAAGTGATGATTCTCGGCGCAGGTGAAATGGCAGAATTAGCCGTTTTCGCAGTTCACAAATATGGTCTGAGTCATATCGCAGTTTTGAATCGTACCTACGATAAAGCACAAGCACTTGCCGATAAGTACGGTGTCAAAGCAATGGAATGGTCATGTTTGTGGGAAGAAATCATTGATGCCGATGTAGTCATTACGGCGACAGGTGCACCGCACACGATTCTACACAGAGAAGATGTGCAACGTGCGATGAGTAAACGCAATGAGCCTCTGATGCTGATTGATATTGCTGTTCCGCGTGATATTGCAAATGATGTCGGCATGGTGGATGGTGTGAATCTCTTCGATATTGATTCGCTCCAGCATATTGTCGATAGTAGCCTAGAAGCACGCAAAGCCTGTATCCCACAGGTATTGAGCATCATCGAAGATGAATCGAACCGTTATCAAATGTGGGTACAACAACGCGCAGTCGTCCCTGTCATTAAAGAACTGCGTCACGGGGTGCAGACTGTGGTTCAAGATGAACTCGACCAAGCACTTAACAAGTTACCAGATTTATCCGATGATGAATTAGCGATTGTTAAACGCATGGCACACCGCATCATGAATAAGGTTCTACATGCACCGACCAAGAATTTACGTGCTCATGCTAGCGATGCTGATGTCGATGTGTATACCGATATTGTGCGCGAATTATTTGCCTTAGCAACTGATGAATCAGAGACTATTCATCCTGCTTGATGCACGTTTTTAAGAAAGGACACTCATTGGCAAGCATACGCATCGGCACACGCAAAAGTCGATTAGCCCTCTGGCAATCTCATCATGTGGCGGATTTATTGCGTCAACACTATCCTGATACAACAGTTGAATTGGTCGAATTCACTACCAAAGGCGATAAAATCCTCGATAAATCATTGCCCTCGATTGGTGGCAAAGGCTTATTCACAGAAGAATTGGAGCAAGCCTTGCTCAATGGTGAGATTGATTGTGCTGTGCATAGCCTCAAAGATTTGCCGACACAAGAGCCTTTCGGCTTAACAGTTGCTGCTGTTCCCGAACGTGCCCCTGTGGAAGATGTCCTGATTAGCAAACACAAGCAAGGCTTATCATCGTTGCCAGATGGCGCGAAAATTGGCACATCTAGTTTACGACGGGCAGCGCAAATTCGGCATGTGCGCCCTGATATGACGATTATTGATATTCGGGGCAATGTGCCGACGCGCATCAACAAAGCCCTTGACCCAGATGGCGATTACGATGCGATTGTCTTGGCGCGTGCGGGGGTCGGACGCTTGGATATGATGGATACTGTCACACAAATTTTCTCCCCTGAAATGATGCTTCCTGCTCCAGGACAAGGTGCAATTGCAATACAATCGCGCGAAGATAATGCCGATATTTTTGAGCCACTCACCCATCTACCGACATTACTCGCAACCACTGCCGAACGTGCCTTCTTAAATCGCTTACAAGGGGGATGTTCTGTGCCTGTAGCAGCCTATGCGACCTATGAGAACAACATCATCAACTTTGTGGGACGAGTCACTTCTGTCGATGGTCAACAATGGATAGAAGTCACAGGCGAAGCAACAGCATTAGCACAGACCAAACCCTATATCGTTGCCGAAGAAGTTGGGCGATATGCTGCGCGTGATGCGATTGCCAAAGGCGCAAAAGAGATACTTGATGAGGTCAAAGCCAACTCATGACACTCATAGGCAAGCGGATTGTTATCACACGAGCAGAGCATCAAGCTGATGAACTCACATGTTTGATTGAACAAGCAGGTGGAATTCCAATCTTGTATCCCTGCATTGAGATTATGCCACCAGATAACACCGTAGCCTTGGATAGTGCACTACGTCATTTATCCGTTTACGATACGGTGATTTTTACCAGTAGTAATACCGTTTTTTCTGTTGCTGAACGACTCGCTAATTTAGATATTGTGTTTGATTGGCGTACTATTCGTATCATTGCTGTCGGTGATAAAACAGATGCGTTAATTCAATCGACATTTAATGGTGAGGCAGATTTCATCCCATCACACTACACTGCATCAACGCTTGCAGATGAATTGCCCATCCAACACGGTGAAAAAATATTGCTTCCCTTATCTGCCCTATCCGATGGCGAACTCACAGATTTATTGACTGCGCGTGGTGCAGAGGTCACAACTGTCGAAGCCTACCAGACAGTCATCGGCACAGGCGGTGAGGATGTTCCTGCCCTACTGCGCGAAAATAAGATTGATGCCATCACCTTTACTAGTGGTAGTACAGTGACCAATTTTGTGAAACGCATCGCGCCCGAAACAGCTTATGATATTCCTGCGGTGTGCATTGGTCCAAGTACCCATGCAGTAGCAATGGATGCAGGGTTTACTAACGTCGTTTATCCTGAAAATTACACATTGATAGATATGCTCCACTTATTATCTGGTTTATTTAACGAGGTACAATATGGCAACACCTGAAAAAATTGACACGGCTATCACACAAAATTTAGCCATTCGTCCGCGACGCTTGCGCTTGAACAAGAATCTACGGCGAATGGTACGCGAAACAGTAGTCACCCCTGATGATTTCATCTATCCGCTATTTGTGCGTTATGGTGAAAATGAAAAACGCCCAATTGCATCGATGCCTAATCAGTATCAAGTGACAGTCGATAAAGTCGCGCAAGAAGCCAAAGAAGCCTACAATTTAGGGATTCCAGCAGTGATTTTATTCGGCATTCCAGAAGCAAAAGATTGGTGTGGCACAGACAATTTCAGTGAAGATGGTATCGTGCCACAGGCGATTCGGGCGATTAAAGATGCTGTGCCAGAGATGGTTGTCATCAGTGATATGTGCTTCTGTGAATACACTGACCATGGGCATTGTGGCATCATCAACATGCCTGTTCATGAACATTACCAGCCAAATTTGCCACAAGGCTATCTGCTGAATGACCCCACACTCGATTTACTCGGCAAAGCATCCGCAACACATGCACAAGCGGGGGCAGACATCATCGCCCCATCAGGGATGATTGATGGCATGGTCGGCGCAATTCGGAACGCATTAGATAGCGAAGGACATCAGCATGTAAGTGTCATGAGCTACGCCGCCAAATATTCGAGTGGCTTTTATGGTCCTTTCCGTGATGCTGCCGAAAGTCCACCTAGTTTTGGTGACCGTAGTCAATATCAAATGGATACAGCTAATCGGCGAGAAGCCCTCAAAGAAGTCGCGCTTGATGTTGCCGAAGGCGCAGATTTCTTGATGGTCAAACCTGCCCTCGCCTACCTCGACATCATCCGTGAGGTCAAAGACAACTATAATTTGCCCCTGTCAGCATATCAAGTCAGTGGCGAATTCAGCATGATCCATGCCGCCGCCGAAAAAGGCTGGATTGACCTTGAACGAGTGGCTTTAGAAACACTCACCAGCATCAAACGTGCTGGCGCAGATATGATTGTGACTTATTTTGCTAAAGATGCCGCACAATGGCTACAAAAATAATCGACTATATATGAAGCCACCTGACGCTAAAGCGATCAGGCTATCCTTGTCGGATGCTGAAGCATACTTTAAAAGCAATTTGTGTGTCAATTATTCTGTAAAGCTGGCTTTAGCCACCGACTATTCTAGCTGAATGGCTTTAGCCTTCAGCGACAAAAGAAGATAATTTTCACAGAGGAAACAATGACAACACTCGATACAACAAAACTCCCGAATGCAGAAAAAATCAAAAATGAGAGTCGCTTCCTGAAAGCAGCGCGTGGCGAAAAAACGGATGCCGTGCCTATCTGGTTGATGCGTCAAGCAGGTCGCTATATGGCAGAATACCGCGAATTGCGTAAAACTTATGGCATCCTCGATATTATCAAAACGCCTGAACTGGCGCGTGATGTCACAATGCAACCGATTAATGCTTTCGATTTAGATGCAGCGATTATCTTCGCGGATATTTTGCCACCCTTGCAAGGCATGGGTTTAAATCTGGAATTCATTAAGGGCGAAGGTCCTGTCATTCATAATCCTGTGCGGACAGCATCCGATGTTGATGCACTCATTGTCCCGCCTGCCGAAGAAGCTCTCTGGTTCACACTAGATGCAATTAAACTGACTCGCGAAGCTCTCGACCCTAAAGGCGTGCCCTTGATTGGCTTTAGTGGCGCACCCTTCACCCTAGCGAGTTATGCTATCGAAGGTGGTGCAAGCAAGAACAAAATCCATCTCAAGAGCTTGATGTATAGCGATAAAGACGCATGGCACAAGCTCATGACGAAATTGGCACAATGTGCAGGAGACTATCTGCTGGCACAAGCGAAGGCTGGCGCACAAGCTCTGCAATTATTCGATAGCTGGGTCGGTGAACTTTCGCCACAAGATTATCGTCAATATGTGCAACCCTATAGCAAGCAAGCCCTCGAAATGGCAAAAGATGCTGGCGTGCCTCTGATTCACTTTGGTACGAATACCAACGGCATGTTAACCGATATTCGGGATGCTGGTGGTGATGTAATTGGGGTCGATTGGCGCATTGATATTGACAAAGCCAGCCAAATTCTGGGTGATGGTGTCGCCATTCAAGGCAACCTTGACCCTGTCGCACTCTATGCTCCTTGGGATGAACTGCAAGCGCGTGCCAAAGATGTGCTTGACCGTATGCAAGGGCGCGATGGCTATATTTTCAATCTTGGGCATGGCATCATCAAGACGACTCCGCCAGAGAATGTGAAACGCTTGGTGGATTTTGTACATGAATATAGCTCTCAGCAATCAGCAGTCGGCAATTAGCAAAAATTGTGATGAGGATTTCATGCCTTCCCAAACGCTAACTATAGACGGTGGGAGCGCACAAGACGCTCCCCTACGCAACAACCATTAGCAAAAAGCACGCTTTAGCGTCAGACGATTTAGGCAGACGGCTTTAGCCTCTGACTTGGGAGCAACAATGGTAGATGAAAAAAATAATGGAACTGAGAAACATTTTATAGAGACATGGGATCAAGTTGAGGCTTATTTCCTATCACTATCATGGTGTGAGCAAATGAGAGAATTAATAGCTCAATTAAGATTGATGGGGTATGACAAAGTAACACGTGCAGATACCTCTATGTCAACTCTACATTTGTCACGTTCTATTACATGGCGTGAAGCACGCAATAACCCACAAATCTGCTTTGCTGTGATTTCGGGCAAATTAGTGGTTACTTACTATGGCAGAGGTACATCAAGCAGAAGTTATAAAGTAAGTTTCGACACAATAAAAATTAATCATGAAATAAAAATGTTGCTAAGAAAAATCGTAGCTAAACCTATTTTGGAATAAAAATATCGATGAAAATAAACGTCTCATCGGAACAAAAAACCATTATCATCGGTGGCGGTATCGCTGGACTCGCCTCTGCATGGTATTGTCAGCAAGCAGGGATAGACTACACCTTGCTAGAAGCCTCTGGACGCTTCGGAGGCTTGATACAGTCGCACTATGAACACGATTGCATCATCGAATTTGGACCCGATGCTTTCATCACCCGTAAGCCTTGGGCGATGGATTTGGTGCGTGAGATTGGTCTGGATAACGAGATTATCGCTGTCAACGATACACCTGAGCGCATTTATGTCTTGGCAGATGGTCAGCTTGCACCCTTGCCTGATGGTCTACGTTTGCTCGTGCCGACCAATTTATCTGCGTTTTTCGCATCGCCATTGATGAGCCTCGGCGGTAAATTGCGTGTGCTAATGGATCATGTGATTCCACCTGATGACTCAGATGAAGATGAATCTCTCGCGGACTTTGTGATACGTCGCATGGGGCAAGAAGCACTCGATAAATTAGCTGACCCCCTGCTAGCAGGAGTTTACAATGCTGATATGCACCAACAAAGTATCTTAGCGACTTTCCCACAATATCGTGCCCTCGAAAAACAGCACGGTAGTCTCATTCGTGGCATGACCGACTCCTTAGCGAAAGCGCCTTCATCAATGTCTCCTGCACTTGTGTCATTCAAAAACGGCATGTCACAATTGATTGACTCACTTGTCAGCAAACTTACAGGTGATGTGCGCCTCAACACTCCTGTCAAACAGATTAGCGATGGCTACAAAGTTCAACTAGAAGATGATACTGCGCTTCATGCCGATACACTCATTATGGCGACACCTGCCAATGTATCATCTATTTTGCTGGAAAGTGTCGCAGGGCAAGCATCACAGGGCTTAGGTACAATTCGCTATGCAGGAATTGGGAGCATGTCACTCATTTATGATAATGACGATGTATCAACCAATTTAGATGCTTATGGCGTGGTCATCCCTAGTAGCGCAGAACGCATGATAGATGGGATGCAATGGGCAAATGCTAAGTGGATTAATCGTGCTCCTGACGGCAAAGCTCTGATACGTGTTTTCTTCGGAGGACCCCACACACGCAACATGCTCAATAAATCAGAGAGCGAATTACTGGCGATTGTTCGTGAAGAATTGCGTGCGATTATGGGTATCACTGCTAAACCACAACACTATTTACTTGGCACATGGGAAAATGCCTATCCACAATACGATGTCGGACACATCGAACGGGTTGATAGTATTGAAGCGCATTTACCTAAGTCGATTGCACTAGCTGGCAATGCGTATCGTGGCGTTGGTATTCCCGATACGATTAAAACAGCCAAACATGCTGTCGAAAGAATCAAACAACACAGTTTCATCTAAAAAGGACTTTACATGGTAACAAGCAATTCAGAAAAAATTTTTACAGAAGCACAAACATTAATGCCTGGTGGGGTCAATAGTCCCGTGCGTGCCTTCAAAAGCGTCGGAGGCACACCACGTGTGATTGACCGAGGCACAGGCGCACATATGGTCGATGTTGATGGCAATAAACTGATTGATTACGTCCTCAGTTGGGGTCCGCTTGTTCTCGGACACGCCTACCCTACTGTGGTGGATGCCCTCTCGGATGCTCTCTCACGCGGAACAAGTTACGGCGCACCAACAGCCATCGAAAATGAATTAGCGAAACTAGTTATCGAAACTGTACCTAGTATCGAAATGATTCGCTTCGTCAACAGTGGCACAGAAGCCTGTATGAGTGCACTTCGTCTAGCGCGTGCCTACACAGGACGCGATAAAATTATCAAGTTTGCTGGCAATTATCATGGTCATGCGGATATGTTACTGGTGCAAGCTGGCAGTGGTGTAGCGACCTTCGGCTTGCCTGATTCCCCAGGTGTACCCAAAGGAACAGCCGTCAATACACTGACCGCACCCTACAACGATTTAGAAACCGTTCGTAAATTATTCGAGGAAAATCCTGACGAAATTGCTGGTGCGATTGTCGAGCCGATTGCTGCCAACATGGGCTTTGTCGTCCCTGATGAAGGCTATCTGCAAGGCTTAATTGACCTCTGTCATGAACACGGCGCATTACTCATCCTTGATGAGGTGATGACAGGCTTTCGTGCTGGTGTCGGTGGCGCACAAGACATCTGGAATCTCGACCCCGACATCACCTGTCTCGGTAAAGTGATTGGTGGTGGTTTACCTGTCGGGGCATATGCTGGCAAGCGTCATATCATGGAAACAGTTGCTCCTGCTGGCACAATGTATCAAGCAGGAACACTCAGTGGTAATCCCTTAGCAATGACGGCTGGACTTGCGACCATATCTGAATGGAAAAAAGAAGGCAATTTCGAGGCAACCTCTGCCAAAGCGGATACGCTCATCACAGGCATGCTAGACATCACAAATCGTTTGAATGTACCTCTACAAGCAGGGACTGTTGGCACAATGTTTGGCTTTTACTTTCTCAAAGAAGCTGATGCGGTCATTCGGGATTATGCGACAGCCAAACAATTTGCCCACACCGAACGATACGGCAAGTTCTATCACGAGATGCTCAAGCGTGGCGTGTACCTCGCACCGAGCCAATACGAAGCTGGCTTCATCAGCCTTGTTCATACAGATGAGGATGTATCACACACGCTCTATTCAGCCGAAGAATCCCTCAAAGCGATTTTGTAAATTCATTAATCGGGCATCAATTAAGCAAATTGGTGTCTTATTCTTAACTGTTAATGTAAAATTACTTAACATTGATTGAATTAAAAATCCTAAATGCTACACCGTATTGTGTTTCTATATTTCTATATTAAACTGTATGCAAACATTAATAAACATTACAATCCTTGGTTAGGGGTAGGATTTGATGCAACGACACGACAATGACGAAACACAAGAAGCAGAAATCATCACCGAACTTGAAACACAAGAGGGTCATGTTGTCACCCCTGTATCAGAACGAACAACAGCAGAAACGATTCGCATTACAGGCGAAGCTCCTGCTTACGCTCCTGATATGCTCCGTTTTGGGCGCGGACGCTACCGTACAGTAGAGTTGACAGTCAAAAATCCTGACCACATTTTCAGCATTCGTAGCGAAGATGCTCATGATATTGTGATTGGTCGGCATGATGCAGAGATGAATTATACACCCATTGTTGACCTGACCCCTTTTGGTGGCAAATTATTCGGTGTGTCACGTCGTCATGCAACACTTAACAATCACAATGGCGTACTCTATATTGTTGACCACAATACTAAAAACGGCACTTATGTTAATGGTATCCGCATCGAGACTGAAAAACCCCATGTGCTGACCAATGGTGACAGATTACAAATTGGTCGGCTGCAATTGATGGTCAGATTCACTGATAAAGTATTAGCGACATAATGGGTTATTAGTTTTTGGTTTTTAGTGATTGATAGTTGGTTTCATAGTAACTTCGTCAAGTTATTTCAAATAATCCAGAACATCATACAATGAGTTTTTCTTAATTGGGACATCTGTGGTGTCCTTTTCTACTTTAGTCGTGATTTGAAGGCTTCACTATACTTGGTGGTGACATGCCGTAAGCAATACTATTTGAGTCACCAACCCATGTAATCCCCATCAAAGTAATGAATCCATCATCTGGTGACTGATAGGTCGCTAGTATCTCACCTGTAACTGCATCCCAGACTATAATTTGTGTATCAAATGAAACACTTGCTAAATAATTATCCCTACTATTCCATTCAATATTTTCTATTATACTTGTGTGTCCCTCTAATATGAGGAGTGGCTCATCTTGTCCAACCTCCCATATAGAGATTCTGATTGGGGCATTATATGAAGATACAATGCTACCTTCACCAACCGCTAGTCGTGTACTTGTATGATTCCAAGCAACAGATGTAGCATCTAGTAAGTTACCCAATAAATGCACAGATGGTATTGCACCATTTGGCTGAATCGTCTGGGCATCAATATACGCGACACCTGTATCTACATTAGCGTAAGCAATCCATCGCCCGTCTGGACTCCAATCTACATCGTTGACTCCCAAACCTGTTACATAACCAAGCAACTCTTGGTCATTGATGTCCCAAATAGATAATGACCTTAAGGCATCCTGACTAGCTACAACAATTTGTGTACTATCAGGATTCCAGTCCAAGTCTAATAAATCCTCTGTCTGAGCATTCCAATTTGCTACTAGAGTTCCAAATGCACAATCTGCTGTTGCTGTTTCATCTGTACAGTAGATGAATATGTCGCTTTCAAAGCTCCCAAAGGCTAAATACTTACCGTCTGGACTCCATGCTAAAGCCCATATTGACGTTGTTTCAAAAAGCGATAAATCAAATATAATTTCTCCAGTATTTGTATCTAAGATATGAACAAGCCCTTGGGTGCCTGCACCAGCTAGAAGAGAACCAGATGAATTTCCCTTCAAGAGTAAATAAATAGGCGTATCAGATTGAGCAGTAGAAGTGTGGCATAGCATCAAAAAAATCGTAATGAGCAAATTTATGCGAAGCACATTTATTTTCATGATGAGACATAATCTACTTAATTTTTAGATACTGCACTACATCATACAATGATTTTTTCTCAATCGAGACATCTAGAGTGTCCCTTTTGATTTGCCAGCCATCCTCAGTGATATAAACAACGGTATCGGTATCAGGCGTAATGACAAAGCCAGCCCGTTCAAGAGCACGCTCTGTCCAGATGCGCGCAACACCATCACCAACAACAGCGATTTCCTTTTGGGCTTGTTCCACAGACCGAAACGAGCCTGTTCGTGGGTCAAATTGTACGCCTTCGCTACGGAATGCTTTTTCAAATGCCCCACTGAGCACTAAATCTTCAGGTGCACCAACCGTGAGTGCTTGTCCTTTTGGCATCAGCCAAATACGGTCTGCATGGCGTAGCGCGAGGTCTAAATCATGCGTGGATAGCAAAATGGCGCGGTCTGTCTCGCGTGCGAGTTTGCGTAGCAATTGCATCACTTCTACTCGACGTGGTAAATCCAAAAAAGCTGTAGGCTCATCGAGAATCATCAGCGCGGGGTCTTGAGCGAGCGCACGCGCAATCATCAACTTTTGCCGTTCACCATCACTTAATTCAGCTAACGGACGTGGTGCGAGGTCATCTGCCCCCACTGCCGAAACTGCCCAGCGTACCATCGCTTCATCATCGTGCGATAAACTGCCTGTCCAATCGGTATAAGGATGGCGACCAATGGCAACAAGTGCATAACCTGTCAGCAAACCAACATCCACACGATCTGTCAAAACGATGCTCAAACGTTGCGCGAGAGTACGGGCATCTATCTTGCGGATGTCATCGCCAAGTAAACTTACCTGCCCTGCCAATGGTGATAGCATCCCAGCCAGAGTTCGCATCAGTGTGGTTTTACCAGCCCCATTCGGACCAATCAGACAGACTAACTCCCCTGCAATGAGTGATTGCTTGATGTTCGTAGCAACAGTGTGTTTGGGATAACCAATTGCTAAATTATGTATTTCTAAAATAATTTGCTTCATGAAGCGAAGGTCTTACTCACATTACCGCGACGCAAAATCACCCAGATAACTACAGGCGCACCCAATAAAGAGGTAACCGCATTCAGTGGCAAGATGATTTGATTGCCAGGCATTTCGGCAACGATGGTTGCAATTAGTGCGACAATTGCCCCCATGAGGATTGTCGCGGGCACTAGCGCACGATGATTCGATGTCCCTAACAAACTGCGTGCAAGATGCGGTACAGCAATCCCAACAAAGCCAATAGGACCACAAAATGCGGTGACTGTCCCTGCCAATAATGCTGTGATACCAATAATCGCTATCCGTGAACGTCCCACATCCAAACCCATACTCCGCGCATAGGTTTCGCCGAGCAAGAGTGCATTCAGTGTTTTCGACAAGATAAATGCGCCGATTAAGCCGATTACAACCAATGGCACAAAAATCCAAAGCTGACTCCACGTCGTGCCACTGAATGTGCCGAATGTCCAGCGAATATACGATTGAATCCGTTCAGGCACAGCAAAGTATAGAAGGATGCTTACCATCGCACTCGTAAAATAACCGAACATCAAACCAAGAATCAGTAAGGTCATCGAACTGCGAATTTGGCGCGCAATTAGTAGCACAATTAGCATCGTCAGACCTGCTCCAAGCCCTGCTGCCCCTGCTAGAGCTAAATCCCCGAAGAATCCCAATCCAGCTAGCACAGTCCCACCGACTGTCCCTGCTGTAAGAACCACTAAGGCCACGCCTAAACTCGCCCCTGAGCTAATCCCCAAGATGAATGGTCCTGCTAACGGATTACGGAAGAAGGTCTGCATCATCAAGCCACTGACCCCCAATGCCGACCCTGCTAGAACAGCCGTAACCGCTTTCGGGAGGCGAACCTGTAGCACAATTGTTGTCCATGTTGACCGACTCGCTTCCCCACCTAGCAAGACAGTCACCACCTCACTGATGGGTATCTGAACCGACCCCAGCATCAGCACTAACAAAAAGATAGCCACTAATGCAACGAGCATGATACCAATCGGCAACCATTGAATCCCTAGATTGAGTTTCGCCTTCGGTCGGGTCAGTATTTGAGATGTGGGATTGAGAATATTATCTGCCATAAGGCATTCCTAAATTTTTGATGTCACAGAAACACGTTCAGTCGAAGGCAGATAAATACGTGATTGCATGGAATCAAATATTATTTGTGTCTTTTTACCCCTATCCCCCCGCCCTTTCCCCATCGTCGTTCGCTAACGCTCTCTATGGAGAAAGGGAGCTTTTAAAGTCCTCTCTCTACCAACGCAGTGCAGTGGGGAGGGGATTTAGGGGAGGGGTCAAAGATTAAACCAATCAGAGAGATTGACTTCAATACACAAAGACTATCTGCCTGTTTTTGATCTTTTTACTCTGTAGCTTCCAATTGCTGATAGTAGCTAAACTCATGTTCAGGCAACAAATCAGGATGCAAAATCGCTACCAAATCACCCAAAATCAGTTGTGGATTAACGAAGCCACTCTCGAAATATCCGTTACCACCAGATGCCAACTGTTGCAGATTGTTGTTCCAGAGATTACCCGTCTCGAAAGCCAAAAACTCTGCATAGCGTTCATCAGCAGCTAGCATTTCGTCTGTTGTTGTCCATGGTTGATTAAGATTAATCCAATAATCAGCATCGATGGCTTGGTCAAGGACTTCTTCAAAACTGAGTTGGAGGCTCGTACCATCGAGGTCACTGAAGAGATAATCGCCCCCCGCATCCGTGATGAGTTGCGAGATTGTGCTTGCTCCACCTGCCAAGAACCAATCCCCTTGGAATGGTGTCCCAGCTAAGACTGTCGGACGTGCTTCGACATCAGCAACTAATTCCACGAAGTCGTTATACTCAGTTTCGACAGTCTCAAAAGTTTCATTAGCGATTGCTTCAGTATTGAAGTAAAGCGAGAGATATTTACCCCATTCAGCCGCCCCTAATGGCGATGTATCCGCAAAATCACTATTGAGGACAACGGCTAATCCTGCATCAGTACTGGCATCAAAAGAAGTATCCCCTGCAAAGAATTGTTGTCCCATGATGACATCAGGCTCAATATCCAGCAAGACTTCGAGATTTAACCCTGCGAAATCGGGATTCACTTCGGCAATGTTATCAGCATTATCGAGAATTTCTTGTGTGGATGTGAAGGCAAGTGAATCAACAGCAACGAGGCGGTCAACAAGCTCTTGGTCAACGATGTGTGGCAAAATTGTCGTCGAGAGTGCCACCATGCGTTGGACAGGAACTTCTACAATGGCATCTGCGTCGAGGTCATCAGGGGCTTCTGTGCCACATTGCACCAAAATATAAGTGCGTGTTTCTTCGGCATTGGCGAATGGCACAACGGTCACGACTTTGTAATTACTAAAATATTCGACAGTGAAATTCTCGGCGTATTCGACCTCAGCCTTATCAGGGAAATAATCCACTGAGGCATCATAATCGGTGACGCATTCATCCACTAAATTGCTTTCCAGCATCGTATCCTGCGCGATGACAGGCACAATCAATAATAAAGTCAGCAATAATACACTGAAACGTCTAAGCATTGCACATCTCCCTTGAATAGATGTTATTGAATATAGGTTAGATGGCAATGTCGATGTGGGGAGTGGTCGCTATCGCCCATGGAACAAAAACGCCACATGGGTGACGGGGTGTGCGCTGTGTAAAGATAGCGCGTACCTCGCTCGTTATCCTCTTTCCACGAAGGACATTGCACGAACTCATGAGTGAGGTGGGCATTCGGACTTCAACCGAAGTTGTTACCGTTGCGGGACAGTGTTGGACTTGCACCAACTTTCCCCATTGTGCACCATACGTCCGAGTATTGGTGCGCCTCATCACAGGTTAATGTTTGATAAATTGAGAGTAGCACAGGTGTTTGAGGCTGTCAAACAAAAATGGTTCATAATTGGTATGATTTTGTGTCAAGCTGTAGTAATATAGTATTTACTAATTACATCTATTTCAGCATGAGTTCACTATCATGACACAATACGACTATCCCCCATCTACCCATTTTCTCAAGCACTCAAAATATCCCGTAGTAGAAAATTCTCACTTTTATGTTCCAGAAGGTCAAATTTTTTAAAGAATCTCCAGAAAGAGCTTAATTGTGCTTTTGAAATAGGATATACGAAAGAAAATACAATATTTCTAATTTGTTATCCACTTGAAGACTCAAGGGTGTGGAATTATTTGTTTCAGCACGAGGAAAAGATTTCTTTCAGAGGAATCGAAGTTCGTAAAGGATTAACAATAGATATTCCACAAGCAAATTATCGACTTGGAGGTCATCATATAGGGCATTTTAAATTTTCAGTAGCTCCATCTTACAGTCTTCTCTATCCTAAGATTAAGCCTATGGTTTTACAAAAACGTTGGTCTACATTTAGTATCATAGGATTCGAATTTCCATACGAATATAGTAATAAAGTTCTTGGAGATCATGAAATATCATTCAGGATTAATGGTGATGAAGAGTCATTAAAAGTTGCTTGCCTTCTTGAAGAAAATGGCACGACTGATTACGAAAATCAAGTAACTGCGAGATTAGACATTCATCCGAACATTTTAGTATCAGATTGGGATACTCACCCACTAGCAGATTGGTGGGTTGCTCTATGTTCTCTCGCAATAGGAAGATATATTGAATGGACTAGAGGTGTTCTACCGAGAAATGATGAGTTTTTCTACGAAGAAAGATGGATGTATAGATTATCGCGGTCATCACGGCAAAACTTCAAGAGTCCTATTATCACTCCGCATTTATCGAGTAAAAATTTAGGAGATTTGCAAGATTTTGTTTCACAAGCGATTGAAACTATCCTCAACTCAGGACACAATCCCGAATACTGGGGGAAATATTTGTTACCCATAATTACATATGTAGAGTATTGTTCTCTAAGAGTTACAAGATTCGGACAGGCAAGGCTTGTTACTACGTTAACAGAGGAATTGCTGGGCATATGGGGAAGGGAGCATAATCTTAAAAATTTAGTACAGGCTATTCCCAAATCCAATCTTAATGATGAGAAACCTAGAATGTCGAATTTGAGACACAGGCTCTATGCTTTTTTCACTTACTATGGATACGATCCTTTTTCATCTAATCGTCTGCAAAGACGTATTAAGGCTTTTGTCGGAACACGAAACTCTATTGCACATGCAGGCACATTTGAATGCAATAATCCAGACCCCAAAGTGCGAGCAAAACAGATATTTTTATTTAGCCATCAAAATAACGCCGAACTTCATGAATATGAAAATGCACTCATGATGCTCCCTCTCATGCTTTTTTGCATTTTGGAATACAAAGACAAATACAATGATTTTGTGTATGGTGACAACCAATATTGGATACCGTAAAGATTGTCACAGAATCATCACATAACCGACGAAACCGACTCATAGGCACTTCTTACAGAATATCTGTTCTAAATCTAATGCACAAAAATCGTTTTTGTGGTATGATTTTACTGGGAACAGGCTATCTATTTCCAACACCCAACATCACATAGAGGCATCATTATTTGCCCTAAAACAAACTTAATGATACACCGTAGATAGATACACAATGCTATTTGCACTTAACAAGTAGTAGTTAGGTGATATTTCTTATGAGCTATGATGATTACGATGAATACGAATACGATGATGAAGAATATTACGACGATGATGAAGAGTACCTAGACTACACCGAAGATGCTGATGAGGATGCGTCCTCGCGTCGTTCGCGCTTTGGTGGCAGTAGCGGTTTACCAGGTTCATCGTCCAGTGGCTCACGATTTGGAGGCAGTAGCTCCTCCTCTGGCAGTCGCTTTGGTGGTAGTAGTGGCTTACCAGGCTCATCCTCTAGTGGCAGTCGCTTCGGCGGGAGTTCATCCTCATCGAGTGGTAGCCGTTTTGGAGGCAGTAGCTCCTCTTCTAGTTCTGGTGGCTCACGCTTTGGCAGTAGTTCATCCTCTAGTTTCGGCAGTTCCAACAAAGATGACGACAAGAGTTCATCGAGTGGGTCGCGCTTTGGCAGTAGTTCATCCTCTGGTTCTAGCGGTAGTCGCTTCGGCGGAACATCATCATCGCGCTTCGGGAGTTCTAGCAAAGATGATGACAAAAGTTCATCCAGTGGCAGTCGCTTCGGGAGTAGCTCCTCATCGAGTTCCAGTGGTTCACGTTTTGGTGGGAGCAGTTCTTCGTCTAGCGGTAGTCGCTTCGGGAGCAGTAGTTCATCTTCTTCTAGCAAAAAAGACGATGACAAAAAAGATAATAAGTCATCATCAAGCGGATCGCGTTTCGGAGGTTCACGTTTCGGCAGTAGTAGTTCGTCTTCATCATCATCCAAAAAGGATGATAAAAAATCATCAAGTGGCAGTCGCTTTGGCAGTAGTTCATCCTCGTCACCTAAAAAAGATGATGCCAAGAAAGATGATAAAAAAGACGAGAGTAGCGGTGGTGTCTTCGGCAATATCCGCAGTCGCTTGACTAGTGGTGATAGTAGCGATGGCGATAGTGCCAGTCCCGTTGCAGGAGTCATGAGCAGTGTCAGTGGCTTGTTCAATCGCGGTGGCAACAAGGACGACAAAAAAGATGATGCCAAGAAAGATAGTAAAAAATCATCCTCATCATCGGCTTCCTCTAGTTCTAGTTCGAGTGGCTCGCGCTTTGGTGGTAGTCGCTTTGGCAGTAGTAGCTCGTCTTCATCGTCATCCAAAAAGGACGATAAGAAAGACGACAAATCGTCATCCAGTGGCTCGCGCTTTGGTGGTAGTCGCTTCGGCAGTAGTAGCTCATCGTCATCTAAAAAAGATGATAAGAAAGATACTAAGTCATCAAGACAATCGCCATTAGGTGCACGCCGAACGAATAAAGACGACAAAAAAGATACTAAAGGCAACAAAGCAGCCTCGCCTCGCGCTAAACCTGATGCGTCATCGGGCGTTTTAGGGCGCATCACGAGTGCTTTCAGCTTTGGGAGCAGTGGTGATAACAAAGATAGCAAGTCATCCACCACCAAAAAAGCAAGCACACGCAAAGTGCCGAAAGCCCAAACCAGCGATGGTCTGACACTCGATAATTGGCTCGACATCATTGGTGTTGGCTTTGTTGTGGTATCGCTGATTCTATTTTTTAGTGGCTTGAGCAATGACCAAGCAGCTATTGGCATTGTCCACAACGCATTGGGGGAATTATTCGGCTGGGGTGATATTTTCGTCCCCATAGCGATGATGGTCATCGGTGTGTGGCTCATCGTGCGTCACTTTGGCGAGGAAGCCCCCACGGTTGACCCCATTCGCGTCATTGGTGTGGTGATGGTCTTCGTCACAATGCTCTATTACTTTCAATGGATTGATTCGTTCAGCTATGCGGGTGACATCATTGCCGATGATTGGGAAACTGCCCGTATTCTCTTGCGTTCACGTCTCAATTACTCATGGAACACCTTGCAATCAGGCGGTGGGCTAATTGGTGCCGAATTGTATTATCTGACAGCAACGACAGTCACTGAATTTGGTGGTTTCTTGCTGATGACCTTAATTGCTCTGATTGGTGTTTTATTCATCACACGCATGAGCGTCGCTGAAATTTTACGTGCGGTTGCAGGCATGTCGCTCGCAGTCCGTGAAAATATGAAGCAACGTGCCGTTCAAAAACGTGCCGAACGCCAGTTAGCTGCCCGTGAAGTCGCTGCCGAACAAGCACGACTTGCTGCACAAGGTGTACCATCACAAGCCGTTGTACAAACTGCAAACGCAACACCCATGCAAGATGCCTCTGGACGCGAAATCCGTATGACCGTTGGTGGACAAGCACAAACTGTCTCAATGGATGGTCAAGCAGATGCGATGGGTCAAGTTCAACCAGCATATGGACCACCCATGCAAGCCATGCCAATGCAACCTGCAACAGCTAATGCGAATAATGGCGGAGGCTTCTCACTCTTTGGGCGTGGTAACGGCAACAATAGCGGAGGCTTTTCGCTCTTTGGGCGTGGCAATGGCAACAATACCGTTGCGCCTCCCCCACCGAGCAGCATCCCAGCGAATCCACTCCCTATGGATGACGGCTACAGTCATTTCGATACAGGTCCGATTCGAGTTGCTCCACCTGCCCCTGAGCAGAAACCGCAACGCCTCGGTGAGATGTTAGGTCAGCAAGCACCATCACAACAACCGACACCGCCAGCTAATCCAATACCACCGCCATCGACATCTGCTCAACCAGCAGCCCAAGCCGATGCGAGTGCGGGCACATCACCAGAAAAAGATGAAGTCAACGACTATCTGAAACAACGTCAAGACCGACTCGATAAATTGCGTCGTGGTGAAATTGGTCCTATCTCACAAAGTGCTATGGCAAGAGCACGTCAAGAAGATGTATCGTCCGCCTTTGTGCCATCTAACGAAGGGCAACGCGAAGACGACTTCCAAAGCCAATTCGGAACAGGCATTGGCGATGCAGTACGCGCCGAATCAGAGCAGGTCACAGGCGATGGCAGTACTAGTGACTTCACACCACCGAGCAAATTACCATCTGTGCAAGCCGATGGGGATACGAGTCCCAAACAACAGATGCTCTCTGTGCCTGTCGAAAAACCGAAATCTAGCAAAATTCAGTCGAATCGCGTCAAAGTCAATTGGAATTTGCCTGACTATCGCACGCTCTTGAGTTCTGGCAGTGAACAAGAATTTGACCGCGAATACTTGCTGAAACAAGCTCACACCATCGAAGAAACACTCGAAGCCTTCGGTGCGCCTGGGCGTGTGGTCGAAGTCAACACAGGTCCTGTGATTACCCAGTTCGGCGTTGAGCCTGATTATGTCAGTGGACGCGGTGGACGTAAGCAACGTGTCAAAGTATCTGCTATTGCTGGTTTAGATAAAGATTTACAGTTGGCTCTTGGCGCACGCTCAATCCGTGTCGAAGCCCCTGTGCCTGGTAAAGGGTATGTCGGTGTCGAAGTGCCAAATGCCGAAAGCACTCTCGTTTCCTTACGTGATGTCATGGATTCACCAGGATTCAGCAAACACAAAACACCACTCGCCATCGCGCTTGGACAAAGTGTGTCAGGTGCGCCCATCAGTGCTGATTTGTCATCGATGCCCCACTTGCTGATTGCAGGTACAACGGGGTCGGGTAAATCAGTCTGTGTGAACAGCATCATCGCCTCTATAATCTCGCGCAATACACCAGAGCAAGTGAAATTCATCATGGTCGATCCGAAGCGCGTGGAATTAACAGGTTATAACGGCATTCCGCATCTAGTCGCGCCAGTGGTGGTTGAACTTGAACGTATTGTTGGCGTGCTGAAATGGGTCACCCGCGAGATGGATGCGCGTTATAAACAATTCAGTGAAGCAGGGTCACGTAATATCGAAGATTTCAATCGCAACCGTGACCCGAACTCAACTGACCAGATGCCCTATCTCGTCGTCATCATCGACGAATTAGCAGATTTGATGATGCTTGCGCCAGAAGAAACTGAGCGCACGATTACCCGTATCGCTGCCCTCGCGCGTGCGACAGGGATTCATCTCGTGATTGCGACACAACGTCCATCGGTTGATGTTGTTACGGGTTTGATTAAAGCGAACTTCCCTGCGCGGATTGCTTTCGCGGTGGCTGGCTCAGTCGATAGTCGTGTTATCCTCGACCAACCAGGCGCGGAACGCTTACTTGGTAAGGGAGATATGCTCTATCTCAGTGGCGATAGCCCTGCACCGTTACGTTTGCAAGGTGTGTATGTCTCCGATATGGAAATCAACAACATCGTGCGCTACTGGAAAATGCAAGGTCTCAAACAATCTACAGGTAGCCAAGCAGGGTCACTATCTTCTAGCTTTAATGTGGAGCAAGCCAAACCTGTTCAAGCACGGAGCACAAGTAATGACGGTGGTGCATTCTGGGATAACGGTAACAGTGGCGATGATGACTTGCCATTGTTCGCGGCTGCCAAACGCAGTACCGATTCAGCAGGTGATAGTGCCGATGTCGAATTGACTAAGCGTGAACTAACAGGCGATGTCAAAGAAGGCAACGAGGACGAACTCTACGACAAAGCCGTTGAACTCGTGCGCCGTCTCGATAAAGCGAGTATTAGTTTGCTGCAACGTCGCTTACGGATTGGCTATACCCGTGCGGCTCGTCTGATTGATGTGATGGAAGCGCGAGGCGTGGTCGGACCATCGAAAGACGGTAGTAGTAAGCCTCGTGATGTTCTTCCAGAGTAAAAACTATGACAATAAAAATTCGGGGGTTTGAATTGCCCCCACTTCTCGAAAAATTCATCAATGATAGGGTTTGGGGAGCGAAATACGCTGATGGTAGAGTTAATCATCACATTATCAAAATTCCAGATGAGATGTTAAAAAAATCAGGAATACCAGCAATAGATCCACTGAGCACATCAAATATTGATACATTAAAATTTGAGAATACAAATGAAGCATGGTTTCCGAGGAAGATTTTTAGTAGCTATGCTTCTTGGCGGAGTGCATTTCCCTACTATGACTCATCGAAATATCGTGGAGAGCCTATCACGGACTCAGGAATACTGGACATAGATAAAGCGATTATAATTGCTGGAAACATTTCGGATGACATCCTCTGTCTTGATTATCGGTCAAATCCACCAAGCATAGTCGCAATTGATTGGTTAGATCAGAAATTTAGAACACTTGCCCCTGATTTTGAAACCTTCGCTAAGGGTGTGGGATTGATTGACTAATTGCCACCATCTAAAAATTCAAGCTACGCATCCAACTAAAATCACATGCTACAAAAAGCCTATCTACAAACCGTCTACAGTTTAGTATGATATTTTAGTCTTCAGAAATCTAATTCGATAATAGAAGTAATTCTATGAACTCAATATCTCAAGAGTTATACAACATCCCAATTGAAAAATTGGGATTATCTGTTCGAACACTTAACCAATGTTTGAGAGCAGGTGTCACTTCCGTTGGCGATTGTGTTGATGTAGCAAAATGGATTTTGTTTCCAGAAATTTACTTTAATGGTATGCATATGATACCGAGCCTTTATTATGCAATGAATGAGGAAGTAATCTCAGCACTTATCAAACAAGGCTATTTGAAAAGAGCAATTATCCCTGATGACTTTTCCCCTAGTATCATCGCAGAAATCAAGCAAAAACTCGCGGAACAAGGCATCAATTGGCAAAAATAAAAACGTTTTAGCTGAATGTCCTTAAACGCCTACATCTAAAAATGTAGGCTAACAAACTCACACCGACACGAGGTCGGCATTTTTTAAAAGATTTGCTTTATCGTGCGATATTATTGAAACAACATCAACAAAATGTCGTCTTTAGACGATGTGTTTTACTCAGCATTCGGATTCAGCCGAATGGGATAACTGTAATCCCCAAACACCATTTTTAAATCCTCTCCTTGACTTTGGAGCTACACAAAGGTTTACCCTCATTATTAGGGATGAAACATCAAATCGTAGTCTTGTATCAGAAAGACGTAACAACTAAGCCTATGTTCACCATTAGCGAATTTTCGCGCTTTGCTCAAGTGAGTGCCGATTTACTACGCTATTATGACCGCATTGATTTGTTCAAGCCTGACCATATCAATGAGCAGAATGGCTATCGTTACTATCGTATTGAGCAATTAGTAGACCTAAATCGCATTTTAGCCCTCAAAGAATTTGGCTTATCACTCGACCAAATCCGTGTTTTGCTTAATGAGTCAGTGAGTGTTGATGAAATTTCTGGAATGTTGAAATTACAAAAGCTCAGAACGGAAGAACTCATTCAAGACGAGTTACAACGCTTACAGAAAATAGAATCACGCCTCGCCTACCTCATGAATAATGATGATATGCCGACTTATGAAGTCAAGCTAAAAGCAATAGAGCAACAGGTTTGGGTCTACGCTGAAAAGAAAGCGTTTGAGCATCTGATCACAGGTGAATTTTTTGCTTATGCCTATGAAACACTCAAACCACTTTTGGATAAAGGGCTTGCAACATATCACATCTGTCAATTACGTCACGGAGAGATGAACCATAGTGATTGGGCAATGGGTACCATGCTTGAAAATGAGGAGGTTAATTATCAAAAATTATTGTCAGATAACGCATTCAATTTAGGATACCTACCCCACTACGACCAAGTAGCAAGCACCATCTTCACAGGCAAAATGTCAGATTTTTACCAAGCCTACAATCGACTAGGCTATTGGATAGATGAACATGGCTACCAGATTTTGGATAATGCCTACGAAGTCATCTATCAACTTGATACAACGCCCAACGGCGATATGAATACGATTGAAGTCCGCATCCCCATCATAGAAAAAACCAACTAAACATGAAGGATTGCTATTGATATGAAATATATCAGCGTATTGATTTTACTATCACTTTTATTCGTATCCATCGTCACTGCTCAGGAAGACACCATGCAAACTTTTGATTTTGAAATCCACAACAATAATCAAGCTGTCATTCCATTGGGCGAAGCAGGTGCATGGGATTCTGTCCAAGTTTGGAGTCCGCAAATCATTGAACACGATGATTTATACTACATGTTTTACACAGGTAATTCACAAAGTGGCTTAATGAACACCGCGATTGGCTACGCAACATCAACCGATGGATATACATGGGAAAAAGCCAGTGCCAATCCCATTTATCAATATTTCTACACAGGCGAATATCAATCGTACCCGATTCCTGTCACACTGGGGCGTGTCTTAGTCGAAGATGATGGCACATGGGTCATGTACTATACTTTTCCGAACTTAGCTTGGGGTTTACCGACAGGTGAAATCTATCGTGCAACTGCCTCTAATCCTGATGGACCTTGGGTACAAGAAGAAACACCTGTTTTAGTCGGTGGAATGCCCAATAGTTGGAATTATCATATCGGACCACAGAATATCTTCAAAGTCGGTGATGAATATCGCTTGTATTACACAGGCTTCATGGGACGTAACCAACGTGACGAAGAAGCATGGTCAAATCCACAAATCGGTTTGGCAACCTCGTCAGATGGTGTCAACTTTACCCATATCGAAACCCCTATTTTAGCAACTGCTGAGGATAATGAATGGGAAAGCTACGGCGTAACTTCCGCAACAGTTCGCCAAACAGAGACAGGTTGGGAATTATTCTACATTGGGCACCCACGTCCAATCTACACCTTCCCGAATCCAGAAAACAGCTATCTACAAGTGGGCTATGCAACTAGCTCAGATGGTATCAATTGGACACGCCAGAGCGAAAATCCAATAGCAACAACCGAGGAAACAGGATGGCCTTTGTTAGGCGTTCTCGTCATTGATGATACTTACTTCTTGTACTACGACCATAATTGGGGTGCGAGTGGTATTTCCTTGATGACAGCCACTGTGACAGAATAAGCTACTGACTATGCTTCAAATCAAAGCGATGTTCATACATATGAATGTCGCTTTTTAGTTACTTGAATATCATCAACTGAAGTAATGATCTATAGCATATAGTCTTATGTTATTGTGTTACACTGTCATCATCAATCGTTTATCAAAAGAGGAATTCATGGATACAAGCACATTTATCATAGCAGCATTCATCGGCGGTGCATTGGCAGGCGCATTTTTAGGACTGTTCCCACTTATCCTAGGTTGGATGTTCGATTACAAGAAAATGGGTCTCATTGGTTTTGGAACATGTATTGCCTGTGGGCTGATTTTGGGCTTCCTACTCGCAGGTCCTGTCTCACTCGGATTCACAGTCTATATCGCTAAACAAATTAAAGGTGAGCGTAAATCCAAAGTGGAGTCCTACGATTTCTGATTTGCGCTGAATCAATAGAATAAATCAATTGCTCAGCATCCGACTAAAATCGGATGCTACAAAAACCAAATCCGCTGAAGCGGACATTTAAAGGATACGGGATGCGTAATTTCTACGTTTGCTACTATCATATTGTTTGGGCAACGAAATATCGCACTCCGAGCCTCACATCCAAGCTAGAGCCTATCATATTCGATACAGTTAGACAAAAGTCGGAACAATTGAACGCACTAATTCATGGTATCAATGCTATGCTCGATCATATTCATGTAGCTGTCACAATTCCACCTTCTATGAGCGTTGCTGATTGGACACGAGATATTAAGGGTATTTCAGCACATATGACAAATCGTGAGTTTCCTGATTTAGAGGAAACCTTTAGATGGCAAAAAGGATATAGTGTTCACACCTTTGGCAGAAAAGTACTTCCATTCATTTTGGCATATATCAAAAACCAAAAGCAGCAGCATCAAGCAGATACAACGGAAGACTATCTCGAATATTTGGAAACCGATTAATAATGCCGACCTCGTGTCGGTGTGATTTACTTAGCATTCGGTTTTAGCCGAATGCAATCATACAATTTGCACAATAATCCATGTGAACACTGTACGATGTTCAGTCATTGTGCCAAATTGCACTTTACATCACAATCTGAGCTTGTTATGCTCTTATCGTAAACAAAAAGGAAATATCAATTATGTTCGTCACCAACACAGTCAAGAAGGCAAAGAAGACCAACCACACCTAAGCGTGGACGTTTTTGCTTCCAATGGTGATAGAACACCAAACTAAGTAAACGAGACCTGTCCACGCGACAGGTTTTTTGTTTTGTAGATATAGCACGAGGACAATCATGAGCATCACAATCAATCGAAAGAAGAAGAGCAAGATTCATAGCCAAACGACCTGTTCTGGATAGTTGATGCTATCTGCTTAGTGTGTAGCGACAATCGCCATCTGGAACAATCAGGTGGCGTTTTTGTTTTATCAGCCATCAACTCGTAGGGGCGGGTCACCGTGCCCGCCCGAAAATTTATCAACAATCATCAACATCAACTACAAAGGATTACAACTATGACCAACCCAACCTGCCCTGCTTGCGATGCCGACATCACCATCCCTGAAGATGCCATGCAAAATGAACTCATTGCCTGCCCTGATTGTGGTGGTGAACTCGAAATCTTGAGCCTCGACCCGATTGAAATTGATTTTGCGCCCGAAGTTGAAGAAGATTGGGGAGAATAAGATGCGCGTTGGCTTACTCATCACACATATTCGTGCCGAAGAAAAATTACTCATCGAAGCCTTCCGTAACGAAGGCATCAACCCTGACATCATCTTAGACCGTGACCTGATGTTTAATCTTAATCGTGGTGCAGAACAATTCGCACCATCTGGCATCGCATGGGCAGATTATGATGTAATTTTTGAACGTTGTGTCAGCACCTCTCGTGGGATGTACGCGTTGGCAATTCTCAATCAATGGGGTGTTCGCACCGTCAACACCTTTCAGACTGCCTCAATCTGTGGCGATAAACTGCAAACCTCCCTTGCGCTCGCGTCGGCTGATGTGCCACAACCCCAAACACGGGTCGGTTTTGCAGAAGGTAGCGCAATGGATGCTATCGAAGATGTGACATATCCTGCGGTGCTGAAACCCGTCACAGGCTCATGGGGTCGTCTACTAGCGCGTGTCAATGACCGCGATAGTGCCGAAGCAATTATTGAACATCGTCAAACACTCGGCAATTACACCCATCACACTTACTATGTGCAAGAATATGTCGATAAACCTGGACGTGATATTCGGGCATTTGTGGTCGGCAATCGCACCATTTGCGCTATTTATCGCAGTTCGCCCCATTGGATTACCAACACAGCCAAAGGTGGCGAAGCATCCAACTGCCCAATTACCCCTGAACTGGACGATATTTGTGTACGGGCTGCAAACGCTGTCGGTGGCGGTATCTTAGCGATTGATTTGCTCGAAGATGAACACGGCAATTTACTGGTCAACGAAATCAATCACACAATGGAATTCCGCAATAGTAGCGCACCCACAGGTATCGATATTGCCCGCGAAGTTGTGCGTTATGCACTCTACGGCGAGGAGATTGTCCCTGCATGATTCGCGCATCGATTGTCGGAGGCAGTGGCTTCACAGGGGGTGAACTCCTGCGCCTATTGCACTTTCATCCCAATGTTGAAGTCGCGCAGATTACCTCGCGCGAATACGCTGGCAAATATGTCTATAGTGTGCATCCAACTATGCGTGGTATCACCAAATTACAATTTGTGCATCCTGACGCACTCGAAGCATGTGATGTGCTATTTTTGGCTGTTCCGCATGGACATAGTAGCCGACACATTGACCGTTATACTGAACTTGCACCAAAAATTATCGATTTGAGTGCTGATTTTCGTCTGGATTCCAGTGAAGCGTATCAACGGTGGTATGGTGAAGCACACCCCAATCCTGACTGGTTACAACGCTTTATCTATGGCTTACCCGAATATCGTCGGGAGCAATTACAAGGCGCAGATTACGCATCAGGTGTCGGATGCAACGCAACAACACTCAACTTAGCTCTCGCACCACTGATGCAATCAGGTATGGTGGAACGCGTTCGTGCTGAACTGAAAGTTGGCTCATCCGAAAGGGGCAATAGTCCCAATGCTGGCTCACATCATCCGATACGCTCAGGGGCAGTGCGTGCTTATGCACCGACCAATCATCGGCATATGGCGGAAGCACAACTCATCATGGGTGCAGATATTCCACTTAAATTCAGTGTGACAGCGATTGAAATGGTGCGCGGTGTGCATCTACTAGCGCATGTTGACCTCAACAAACAAATCGCTGAAAAAGACCTCTGGAAACTCTATCGTGGTGCTTACCGTGACGAACCCTTCATCCGATTGGTTGCCAGTAAAACAGGTCTGCATCGTCTGCCTGAACCGCGTGTGGTCGCTGGTACAAATTACTGCGACATCGGTTGGGAACTCGATAGCGATGGTCAGCATGTGGTGATTGTCGCTGCCCTTGATAATCTTGGCAAAGGCGCGGCTGGTAGTGCTATCCAAAGCATGAATCTGATGCTGGATTTAGACGAAACCGCAGGACTGACATTTTCGGGCGTTTATCCGTGATGTTTGGATTTGACACACCAAACCCCTACAAATTTACAGATAATGTAGGGGCATGACGTGTCATGCCTAATGTAAGATAAGGAGAAACATATGCAAAACTTATTAATCGTAAAACTCGGTGGTGGCGAAGGCTTAGATATGCCCCGTGCCTGCCGTGACCTTGCAGAAATCGCTAACACTCGTCCTGTGATTGTCGTGCATGGCGTGAGTGCCAAAATGAATCAGATGTGCCAAGATTTAGACATTCCAGTTCGCACCCTCACATCACCGACGGGACACAGTTCACGCTATACCGATGAACGCACACGGGATGTCTTCGTGATGGCTTCGCGTGCCGTCAATGATGATATTTGCACATGGCTCGCTAGTTACGGTGCATCACCTATAAGTGTTGCGGATGAGATTGCCGTACATGGCACACGCAAGAAAGCGATTCGTGCAGTGGTTGATGGTCGCGTTCGGATTGTGCGCGATGATTACACAGGCAGTATCAGTAGCGTGAATAGTGAAACCTTGCTAGACATCCTTGAAGTTGGCAATATCCCTGTTGTACCACCGATGGCACTCAGTGACGATGGCTTACTCAATGTTGATGGTGACCGTGTCGCAGGCGCAATCGCTACCGAATTAAATGCAGACACCTTGATTATCCTTAGCAATGTAGACGGCTTATATCGTGACTTTGAAACTGATGATGCGCCTGTTTCAGTCGTGGCGCACAATGAATCAGACAATGCCATGAATTGGGCAGAGGGTCGCATGAAACGTAAAGTCCTTGGCGCACGCGAAGCCCTTGATGGCGGTGTTCAGCGCGTTATCATCAGCGATGGTCGCATCAGTGACCCCGTGACCGAAGCCCTGAACGGCGCAGGGACACATTTTCTATCCATAAACGCAACGGTTGGAGCATAAGATGACACCCACACACACCATTGATACAGTCACAACCGAAGATGCTCACACATCAGGCGCATACCCCAAACGCCCTCTCACCATCGTGCGTGGACAAGGCGTTACCGTTTGGGATGATGAAGGCAATAGCTATCTGGATGCAACTAGCGGACAAGGCGTGGCATTGCTTGGGCATAGTCATCCGACTATCGTGCAAGCCATTACAGAACAAGCCAGCACTATCATTACCACACCTGAAATTTTCTACAATAATCGACGGGCTGAACTCTACGATACACTCGGCACAGTATTGCCGAAGGGGTTAAATCGCTTCTTCTTATGCAATAGTGGCACAGAAGCAATGGAAGGTGCACTCAAAGTAGCACGATTGCTCACCAAACGGACGGGTATCGTCGCAACAATGCGTGGTTTTCATGGGCGCACATTAGGCTCACTCTCATTGACATGGAATCCGAAATATCGTAAGCAATTCGCAGCGTGGCAACCCGACGTAACACATATTAAGTACGATGATATTGACTCTGCGCGCGAAGCCATCACAGAGCAAACTGCTGCCGTGATCGTCGAAGCAGTACAAGGTGAAGGCGGTGTACATCCTGCCTCAATTGAGTATCTGCAAGCTCTACGCCAAATCTGTGACGAAACGGGTACATTCCTGATTATTGACGAAATCCAAACAGGCTTCGGGCGCACAGGAGATTGGTTTGCTTTCCAATATGCTGGCATTGTGCCTGATGTCATTACGATGGCAAAAGGCATTGCAGGTGGGATGCCGATGGGCGCAGTCGCTTGGCGTGGTGAACTCGGTCAATTGCCCTCTGGCACGCATGGTAGTACCTTCGGTGGTAATCCACTAGCATGTGCCTCAGCAATTGCAAGTATTCGCACCTTACGCGACGAGAATATTCCACAACAAGTCATTGAAAAAGGCGCGTGGCTCGTCGAACAATTGCAAGCCTCGAATCTTGATAGTGTCCGTGAAATTCGTGGGCGAGGTTTAATCATTGGTCTAGAACTCAAAGGGCGTGTGACACCTGTCCTGAAAGCATTGCAAGATAAAGGTGTACTCGCGCTCCCTGCTGGCTCAACTGTTTTACGATTGTTGCCTCCCTTGATTATCAGCTATGACGAGATGCAACAGCTTGTCGATGCAATTGCGGATGTCCTTGATTAAGACGCACGTATATCGATCCTTGTAGCTGTACCATTTCATTTTTAACGCGAAGAGGCAAAGGCGCGGAGACACAGAGAAATTAAGAGACAAAGATAAGATTATAGGTATGGATAACTCCAATAGAATAGTGTTTTGGCATCGCATCTGGCTAAAACCAGACAGCTAACAAGAGCACATCGGCTGAAGCCGACAGAAAGTCCTTATTGCCGACTTTAGTCGGTGTGAGTTACCTAGCCTTCGGGTTTATCCGAAGGCGATAAGATAAAAACCGTCACTAGGTCTTATCTAAGTTTCTCTTCTATTCTTTCACCCTTCCAACCTTTGCGTTCGGCTTTTGGCTTCTCATCGGATAAAATCCTATGTCGTCTACTATGCGCCAAACCATATCATGCGGGGATAACACTTATGCAACGTATCGAAAATTTATCTGCTGACTTGTCCTATCTGCTCTATTTACCTGATGACATAAATGCTCAAGATGAATGGCAATTAATCCTCTTTTTGCATGGAAAAGGTGAACGCGGAACAGATTTATCGGTAGTCAACAAATGGGGTGTGCCAAAATATTTGGATGCTGGCAACGACCTCAACGCGATTGTATATGCGCCTCAATGTCCCGAATCAACTGAAATTTGGGTGCCGATGCTGGATAAAGTTATCGCAGGTTTAGATGCGATTCAGTCTGAGTACAATATCAGCCAAACCCATATCACAGGCTTTAGCATGGGCGGACACGGCACACATTATCTTGCTGTGAAACATCCTGAAAGATTTGTGTCTGTCTCTCCTGTTGCGGGTCGTATGTATAAATCGCATGATGTAACCGACGAGATGTGTGTCCTCAAAGAGAAACGGGTTTGGGTCTTTCATAGTGTCGCCGATTATGTCCCTGTCGAAGATAGCGATAAGGTCGTCGAAAAATTACGAGCTTGTGGCGCAGAGCAAGTATTCTACACACGCTATGACGATGCTGACCATACTGAAACATCAGATTTAGTCTATTTCAATCAGGAGTTTTACGAGTGGATGCTCACTTGAATGACATCACCATCACAGACGCGATAGCCGAACAACTCATACACGATTTGGTCGCTATTCCTAGTTATTCAACCCAAGAAAGCGACGCAGTGAAACATCTCGTCAATTGGATGTCCACACATGGCTATGATGAAGCCTTCGTCGATGAGGCAGGCAATGCCGTCGGTATCATCGGGTCAGGCTCGCGTGATGTGGTGCTACTGGGTCACATTGACACATTTGGTGGCTCACCACCTGTCAAACTAGAGGGACGTACCCTCTATGGGCGTGGGTCAGTCGATGCAAAAGGCTCATTATGTACATTTGCAGTAGCTGGGCTACGCTCACAATTGCCTGATGATGTGCGCTTAATTGTTATCGGCGCAGTCGAAGAAGAAGCCTCATCCAGCAAAGGGGCACGCTATGTCGCCACACAATATCACCCTGAGTTATGTATCATCGGTGAACCGAGCAATTGGGATCGCATCACACTCGGTTATAAAGGGCGTTTGCTGATTGAATACACATGGCGAGGGGCACTCGGTCATAGTGCAGGTCAGGTCATCAGTGCGCCTGAACATGCTGTTAATTATTGGGAGCAAGTCAAAGCCTATTGTGCCGAAGTCAATGCTGATGAAACGCGCATCTTTGGTCAATTAGATGCTACTCTGCAAGAAATCAACAGTGGGCAAGATGGCGCATATGGTTGGTCACGCGCCTTAATCGGCTTTCGTATCCCACCAACAACCACACCACAAATCGTTGAAGAGGCTCTTACACCCAACACAGGTGACATTCGTAGTTATGGGCATGAGGTCGCTTATGTCGCTGATAAAAACAATCCGCTTAGTCGCGCCTTACGCGGAGCAATTCGCGCTCACGATGGCACACCACGCTTTGTCCATAAGACAGGCACAGCCGATATGAATGTTGTCGCACCCATTTGGAACTGTCCGATGGTCGCCTATGGACCAGGTGATTCTGCGCTTGACCACACGCCCGACGAGCATCTTGATTTAGATGAATATTGCCGTGCAATTAACGTTCTCGCCGATGCGCTATCCCGTTTATGACAAGTGCACATTCTTAACAAGCGCATCCAATCGTAACTGACCATCATCAATCTGTGGTCGTGCTTGATGAGAATTGGTCTTCAAGTAGAAGGTCGCTTCAGTAGCACACTCACTATCAACGGACATCGCAAAGAGTGCTGCATGTTGGCATCCCATCAAAGAACTCGCTTGTGAGCCGACCATCACTTGTTTATCGTGTTCACGCGCTAGCTTAGCAATCAATGCTGATTGACTGAATCCTGTTCGTGCCGTTTTGATATTCACAATATCAAAGGTATCCAGCGCAAGTTCCCGTTGCACATCCCCTACCGTAAAACAACTATCATCAGTAATGATAGGCATCGCTGTTTGCTGTCGCAGATGTTGCCGTTCATGCACTTGATGCACAGGGAGCGGTTCTTCACAATACAGCACGCCCATCTCGTACAACTGATTGAGTACGCTTGGCGCATTATCTATTGTCAAACACTGATTCGCATCCACATAAAACTTAGCTTTAGGAAAAGTGGCTATTAGTTGACGAATAGTCGCTATCTCTTGGGGTATGTCCATGCCAATTTTAACCTTGAAGACACGCACGCCTTGTTGATAAATACTATCAACATCAGCAAGCACTGCTTCGAGTGACCCTGTGCTGACAATATAGCTAACCTCTGTGCTATCCGTTTTTACGCCTAAGCACTCAGCCAATGTTTGTCCAGCAGATTGTGCTACTGCATGGTGTAATGCTATATTAAGCGCACCCTTTGCAGTTTGGTTGCCTTTGATGTGGTGTAATATCACATCCAAGTCATCAACATCAGCACGAGTTTTTAGTGTATGCGTAGCAAGTAAAGGCGCGAGATGCTCTTGCGCAATATGAAGAATGGAGGCTTGCGTTTCACCATATATAGACGGACGTGGCGTTGCTTCTGCTTGACCAACTGAGCCATCACTTAAAGTCACAGTCACCAATACATGATTAAGATACGCCAACTGATGCCCTTTACCCCATTTGAGTGTACCAAGCAGTGGAATGTTGTATGGTTCTGCGGTGATGCTTGCTACGCTTGCCATGCAATAATTGCCTCTTTGACTTGTTGTGCTACGCTATCAGGGCTGAGATTATCAGTTACGATAAGTTTATAATTAGGGTGTGATGTGTTATAGGGTATCAAACCATAATTTTGCGCTTCAGCCTGCATAATTGTTATGGCTTGTGGGCTAACCGTTCCATGCTTGAGTTCTGCTTGTACCCTATCACGATAATGTTCAGGCAAGAAATCGAGACTCACGCTACCTTCTGCCTCATCAAAAGCATCACTGCGTTGAGACAAGCGTTGCAAGCGCGTCAAGGGATTCGCCGATAATTCAATGATACGCCAATTTGGACAATGATTGAGCGCGTAATCAATCTCTCGATGTCCACGAATACCCTCACAAATGAGTGTGTCACCTGTAGTATGCGTCAGATTCAGCCAATGGTATGCTTCAACATAGCCACCAGAAATATGCCTCGCAAACAATCCCGTATAGCGAAAACGTTCAACACGGTCAGTGACCGCCTGCACAGAATCCCCTGCTATCGTCTGCGCTGTTGGGATAATCACCATATCTGCCAAAGCACGGCGTGATGGTATCTTCTTATCATCGATTGGGATCATCTCTGATAGTAAATTCAGCGTTGTACTTTTACCTGTCCCTGTTAAGGCAACCAACATCACGATTGGCACGGTTTGTAGCGACTGTCCACTATCAAACTGGATATGTGGATACTGCGTAAAGAAAGTCTCACGCTGTTGTGTGCTGACCTGTGGCAGAACGTTTTCGAGATAATAACTGGCATCAATTGTCGTCATCGTCATCCACTATTCTTTTGACTATGTGCCAATTCAACGCAGTTAAAACAATTATGAGTGTGTCTCATATGCTCGTTTGATAGCAATTTGTACGGGTTCTGGCGGTAACTCTGGCATGAAGTCATCGGGTAATTGGTCTTGAATAGGTAATGTATTGACATCATACCCAGACAGAATCATCTCGTAGAGAACACTTTTATATTGGTACACAAGTGCCTCATCTTTCGTATCACGCCATGTGCCAGCAATTTGTGTTAACTCGTACTCTAGTTTCATTACTTTCAGGCTAGGATAACCACTATTGATAGCATCCTCATCTGTGTAATTTTCGATTACAGAATAATCTGCTGGTTTCATATCATGCAATGTTAATCGTTTGCGTTGCTTTGCCATACGGTATATTCCTCATTTCGCATAATCTCAACAAGGTCTTTGATGCTTCCCGTCTGTTTCGGTAGCGGAATCTTGAACTGTTCTAACCAAAATATCGCACAGTTACTTTCGCCTTGCCTGAACTGCCCATCCTTATTGGGGAAGTTATATAATGCTTCTTTACCTTCATTGTACCATGAGCGGATAGTAGTAAGTGTTTCATCCGTAATTTCTACTTCATAGATATATACTGTTGTCCGCCCATTGGTTACAGCACGTAACTCATCAGCACGTTCAAAGTAAACATTATCATCTTGTAGTCGTCCTGCTTGCGGTATTTTATTCTTTAACGCATTGAGTAACTCTAGTTCACCACCAATAGCGTTCGTGGCTTCAGGCGTCGGATGAAACCCAATGATTTTGTCTTCGATTATCCCAATTAAACCGACATGCCCTGCTCGTACAAGGGCTGGCTCACTATAATAAGGATGTTCCGTATTATAGACTCCACCCGTACCCCGAAAAACAAGCACTTGTACAATTGGCACTATCAACTCCTAATGTAGTAATTATAGTTCTGCTATTTTACTCACTGTGTTTGATATACACCAAACCCTGACTATCTGCCAATGTGATACTTTCAGTAATCGCAATCGGCTCAATATCAGGAGTATGAAGTACCAGTTGCCAACCATCGGGGTCAAGTGATTTGAAGACCTGCGACGGAATAATCGTTTTCGGTGCACCTTCCATATTGGCAATGAACAAGACTTTCTCACTATTATCGGGCGCAATCCGTACCCCATAAACCAACATCGCGCCATCAGAAGGATGCAGATAATCCATCAATTCATCATCACGCAAATTATCTATCAACCATGGACGCTCCAAACGGAATTGACGCACAGCCAAGTTGAACTGTGTTTGTGTACCGTCAAGGTCATCCCAATAGCGACTGACGTTACAAAAATCGTGCATATCATCCATGAAAGCACGCGCAATGTCCTTGAGTTTCGGCACATCCAAGTCATAATCAGCCAATGGTGGATAGATATTGTTCATCATTCGCACCATCGCATCCAGATAATAGCCCGTTGCTTGTACCGTATGGTCAAGTGTATTCATGAAGCGTCGCAAGCTATCTAACTCTGTGAAGCCGAGGTCTTTTAAGCGCGTGAAGACTCCGTCTTGACCATAAGTCGGCTTATCCATGCGCCAGTAGAGCCACCGTGCTTCCTCACTGACAACTTTGACACCATACTTATCATCATTGTTGCGGATGAAGCCCCACGGAGCATGGAACAGCCCATTCAGGAATTCCATCGGAATCCCAGGCATCATGGCATAATCAAAGAGTTTCGTTGCAGGGTTATCATACGATTTGCGGATAATCTCAGGTAAGGTATCACCCAAGTAGGTATTGATGCGACTATCAATCGGCACTTGTGAGCCACGACGCAGGGTATCGTGATTAGCACACCCTGTAATCCATTCGCGCCCGATTTGTGCCATCTCGCGGATGCGCCACCATTTACTCGTCCAGAATGTGAATAAGAACGGCGTGTTATGGGCAAATGTCAAAGGACCCCATTGCCAAACATTCGGCATTTGCTTAGTCACTTCACGATATGTGGATGCCAATTCCCAGTCATCACGCGGCCAAGGACGACCATCTTCAAAAATCATCCAAGGGCGATAAGTTACTCCCGCTACATCCAATTCGAGGTCATTCATGAGATGCAGGAAATCATCATCGTGAATCATCTCGTTCGTTTCGGGATTCCACCACTTAAAATCTTGTGCACCATCCACACGAATGCCATCTACCCCATAATTATGTTTACGGCGCATCATCTCTAGCAGAATTGCTCGTACAACTGGGTGCAGAAAATTGACATTTTGCCCGTACATATTCGCACCAGCAAAGTATTCTTTATTGAGCAAGGGCAAGGCTTGATTATCAATATGCCCATAAACAATATCGAGCATCAGTTTAATTGGCTTGCCTGTCACCTCATGGAACGCATGACACGTTTCGATTAGATCAAGCAGTTCATCAGGACGACGACTTTCTAGCAAAGCAGGGTTCGTCGCTGACGATGCACTCATCACCACATCATAACCCCAATTCGTCATATCAGGTTTTTTGAGAACAATCTCGATGTCTTCGGCAAATGGGTCACCGATACTTTGCCAGAAAGGCTCACCATTTTCGTATTCGATAATCGGCTCAATCGGCATCAATTGAATGGCATCATACGCTAGGAAGTTCTCTTCGGCTGGTGATAAAGCCTCATCATTTTTAATCTTTTCTTGGATGCGTTGCAATATGCGCGTTAAACCAGCCACCGATTCATGCTCGGACGCATAGCGTACATGCACTTGCAAGATATTACTTGGGAATTGCACCCGTTCGACACCGTCAGGGTCAGCTTGTGTGTCGAGATGATGCTGATAATGGTCTTTATCCGCACGATTAGCAAACATTGCCTCCATGTCGTAGAGTTCAGCAGGTGCAAATGCGCCAAAAGGAATCGAATATGCGAGATGGTCACGCAGAGCCACAAAATCACCATCGCGTGATTGATACACCACTTGATAAAGTGAGCCGATTGTCTCACGATGACCTGCAACAGCCCCATCAACCACTGCCCATGCGAACTCGCCATCAAGTAAGACATTCAAACGGTCGCGTCGAAATTTTACAGTTTGGTCAGATTGGGCGAAATCAATGTTCTGCAACGGTGTGAAAAATTCAAGAAAGACGCGCTCAGGTGGAATCTCAATTTCTTTGAGGACAGGTGTCCAAAAACCGAAGCGCGTTGTGCCATCACCTAATGGATGTGCTCCTAAATACCTGACTATCTCGCGTGCACCATCAAAGTTTGTTTCAGCTTGCACTTGAATTGTGCGAATCTCGGAGATGAAATCTTGGGTTGCTTCTCGTAATAATGTGAATTGTCCACTACTAGTAATCATTCGAGCCTCAGTCCATAAGTCTATTTTAAGTACGTATATTTAAACATAACGCAGATAGCTAAATTTTTCTAAGAGTGAGTTCGCTTATCAGACAACACTAATCTACAGCAAGCCCAATCACAAAATGCACCACATCAATCCTTACGTCAAAAAATCAATGTTTTTTGATACACTGACGCTAAATCAGATGACATTATTTAAGCTGTATGTATGCCAACAATCAATTTACCCGATGATTTGTATCAATCCCTCAAACGCGAAGCCGAAATTGCTGGTACATCGCTTGAGGCACTTGCAACACAACGCTTACGACATCCACAAGCCAAAGCCTCTTCAATACAAGATATTGATGAGACACAAGCGAGTATACTCGACCTACTCCCATACATGATCTACGTTGAAGATATTCAGCAACAACATCATGTTTATGCCAATCTCTATACAGAAGCCTTTTTTGGTATCTCATTGAATGACATGCAAGGTGTTGGTTTACAATATGTGCGCGACCAACTCCATCCAGATGATATGGCACGCCTCAGCGAATTAGTGACCCAGTGGGATACTGTCTCCGACACACAAATTATTGTCAAAGAGTTTCGGCTCAAAAATCAGCATGGCGACTATCGCTGGATGCGTAATTACGAGCGCATTGTTGACCGTAATGATGCAGGCAATGTTATCCGTGTGATTGGCACAGCGATTGATGTGCATGACGAAAAATTAGCTGAGGCGTTAGCACGCCAAAGCGATACAATTTACCGTACAGTGATGGCAAATCTGCCCAAAAGTGCAACTATTGTACTTGACCAAGATTTTCGTTACGTCATCGCTGATGGCGATGAACTGGAAGTAACAGGCTTTGCGTCAAAGTCTATCGTTGGTCAGGTCATGCAAGATGTTGTCCAGCCCGAAACCTATAATGCAACCAAGCCCTATCTTGATAAGGTCTTCCAAGGTGAAAGTAACGAGATGATTCTGCCCTATCAAGATAGTAAAATTTACCGTGTGGTATTTAGTCCACTTTATGATGCTGATGAAGTACAATACGCGCTCATTCTCATCACTGACATCACCAATGAAAAAACGAGTGAAATAGAAGCGCGTAATGCCAAGCAACAACTCGAACTTGCCCTCGAAATGGCAAACATTGGCATGTGGCAATATGATGTCGCCACTGAACACACTACATGGAACGACCAACAACACACTTTATATGGTACAACACCCATAGAATTAGAAAACAACCAAAAGCTCTGGCGTGATATGCTCCATGCTGATGATTGTGATGAAGCCATTGCCAAATTTGACCAAGTCCCCATAGATAAAAAAGCTATTGAACTCGATTATCGTATTATTCGTAAAGATGGCGAGATACGGCATATCAATTCAACAGGGACACCATTGATAAATGACAATGGGCATGTAACACATATTATCGGATTTAATGTTGATGTCACTCACATTGTCGAAGCCCAACGCGCCGTCTTAGAAATGGGTAAGCGATACGAAATGTTATTCCATAATCTACAAAATCACATCACAGTTCTTGACAAAGATGCCCGCGTTGTGACCATGAATAAAATGGCTGCCAATAACATTGGGTATGAATCTCACCAAGTAGAAGGTATGCTAATTAAAGACCTTGTGCCAACAGCAGACGATGTAGTTCTAGCCGATGTGAAATATGTTCTCGAAACACAATCATCACGGGAGGCTGAAACCCTCTTAGAAATTAATGGTGAGAAACGCTGGTGGTGGTCATCCGCACAACCAATTTTTGAAGACGATGGCACAGCACACACTGTACAAATTATCTCATATGATATTACTGACCAAAAACGTGCACAACGTTTGGAAGAGGAACGTGCTGAACTCCAGCGTGAATTAGAGAAAGAACAAGCTCTTGTCCAGCAACGTCAACGCATGATGTCTGTTTTATCACACGAGGTCAAAACACCACTTGCTATTATTCTGAATGGTGTTGAATTTTTGACTAAGTATCGTGAACAACTCACTCCTGAACGACGCAATCAACGCTTTGAGATTATTCGTAATCAAGTCTGGGAATTAGATAGCCTACTCGATGATATTGCCAATCAAATCAAATACGAACAAGACTTCATGACCTTCCAACCAACCGATACTTCGGTTTATCAATTGTTGTCGTCGTATATTGAACAACTCAAGCACTTGACCAAAAATAACCAAGCCTTATCGGTTAACCTATCTATTGATGACAACCTCACAATCATGCTCGACCAAAAATTATTTTATCATGCGGTCAGCAATATTGTTTCCAACGCCATCAAATATTCCCCTCAAGGTGGATTAATTCAAATCACTGGCTCAGTGGAAGATGATGACTTAGTTATGATGGTCAAAGATACAGGTATAGGCATTGCGCCAAAAGATATAGAGCGCGTTTTTTCAGCATTTGAACGGGGCAATAATGTCGGTCAAATTCGGGGAACAGGCATGGGCTTGGCTATCGTGCGTGAAATTGCCGAACTGCATAGTGGCATAGTCAACATAGAGAGCGACCTCGGTATTGGTACAACTGTCTGTCTACGATTACCACTCGTTATTAAGGATACTCACCCATCGCTCACAAGTTAATGCTTTATCTCTGCCTTAGCTTGTGTATGATAGTACGGCATTGTACACAAAGCACGAGCAATCTATGGTTACGACACATCATCCACTACTAAAGCCTTACCAAATCGGCGACATCACTGTTGAAACACCCATCAACCTCGCACCAATGGCAGGTCACACAAATCGTGCCTTCCGCCAAATTGTGCGTGAAATTGGTGGCTGTGGTGTTGTCTGCACAGAGGTTCTCAGCAGTGTGCTACTCGGCAATAAAGGCACACGGCAACGCTCACTAGAAAAATTCCCATGGGATGCCAATGCAGAATATCCGATGGCAGTGCAACTCTTTGGCAGTGAACCTGACATTGTTGCCGAAGCAGCAAAAATCGTAGTTGACCATGGGGCGACGATTGTCGATATTAATATGGGATGTTGGGTACCCAAAATTGCCAAAAAAGGCGGTGGTGCTGCCCTCATGCGTGATGTTGATGTGGCGCGTTCTGTCGTCGAAGCTGTTGTCAATGCTGTGGATGTGCCTGTCACAGTGAAAGTCCGCAGTGGCTTTGAAGATGGTATCGTGACAGCGATTCCCTTTGCACAAGCAGCCGAAGCCGTTGGTGTTAAAGCGATTGCTGTCCATGCACGCTTCGCAGGGCAAGGGCATCAAGGCGATGCTGATTGGGATGTTATCCGTGATGTGAAACAAGCTGTGCATCACTTGCCTGTCATTGGCAATGGTGATGTCCGCGAACCAGCCGATGCCGAACGCATGTTACAAACCACAGGATGCGATGGTGTCATGGTCGGACGTGGCGCATTGGGTCGTCCTTGGATTTTCAAACACATTGAGCATTATCTCAATACAGGTGACATATTAGCCGAGCCAAGCCGTTCCGAACGTGCCCGTATTGCCTTGCGCTACGCCGAACTCAATATGCACTATGCTGCGATTCCTGATAAAGCGGTCTGCTTGCAAATGCGTAAGCAATTGAGCAAATATAAACTCGATGATGAAGGCAGTGTTCATATTCGTAATCAATTGGTCCGTGTCGAAAGCATTGACGACATCAAGGCGATTCTGAATCCTATTATCGCATCAGGCGAGTAAACAGTGTATCAATTAATATTTGTACGGGCGCAGACATAGCGACGCCCCTACTGTGGTTTGTGATTGATGATTTTTATCACACATCGACACTTATCCACAATTAGCATCAACAGAAACAACCGAGGAATACAATGACCTATCTCGTAACAGGTGGCGCAGGCTTCATCGGCAGTCATGTTGCAGAAGCCCTGCTCAAGCGTGGTGATACAGTCGTCATCCTAGATAACTTCAACGACTACTACGACCCTGCCATCAAGCGCAATAACATTAAGCGGATTCAACATCCCAAGTTGACAGTCCTCGAAGGCGATATCCGAGATGAAACGCTCGTCAATGCGCTTTACACTGACCATGCCATCACGCATGTGGCACATCTCGCAGCACGCGCCAATGTCCGCGCGAGCATGGAGCAATCCCCCCTTTATTTAGATGTCAATGTCATTGGGACGATGCGCTTGCTCGAAGCAGGTAAAGCACACGAGATTCAGCAATTTGTACTTGCCTCGACTAGTTCAGTCTATGGCAACACAGACATTTTGCCCTTTGTCGAAACCGACACCGCAGACCGTCCTCTGGCTTCCTACCCTGCTAGCAAACGCGCTGCTGAAATTTTAGCGCATACCTATCATCACCTAAACGAGATGAATGTCACTGCCTTGCGCTTCTTCAATGTCTATGGACCTGCTGGTCGTCCTGATATGATGCCGATGCAGTTGATGCACGCCACGCAGACAGGTCAACAAATGACACTCTTCAATGGTGGGGATATTTCACGGGATTGGACATACATTGATGATACAGTGCGTGGTGTGTTATCAGCTTTGGATACACCACTCGGATATGAAGTCATCAATTTAGGGGTTGGTAATCCCATCAAATTAACAGAATTTGTCGAAATCATTGAAGAACATTCGGGTATAGAAATCAACAAAATTTCTGTTCCGACACCACTCAGTGATCCACCCATCACTTTCTGCAATAACCAGAAAGCACGCGATTTACTCGGATTTGCTCCAGAAGTCGGTGTGCATGAGGGGTTATACAAAACATGGCAGTGGTATCGTGAATTTTACAATGTCTAATTTTCTAATGACTATACGAAATAATTAAGAGAAGACACGAATTATCATTTCGAGTTGTAGGGGCGGGTCACCGTGTTGAGTCCAAAGGGGTTGACCCCCAACCTAATATCCAAAACAGCATCCCCGTACCCTTGCTCACGGATGGTTCAAAACCATCCGCTAAGTTCAAAATGGGAAACCCACTGAAAGGGGTTCATAATCAGTGCCTTTAGTGCACTTCCCAAGACGAGCTAGCCATATGTTTTGAACATATGGCACGAGATACGAGTAAACTCAGGGGTCGGGGGGTGTCTAAAATGGATACACGGTAGGGGGTTGTCCCAAATAGACTCAACACAGTGACGCTCCCCCTACACAAAACCTCTTTACAAATAACATCAAATTGTAAATTTTGAACCACAATAGGTTTATGACTATGGGAAAATTAAAAGACCTCGCATCAGTTAAATCAACCAACGCGGAATCCTTCGCTTATTTACCGCCTGACACGGCTTTCGATGCCATGCGGATTCTGGTGAAGCCTCATTTGGGGTATCTCGCGCAACCTCCTGCAACTGTTAGCATGGACGTTTTGGGGGCAGTCTTGCGTGGCTTACGGCGTGCAAGTCCTCTAGGGCGAATCGTCATCATGGAGGGAGTCAATGTAGACCGTCCTGCGCGAGAAGTGTTTCATCAGCTTGGGGTAACCCAACTACTTGACCATGAAATGCGCCTGACTGACACGGATAATCTTGTGATGTTTGACTATGCAAATACCAATCCAGCACCTAAATTATACGAAAAGATGACTGCCTCCGAATACATCAAAGACTATGATTGCGTGATTTCTGTTGGGGCATTTAAGCGGACAATGGTCGATGGCACACCTCAGATTTCGGCTTCCCTCAAGAATTTATTGGGATTTTTCCCACGCGAGCCATACCGTGAGCAATTTGTAGATGCACCACTCGATAGTCTCCTCAGTGATGTGTATTTTACGATTGGGCAATATGTTCATGGTGCAGTGATTGACCTGACTCACAAATACGCCAGTGATGACGCTCGTCCTGACCGCGACGATGTTGCAGTGCCTGTTGGCAAAGTCGTCTGGGGCGATGATTTGCTGGCTGTCGATGAGGTCGCTTGTAAAATCGCTGATGAACCTGTGCCTGTCTATATTCAAGCTATTCGTCAATTACGCAAACAGCTTTCATCATAATTGGCAAATTGAAACAATCCGTCACTATTTATCGCATTCAAGTGCTGTTTGTGGCATACTATGAGGCTCAAAGTGTTACAGAATGGGAAGTTGAGCCAGCACAATGGACGACCTGAGCGGGCGGATTATCAGAAGTTATCACATCACTGAGCGCATCAATAGTGGTGGCTTTGGGGCAGTGTATCACGCCTACCAACCTGTCATCGAGCGCGAAGTTGCTCTCAAAGTCATTTTGCCACGCTACGCCAACGAGATTGAATTCATTCGTCGCTTTGAAGTCGAAGCACAAACCGTCGCTCAATTAGAGCACCCGTATATTGTACCAGTCTATGATTATTGGCGTGACCCCGAAGGCGCGTTCATTGTCATGCGCTTGATGCGCGGTGGCAGTCTGCGCGATGTCATTGCTGACCAAGACGCTGTCCCACTTGCAAATGTAGCCCAATACCTTGACCAAATCAGTTCTGCATTGGGCTTTGCCCATCGTCATAACATCATCCATCGGGATATTAAGCCTGAAAATATCCTGCGCGATGAAGAAGGCAATAACTACCTCACAGATTTCGGCATTGCCCAACGCAACGACGTTGACCTTGATTCGGGTGAATTGAGTTCGCTGGCTGGTTCGGTCAATTATATCTCTCCAGAAATCATTCGTGGACAACGCCCTCATAATACGAGCGATGTTTATAGCCTTGGTATCATGGTCTTTGAGATGCTCACAGGACACCTCCCCTATCAGTCGCCGTCTGCACCTGCAATGCTCAACATGCACTTGAGCGAATTGTTCCCAAGTGTCCATAATTATGTTTCGCATCTGCCAGAAGTGGTTGACCATGTGCTAGAGCGTGCCTGTGCCAAAGACCCAGAAGACCGTTATCCATCGGTGCGTGATTTTGCCCGTGCATTTCGTCAAGTTGCAGGGATAGACAACACAGCACCGATAGACATCATCGAAACGGCTGAAGTCTTCAAAATTGTGGATAATCCATACAAAGGCTTGCGTCCGTTCAGTGAATCCGATGCACAAGATTTCTTCGGACGTGATGACCTCATCGAGCGTTTGGTCGAGCGACTCAATCAAAATGCCAACTTAGCGAATTTTTTGGCTGTCGTCGGACCAAGTGGTAGTGGCAAATCGAGTGTCGTGCGTGCAGGGCTTATCCCACAAATGCGCTTGGGGGCTGTCGGCGACACGCAGAATTGGTTCATCATCGACATGCTACCTGATGATGACCCCATCAGTAATTTAGCCAGTGGTTTGCTCAGTTTAGCCTCTACGCCATTGTCTGATTTAGAGCATCGTCTCCGCACTGACGAAAAAGCCCTTATTTGGGCAAATCAACAACTGCTACAGGATACAGATGATGGTCATTTGCTCTTGTTCATTGACCAATTTGAAGAAGTCTTCACCCTCAGTGACGACGAATCCATGCGCTTACATCTGCTGAATTTGCTCAATTATACGGTTCGCCATGCTCACAATATCGTCATCATCGTGACCATTCGCGCTGATTTTTTCGATAAGCCTCTCTTATATGATGGCATTGGCGATTTATTACAAGCCCGTACACAAGTTGTCTTACCACTGACAGCACAAGAGATTGAATGGGCAATTACAGGACCTGCCGACAATGCCAATATCATTGTAGATCGTGACTTAATCGCAGCAATAATCGCCGATGTACGCGATGAACCTGGAGCATTGCCACTCTTACAATACACCCTGACCGAATTATTTGAACGACGCGATAGTAATCGCCTCACGCTTGATTCTTATGTCGATTCAGGAGGTGTGTTGGGGTCAATTGCCAAACGCGCCCAAGATGTTTACGATGATTTGCTAGTCGTCCAGCGACAATTGACACGCCAGATATTCTTACGTCTCGTCACATTAGGTGAAGGTACAGAAGATACACGCCGACGGGTGCAACGCTCCGAATTGCTCAACTTAGGCGATGACCGTCAGCAGATTGAAAAAATTCTCAATATTTTTGGCTCATATCGCCTTCTTACCTTTGACCGTGACCCTGCGACCCGTGTACCAACTGTCGAAATCGCTCATGAAGCCTTGATTAAGCGATGGGATGACCTCAAAAAGTGGTTAGACGAGAGTCGTAACGATGTGCGTCTACAACGCTCATTAGCAAGTGCTTCTCAAGAATGGGTCGATAATGGGCAACAAGAAGGCTACTTGCTCTACGATGAACGCTTAGCGCAATATCAACAGTGGCTTACAAATACCTCTGTGGCTATTAATGAACAAGAACGTGCCTATCTCGATGCCAGCATTGCCGAAAAACAAGCGCAAGACAAACTCGAAGAACAGCGACAAGCCCGTGAGCGCGAATTAGAACAACGTGACCTCCGTCGTTCACGTCTTGTGTCTTGGGTCATGGCTGTCGCATTTCTCATCACCCTTGCTTTAACCATCGTGGCGGTCTTACAACGCCAAATCGCACAAGAAGAAAGTGCCAATGCCATCAGTGCACGCGCCACCAGTGATGCCAATGCCCTCGCTGCTGATGCACGCGCCAATGAAATCCAAAATTTCAACCTGATTAGCATCGCGCAACAAGCAATCACAGATGGTGATAGTGGCTTAGCAGTCAGTCTGCTTAATATTGTCAGCAACACTACAAATTTATCCCCCGCCGTTCAGAGCGAACTCTACCCTGCCGTGTATGCTTCCCAATTGCGCGGACGCTTAGAAAATCACACGGATACAGTCACAGCACTTGCCATCAGCGCAGATGGTCGCTGGATTGCTACAGGCTCAGAAGATTTGACCGTGATTTTGTGGGATGGAGATACGCAGAGCGTCGTGCATCAACTCACAGGGCATCGAGGCATTATCTCGGACTTAGCCTTTAGCCCAGATAACCGCCAATTAGTGAGTGTCGCCAACGATGGACTCGGCATTGTTTGGGATGTGGAAACAGGCACAGAAATTCTGCAATTGCGCGGACACAGAGGACCCATTACAGGGGTTGATTATGCACCTGATAGCACACAAATTGCAACTAGTTCAGGCGATGATAGCATCATTTTGTGGGATGCCATCACAGGCGAGATAGTCAATCAACTCACAGGGCATAGCGATTCTGTACGGAGTGTTGTCTACTCACCTCAAGGTGATTCACTCATATCTGCTAGTCGTGATACTACCTTAATCCTTTGGGATGTGGCAACAGGTCAGATGATTCGCACACTCAGTGGACACAGCGATTCAGTGCAATCTGTTGATTTTTCCACCAGTGGACGACAAATTGTTTCAGGTGGCTTTGACCGTGTGGTAATTATTTGGGATGTCGAAACAGGTGCGATTGTCTCACGCCTCATCGGTCATAATGATGAAGTGACAAGTGTCGCATTTAGTCCCACTGACCGTTCGATTGTTTCCACCAGTTGTGCCGAACGCGATATTGAACGGACATGTATACGTGGTGAAATTCTGATATGGGATCCCCTCTCAGGGCGCGAACGCCTTAACTTCTTGGGACACACAGAAATCATCAACGATGCTATCTTCACAGCCGATGGTCGCCAAGTGCTAACAGCCAGTTGTGGCACACAACGGCAAAATAGTTGTATCGCTGGTGAAACCCTCATCTGGGACATAATTAACACAACAGACCGCATCCAACAACTGAACGGACACGATAGTAGCGTCTACAGTGTCGATTACGACCACGATAGTCAACGTCTACTCAGTGGCGGTGGTAGCCTACTACTTGAAGACCAACCACAAGGTGATACCAGCATCGTCTTATGGGATACAACATCAGGCATCATTCTGAATCGCTTCACAGGGCATTCTGGGAATGTCACTGAACTGGAGTTTCATCGCAATGGTAGCACCTTCTTATCCGCCTCGCGCGATAGCACAGTGCGTATTTGGTTGTTGGATGCAAGGCAACCCCTACGCCAATTTGAGCAACATACAGGCAGTGTCTACGATATTGAAATGACCTCGGATGGCAGTCAGGTCTTATCGGCTGGGGATAGGCGTGTGCTCCTATGGGATTATGAATCGCTAGAAATCGCACTCAGCCTCGAAAACTTTGGCGCGGAAATTTCAGCACGCAGTCTCGCCATCAGCCCTGACGATAGCATCATCGCTACAGGCTTGAACAACGGCGTTATCATCTTATGGGATAGCACTACAGGCGAAGAAATTCGTCGCCTCACGGGGCATACAGACGATTTGCTCACACTGGAATTTACTAGCGATGGCGCATTTCTCTTATCAGGTTCACAAGACCGCAGTGTCCGCCGTTGGGATGTTGCCACAGGAACACAGCTACAAGCCTACATGGGACATTTAGAAGCTGTCACAGATGTCACAGTTACAGGTGATAGTCGTTATGTGCTGTCAGCATCCGACGATAACACGATGCGTTATTGGGATATGGCAACAGGTGACCTCATCCGCGAGTTTCGAGGGCACACAGGGCAAATATTCGATGCGTCCCTATCAGCAGATGGCAACATCGCCTACACCGCCTCCGCCGATGGTAGTGTGATTGGCTGGCGTGTCTCTGTTGATGCGCTCATCAACTGGATGACGACCAATCGCTATCAGCGTAACCTCACCACAGACGAATTGGATGCTTTTCAAATCACATTGGATGAAGAATAATTATACTAATCCCAACGATTTTTCTTTGCGCCTTCCATCCTTTGCACCTTTGCGTTAGGCTTTTTCCGATACAGTAATTTGACTTTTATGAGGCTTAGCGAGTGAATTGTCGTCGGATGATAAGTGTAATCGTGTCCTTGGTGGGACTTGTGTTGGTAGCTGGTGTCGTGTTCGCAGGGTATTGGATATTTTTCCGTAGCGATAGCAACACGACCATCCGCCAATTTTTGACTAATCCGCAAGCCAATCCTGACTTGAATACACCAGCATTCACACAATGCCCTGATGCCCCCTTCATCATTCCATCGGATGGGTTCATCGGCTTATTGTGGCGTGATGATGCTGCCCCTTATACCCCTATCCGCCGACATACAGGCATTGATATTTTTGCAGGACAAGCCGAAGGCACAACACCCATTTATGCTGCTTACGATGGTTGGCTGACACGCCTCGACAATTGGGAAAGCACAGTCATTATCCGCCATGATGACCCCTTGCAAGCAGGTCGCACAATCTGGACATACTACACGCACATGGCATCACGCGATGGTAGCAAAAATTTCATCGTTGATGATTATCCTAAAGGCACATTCAGCGTACCGATTACACAAGGCACGCTAATCGGCTATCAAGGGACATATAATCCACCATTCCCTGTCGCGGTTCATCTGCATATGAGTATTGTCACCAGCGATGATGATGGCAGTTTCCGTAACGAAGCCATCCTCGAAAATACACTTGACCCATCACCCTATTTTGGTATCGACCTCAATGCCGATAGCAATACACGCCGTCCTGTAACCTGCTTAGAGAGCTAGCCTATCTTACACCGTGTTAAGAATCGTTTATAGTTTAGGACTATTCTATAGCCTTTAAGCCGTTTGTGATGTAATCTTACATTGGTGCTGATTCGTGTCGCACACAATTTATTGTTTAATGCAATCGAAGTCATAGGGTAAGACGACGACCTTGCACCACGACACAGTCAATCGCCATTTTTTCATATAAATACAATCGGGGTAGACATTAGATGAAAAAACTCTTGAGAATGGTGTGGGTACTTCCCATACTGATGTTAGGTGTGTTTGCAATCCAAGCGCAAACGACCACCCAAGTATTTGTTAACGAATTCCATTATGACAATGACGGCACAGACGAAGGCGAATTCATTGAAATCGCTGCAACGGCTGGCATTGACCTCACAGGCTATAGTGTTGTCCTTTACAACGGTAGTAGTAGCCAACGCTCACCATACGACACAATCGACCTCACTGGCGAGACAGTCACCGATGAATGTGCTGGCTTGGGCTTCATTGTCCTCGACTTCCCTGCCAATGGCATCCAAAACGGTGCACCTGATGGTATCGCTGTGGTTGATGCAAATGATGCTGTGCTGGAATTCATCAGCTACGAAGGCTCATTTGAAGCTGCATCAGGTCCTGCGGTTGGATTAACCAGCACCGATATTGGTGTGAGCGAATCCAGCAGTACCCCTGTCGGTTTCTCGCTACAACGTAGCGGCGCAATTGGCGATATTGGCGCATTCCAAACAGAACAAGCCGAAACCAAAGGTGCAGTCAATACAGGGCAAGATTGTGATGGGGGTACACCACCGCCAGCCAATGTCCGCATCAACGAATTCCACTACGATAATACAGGTGGTGATGAAGGTGAATTTGTCGAAATCGCTGCCGTAGCGGGTACAAATCTCGATGACTATCAATTAGTCTTTTATAACGGCAATGGCGGTAGCTCATATGCAACTGTTGATTTAGCAGGTGTCGTCGCTGACCAATGTAATGGTTGGGGTTTCGTCGTCGTTGACCAATCAGGCATCCAAAATGGTAGCCCTGATGGTATCGCTCTCGTCAATGATGGGACACTCGTCGAATTTCTGAGTTACGAAGGCACATTCACCGCTGATGGTGGTCCTGCGGATGGTGTCGAAAGTACCGATGTTGGTGTCACTGAACCGAATGACACACCTATCGGTTTCTCGTTACAATTGGCGGGTGACCTCAGCACAGGCAATGGTCTCGTCTGGCAAGATGCTCAAGCCGAAACACGCGGTGCAGTCAATGCAAATCAAACTGTTGCTGGCGATGCTTGTGATACACCACCTCCTGCTGATACAAGCGTTCGCATTAACGAATTCCACTATGATAATGATGGTGGCGACGAAGGCGAATTTGTAGAAATCGCTGCCGTCGCTGGCACAAACCTCGATGGCTACAGCCTGACCTTCTACAATGGTAATGGTGGTAGCTCATACGCAACTGTTGCACTCAGTGGTATCGTCGCTGACCAATGTAACGGTTGGGGCTTCGTCGTCGTTGACCAATCAGGCATCCAAAATGGTGCGCCTGATGGTATCGCACTTGATAATGATGGTGTTCTCATTGAATTTTTGAGCTATGAAGGTACATTCATTGCCGTTGGTGGTCCTGCGGATGGTGTCGAAAGCACCGATGTTGGCGTGAGCGAAGGTAGTAGCACACCGATTGGCTTCTCATTGCAATTGGCTGGTGACCTCGATACAGGCGTTGGTCTCGTCTGGCAATCAGCCCAAGCCGAAACACGTGGTGCAGTCAATACCAATCAAACCGTTGATGGCGACGATTGCGATGTCCCACCACCCACAGAACTCGTCAAAATTCACGAGGTTCAAGGCTCAGGCGATACAACACCACTTGATGGCACAACTGTCATCATCGAAGCTGTCGTTGTTGGTGATTTCCAAAATGGCGATGCCGATGATAGCCAAAACTTAGGCGGTTTTTACGTTCAAGAAGAACTCGCTGACCAAGATGCTGACCCACTCACATCCGAAGGTCTCTTCATTGATGAATTCCAATTCACCGCACCTGATGTCAACGTCGGCGATGTTGTCCGCATTACAGGTGAAGCTAGCGAACGCTTTGGTCAAACACGCCTTGCATTCCTCGATAGTCTAGAAATTATCGGCACAGCAACCCTCAATGTCGATTACGCACCTGCTCTCATCAGCGCACCTGTTGCTGGTGGTGATTACGAGCAATACGAAGGTATGTTGGTCACCTTCACCGCACCATTGACCCTCACTGAATTGTTCAATCTTGACCGCTTTGGCGAAGCACGTGCGAGTTTTGATGGTCGTCTCTTCCAATACACCAACACCAACACCCCTGACGCAACAGGATTTGCAGCTTACCAAGAAGAAGTCGCTGCCCGTAGCGTTTTGCTGGATGATGGCTTAGATGGTCAAAATAACGACCCACTCTTCGCCCCTGCTGGGCAAAACAATCCATTCGATACGAACACTGATGAATATCGCATGGGGGCAGAATTACAAAATCTGACAGGTGTTGTGCGTTTCGCATTCAGCGAATATCGCATTGCATCGCCAACAGCCACTTATGTTGATGCTAATCCGCGTGTGGATGCCCCTGTTGTAGACGGCAACTTGCGCGTTGCTAGCTTCAACGTTCTCAACTTCTTCACCACCATTGATGAAAATGGTAATCTCTGTGGTCCGAGCAACATCGGGTGTCGTGGTGCAGATAGCCAAGCTGAATTTGACCGTCAACTCGCAAAGACTTTGACAGCCCTCATCGAATTGGATGCGGATATTGTCGGTCTAGTCGAAGTTGAAAATAACCCAGCCGCTAGCCCTGCTGGTGATGGCGTTGACCCTGTGCTAGAAGCACTCGTGGATGCGCTCAATGCAGAACTTGCCAATCAAGGCAGTAGCCGTGTCTATGATTTCGTTGATGCTGGCGTGATTAGCACCGATGCTATCAAAGTCGGCTTCATCTATGACATTACCACAGTTGGCATTGCAGATGGCACAAGCCCTGCAGTTCTCGATGATAGCCTTGCTGGAACAGTTGGTTTCACTGCACCATTGTTTGATGGTGAAAATACCAATCGTGCGCCACTGGCTGTTACTTTTGAAGACCTCAGCACAGGTGGTGAAGTGACCATCGTCAACAACCACTACAAATCTAAAGGTGGTACAGGCTCAGGCGCAGATGCCGACCAAAATGACGGTGCTGGCAACTGGAATGACACCCGTACACGCGCATCACAAGCGATTCTAAGCTGGTTGGATACCAACCCAACAGGTAGTGATGACGAAGACATCATGCTCATCGGTGATTTCAATGCCTACCTCGAAGAAACACCAATTACAACATTGGAAGCCAACGGTTTCTCCAATGTTCTCGATGTATTCGTATCAGGTCAACCTTACTCCTTCGTGTTTGATGGTCAAGCAGGGGCACTCGATCATGGCTTTGTTTCAACCTCAATGTTGCTACAAACCGATGGTGCAGCCGAATGGCATGTCAATGCTGATGAACCTGATTTGATTGACTACAACTTGGATTTCGGCACTGATTTACGCTTGCAATTGTTTGATGCGACCATTCCAGAACGTGCCTCCGACCACGATCCACTCGTGATTGGTATCACACTGAACGCAGAAAATGATGCGCCAGTCATTACAGAAATTGCTGACCAAGAAATCGCAGAAGGTCTGACACTGTTCTTGGATGTGACCATTACCGATGCCGATGGCGATGAGCTAACCGTCACCAGTTCGGCTGGTACAATTGAACGCTTCGGTAGCACTGACATCTATCAATTGAGCATCCCAACCGTTGATAACTTGCCAGAGCCAATCACCGTCACGATTTTTGCAGACGATGGCAAAGCCGATGTTGTCAGTGAATCGTTTGAACTGACCATCTTCAACGTTGCACCAACGGCTGACCTCGTGCGCCTCGAAACCCCACAAGACCGTCCAGTCTTCGTCGGCACAAGCGCATCCGTCGCCTTCAGCAATGTTCAAGATTCCAGCCCAGTTGACCAAGAAAGCCTGGTGCTTGATGTCCAATGTGGCAACGGCATACAAGGCACAGAATTTGTCGCAAACGGCTACATCTGTGACTACACCGCTATCCAAATGGTTGACCTCGTCGGCACAGTCTCGGATAAAGATGGTGGCGCATCATCCTATACCATCTCACTCAATGTGATTTCATCCTACGATGCAATCGACTACATCCGTAGCGTGATTACCGATGAACTGGACTTGCGTCGCGTGCAAGAATTCATCTTGGTTCAACGCTTGAACAACCTTGAAGCAGACTTGCGAAACAACGATTTTGCTGGTGCATTCGATGAAATCATCGGCTTCGTCAATCGCGTCTACTTCTTGACTGCCACAGGTCAACTCTCTAATGCAGATGGCTCGCGTTTGGTCGGTCTCGCAATCGAATTGGTCGAATCAGTTATTTTCAGTGCACAAAATGGCTTGCTGAACTAACTGACAAACACTAATTGATAAGACTGTCGATGGGATGGGCAACGCGCTCATCCCATTTTTTGTTAAGTTAAAAACACAACGCAAAGAGTTCAAGAATGAAAGTATGGAAGAGAACAAATTCATCGCTCCCGACTCAAGGCAAGAGCTAAAGCCATGCTTGAAATTCATTTCACTCGTTCAATTTTGACAATTCGAGAAATACGACAATATCATCACTTGTAGGGGCATGACGTGTCATGCCTTTTATGTAAACGATATCAAATTATTCTTTCACAAACGAGCAACTAGGCACGAGAACCTAAAAATTCACCTCAAGCTGATAGCCCGTTGCCTCGCGCAATTGGTCAGCGACACGCTCAAAGGTCGCATCATCAGGCTCGTTGAGCAGAGAAACACTAATCAGCGCATCCTGAATATGAATACCTGGTCCTTTGGTGATGTTCCAACCTGCCTCGTGTGCCAATCGGCGCATAATCTCGCCCATTTTCGCTTGGTTCGGATGCGGATGCACATCCATTTTATAGCCTGTCACTTGCGATAAATTCTTGATGTCATCTGTGTGACGCTCTCCAACTTGAGGGGTGATGAAGGTCAAGACAATTTTACCGTGCTTCAGTCCAGCTTTGTATAAACCTTTTGGTTCAAGCTGATTGCGAACCAGTGCGTAGGCTTGATTAATTTCCATCTTCTCACCAGATTTCAGTTGAATATCCTCAATTTTAGGAGTTTCCAAATCACGCTTAATCGACAAACTGAGTTTGAAGTCCGTGATGCGAAAATAGTCACTCTCAATATCACGGATGTCGTCTTCGTCCACGCCTGATACTTCGGCTTCGACAGCGCGTTTATCCATATAATAAGACGGACCTTTGGTGATATGCGCGTCGGCTGGCAACAAATTATCCAGCGCAACCGAGAGTGCCTGTTGATTGACCTGTGGCTTAATTTGTACATCCCACCCTGATTGCTCAATCAAATCTTCGATGAGGTCACCATAGAGGCGTTCAGCAGCTTGCGGAAAATCAAATGAGAGTAGCAACCGCACACGGTGCATATCCATCCCCACTTTGCGAAGATTGGCTTCTTCTGGGAACAGTGATAATGCCAATTCACGGGCTTCGTTTTGCTCCAGTGGACCATCTTCACGCGCACGATTCGGCTTGAGACCATCTTGTTCAAGGGTCGCACCATCTTTTGCCAATGCCAACACAATCGAGGTAATCGCTGTCTGTTGGTCAACGCCATCAGGCATATCCTCAGGGTCAGGGAGCAATTGCTCAGGTAAAATCGTCAATTCGTTATCAACCAAGTGCTGACGCATACTGAACGGGATAATCGCATCCATATGAGCGCGTGCATTCTTGAGCAAAGCCGCCAATTGCGTCCGCATACTGCCTTGCACACCATCAACACCTCGCCAATCACCCACAATCCACAGCAAAGCATCCGCAGGATAATGTGTGCCTTTCGCATTTTGTACAGTGGCATCAAAGCTATCAATATCAGCAGATTTGACCACACCTAAACGCGGTTGGTCATTGCTATTACGTAAAACAATCAACTTGCCGACAATATCAGGATTCGCTAGCATGATAGCGCGTTGGCGTTGAGCACGATTCACTTGTTCTTCAGTGCGAATCAAGAAGGTGCTCTTGTTGCGCCAATCGGCTGCAAAATAGATATTATCTTGCTGTGATAGACGGTCTTTCATCGCTTCGGCACGGTTGCCATCGCCCCACCAGACCTGTGCCAATTCACGTGAACTATAATAACTACCTGACTGTGCCTTGACTGAATCCCATAAACGAGCGAGATCAACATCGCCTGTGTGCGACCCTGCTTTGAGGTTACCAATTGCCCAAGGCTTCTCCTTGAACGAAAATTCGCGCGTTGTGCCGATGCGTGGTGTAATCACGACTTTTTGCCGTTGACGCAAGCCTGTCGCCAAGCTGTGACGTGCGCCTTCATCACCATGCACCAACATAATCTGACTTGCGCCAAAGGCTTCTGCCACACTGATGAGTTCGCTTTCATCACCATGCGCGGATAGTGAATAGGTATCAATCTCGCACCGTAACTTCACTTGCTCATTGCCGAGACGTAGCGTAGGCGTTTCGCCTTGTTCTTTCTTCCGCATGATATTCTGCATGAAGCGTCCTGGTGATTCTTCATCTTGATAGCCTGTCAGCAAAATCGCATTGCGTTCATCAGGGGCGAAGTGCTTCGCGTAAAAGACTGATGCGCCCCCTGTCAGCATCCCTGAACTAGCAATCACAATCACAGGGTCAAGGCTCGTAGCGACGACACTGCGCTGGTCACGCGAACGGACAGGTTTCACACGCCCTCTAAAAAAGAGATGCTCACCTCCTGCTGCTCTGACTGTTTTTTCGGGCAATAAATCAGCAAAACGTGCATAGGCATCACAGACACTACGCACCATACCATCGACGTAGACAGGCACATCGAGTTCATCTGCGAAAGCATGGATAATCTGCACCAATTCTTGTGAACGTCCGAGTGCAAAGGCAGGAATCAAGACTTTGCCACCCCGTTCGGTGATGCGTTTGAGGTTCTGAATCAAGCGTTTTTCTTCTGCGACACGGTTGGCGTGCAAGCGTCCACCATAGGTACTTTCGAGAACGAGTGCATCCGCTTTGATGCGTGGCACTTCGACACTTTTGACTGTCCGTTGTGGACTACGACTAATATCACCCGACATCACCAACGTGCCTTCGGTGCTTTCAAGGACAAGCATCGCTGCCCCTGCGATATGCCCTGCCACATGATAGGTGACCTGTAAGCCTTCGCCCAATTTAATCGGCTGATTGAATTCCACCAACTGAATCGCATCCATCAAGCGATTGACACTGATTTCATCGAACAAGGGCAACTCGCCTTCTTGCTCTTGATTGCTACTCATAATTTTGAGCGCATCTTTTTGAAGGACGCGCGTCAGGGCTTCGGTTGGGCGCGTCATGATGACAGGTGTGTACGGGTATTGTTCCATCACGAGAGCAAGTGCGCCTGTGTGGTCAGTATGAGCGTGCGTCACGAGGATGTAATCAGGTCCGCCAATTTCCGTAATCGCTTGTAAATCAGGCAATTGGTCGTTGGCGATGCCTCTGTTGGATTTCGGCGAAATACGAATGCCCGCATCAACTAAGAGTTTCTTACCAGCGATTTCAATCAGCGTACAACTCGCGCCGACCTCATCTGCCCCACCGAGAAATGTCAGTTTCATTTGTGTGTTTCCTTCAAAATGTGTTGTTCAATATCAATTTACTTTGTCGGACAAATTCGAGAAATAATTGGGCGATACTATCGCAATGGATTTGGCACACCAAACCCCTACAAATACTAATTTTGTTAGGTGTAGGGGCATGACGTGTTATGCCCAATCGAAACAAGGGTATCCAATTAATTTTTAGAACACCAATATATTGTCCGCTGATGCAAATATGCCGATTGTTTTATGGGATGCAGTTCACATGCCTGTATATCACAACGTCAGCCAAGTAGCGATTGGTCTAATCGGCTGGCACTCTGATATGCAGACATGTTAAGCACATTATGGCATGGATAGTGTCGATGTGCAAACCGATTATTAAAACAATAATTACCGCCAAGGCACAGAGAACGCCAAGATAAGATAAAAATTCTTTGTGTTCTTCGAGACTTCGTGGCTAATTTTTCTGAGGATTGATTGACTCAATCATCAAACCATTCTATTATATGAACATTAGTTCTATTTATCAGGAGGTGAGCAAAAATGGTCAAAGTTACAAAATATCCACACGGAACAATCTCATGGATGGATGGTATTTCGACACAATTTGAAGCAGACCGTGATTTTTATCAAACAGTGTTTGGCTGGGATGTGGAGATGTTCGGTGAGGTGTATTGTCTCTTCAAAAAAGAAGGCGATACTGTCGCTGGCTTTGGCAGAATGCCTGATGCAATGCGTGCTGACGGGGTCAAATCGCAATAGATCGCATACATTACTGTTGATGATATTGACGCAATTGTGCATCAAGCGCAAGCACTCGGCGCAACGATTGTCTCCCCTGTGCGCGAGTCTGGCGATGCAGGTCGGACAGCCGTCATCGAAGACCCTGCTGGTTTGAAAACAGGCTTCTGGCAAGCCAACAAAATGATTGGCGCAGAACGCATCAACGAAGATGGCGCAATGGTCTGGAATGAGATTACAGTCTGGGAAGGACAAAAAGCAGTCGATTTTTACACAGCCTTACTCGCTTGGGAGGCAACCAAACTAGACGACTATGAATCAGGCTATTGGATGCTCAAAAATGGTGAGCGCAACGCAGGCGGTATCCTTCAAATGACAGAGGACTGGACAGGCATTGACCCCCATTGGATGAATTATATCCACGTTGATGATTTAGATAGCACAGCCAACAAAGTCAGTGATAATGGGGGCACAGTGGTTTTCGGCACAGATAGCGAAAGCATCGGCAAACTGAAACTCTGCTCTGCACCATCAGGTGTACAATTCACCCTCTTACAGACCAAAGCATTTGATGCGTGGGTGGAGTAATCACAATTTTTGCTGAGAAATCTCAAAGGATACGAAAAAATCAGTCTATGTTGACTGATTTTTTGTTATCGAAGTTGTGCCTGATACTTTTGCAAACCAATGTTTTGAAGATTAGGCAACGTACTTCGGCACACATCTATCATTGTACAAAACACACATTCATAGTATTATGTAAGTGCACAAACAAATAGGTAAGGACTCCACTTACTAGGCTAATCAGTTGCCAAGGTCTAGTTGGTGGGTGAGAACAACCTAAGTCGAAAATTTCATAACAAAATAATCTGATACATCGTTGGTTTCAAATCGGCAACTAAAAAATCTCTAAGCCAGTGATAGGACTCAGATGCAGGTTCTGGAATACACAGTGTTTTATGTGTTATTCGAGAGTCGGTATCTATACCTTATCGCTGGCTTTTGCGTTCCCGAACCTGTTCAAAATTTATCAGTTAATCCATTCATTCTAGCGATTTAAGAAGCATCGCTGGAGAGTGGAATAATTGAAATAAGGTATCAAGCTATCTCCGTTGCCGCGCAGATGAACCGATACCTTATCAATTGAGCGTGACCACTGGCTCTTCCTTTGGCTGCGCTCGGGTTCGAGGTCGGCGCGATAGTATCCGAGTATGGTAACTCCCCGACCTACAGGACTATCATTATATCATGGAGTTGCCATACGCCTATGTAAAGAAAGGCTAACCCTTTTGCTTTACATCGTTGGCACAATTGGTGCTGTATTCGTACTAGCAGGATTGGTCGATAGTATCAGACATCTCAAAGATGGCGAGACATCACCCTTCTATGCCTTGATAGGAGCGATTGGTATTGCACTCATCACAGGTGCAATCACATTGCTGTTATCCTAAAGATAATGAGTCTGGCATTTGCTTGTCAGGCTCGCCCTTTATTTATAAATTCTCCCGTATTGAAATAATCTACTCTATACCTTAACGAGAAATAATCCCTTATACTGAGCACATTCTAATCCACCACTACAGGAGATTGTGTCCACATGCTCTTCCCACACGATTTTTTTGATTTTGACCAAACCACACACACCGCATTGTTTGATGATACTGAATACGTCTGGCAAGCCATCGATAATATTTCAGGCTATATCCGTGACTTGCTGGCTGGTGATTACGCCCCCAATAGTGAGCAAATCGAGGTACATCCGACAGTGGTGATTGAAGGCGATGTTTATATCGGCGAAGGCACGACAATTGCCCCACATTGCTACATTCAAGGTCCAACAGTCATCGGCAACCATTGCGAGATTCGTCAAGGTGCGTTCATCCGCAGTGATGTTCTTGTCGCAGATAAAGCCATTGTCGGACATGCCAGCGAGGTCAAACACAGTGTTCTGCTGGAAAATGCTCACGCGCCTCATTTCGCCTATGTCGGTGACAGCATTCTCGGACGCAATGTTAATCTCGGCGCAGGGACAAAATTATCGAACCTACCCGTGAATTCCACTAAAGACCCCGTGACAGGCAAACGCAGTACGATTCACCTCACCATTGATGGCACAGTTTACGATACTGAACTGGCAAAATTCGGAGTGATTTTTGGAGATAATGTGCAAACAGGATGCAACGCGGTCATGAATCCTGGATGTGTCGTCGGGCGCGATACATGGATTTATCCGCTCGTGTCACTCAGCAAAGGCTACTATTCGCCGAATAGTCTGGTGAAATTGCGTCAAACTGTGCAAGTGGTCGAGAAGCGATGAGCCACATTCAATTAATAAAAAGTTTACAAAAATAAATTTCTTAACGTTTAAACAATTCACTCTCGTGCTAAGCTGACATCAAGACAAATAGCTGAGGGACAATATCATGGCAACACAACAAGAGTGGATTACAAGCAATATCCTAAAATCAGAGTGGCAAAAGCCATTACGTGCCAGTGATCTATCACAATGCTTTTTCGCCATCAAAGAAGCAATAGAACCATGCCCTGAGCCAGTTCATATCTTATTCGATATTCGAGGTGTGCCATCAATCCCAACGCAAGCCCCATTACACTTCGTCAAATCAGAATTACCGAAACAAGATAATCTCGGTTTGATTACTGTCATTGGATTGCAGGCTATTGCTAAAATTTTAGCTCAGATGGCATCTCATATGTCAGGGCAACCCATTGTCTTCTTCCCTGATGAAGATTCTGCACTGGCTTACATCCAAGAGAATGCTTAATCACTACTGCACACGGATAAATCGCCAGACGGCAATCAGTGCAATCAGATTAAAGCCAATCGCCCCAATCGTATTCGCCAGCAAGCCGAAATCATAAATAGTGGTCGATAAGGGCGTGGCAATCGTGCGCCCGAGCGTGACCGCACTCACAAAAATCGTCAGATACATGCCTCGTGCATCTGGATTCAATTCCGATGCCAGTGGAATTGTCGCAACCAGCGCAATTTCAAACGTGAGGTAAAAGCAAAATAAGCCAATGAGGGCTATCGTCAAAGTAATATTGGCAAAAGGCAACAACAAGCACACGACGATATTGCCAAGAATTGATAAGATAATCATGCGACGTTTGCCAAAACGGTCTGACAATATCGTCACGATGCCTTCACCACTCAATTCGGAGATGCCAATGACAGTCGAAGCAATTGCTAATGCTGTCAACTGAATGCCGAATGAATCCGCTATCCACAAACCAAAGACGACTGATACCAATTGATTCGCGCCACTGATACCTGCTCCGAGTGCCAAACCTGCGATTGCCATTGGACTATTAATCGCCATCCGCAAGCCACGCCAGAAAGAAATCTGTTTGCGCTCAAGCGGTTTATCATGGTCGAGCATGAAAAATAGCACAATGAGCAAGATACCTGTCACACTTGCTAATGCAATGAAGGGTGCTTGCCATGATGCCGTTGCCAATAACCACGATACAATCGGCACACCGATAAAATATGCCCCTGCCCAACCCACTTCGAGCAAGCCAAGATAAAATCCGCGTCGTTCATAAGGCACACGGTCTCCAACATAGGCTTGCAAAGCAGGGTCAAAGGCGATTTTGCCCAATGATGCTACAATCAGCGCACTCGCAAAGCCCACAAAATTTGGCGAGACAAACACCAAAAGCATCCCAGCCGTATAAGTAACCACGCCAAACAACATCGTGAAGCGTCTGCCTTCACGTTCTGATAGTTGCCCGAACACAGGCGCAGTCAAGCCAAGCAATTGCAAAACCGTCAACAAAATGGAAAAAGTCGCTACATCAACGCCTAATTCAGTTGTGAAAATTGGCAACAACGGATACACCATGCGAAAACTGGTATTCATGGCGATGCGCGTCAGCGTCAACACACCAATTTGAGGTAATAAAGCGATGCGCTTGGACTTAGTCGATTGCTGGCTCAAGATACCACCCTGCTCTGTACGATATACGTAGAGCAGTTAGTGTATCATGTTTTGTATGAGCTTTGGCAAACAATTGGACTCTAATGGACTTTACTGCGCTCACCCAAGGATGAAGTTGAAGATACACAATAAAAGGTTAGCGAAGAGTATTTATTGGTGTGGTCATTGTGGGAAAAAATTGGGAATGGCATCACAAGAGTTAGGATTTATTGTGCAAGTCATCGCATATTGGTTGGGGGTTGTATGCTTAAACCATGAGTGTTCATCATTCAGGGTTCGTGATGACATTCCCTTAGTGCAAACCTTGTTAGGCTTACATGGCATCGCTTTTTAAATAAAAACGATATACATCTTTTATATTATCCAGATTGTAAAAACTGTCACCCCCCAATTATTAGGGGGTCAGGTCTTCGGGAGCGTCACGCTAAAGCAACTCCCCTCACCCATCGTTGATTCCACTGTGATAGAACCACCATGTTGTTCGACTAATGTTTTTACAATCGATAAGCCTAAGCCCGTGCCTTCTTGTGCCATGTGTTCTTCTGTATTCACACGCTGGAACGGCTCAAAAATCGTTGCTAACTCATCTGACGGGATGCCTAAGCCTGTATCTTGAATATCAATCTGCACCGATTGTTGGGTGATGTGTGTTTTAACATCAACTGCTCCACCAGTCGGAGTATATTTTATGGCATTCGAGATGAGGTTATCCAGAACACGGTTGATGCGCCGACGGTCAAGATTGAGTGTTGGTGATTTGTCGATAGGATGTAGTGTGAGTGTGATGTCTTTTTTCGTCGCACGCATCTGCATATCGCGGACGATGGTTTCAAGTAAATCTTGCAAATCGACTAGTTCACGGTCAAGGCGCGTTTTGGATTCCAGTTGGAGTAAATCGAGAATATCATAAACGAGGTCGCTCATTTTGTTTGTACCTCGCCGAATAGATTCAACAAAACTGAGCAATTGCTGATTGCCTTGTTGTCGTCCCAGCATTTCAATCATGTCGGCATAACCCGAAATGACAAACAATGGATTTTTGAGGTCGTGTGTCGCAGAACCTATGAATTGTCGTTGGAGTTGTGCCATGCGCTCATATTGTTGCTTTTCATTTTCGCGCAGTGCTTGAATTTCGCGTTGTTGGCGCATCAGGGTCACTTGTGTGTTGATGCGCGCAAGCACTTCTCGATATTTGAACGGCTTTGTGATGTAATCGACTGCCCCAACCTCAAAACCGTCAAGCATGTTTTGTGTATCATCCAGCGCACTGATGAAAATGACAGGAATATCTTGTGTGGCTTCATCCGCTTTGATGTGTCGGCACACATCATAGCCATCCATCTCAGGCATACTGATGTCGAGCAATACAATATCAGGCAGTTTCTTCGCGACTATCTCTAATGCAGTGTGACCATTCGATGCTGTGTAAACAGTGTGATCAAAACGTTGTAGCATGTTGCTGAGCAAGTCGATATTTGTCGGATTATCATCCACCACCAGTACGGATGCTGTTTGTTGCTGACTACTCACAGTAGAATCCTTCTAGCTTGCGTCGTATTACAGTTGAGATTGTTATCCATAGTATAGCTTGAATTTGCGATTTTGTTGACGAGCATCCAATAGTCCGCGGGATAAAAATTCCTTATTATTATAATTAATTACAATCAAAATGATTTCTTATGGGTTCTAGTGATTATCTGCTCTTATAATATGAAGGATGGATTGTTTGTATTAGTAGTACAACACCTAAAAACCATTATATGACAATGAGATAGCTGGTAAACGGCATGATCGATAAACAGCCTTCCCCTACAAAGTTAAGCCATTTGATAATTTCTGTTCGCACCCTTTGGGCGATTATTGGCGTTTTATTTATCATCTGTGCGATTGTTATCGGCGTAATCATAGAAAGTCGCTACCAATCATTAAGCAACATCGAACAACGCGAATTCTGGAATATCGCCAATAGCTATGATGAAAACTTAGATGCTTTAATCGCTCGTGTTGATACCTCTCTGCAAGTCATTGGTGCCGAAATCCGTGCCGATACAACATATCAAGAACAACAAGCCTTCATGCGAGGCATTGTCCAACAATTCCCAGAGCTAGACAATATCATCTTAACGGATGCAGATGGCATGGTGGTTATGGAGTCACTCCCTGAGCAAGCATCTCTCAATCTTGATTTGAGTGACCGTCAGCACTTCTTGACGCATACCAACACCACTATGACACAAGTTTATCTTGCACCACCCGTCGAAAGTCGTCTAAGTGGTAAATGGATAATTCCTATTTCGTGGGGAGTGCGCGACCGTGATGACAACTTAATTGGTGTTTTGATGACTGCCATTGAACCAAGCTACTTTGCGTCGTTTTTTGGTAACGATACCAGCATCACAGGCATCATCTATAACACAGATAACCAAATTTTATCAACGATTCCCTATGATGAAGCACGTATTGGGCAACTCTTGACGGATGCAGATGAAATAACGTCTTTGGAAAATGACTCAAGTACAATGGCAATCATTGAGCAAACACCATCACATTTGACTGCCCACGCTATGAATGAACTATCTGGGCTAGGCTGGACTATGACACGAGACCGTCAAGCAATGCTCAATCAATTTTATGAGGAAGTTGCTTTCATCGTATTAATTGGGAGCATCATCTTTCTCAATGTCGTGCTAGCACTATGGGTGCAACATCGCAATGCCCGTCGTTATTATGAGCAAGCAGAAGTCATCAATTTAGAAGCTACGCAACGCCGATTAGCAGAAAATGCTGTCTGGAAAGAACGCAACCTGCTACGAACCTTGATTGATAATATTCCTGATTACATCTTCATCAAAGACCGTGAGGGTCGCTTTATCGAAAGCAACCGCGCACATACCAATGCCACAGGGTTACCCTATCAAGATATTTTGAATCGCCGTGCAGAAGACCTTTTCGCAAGTTCACTTGCCGAGCAATTCCAAACGGATGATGATACGGTCATCCAAGAAGGCGCAACCCTCATCAACGAGGAACGTATCACAGTGGGGTCGGATGGCTCACAACGTTGGGTGTTGACTACCAAGTTACCCCTATACGATGGCAACAACATCAACGGTCTCGTGGGTATCTCGCGTGATATTACGCATCGTCGCCAAGCAGAAGAAGAACTGCGTAATAACGAGCGTCGCCTACGCGATATTATCTCGAACATGCCTGCAATCCTCATTGAAACGAATCGCTATAGCTTGATTGAAATGAGTGCAGGACAAGCCCTCAACAATGTGGACTTTGATGCCGACTCTATCCAAAACACATCACTTGCAGATTTATATCGACCCTATGTAGAAGCAATTGATGGTATTCTTGAAGATGTACTGGCAGGTAAAGAACACAATATCCGCATGACAATTGATGATTATATTTTCGATACCTACTTTATCCCCCGCATCGGAGAAGATGACGAGATTAATGGCATCATCAGCATCGCCAATGACATCACAGCAACACTCGAAGCAGAACATATGCGGATGGAATTTGAGCAAGAACGCAATTTGCTACACCTAAAAGAACGTTTCATCGCAACAGCTTCGCACGATTTCCGCACCCCCTTGTCTGTCATCCGCACCAAAGTTGATTTGGTTCAGCATTATGGCGAACGAATTGATGCAGAAAATCGCTCCAAGAAGATGGACGAAATTCTCTGGCAAGTCGATCACATGACCAGTTTACTTGATAATATCCTGCGTCTAAGTCAAGCAAACCTCAGCGCAATTGACCTTGAGATACAAGCCCTGAATTTGAAGACTTTCAGTGAGCGCGTTTGGCATGATATGCAAGAAACCAATGCCAAACACACCCTGACCAGCTTCACATTCAATACCAATATTGAGACCTTCTATGCTGATGACCATTTATTACAATACGCGCTCATCAACTTATTGCACAATGCTTTTAAATACACGCCTCAAGATAAGGCTGTACACTTTACTGTCAGCAATGATACCGAGCATATTATCTTTGTCATTGAAGATAAAGGCATTGGTATCCCCGAAGATGATTTACCTAACTTATTCGAGCCATTCTTCCGTGCCAGTAACTCACCACACGGCAAAGGCAAGGGGCTAGGCTTATCGATTGTCAAAGCCTACCTTGATTTGCACAATGCAACGATTGATGTGCACAGTGTAGAAAATGAGAGCACAATCGTCACTGTTTCATTACCGATATTGCAAGCTAATTCATCAGCCAATAACTAAGTCGAGACGGTCATGATTTCTATGGAACACATTGATAACAGCACCACAAGCAAGGCTGAGTTATTAGCACACATCGCAGACCTTGAAGCCCAAGTCAAGACGCTTGAACATGCTCGCCTAGAAGACCAGTTCCGTTTAGATGTTTATAAGCGAATGCCTGTTGCTGCCATGATTATTGAGCGCGAGACAGGCATCATTTTAGACCATAACGAAACCACCAAGACCATGTTTGGCTACAGCGATAGCGACCTAATTCAGCAATCCATCCAGATTTTGCTGACCGACGATTATCAGACACACAATTTCTCACAGTATCACAATTGGCAAGGCGAAATGAGTGCCCGACGGTACGATGGGACACAATTTTGGTGCGAAGTCTCGATTACATCCGAACACCATTTCAAACATGGCGATGTCTTAGTTGTCATGTTCCATGATATCGATGAGCGCACCAAAGCAACTATCGACACCCTGAAAAGCCAAGCCTTGTACCTGTCATTGGTTGATACGCTACCCCATCTCATTTATCGTGCCGATGCTGAGGGACGGCTTTTGTTTATCAATCAAGCCCTGCAAGACATCATCAAGCGTCCGTATCATGAGATGATTGGACAACCTATAACCGAGATATTCCAGTCATTTACAAGTTCACCACTCGTCGTTGATGATCGTGCTGTCATCCACAGTAAAATGATTCAGAATCATACTATCACCATCGCGCATCCAGAAACTTTGGATGATATGTCGCTCACAATTACTAAGTTACCCATCACGGACGAGTTCGGCGATATTAAAGCTGTGCAAACCTTAATCGAAGATACCACCGAACGCACACAAGCCGTTCAAGATTTGCACACATCACGCAATGCACTCCAGAATTTGATTGAGCAACTGCCTGTTGGGATTCAGGTCTTTGATGCACAAGGCTTGTGCGTGGATGTCAATGAGGCACACCTCAAAATCTTTGGACGGACACGCCAGCAATTGGTGAATACATTCAACATTTTTGACGATAAACTCTCACATCAAGTCGCCACAGTCAAGGCTGCCAAACGTGCCCTGCGAGGCGAAACGGTCACTCTCGGCGATATTACCTTTGATTTCAGTCAAGCTGATGAACGCTTTGCTAGTACCACACAAGGCGTTCGTATCATTAATGTCACGATGTTTCCGATAATTGACCATCGTGAACAGGTGACGGGCTTCGTCGGTCTCAATGTGGATGTCACTGAACGACACCAACGCGAAGAAACACTTCGTCGGAGCGAAGCACGCTATCGGGCAGTGGTGCAAGACCAACGCGAACTCATTAGCCGCTACCGCCCAGATGGAACACTAACTTTTGTCAACAGAGCATACGCTGATTTAGTTGGCATTCCTGAAACAGAACTCATCGGCAAACGTTGGCAAGACATTGTCAACGACGACATTTACCAAGCAACAGTTGCCAAACTAAGCCAAATTACAGCCGATAATCCAACCGCCTATCACGAAGAAGAAAAAGTCAATCCAGATGGTACATCACGCTGGATACAATGGTTCGATAGAGGATTATTCGATGATGATGGCACACTCGTCGAATATCAAGGACTTGGTGTAGACATCACTGAGCAGAAAGAACTAGAAAAACAACGGTTCGCAGTCGCACTAGAAAAAGAACGCATCCAAATTTTGAGCGACTTTGTGATTCAAGCCTCCCATGAATTCCGCACACCTTTATCGATTATCAATTCGTCCGCGTCGATTTTGGCACGGCAACCTGACCCTGATAAACGGTTGGAACGCTTAGAGAAAATCAATCGTCAAGTTGACCATATTTCTGACTTGATTGACTCAATGACGCTGATGTCGCGCTTAGACCGTGACCTCGCCGAAGTGACGCTAGTCGCAACCGACCTCAACAAATTGATACAAATTGCCATCACACGCCTTCATAGCAAAGAGACGGACATCGCCGTGACAGTTAACGCAATACTGCCTGAGTATCCTATACGTGCCAAAGTGCTGGAGAATGATTTCGTGCGTGTCCTAGAACTCATCGGTGATAATGCCCTCAAATACAGTAACGATGGAGGAACAGTCACGATTACGGCTCGCACCGAAGACGACCATGCACTCATCACCATTAAGGATGAAGGCATTGGCATGTCCGACGAAGAACGCGAACAAGCCTTTAACCGCTTTTATCGTGCAGATAAATCAGGTAAGACATCAGGCTTGGGCTTAGGCTTGCCGATTTCAGAAACAATTATCCGTCAATTTGGAGGCACAATTAACATAGAGAGTGTCCTGAATGTCGGTACAAGCGTCACGATTGCCTTGCCACTGGTCGCATCGACTTGAAACTAAGTTGTATTGATGGGTGTGTGGCGCAATGTCGCTTGCTGATTACCTAAAATATCTTCGTATTCAATGGTGATACTCAAGGCTTGTAATTGCTCGGTCACAGTTGCCAGCACATCCTGAATCAGCGCATCATCTATGACAATGGGTTGGTCATCACTAACAGGCACAATCTGCTTGATAACCTCATCATCCATCTTTGCCATCTGCTCACGGATGTCTTCGTACATCGCGCGTGAGACTAAAAATAGAGTGGTCGTTGTCCCTGCTTCTAAATAATTGTCTTGATTGGGTCGTGTGCCAAATAAGACACTGTAGATACCTGTGCGCCCTTCTGGAAATTGAATTAAATTGACAATATTGTAGTCTTCTTGTTCGCCGAGGCGATACGTAATACGCTTAACAACAGCCGTCCCATTACCGACATTGGTCAGTGTGATGCCACGTTCATTCCACGAATAATTACTGCCCAATGTCAACACAGGTTTGTTCTCTAATTGTATGACTTCATTCTGGAGGCGCAGATTATCCTCAAATTGTTTTTGAGCGCGTTCATCAGCTTCTTTTTGCAGACGAATATTCTCTTGAAATTGCTTGTTGGCGCGACCTTCACTGCGAATTGCCGTGAACAAAGCGACTGCTGCTATCACCACTGATAAAATCGAACTGACCGCCTGCAATATCTCAGTATCCAACGGCATAAGACCCTCGTTTGACTACATTTATCATGGCTTGAATATAGCACAATTGGCAAACCACTGTGTCCGATAACAGATACTTTTCCGAAATTGCAAACACTAAATTGCTATAAAATTCAGTTCCTTAATTGGCGCAAACTATTGTTTTCTGCTACTGTATCAACATACGCAGTCAGGGAGAAAACTAATGTCAAAATGGATGCGCTACGTCACTTTATCAGGGATTATCATCTTACTCACATCATGGATAACATCCGCACAGACCTTCACTGTCGAAGGACGTGTGGTTGATGATGCTGGCAATGGTGTCGCAGGAGTCGAAGTCTTCTTGGGCTTGCTTGGCACAACGTTTGAAGCACGCTACACCTGCACCAATGCAGAAGGTTTCTACACTTTTACCGAAGTCCCTGATGTGCCCTTAATTTCGGCAGTAGGTCCTGATATTGATAGTGCTGATATTTGTTCCCATGCTGATTATGATACTACCTCTGGCGACCCACTTGTGATTCAGTTTTATAACAGTCAAAGCCGTGCCGATAGTCGGAATACTTTTGCTGTTGCCGATAGCCCTATCAATTACACTGTCACCACATGGGATACAGGCGGACATCCTGTCTTCCGTAATCTCGTTTTGCAAGCCCATCGCACCATGTCGCGCGATTTTAGCACGGGTAACTTGACTAATTTTTACCGTCGTATGAATACTATCAGTCGCTTAGCCCAACGCTTTGAAGACCGAGGACTCATCAGCACGGCTACCGAAATGTCTATCATCACCAATGCCAATAATTACTTGACCATCAGTAACTGATTGTGACTGCAACTTAAATGCCTGAAACACCAAAAATTGCGATTGTCATGCCCTTGATGAACGATTGGGCACCGTTTCAACAATTGCTGGCTGACCTCGATACTCAGCTAGCATCATCTGATGCGGTGGTTGATGTGCATGTCGTGGATGATTTCTCGATTCCTCCTGTTGTGCCTGATGTAGTCGTATCATCAATTCAGGCAGTATATTGTACCCGTCTTGTTCGTAATGTGGGGCATCAACGGGCGATTGCGATTGGCTTGGTACATCTACACACCCATTATGACTACAGCCATGTATTAGTCATGGATGCCGATGGCGAAGACTGCCCTGCCGATGCTGTGCGTCTCATCGCACAAAGCCATAGCATCCCTGATACAGTCATCGTGGCAGAACGCAAAACACGCTCCGAAGGGCTTGTATTCCGTGTATTTTATCGTTTGTATAAATTTGGATTCCGCATTCTGACAGGCAAAGTCATCAACTTTGGTAACTTCTGCCTCATTCCACAATCTGCCTTGGATGGATTAGTGTATCATGCAGGGTTATGGAATCATTTAGCATCGACGATTGTTGTATCGCGCTTGCCCATCCACTCCATACAGACCAATCGCTGTCAACGCTATGCTGGCAAATCAAGCATGAACTTCACCGCTTTAGTGATACACGGCTTGAGTGCTATGTCAATTTTCCTAGAACACTTAGCTGTTCGTGCTTTGATTACCAGCTTGATTGGGATGGTCATTGGTATTATCGGTTTGCTCGTGGTCATCTGGATTCGCGTCTACACTGACCTCGCTATCCCAGGTTGGGCAACCAGCGCGACGGGTTTACTCTTGCTGATTACAGGGCAAACTATTCTGGTGATTTTATTCATCACTTTTACTATCTTACAACAACGTGCCACCATGCAAATTATCCCAAAAAATGATGTGCTACAATTCGTCGCGTCGCATCAGCAGTTGACATAATTGCAAGAAAACACAACTGTCTCAGCTATAATTGACAATCGCTACAAAATGCCCAAAGCGCAATTCATCATTTTGCGTCAGGCGATGTGCTACGTAAGATTCAAGGCGCATGTTATTCAAGAACGTGCCATTGGTGCTCCCAAGGTCGGTGATGAAGTAGCACCCATCGTGATAACTCAATTTGGCATGGTCACGCGAAACACCCAACAACTTCGCATATTGCCGAGATAAATCCAAGCGGTCTGCCCCACTATCGCGCCCAATCGTAATTTTTATGGGATTGAGTAGCAAAAGCGGTTCAATTAATTGTGGAATGTGCAAACGCAATGTTCGCTGTTGTGTCGGCAAAGGTACATCACGCGTGATGGCTGTATAAGTGCGAACATCTGTATCCGCTCGATAATTGCTATCAATGAACTCAGTGACACGTTTTTGTGATGGATGAGGTTGTGTTCCGAATGCCATATGATGCCAAATCTTTCATCTTCAATAATCAAATGATGTCATCAGCATATCACAGTATTGTGATATTAATTGTTGAGATGTTTCAATTTTTAAAAATATTAATTTTTAGACAATTTTTACAAGCAGACTAGGACGAAGCAGAGAAAACAAATATCATTAGCTGACAAACCTTGACCACCAATTAACAGCAATCACAAAAGACCGTTTCATCATGACCTTGCCCTTACTCCAAATACTGACCTATAGCTTCATGCTTTGGTTTGGCTTATATTTGCTCGGACGCGATTGGCATAAAGCAGGTTTGCGCTATGCAGGTTTAGGACTCATCAGCTATGCGCTGGCGTTGGCATTGTCCTTAATTGTGCAGGAACAAGCGATTAGCATTGCATGGCGGTATCTACCGATTCTGTTGCCTTCCGTATTTTGGATGGGCGCGATTCTCTATCTCGTGCCTGATGTGCCAATTCGTCCAATCAATCGACATTTGATACTGGCGATGATTGTGCTGGTCATCATCACCTTTGGCGTTGCATTGATTCAGCCCGGTTGGACGCGCTTTTTTGGATTGTGTTTGCCTGTAATTTTCTTAGTCGGTGTGGTGCTTCGCCTATTTCAAATCGTCTCGGATGATGTACCGCGTCCGCCTGTTGTTGTCTTGATAACGGCAACGATATTCTTTGCTTTAGCAACGGCTCTCATCGCACTCCCTATCGACTTCATCACGCATGATTGGGTTGTTCTCGCTATCAGCCTTGACCTCATCTGCTTGGGCTATAGCGTCGGTGTGCTGGATGCCTATGATGAAGGCACATCACTCTTCACTGATGCTCTGCGTTCCTTTGCAAGTGCCAGTCTGCTTGTGTTCATCATCGGCGGACAAATTATGATGGTGATGGTAATCACAGACGATAGCTCCGCACCGATGTTACTCTTGTTGCTTGGGGTGATTACGACTTTGCTGGTGGCACTAATTTTCTCGGATAATATTCAGCGCATACTCGACCAACTCATCCTCAGCCGAGACGATATGCGCCAACAACGCGCAGATTTACGCGCAGTATCCAGTGGCATCACTCGCGCTACTGCCCCACTGACACCCATTGACGAACAAGAATTCATTCGCTGGACACGTCGCGCACTCAGTCACTACGGTGATTTAAACAAACTTGCATCCAGTCCACTGTTGCAATTGCCCCTCATTGACGAAGATACTGATGATAATGTCCTTGCCAGAGCCAATGCTCTAAAATCGCTTTTGCGTGAAGGCATTGAGCAACTCAAGCCAGATGCGGATATTGACTTCGCCCCTAGCGACGAATGGCGATACTATAACGTGCTGTACTTTCCTTACATTGTCGGCATAAAACCTTATAGCTCACGCTTTTACCGCGATGACCTCAGTCCAGCCGAACAAGAAGCCCTCGATTGGTTTCGCACCTATGTCCCTGAACGCACCCTCTACAATTGGCAGAAGACAGCCGCCGAATTGGTCGCACAACATCTTCGTGAGCAACTCCCATCATGACAACATATCAAATTCACGCCTGAGCAAACCAAACTGCTTGATGTTGACAAAACGTCCATATTCGATTTCACTTTCACGCCAAATGCCTTCTAGTGTAAATCCACACTTGAGCAACACACGTTCTGAGCCGATATTACCGTCAGTACAATCCGCTTGTATCCGATGCAAATCGAATGCTTCAAAACTCCATTTGATGATTGCAAGTGTCGCCTCTGTTGCATATCCCCTGCCCCATACAGATGGTAACAGTGTAAAACCAATATCCATTTTTCGGTTATCGTAGTCAAATGTGTGAGCATCACAGATACCTATCAGTACATCATCTGCTCGAATCCCCCACTGAATAGCTTCTTTTTGCTGAAACAAGTCATGAAAAAATGAAATAGTATCTCTGGCTTCATCAATTGTCTTAACAGGTGGAATTGACAAAAATTGCAACACCGCAGGGTCACTATACAAAGCGAATATAGCATCTGCATCTTGGTCTGTTATTTGACGTAATACAAGACGATCAGTTTCTAAGTCAGGGAATTCTGAAAAGTCGTACCTCAACCTCTTTCACCTTTCTGAGTACTTTTAATCAATCATTGTAATGAAAATATCTATCTGATCTTCAATAAACATAGACATAGCACATCTGAAATTATTCAGCATTCAGACAAAAAACATCACCAACCACTAATTGTAACATTGAGCATAGAATGCGATGGTTTTTTCAGCTAATTTTGTCTCCTTGCAAGCTGTACTTGAAGACACAAACAAAAACAATGTCGATCAAATTATTTGTTTAGGCGACGTTGCAACAACATGACCACAACCAAAGCAAGTCATTACAGGTCTAATGAGGATGGTATTATGCTTTGCGTCAAAAGGGCAATATCTTGTTTCCACACACTAACTCAAGTGAGTGGTAAAGATTAGATGACATTGACCTCAAACAGAATAACACAATCCCCATTTTACTCAGACCGAACTTTCGTTTGATGTCTAGTTGCTAGATAAATTTTATCTACAGTTAAGACTGAGAATGAAAACCAACACGGTTACCTTCTGAATCAAACACCACAGCGAAGAAACCATCTTCACCCAGTGGCGATTTTGGAACAATGACCTGACCACCACCTTCAGTAACTTTCATAAGTGCTGTTTCTAAATCATCTACATGAACATAAACTGTAATACCATTGCCATCAGGTCTGATGTGCTCCGATGAAGTGATTGCACCAATCCCATTTGGTAAAAATGAG